>JNKK01000043.1 GCA_000702845.1 Lachnospiraceae bacterium FE2018
TTTCCTAAATCCGGGAAGATCTGCATGCCTGGCACGAGTCATGAGGCATGCGGTTTCCTAAACACGGGAAGAAATGCATGCCTGGCATGAGATTTGAGGCATGCGGTTTCTTGAAAAGAGAGAAAACAGCACGTCTCGCAGATGTCGAAAAGCGTGCACAATCTTTATACAAATTATTTTTGCATGCGTTTAAGGCACCTAACACCCCCCTTGCAGACATTAGAGGTAACTGCCATGACAAAAAAGCAGAAAAGAGAATTACGGAATATCCTGACTGCCGGCGCGATTTATGCGCTTCTGCTGATTCTGGAACACCTTGTGCACATCCCGGCTGTCTTTGACAGATGGTATTCTGCACTGGCAGTGTATCTTGTTCCTTATTTTATTGTTGGCTGGCCGGTGCTGCGCAAGGCCCTGCTCGGCATCAAAAACCGGCAGGTGTTTGACGAGTCCTTTCTGATGACGATTGCCACGATCGGTGCGTTTGCCACCCGGGAGAACTCGGAAGCTGTAGCGGTCATGCTTTTCTACCAGATCGGTGAATTTTTCCAGGGATACGCAGTCGGAAAGTCCCGGCAGTCTATCCGCGATCTGATGGATATTGCGCCGGAATATGCGAATGTCGAACAGGATGACGGCAGTATTGAAACCGTTGATCCTGATGATGTGGAAATCGATGATATCCTCGTGATTAAGCCCGGCGAAAAGATCCCGGTGGACGGTGTTGTTCTGGAAGGCGACGGCATGATTAACACAGCAGCGCTGACCGGTGAATCGGTTCCGCGCAGCGTACACGCCGGATCTGATCTGATCTCCGGCTGCATTAACGGAGATACGCTTCTGCGCATGCGGGCGACAAAGCTTTACGATGACTCCACCGTTGCGAAAATTCTGGAACTGGTTGAAACCGCTTCTGAGAAAAAGTCCAGAACCGAGAATTTCATTACGCGGTTTGCGCGTTATTATACGCCGATTGTCGTGATCGGCGCGCTGATTCTGGCTCTCATTCCGCCGCTGTTTATGGGAAACTGGGCAGACTGGATCATCCGCGCCTGCACATTTCTTGTAATCTCCTGTCCCTGCGCACTGGTTATTTCTGTTCCACTGGCCTTTTTTGGAGGAATCGGCGCGGCTTCCAGGGCGGGCGTCCTTGTGAAAGGTTCCAACTATCTGGAACTTCTCTCACAGCTTGATATGGTTGTCTCAGACAAGACGGGCACACTGACGAAGGGACAATTCGAAGTGCTGGAGATCATACCGGCAGATGCAGGCATCGGAACTGCGGATATCCTTCATGCCGCAGTGCTCGCCGAAGGGATGTCCACGCACCCGATTGCGCTGTCGATTCTGGAAGCATACCGGCGTACTGTTCCGGCTGAGCCCGATCTTTCCCGCGTAAAGGAAGTACGTAATATTTCCGGCCAGGGGATCATTGCCGCGATCCAACGCGATTCCGACAGTCCGGAAACCGTATCTGCCAGATCAGATGCCGCCGGGGTTACAAAAATAACCACAGAAAAAGCCGGGATCATCCTTGCCGGCAATACACGCCTCATGGAAGCAAACGGCATTGCGATTTCGGATCATATTACAGATCTGAACGCCGCCGCAACAATTGTACACATCGCACTGGACAGAACCTATCTGGGTGCCATTCTGATCGGTGACGAAGTGAAGCCGGAGGCCGGCGAGGCGATTGCCGCCATGAAACAAAACGGCGTCCGCGAGGTGGTTATGCTGACCGGAGACAATGAAGTCGTCGGACGTGCCGTGGCGGATCAGCTGGGTATTGATACAGTTTTTGCTGAACTGCTCCCGCAGGATAAGGTTTCAAAAGTTGAGGAACTGCTGCAGATCCTGCAGCCCGGTGCTTCAGAAAAAAGCAGTCACGCCCGGGATACAAAGAAAAAACTGGCCTTTATCGGCGACGGCATCAACGACGCGCCGGTACTCTCCCGCGCGGACATCGGAATCGCGATGGGTTCCATGGGCTCCGATGCCGCAATTGAGGCTGCCGATGTCGTTATCATGGACGACAATCTCGGCCGCATTCCGGAAGTAATCCATGTCGCGCGGCGGACTGTCGGCATCTCAAAACAGAACATTGTCTTTGCACTGTTTGTCAAATGCCTGATTCTCGTACTTGGCGCACTGGGTATGGCAGGCATGTGGGCTGCGGTATTCGCGGATGTCGGCGTCGCAGTTCTGTGTATTCTGAATTCCATGCGGCTGCTGCAGCTGCGGACCGGGCAATAATTCAATCACATCTGCTGCACCCGGGATCATACGGCGCTGCGCTTCCTTCTCATGACCGATGCCGGGTGTCTTCTGCAGGAGAACGCAGATAGTGAATCAGATTCATCAGTAGAACTTCACGAAAAACGGCAATATTTCTACATTTTCATTGGGGGAAAGCAATAAAACCACATTGCATTCCCTCATTTTTTATAGTAAGATATTTTAAGGACGCTAACCGGGCGAATTGCGCTCTTTTTGCGTAATCTTGCGCGGTAAAGGCATTATACTTAAGGAGGTATTGATATGGAACTGAAGTTATCCCGTGAACAGGCGCTGGTTCAGAAGATGGTTCGCGACTTCACCGAAAACGAAGTCAAACCGATCGCAGCCGACACAGATCTGAACACAGAGTATCCTGCTGAGAACATCGAAAAGCTCTTCCGCTATGGAGTTATGGGCATGGTCGTACCGAAAGAGTACGGCGGCGCAGGCGCAGATGATCTCGCAGCAGCTCTTGCTGTTGAAGAACTGTCAAAGCAGTGCGCTTCTACCGGCGACATTGTTGCTACACACAACGGCCTCTGCTGCGGACCGATCCTCAATTTCGGTACAGAAGAGCAGAAACAGAAATATCTGCGTATGCTGACAGAAGGCCATAAGGTCGGCGCATTCTGCCTGACAGAGCCGAATGCCGGATCTGACGCTTCCAAGGGAACCACAACAGCTGTTCTTGACGGCGATCACTATGTCCTGAACGGCGCTAAGATCTTCATCACAAACGGTTATGTTGCTGACGTATTCGTCGTTTTCGCAATGACCGATCCGTCCAAGGGAACGAAGGGCATCTCCGCATTCATCGTTGAGAGTTCCTTCCCGGGATTCTCCGTTGGTAAGCACGAAGTCAAGATGGGTCTGCACGGATCACCGACAGCAGAAATCGTCTTCACAGACTGCATCGTTCCGAAGGAAAACCTCCTTGGTGTTGAGGGCAAAGGCTTCAATATCGCTATGAACACACTGGACGGCGGCCGTATCGGTATCGCTGCTCAGGCTCTTGGTATTGCTGAGGGTGCTATGGCTGAGGCTATGGACTTCACAAAGAGCCGTATCCAGTTTGGACGTCCGATCTCCAAATTCCAGAACACACAGTTCAAGTTTGCTGATATGTATGTTGGCATCGAGGCAGGCCGCCTTCTGATCTACAAGGCTGCTCTGACAAAGATGTCCGGCGCCCGCTTTACTCTGGAAGCTGCTGTTGCAAAACTGCATTGCTCCGAGCTCGCTATGAAGACCACAACTGACTGTGTCCAGATGCTTGGTGGATATGGATATACTAAGGATTATCCGGTAGAGCGTATGATGCGTGATGCTAAGATCACTCAGATTTACGAAGGTACTTCCGAGATCCAGCGCGTCGTTATTTCCGGCAATATTCTGAGATAAGGAGGAGATTCAGATTATGAAAATTATAGTTTGTGTAAAACAGGTTCCTGATACCTCCGGCAAAATTGCGGTTAAGCCTGACGGAACACTTGATCGTGCTTCCATGCAGACAATCACAAACCCGGATGACCTGAATGCCGTTGAGGCTGCTCTCGCACTGAAGGACGAGACAGGCGCAGAAGTTATCGTCGTAACAATGGGCCCGCCGCCAGCAGAAGGCATGCTTCGTGAGATCATGGCACGCGGCGCAGACCGTGCAGTCCTCGTTTCCGGCCGTGAGTTCGGCGGATCCGATACATATGCTACATCCCAGATCCTTGCAGCTGCAATCGACCACATCGGTCTTGAGAAAGACGATGTCGTATTCTGCGGCCGTCAGGCTATCGATGGTGATACCGCTCAGGTCGGCCCGCAGATGGCTGAAAAACTTGGTATCCCGCAGATCACATATGCACAGGAAATCCACAAAGACGGCGACACCCTCACAGTACAGCGTGCACTTGAGGATGGCTACATGACCATCAAGGTTCAGACACCTTGCATGATCACCTGCATCAAGGAGCTCAACGAGCCGCGTTACATGAGCGTAGCAGGCATCTATGAGACCTATGACAAGCCGATGGATGTATTTGATTTCAATACACTGAAAGACAACCCGCTCATCGACCTCACAAAGATCGGTCTTGCAGGTTCTCCGACCAACATTCTTATTTCCTTCACACCGCCGCAGAAGGGCGCTGGCCAGATGCTCGAGGGCGCTGGTAAGGAAACATGTGATAAGCTTGCCGGCATTCTGGGCGAGAAACACATCATCTAAGAAAGGAGAATAATAAATCATGAAAGATTTTGATAGCAGCAATGTATCTGCTTTTAAGGATGTATGGGTATTCTGTGAGCAGAGAGAAGGAAAGCTGATGCCGACAGATTTCGAGCTGATTTCTGAGGCACGCAGACTGGCTGATGAGCTCGGTGTACAGCTTGTTGGTCTTCTGCTTGGCGACAACGTTGAAGGTCTTGCAAAAGAGCTCGGCGGATATGGCGCTGACAAAGTTATCGTCGCTGACGATCCGGTACTGAAAGTTTATACAACTGATGCATACGCAAAGGTTATCTGCGATGTAATCGCTGACAAGAAGCCTGAAATCTTCCTGATCGGTGCTACAAACATCGGCCGTGACCTCGGACCGCGCTGCGCAGCTCGTCTGCACACAGGTCTCTGCGCTGACTGCACACACCTGGATGTTGACATGGACATCTACAAAGATTTCCTGTCCAACAACTCCGTACTTGCTCCGGAAAGAATCGCAGGACTGGGAACCGCACGTGTTCTCGGCGAGCCGCATGACGTTTCCAAGGATCTGAAGATGACCCGTCCGGCATTCGGCGGAAACCTGATGGCTTCCATCATCTGCCCGCGCTTCCGTCCGTCCATGGCAACCGTACGTCCGGGCGTTCTGAAGAGAAAACCGTTCGACCAGGCAAAAGCTGACGCTTGTGTCATCGAGAAGGTTGAAGTAAATGTTGCTCCGGAAGATCTGAAGACAGAGGTTATCGACGTTGTCAAGGCAGCTAAGAAGCTGGTTGACCTCGTTGGTGCTGAGTTCATCGTATCTGTCGGCCGTGGTATCGCAGCAGACGTTGAAGGCGGAATCAAGATCGCTGAGGATCTTGCAGACGCACTCGGCGGCGGCGTTGTCGGCGGCTCCCGTGCAGCAATCGACTCCGGATGGCTCTCCGCTGATCACCAGGTTGGTCAGACCGGTAAGACCGTACATCCGAAGGTTTACATCGCACTTGGTATCTCCGGTGCAATCCAGCACAAAGCTGGTATGCAGGAATCCGAACTGATCATCGCTGTCAACAAGAACGAGGCAGCTCCGATCTTCGAGATTGCTGACTACGGCATCACCGGCGACCTGTTCAAGGTTGGCCCGCTTCTCACAGAGGCAATCAAGGAGTACAAGGCTAATAAGTAAGCCACAATATCGCGCAATAAAAACCCGGGGATCTTCGGACCCCCGGGTTTTTCTTTTCTTATGGAAATCGCATCCTGCGGCAGGCGCATCTCCCACAAATCTCAATTTAATTACTTAATCGGCTCGAAATCCGATGCCGGATGTTTGCACAGCGGGCAGATGAAGTCATCCGGAAGCGGATCGCCCTCATAGATGTAACCGCAGACGGTGCAGACCCAGCCCTTCTTGCCTTCGGTATTTGGTTTCGGCTTTACGTTCTTCTGATAGTAGGTGTATGTCATCGTCTCCTTATCGGACATGACGCGCGCCTCTGTCACCTTGCAGATGAACATGCCGTGGGTTCCGAGATCAACATACTGCTCAACTTCCAGCGCCATGACTGCGTTGATGAACTGCGGCAGCATGATCAGTCCGTTGTCGGCGCGTTTCAGACCTTCCATGCCCGCAAACTTGTCGACAGTACGTCCGGTCTGGAATCCGAACCGCTCGAAGACGGAGAACGGTGCCTCTACGGAGAGGATGTTGACGTTCATCTTCTTTGTCTGCTGGATGACATGATGTGAATAGTTTGCCTTGTTGATGTTGACGGCAACTCTGGTCGGATCGCTGGTCAGCTGTGTGACGGTGTTGCAGATCATACCGTTATCCTTCTTACCGTCATTGCTGGTGATGACATACAGGCCGTATCCGATGTGGAACAGTGCCTTCATATCGTTCTTATCAGCCTTTTCCGGATCCTGCGCGATGTAGTCGCGGCACAGTTCGTCTGCCATCTTCTCAAGCGCCGCACTGCTGTCTGCATCGAGCGCGGACTTGATGGTAACTTCTGTCTCAAGGTATGTCAGATCTTTGCAGCCCTCGAGAATCTTCTTCATGGTCTTCTTCGCCATCGGCGCCCATGTTCCGTTCTCAATGAAGCCGACCGTACGTTTCTGGAAGTTGCGCTCAGCCAGTTCTTCCAGGAATGTGCGCATCCACGGGAACACTTCTGCGTTGTAGGTTGTGGAAGCGAAGACAATCTTGTCATAACGGAATGCGTCTTCTACTGTCTCCGGCATATCGTCGCGCGCCAGATCTGCGACAACAACCTTCGGCGCTCCCTTCTCTTTGAGCATTTTTGCCAGTTTTTCGACCGCTTCTTTTGTATGTCCGTATACGGATGTGTAAGCAATCAGGATTCCCTCAGACTCCGGTGTATAGGATGACCATTTGTCATACAGATCCAGGTAGTAGCCGAGATTCTCAGAGAGAACCGGTCCGTGCGTCGGGCAGATTACCTGAATATCCAGACCTGCAGCAGCCTTCAGCAGATTCTGTGTCTGTGCGCCGTATTTTCCGACGATACCGAAGTAATATCTGCGCGCCTCACATGCCCAGCCTTCCGGATCCTCGACATCATTTGCGCCGAATTTTCCGAAGCCGTCTGCAGAGAACAGAACCTTATCCGTGCTGTCATATGTGACCATAACTTCCGGCCAGTGTACCATCGGTGCAAAAACGAAGGTCAGATCATGCTTTCCGAGAGAGAATGTCTCGCCGTTTTTAACGGTCACACGGCTCTGTACTGCATCTGCGCCGAAGAACTGATCCATCATCTTGAATGCTTTTGCATTGGAAATGACCTGCGCATCCGGATAGATCTTCAGGAAGTTTGCGATATTTGCGGAGTGGTCCGGCTCCATGTGCTGAATGATCAGATAATCCGGCTTTCTGTCACCGATTGCATTTGCAATGTTGTCCAGCCATTCATGTGTGAAATTTCTGTCTACCGTGTCCATGACCGCAATCTTCTCGTCGAGAATTACATAAGAATTGTACGCCATTCCCAGCGGCACAACGTACTGTCCCTCGAACAGGTCAATCTGATGATCATTGACGCCTACATACTTAATGTCGTTTGTGATTGTCATGCGATTCTCCTTATCTGTTTATTGTTATGATGATATATGATCCTGCCGCCTGATGCTGCAAGGCGATTTCTCCGGTGACAGGGATATATCTGCTGCATACTGCAATCCTGTTATCTATTCTATCAGGACACGCACACGCTTTCAAAGATTTTTGCAAAAAAACGGAAAATTCTTCGGGGATGAATGTTTCTTACATAAAACAAGTATACCTGCATTGATTTTTTTGCGCAATATACCTTTTATCGTCTCCGGTCATTAATCAAAAGCACCGTCTTCACCCGCCAAAATGATATTCCGACTGCACAGCCGCATCGACATCTTTCCACAGAACAATCTCAATATGCTCCCAGTTTTCCAGACAGGTATACATGACCAGATCATAGCGGTCCGATACTGCATGCATATAATCCAGTCCGTCGCTGCCGTACAGATGATGATCGTCGTTGGTGCCGTCCAGAATACCGGCGCAGATATACTCTCGATAAGAATGATCTTCCTGCACAATATACGCGCGCGTTTCACCGATTACACTGCCGCGAATCGCGGAAAAGCCCTGGTTTGAGTGATCACCGATCACATCTGTGCCGCCGAAATTCAGCAGCGCCGCACTGTCCTCCATATCAACCCCGCGCTGGTTGTAGCGGTCACTTTCGTCTGATCCGCCAAACAACCGCACATTGATGCCGACATCGGGAATCAGGAGCAGCCCGGCCGTTCCAAACCGGTCCGGCGTGATACCTTCAAAACTGTCCGCCTTCCGGATCACTTCAAAAGGCGGTACAGATGTCGTTTCCGTCTCTGTGATCCACAGATGATGCTCTTCGGGTTCTTCCTCCTCTTCTTTCTGTTCGTTCTGTGAACCCCATACAGCGTCTGTTTCCGAACCGCTGCCTGAATCGCCATCTGCCGCATCAGACGCACTGCTGCCGCTCTGCATCATATCGCTTTCCGCAGCTGCTCCTGCTGATTCAAAGCCGCTCTGTGTTCCGCCGCACCCGCAAAGCAGACCGGCTCCCGTCATCACAGCAACCGCATACAATAGCAGTTTTCGCAGGCAGGTTCTGTATTCATCTGACTGTCTATCTCTATTTCCCATACACATCCCAAACTCAGGCCCGCAGCTTTCTTCCGTACAAATGCAGCATCAGATAATTTGCAAACACATAAACAACCGTTACTGCGATGTTGACAACCATTTTCTCCCGGAATACGATCATAAGCATCACAAACGCGCCTGCGAGAACTGCATGCCGCATGATAAAGCGCCGACCCGGCCGCATACGTTTTTTCGCGAAGATCCCGGTTAGAAACAGAAACAAAAAATACAGCAGGATCGATCCCGTGATAAAAAGTGTCTTTGGGAGAAGACTGATCGTTTCCTCCCGCATAAATTCCAGCGCCGTCGTGATATTATTCAGGGAAAAAATCAAAAAGATGTGAAGCAGCATATAACTGATTCCAGTCGTATTAAGATTTCTGTCCAGAATATGATCATATATAGTTCCGTAACTCAGGAACAATCCCACCACGATCAGAAAAGCCATCGCAGAAAAATAGACTGCATTCAGTGATATTTCTTCCTCAAAGTATCCCGCAATCGCAATAATCATTTCCCCGAATGTAAAAACAACATAAAGCATTGCCCGCTCTGAGAGATGCGGAAAATCTACCGGAACCAGGCGGTTGACTTTCCCCGAGAGAAGCATTGCAAACATGCCAAAAGCAATTGCCGCTGGTGACAGGATCAGCCCCCGCAGATGCCACGCAGGAATGGAGATGATAACAATCAGCATCTCCCCCCATATAATAAAGCAGTTTCGTCTGATCTGCGCGAGATTCCACGGCGTAACCGTATAACTCCTGCTTTCCAGAAAATACTGCAGGCCGATGTTAAAGAGAATCAGTGCCCACGCTGTATTGTACCGGTCAAAATGAGACTGCCAGTAGACACGCGTCCCGTCAGCCATGTAGTAAAGCAAATACATATTTACAAACAGAAATACGTGCTCCCGCAGGCTTTTTCTCCCATGCCTGTTGATGTAGAACGTTGTGAAGCTCCAGATCTGAATAATGGTCAGGGTTACAAGAACATATGTCAGAAACACCCTTCCGCTGATAAAGCCGTACTGTATATGTGTCAGAAGAGAGTTATTCCGGCCGATCAGATACACGAAAATCAGGTCGTAGATCAGTTCAATATACTCTACCTTCTTTTCTTCTTCCTGATTCTGTCCGCTCCGCCCGCTCTGTGCATTATTTCTTTTCAGTAAGTGCAGCATTCCCTGATGTCCTTTCCTGTATTCATGCCATCGCTTTATTTTACCATATATGCAGATTTCAATAAAATAGTAGATTGCGGATTGTACATCCTGTATTATAATGATAACAGGGTATTTTTCTGTCCTTACATAAATGATACATTGTAATCCGCCAGCGAGGAACCGAACGGATATTATGGATACGTCCAACCTGATTATGATTGTCGCGCTGATCGTTCTGATCATATTATCTTCCTATTTTTCCGCGACAGAAACTGCATTTTCCAGCTATAACCGCATCCGGATGCGAAACCGGGAAGAAAAGGGAGACAAAAAGGCCGCCCTTGTACTTCAGCTCGCAGAGAACTATGACAAGCTCCTTTCGACCATTCTGATCGGAAATAATATCGTCAATATTACTGCAACGGCAATTGCAACCGTCCTGTTCACCCGGCTTGCCGGCGGAGAATACGGTCCGACCATCGCAACGGTTGTGTTAACCCTGCTGGTTCTTCTGTTTGGTGAGATCACACCCAAGAGTTACGCAAAAAAGCATCCTGAAAAATTTGCCTGTTTCTCTGCATCGTTTCTCCGTTTTTTTCTGATTCTTCTCTCACCGCTGAATCTGTTTTTTTCACTTTGGCAGCGCCTGATAAATGCCATCACAAAAGGGGAAGAAGAAGCAGGCATTACGGAAGAAGAACTGATCACCATGGTGTCAGAAGCCGAGAACGAAGGCGGTCTGGATGAACACGAAAGCAGACTGATTCAATCCGCAATCAATTTCGACGATCTGGAAGTCAGTGATATTCTGACACCGCGCGTAGATATCTGTGCCGTATCGCGTGAAGCAGATGCCGAAGAAGTCGCTGCACTGTTTACCGAAAGCGGTTATTCCCGTCTCCCGGTCTACGAAAAAACAATCGACAATATCATCGGCGTCATCCACGAGAAAGACTTTTATGCCGCCCGGTACCGCGGCGTCAAAGATATCCGCAAGTGCATTTCAAGGATTTATTATACCGCACCGTCCGCTCACATCGATGATCTGCTTCGCAAGCTGCAGGTCGAAAAACTGCACATGGCTGTCGTTGTCGATGAATACGGCGGCACCGAAGGAATCGTCACGATGGAGGATATCATCGAGGAACTGGTCGGCGAGATCTGGGACGAGCATGACCTCGTCGTGCAGGAAATCACCCGCCAGTCTGACGGAAGCTATCTGATCAATACCAATGCGGATCTTTCCGATCTGTTTGATCTGTTCTCGATCCGCTCCGACGAAGAGATCCCGACCGTCTCCGGCTGGGTCGTAGATAATCTGGAACATATTCCGAAGGTCGGCGACACATTCGAAGCAGAAGGGCTGGAGGTAACCGTCACAAAAACCGCCCGCAGAAGGGCGCTGGAAGTAAGGGTTCAAAAATTACCGGAAACAGAAAAAGACGACGACTGATCACAGTCGTCGTCTTTTTGCGCGTAAGCTTTGAGCCGTGCACCGACAGGATGACGTACAGACAGAGAACAATTCTTTAATCACCGTTTAAACAGCTTACAACTGCCTGTGCGCTTCCGATCAGGTTGCTTTTCTCCACCTCGAAAAAGCGGTAGAATCTCCCCTGCTCCAGCTCAATAATACGGTGTGCATAGTAAATGATCCGCTCCCGCATTGCGGCAAACTTCTGCCAGGTGGATCCCTCTGTCACAATGATCGCAGGCGCGCGCCGATGACATCCCAGATCGCGGTGTTCCATCACAGCAGCCAGATGACAGACTACCAGATACGCGGCGCGGTCGATTAATTCTTCTGCGACTGCAAGAACGGCTTCTTTCTGTTCCGCGGTCACACAGAGTCCATCCAGATCTTCTCCATACGGATCTTCCGTAAATACACTGATTTCCGAAGTCCGGATATCACCCTTTTTCAGCAGCCTTTCCCGGAACGCGCGGTCGAATATACCTTCTTCACATTTCTCCAGCAGCGCATAGTATACATTGCTTCCGAAATACGCGCCGGAGATCTTTTTTTCCATCCACGCATCGCCCGGCAGTGCGGAATTCTCGTCGAGACGCAGATCGAAGGACTTCATCTCCAGCTTTTTAAATTTTGCAGATTCAATGTTGATGACCATGTCATATGGCGCCGGCGCAATCTTTCCGATCTGATCTGCCCGTTCCAGATAGCAGCTGTTAATACCCGTTCCCAGTATCATGCCGATTACAGAATCATGCGCCTCGGCAGGCAGACTGCTGCATCCGCCGAAAAATGTCGCAACCGTATCATTCAGCACACAAAACTTCAAAGGTTTTTTACCGCGGCGCGCCAGTTCGGCATTCATGGATTCACCGATCAGCACACCTTCTGATCCGGTCACTTCAATGTCTTTGCTGAAGGCAATGATTTTTCCGTCACGATCCGGCTGAATGTCTGCAGGATAGGAAAAGCAGAAACCGCAGAGTTCTATCCCGTCAAGCATAGGTTCTATTGTATCCACCAGCTCGGAAAAGAGCGTATTTGTTGAGATAGCCCCTTTGCGTCCCGGCATCTTCCGTTTTACCATGTCCAGAACTTCCAGCCCGCTGTCTGTAAAGCAAACTGCTGCGGCACGCAGATTTGTCCCGCCGGCATCAATTACCAGAACCGGTTTCCTGTATTTGTCCGCATTACCGATTCCCAGATAGGTCGGTATCATCGGAAGCGACGATTGTCTGCCTGCCAGACCTTCTTCCATTTCATCCATGAAGTTTCTGATCTCTTCTCTCATAAGCCGGATTCTCTCTTTCTGTTTTACAGTGACTTGTAAAATGCAGCTGCTCCGTCAAGTTCTTCTCTGGTCGGATGTCCCTTGCTTGTCCCGCCCACAAGTTTAAAAGGACCGAACGTATTATAACCGCGGCATCCGTACTCGCCGAGCACTCTCCATCCGCACTGCTCCGCCAGCTTCCGGATTCCCGCCGTGTGACTGTTCAGCTTCATGGCTGACGTATACAGAAAGAAGACATCTTTTCCCTTCGGAATCTTTTCCTCCGCATACTTCATGATCGGCTTGCCGAAATTACCTGCATAAATACCGGAGGCGATTCCGATTCTGTCGAATTCTGACAGATTCAGATCTTTCGCATCGGACACTTCACAAATTTCAACGTCTGTATCTGCTGCCGCAATTGCCTCCGCAAGCTTTTTTGTATTTCCATGGTGGCTGGAGAAATAGATAATCATGGTTTTCATTTCATTGATGCTCCTTTCAAACCCGAGATTCTCTCTCTACTATAACGCAAACAGCGTAACATGAAAACGGTTTTATTAATTCCGTTCGCCATCCTGGATGCATAGCTGCGCGCTTTGATCCATGCCGACAGTTACGTGTCCTTCGGACACTCACTGTCGCGGCATTCGCCGTATGCATTCAGTCTGTCTCACGGACAGATGAACGCAGGCGTTCTCTGCCCGTTCGCCATCCTGGATGCGCATGGCTCAAAGCTAACGCGCAAAAAGTGCGCGGAACCTTACGGCTCCGCGCACTTATATTTTCAGGACGCTTTCAGCAACTGGTTATTTATTCTTGAATTCCTTCGGATCTTTGCTTCTTGCGAGGAAATGCTCCATTGCATATTTCTGATCTTCTGTTGCGAAGCACTGTGCAAAGCAGTTGCCCTCGAACTTCAGCGCAGAGTTCAGATCTGTCTGGTAGCCAACATTGACAGCTTCCTTCACGAGTGAAACTGCGATCGGTGCCTGTGCAGCGATCTCGTTCGCAAGCTTCATAGCCTCGTCCATAAGGCTCTCGATCGGATATACATAGTTTACAAGACCCATATCAAGGGCATCCTGTGCAGTGTAGTTAGCACGTGCGGTGTAGAGAATTTCTTTTGCTTTGCCAAGGCCGACAAAACGAGCGAGTCTCTGTGTGCCGCCGCATCCCGGAGTAATGCCAAGGCCTACTTCCGGCTGACCAAATGTTGCGTTCTCTGAGCAGATACGGATATCGCAGGACATAGCAAGCTCTACGCCGCCGCCCAGGCAGAATCCGTTAATTGCTGCGATAACCGGACGTTTGAAGTTTTCAATCATCCAGCAGACGCGGTTGGAGTTATTTCCGAACTGCTTGCCTTCCTCGACAGTCAGCTTGGACATCTCGGAGATATCTGCGCCTGCAACGAAGGACTGAACCTCTTTGCCCTTCTTATTGATGACAGAAGAACCTGTCAGAACGACACAGTATACATCTTCCATTGCAGCAACCTGGCCAAATGCCTCTTCCAGCTGTGAATACATATCTGTGGAAAGAGCGTTCATAGCCTTCATATGCTCAATCTTGACAACCGCTACATGATCCTTTTTCTCAACTACTACATCTGTCATTGCCATTTTTTGTTTCTCCTTTGCTTCTTACTCTAATCCCATCGGCTCATCGCGGAAGATACGTGCATCCATAAGTTTGACTGTGCCGTCCTCCTGATAATCGATCAGCGGCATGAACTCCATCTGATCCAGGACATCTTTCTGAAGATCGATTCCCGGTGCAATCTCGATCAGAGTAACGCCTTCTTTACGAAGCTCAAATACCGCACGCTCTGTGACATAGAGAACCGGCTGATTTACGGAGTTTGCATAGTCGCCGGAGAAGGTAATCTGCTCAACCTTGTTGACAAATTTCTTCTTTCCGCCTTCCTGATCGATGACGAGTTTGCCGTCTTCGCAGTGAACCTTCAGGCCCTTAGCTGTGAATGTACCACAGTAAACAACCTTCTTTGCGTTCTGGGTGATGTCGATGAATCCGCCTGCGCCTGCAAGACGTGTGCCGAATTTGGAGACGTTCAGGTCGCCGTTCGGAGCTGTCTCGGCAAGGCCGAGGAATGCAACGTCAAGGCCGCCGCCCTGATAGAAGTCAAACTGTACATTGTGCGGGATAATGCACATGGAGTTTGCTGCGCCGCCGAACTGGGTTCCGCCGTACGGAACACCTGCGATGGAGCCTGCCTCTACCGTCAGCGTCATCTTGTTGGAGATACCTTCTTCTGCAGCGACGTTCGCGATCTTCTCCGGAGCACCTGTTCCGAGGTTAACAATTGCGTCATTCGGAAGTTCCATAGCTGCACGACGTGCAAGAACCTTCTTTGCATCAAGCGGAATCGGAGGAATTGCATCTACCGGAATACGATACTCACCTGAAAGGGCGCCGTCGTACGGTGTGCCGATGCACTGCAGATTGTCCTCGTCAGAACCGACGACAACAGCGTCAACATAGATGCCCGGGATTACAACGAGTCTCGGATCCAGTGTTCCTGCCTCGACGATCTTTTCAGCCTGAATGATAACCTTACCACCGGAGTTCTTTGCTGCCTGGCACATTGCTGTGACATCAAGCGGTCCGATCTCACGGTGAACGGTGCAGTTGCCGAGTGTATCAACATAGGATGCGCGGACGAATACGACGTCGATCGGCATAGCCTTGTAAAGCAGGAGCTGCTTGCCGCCGATCTCGATCAGCTCAACGATATCCTCTTTTGTGAAGGTGTTAAGCTTACCGCCTTCGTTACGCGGATCTACGAATGTGTTCAGTCCGACATGTGTGATTGTTCCGACTTTATGTGCAGCGATATCTCTGTACATATGTGTAACAACACCCTGCGGAATGTTGTATGCTTCGATTTTGTTAGCCAGCGCAAGATCTCCGAGCTTCGGTGCGCGATCCCAGTGACCGCCGATAACTCTCTTGACCAGACCTTCGTGACCATAGTGGTCGCCGCCGGTACCGTCACGGTGTCCCTGACCTGCTGCAAAGAACAGTGTCAGATCTCTCGGATGGCCTGTCTCCAGGAATCTCTTCTCAAGTGCTTTTGAGAGTGCTTCCGGGCATGCACAGCTGACGAAACCACCAGTCGCGATGGTAACGCCGTCATCGACCATCATAGCCGCTTCTTCTGCGCTGATAATGTTAACTTTTTTCATTGGACTCTTATACCTCCATCTTGAAACAACCAGTTGCTAAAATGATTTAAGCTGATCAATCGCATCCTGCACCCCTTTGGGAGAGGTGCAGATGATGCGCTGATCCGCATTGATCTCTTCATAGAGATACGGGCACTGTGTACAGCCGCGGATAATCAGAAGGATATCATAGTGCTTTCCCGCTTCGGCAACTTCAAACGCTGCCGCTTCCTTCGTCTCTTCCTTCAGTCTCCGGTACGCCGCGCCCCGGTCATACCCGGGATTACAGCCCCCGCAGAACTTCACTGCACACTGTTTCATAAATTACTTACCTTCTTAATTCAAAGTCCGCTTGCGGACTTTGTTCGCGCGAGCAGGATCACGAAGTGATCTTCCGATCTGCGAGCTGCGATCCTGCGGAGCACGCGCATCGACGTCAGTCGATGTGCGCGATATGCTTCGCGAGATCCTTCTTTGCTTCCATATTGCCCTGACGTGCGATCATAATACGCTGTGCCTGCGGTGAACCTGCGCCGTGCATGGACTCCGGCAGATAACCGACTGCCGCGGTACCCATGGTGATGTTCTCGATCAGGCGGAGGATGCGCATTCTGTCTTCTGTCGGAACAGAAGCGACGCCCTTGAGATACTTCTCAATGTACGGCTGCAGTTCCGGATTTCTGTAGTCTGCCTCGGACGGCTGTGTAACCATCAGGCCGCCTGCCAGATCCTGTGCGAGACGGGCAATGTCATACGGGAATCTTGTGATGTTCTGTTTGCAGACATTTGCCAGAAGCAGATCGATCAGATAGCCGCCGGACTTGGTCGGAGCACCCTGGGATGAGCATGCGATACCACAGCTGTACAGGGTCTCATTCAGATGAACCATCTCGATCAGTTTATCCTTGACATGAGATGCCTTTGCGCAGCCTGCCATCTCAACTGCAACTGCTGTCGCACCGATCAGGACATCGCCGACACCGACTTTACATCCGCCGTAGGACTGACGGTGGAAGCCTGCGAAACGCTCTACGATCATGCCTGCAAATCCGACTTCGCCGTTAAGGTAAATGTTCTCGTTCGGAATAAATACGCGGTCAAAGATAACGAGGACTTCATGTCCGCCGTATGTCTGATTGCCGACGTCGATGCTGTTGTACTCTTCCAGCTTTCTGGTATCACAGGACTGACGTCCGTAGATCAGGGTAATGCCTTCTGCGTCTGTCGGGCAGGAGAAGCAGATTGCATAGTCCTCATCGCCTTCGCGCATGGAGATGGTCGGCATAACCAGAACTTCGTGAGAGTTTACATAGCCGGTCTGATGTGCCTTAGCACCTGTTACATAGACACCGTCTGCGGTACGCTCAACGACATGCAGGAACAGATCCGGATCAGCCTGTTTGGAAGGAGCAAGGCCTCTGTCACCCTTGACGTCTGTCATAGCGCCGTCAACTGCGAGGTCTTCATCCTGTACGCGGGTCAGGAATTTTACAAAATTCTCATGATACTTTGTGCCGCATGCCTCATCGATCTCGTAGGTTGAGCTGTAAACAGCATTCATTGCGTCCATACCGACGCAGCGCTGGAAACAGGCACCTGACTTCTGGCCGAGAAGACGCTGCATTTTAACCTTTTTGATCAGGTCATCTGTGCTCTGATGAATGTTCGTGAAACGGTTGATCTTCTTGCCGGTCAGATGAGAGGTTGCGGTCATCAGATCATCATACTCCGGATCCTCTGCCAGCTCATAAGTCAGTGCGAAGGAATTCAGTGACGGGCGGATAATCGGATCATCGACCGGATTCTCTACCTTTTTACCAAACATCCAGAGGTTCAGGTTCAGCTTTCTCAGGGACTCGATATATTGATCTTTTGTCATCATAACGGGTTTCTATCCTTTCTTTGCTCTTTACGTGTTTGCGTTTTTGCACTGCCGGTTCGGTTCAGACGGTCCGACGCGCCCTTTTAAACGCACAAACGCTGACCGACTGAAATACAGTCAGCCAGCGTTTTACTTCATTTACTTTAGAAGCACTCGCGGTATACACGCATGGACAGTTCCTTTGTCCACGGCAGTACATAAGAGTTGGTGATCAGTCTCTGCTGGTTTGCTTCTACAGAATCAGCAAATGCCTCGATGTCTTCCTCTTTGAATCCATACTCATGGAGCGGCTTCAGCGGAAGAACTTTCTCGAGCAACTCATTCAGATACGGAATTGCATTTGCAACTTCGCAGCCTGTGATTCTTGCAACGAGCTCTTTGAAGCGCATGATCTCGCCGTCCGGATCCTTCTCATCGTAGATCTCAAGGATCTTGCCGAACAGAGCATAGTTGGACTCACCGTGCGGTACGTGATAAGTTCCGCCCAGCGGGAAGCTCATGCCGTGAACAGTAGCGCAGCCTGCCTTCAGGAATGCGATACCTGCCATGTTGGAAGCGGTAACGAACTCGTCAAGATAGTCAAGACGTGCATCCGGTCCGCTCTCGCCGATGCGGCGGAATCCTTCAAGGATCAGTTCCATAGCTCTTACAGAGTACATCTCAGATGTGAGGGTCTTTCTGTGCGGAGACAGGAAGGACTCTGTTGCATGGATCAGAGCGTCGATTGCAGATGTTGCAAACGGTCTGTACGGAAGTGTCTCAAGGAACTTCGGAATCATGACAACCTTGTTCGGGATGATGTCGTCGGAAACCAGGCCGAGCTTTGTCTCGCCACCGGTCAGAACGCCGTCTTTCTCATCCTTAACGATTGCTACGGAAATGTTTGTAACCTCGGAACCTGTACCGCAGGTTGTCGGGATTGCAATAACTTCCTTCTCATGGATAACCGGCTCTCTCTTGAAGTACATTTCATGTACAGAGCTCGGGCGCTTGCAGCCGAGAAGTTTGCAGAGGTCCATGATTGCGCCGCCGCCGACTGCGACTACTCTGTCATAGGAATCGTACTTGATGTCTTCATACATCATCTCGATCATTTCCTCTGACGGTTCGAGCAGTCCGTACTTCTCCTGGAAGATGTACTGGCACGGAAGGTTGTAGGACTCCATGAACGGCTTGTAGATGAACTCGTTTGTCAGAACAACGTCTCTCTCGCCAAGTCCGAACTCTTCTGCGAGCTGGCCGAAATCTGCCATCTTATAGATTGTCGGCGCAATGATGATTTCTCTTTTGTCAGCCTGTAATGCTTTGCTGAATGCATCCATAATCAATTTCTCCTTTGCTAAGATAGAATTAAAAACGTCCATCTGTAATTATAGCAGATGGACGCTAAATTGTGAACGTGATTTCAAAAGAATTATTGTGAAAATGTTGTCATTTTTGAGATAAATCCTAATTTTCTTGTCGCATATTTCACATAATAAAGCGACGTTTCTCTGATGCTTTATGTATATAGGGTATACCTGTCTGATCCTGTGACAGCCTGATCCTGTGAATTTCTGCTCACGCCTCCAGTGCCCTGCGCGCGAGCATCACATATTCATCGGCATTTTCCGTATTGCCGGCGATTTCTTCCTCTGTCATCTCACGTCTGACCTTGCACGGACTGCCGAAGGCGATATGCCCGTCCGGCACTTCCATGCCGCCCGGCACCATGGCGCCGGCGCCGATCATACAGTTTTTTCCGATTTTCGCGTCGTTCAGAACAATGGCACCCATGCCGATTACGGTATTGCTGCCGATGCTGCAGCCATGAAGAACCGCCCCGTGTCCGATCGATACGCCGTCTCCGATCTGCATCGGATGACCCTCATCCACATGCAGCACCGCATTATCCTGTATGTTCGTATTTTCACCAATCACGATTCGGTCTGTATCGGCGCGGATAACCGCATTGTACCAGACACCGCTGCTTTTTCCGATGGTGACATCTCCGATGATGTGGCTGCCCGGCGCGATGTACACGCTCCTGTCGATCTTACTCATTCTCCTCATGCTGCTCCTCCTGCTTCTGGATAAAACCGTTTTGTTTTGCCTTTTCTTCTTCCGCGCGTTTTTTCAGATCTTCGAACATTTCTTTTTCCGCGCGCTTCTTCTCTTTTCGTGCTTTCCGTTTCTTTCGTGTCGCGCGAAGAATAATCCAGACGATCAGGCCGATCACCACAATCGCCGGGAGCAGATAGATCAGCGCGAACAGGAAATCTTCCCAGAAACCAACAAAACCTTCCCACGCACTGATAAACGCCTTTTTAATACGTGTTCCGAAGGAATCCCGGGGTGTCGGCTGATTTTCAATTTTCTGCACTTCCCGCAGATTCAATATCACAGTAGAGTATGCCACATCCATATCCATCGCGTCCAGTTCCGTTTTGTACTGATTTAACTGACGCTGGACTTCGGTCAGCCGCTCTTCAACCGCCATCATATCCTCGATGGTTTCAGCTTTATCCATCATTTCCAGCAGGCGCTTCTGCTCGGTCTCCAGGGATGTGATATATGTTTTTTTGTCATTGTACGTTCTGCTGATATTGTCGGCGGACTGGGTTTTATTCATAACCTTGCCGTACTGATCAAGCGAATTGACAAACGTCTCATATTTCTCGGTCGGAATCCGGACAGTGAGATACAGATTCCTGTTGTTGGAAGTACCCCTGCTTTCGTAATACCAGTAACTGTTGTTGTCGCTTTCTGTCTCGGACTGGATGATGCCGCCGCTTGCCTTAACCGCATCTTTAATATCTTTGACACTCTGATCGTATTCCAGTGTCTGCAGATCCGCAGAACAGGTGTAGACAATTTTTTCAAGATTCTTTTTCCCGTCTGCTGCTGAATCGCTGCTTTTGTCGTCTGCTTTTTCCGACCCGCCTGCCCTGCTCTCGTCATCATAAGCCGTCACTGCCGCGTCAGAATCGACCATCCCGACATCTTCGTCATAAATTTCTTCTGCCGCAGCGTCATCAAACGCATATTCTTCAGACGCTTCTTCTGCAGCATAATCCCCGGCGGCTGCCATGGCCGGCGCCTCTGCAAGGTTTCCGCTGTCGTAACCACTGTCATAACTGCTGCTCTTTCCGGCACTGCCGCATGACGTCAGCAAAACCAGCGTCAGCAGAAGCGGAAATAATACCCGCAATACATTCTTTTTCATTCTGTATCTGCTCCTTTCTTTCGGATGCATATCCCCAATCAGTCTTTCCGTTCAGCATATCATGAATATTTGTCTGTTATGTGAAACAAAACATGTGAAACAATAAATATGAGGAACGATTTAAGAAGAATAATACATTCTGTGATATACTATTACCATACAGCACCAAAGTCTGCCGTGCAAGGGCAAGACTTCCTGCCGGTATCGTTAATTTTGTAAAACGTGAAACAGCCGTCAGTTTCGGATGGCAGCTGCGTATTTGAACAGTATACAGATATGGATGGCAGCTGCATTTTGAAGCGGTATACAGATATGGATGACAGCTATGAAGAATGAGAATTTCTACGCCGGCGCAGAAGGCTGCTGCCGGGATCATACAAAAATCAACCCTGTTCCGCAGCAGCGGATCATTGAAAAAATGAATGAATACATGAGCCGGCGGGATTATACCGGTGCCGAGCGGCATCTGCTGTACTGGCTTGCGGAGGCAGAACTCGGCCGGGATCTGCGCGGTGAGCTTGTGATCCGCAATGAGCTGATCGGTCATTACCGGAAGACCGCTGATCAGGAGAAGGCGCTGGAAAACATCGATGCCGCGCTCGCGCTTCTGGAGCAGCCGGAATTTGAAGACACGTTGATCATCGGCACGACCTGTATCAACGCAGCGACTGCCTGCAATGCGTTCGGGTATCATAACAGAGCCCTCCGGCTGTTTGAACGCGCCCGCGCAGTTTACGAAGCTTCGCCTCTGACAGATCCGCAGCAGCTCGCAGGCCTGTACAACAACATGGGGCTGACTTATGCTTCCCTGAATTCATACACGGAGGCAGAGACCCTCTACCGCGCCGCACTGGACAGACTGCAGCCCGTTCCTGACAGCAATCTGGAACAGGCAATCACTTATCTGAACATGGCCGATCTGGTAAACACGGAAAAAGGCTCCGTCGACGGGGAAGGTGAAATCCAGAAACTTCTGGACCGGGCACTGGAGCTGCTGGACAAAGATCCTGATCGCCGTGACGGTTACTATGCCTTTGTCTGCGAAAAATGCGCGCCGTCCTTTTCTTATTACGGATATTTTGCCGCCGCGAACATGCTGAACCGGCGGGCACAGGAGATTTATACACAACAGCAGGTATATATACATGGACTCAATTAACGGACTTTCTTTATCAAAAGCATATTTTGAAACGTATGGAAGGCCTATGCTGGAAGAGCAGTTTCCGAATCTGATTCCGTTTCTTGCCGCAGGCCTTACCGGAAGCGGTTCCGAATGTTTCGGCTATGATGACGCGGTTTCGCGGGATCATGATTTTGAGCCGGGATTCTGTCTCTTTCTACCGTCTGAGGATCTCATAGACCGCAAGACTGCTTTTCGTCTGGAACGTGCATATGCAAAACTGCCGAACGGATTTATGGGATTCAGCCGGACAATCATCCGGCCGGCCGGCGGCGCGCGGCGCGGTGTTCTTCGTACCGCGGATTTTTTCCGGGATAAGACAGGGACGCCGGACGGATTTCTTACCGTTTCGGAATGGATGTCTGTTTCCTCACAGGGTCTCGCGGAGTCGACCAACGGCGAGCTCTTTTTTGACAATTACGGCGAAGTTTCTGCCATCCGCGGCCGCCTGAAGTTTTATCCGGAAGACATCCGGCGGAAAAAGCTGGTGGGAAATCTTCTGATGATGGCACAGGCAGGACAATATAATTATTCCCGATGCATCCGGCACGGCGAAACCGGCGCAGCACAGCTGGCTGCCGGCGCATTTGTCGATCACACAGCGGAAGTGATCTTCCTGCTGAACCGCCGGTACCGTCCCTTTTACAAGTGGATGTTCCGGGCTCTCCGCTCGCTGCCCTGTCTGTCGCTGCATGCCGAACTGATGGAATATCTCCTGACAACCGACAACGAGCGCTCGATGGCAGACGAGAAGTTCCGGGTCATGCAGAGAATGTCTGACGAAATTATCGCGGAGCTGACGCGGCAGAATCTGTCCGCAGCAGACTGCGGTGATCTGGAAAAACACGCCTTCTCTGTAAATGACGGCATTTCAGACGCCGGTCTGCGCAATGCACATATTCTTGCGGCGGTCTGATCCGCTCTCCGGATTCGCTCTCCGGATCTGCTCTCATAGCAGTGCTCCGGATCAGCTCTCTGCGTTCATTCTCCGGATCTGCGCTTATACAGTAGAGCTCCCGGCTGTGCGCAAAGCAATAGACATGGCAAAACAATTTTCTGAAACAAAAAAACAATTTGAGGACAATGTCATGAAAATACACGGACTTCAAAAAATGACACTTCTGGATTATCCGGGATATGTTGCCTGTACTGTTTTTCTGGGCGGGTGCGATTTCCGCTGTCCGTACTGTCATAACTTCGAGCTGGCCTGCGGGGCTGCCCGGCCGGTCATGGACGATTCAGAACTTTTTGCTTTTCTAAAAAAGCGCAGAGGTCTTCTGGACGGTGTGGCAATCACCGGCGGAGAGCCCTGTCTTCACAAAGATCTCCCGGATCTGCTGCGCGAAATCCGCGCACTCGGCTTCCGCACAAAACTCGATACCAACGGCTACCACCCGGGGATGCTCCGCCGTGTTCTGGAAGAAGAGCTGGTGGATTATGTCGCAATGGATATTAAAAACAGTCCTGCAAAATATGCAGAAACCTCCGGATTCCGATATTTTTCTGTTGAAGACTCTTCCACGGACGATCCCATGGACGATCCGGCGCCGGTTCATACAGGTGCAATTGCCCGCCTGCCGGGGATCAGCCATGCTGAGGATCTGACCGACCGCGTGCTGGATCTCGGAAAAATCAAGGAAAGCATCTCTCTTTTGATCAACGGAACCGTGGATTATGAATTCCGCACCACTGTTGTGAAAGAATTTCATTCATCTGAAGATTTCTTTGAAATCGGAGAGATGATCCGGGGTGCCGACCGCTATTTCCTGCAGTGCTTCACAGACCGTGACACAGTCCCGTACGGAAATCTTCACGCCCCTTCTGTGGAAACACTTCAGAAATACTGGCGGATCATGCTTGAATTCGTACCGGGCACCGAGCTGCGCGGCATCAATGAACCGGCCTGAGAGGCTGGAAGGAGTCTGAGAACCTTCAGCCTTTACGGCGCGGGTCATGTAACTGAAAAATCTTCATGTGCATCCGCATCCCGCCTGTCTGCTTCTTTGCGGATGCACTTTTTTTGTCTTGTTTCCTTCGGCCGGCGCTAACCCTGGCTTTTTGGGCATCCGCATCCGCCTGTCTTTCCAACTTGCGGATGCACTTTTCTTGTCTTGT
>JNKK01000044.1 GCA_000702845.1 Lachnospiraceae bacterium FE2018
ATCGCGGCTGGGCATACCAGATGGGAATTTACCAACAGACACTTAAGAAGCATCGAATCTTTCAGAGTATGTCCCGGAAGGGGAATTGCTATGATAACTCTCCGATGGAAAACTTTTTCGGAATAATGAAACAGGAGATGTATTACGGACAAATCTATAATAGCTTTAGCGAACTGAAGGAAGCAATAGACAGATACATTCGTTATTATAACGAAAAGCGCAGCAAAGCATCCCTTGGGTACCGAAGTCCGATCGAGTACAGAGACTACATGACAGCTGCATAGAAAACTCCAGCGATTTCTCGCTGGAGCAAAAGTCTAACTTTTTGGGGTCACCACAATGCACAACTGGCGGTACGGAACTTTTTAATTTTTCACTGTCCTCTTGACGGGTAGCACACCATTAAGCCCGCAGCTTTTTTAAATCTTCATAGAAGTCAGGATAGGATATTAACACACAGTCACTGTTGCGGATTTCTGTTTCTCCCTCAGCGATCAGAGCAGCCACGGCAGCGGACATTGCCATCCTGTGATCCAGATTCGTCTCGATCACGCCGCCGTGCAGCGGTTTGCCGCCGTTAATGATCATGCCGTCGTCAGTTGGGATGATATCGGCGCCCATGGTGCGGAGCATATTCACGACAAGATCGATCCGGTTTGATTCCTTTACTTTAAGTTCCTGTGCATCCCGGATTACAGTCGTTCCATCTGCAAAAGCAGCAAGTACTGCAATGACGGGAAGCTCGTCGATCAGCCGCGGAATCAGCGGGCCGCCGATGGTGCAGCCGTGCAGTGACTGATGGGTGATCAGGAGGTCTGCGGAGGTCTCGCCGCCGGATGTGCGGATGTTTTCCATTCCGATCCTGCCGCCCATCATGCGGACAACTTCCAGGATACCGTCCCTGGTCGGATTGATGCCGACGTTTGTCAGCAGAATTTCGGAACCGGGAACCATCAGTCCTGCCGTGATAAAATAAGCGGCAGATGAAATATCTCCCGGAACAGTGATTTCCGCAGCAGCCAGATCCGGTTCCGGCAAGACTGTTACGGTCGTACCTTCCGCGCAGAGCTGTGCACCGAAACCCTGCAGCATCAGCTCCGTGTGATTGCGGGAGAGGGCCGGTTCTGTCACGGAAGTTTCTGTGTCCGCATAAAGCCCTGCCAGCAGCACACAGGATTTCACCTGTGCAGAGGCGACAGGAGACTGATACCGGATTCCGTGCAGATCTGCCGGTTTAATCGACAGTGGGGCACAGCCGTTTCCTGTTTCGCTTGCAATCTGTGCATGCATAGAAGAGAGCGGATCAATGACGCGGCGCATCGGACGCGTCTGCAGAGAGGCATCCCCTGTAAGACGTGCGGGAAATCTCTGTCCGGCCAGAATGCCGGAGAGCAGCCGCATGGTCGTGCCGCTGTTGCCGCAGTCAAGCGTCCCGGACGGCGCCTGCAGACCGTGCAGACCTTTCCCGTGAATGGTAACATCCGTTCCGCTGCGCACAATTTCAATGCCCATTGCCCGGAAACATTCAATTGTTGAGAGACAGTCCGCACCGGCGAGAAATCCGCTGACATGTGTTGTTCCGTTTGCCAGGGAACCGATCATCACAGAGCGGTGAGAGATTGATTTATCGCCAGGAACCTGGATCGCGCCGCGGAGGGGTTGTTTTATGCTTCTTATAATCATTCTGTCTCCTTTGCAAATCCCGGTTCAGGTGGTTCGCCGCACGATATAATTCCGCTTCTTCAGAATCTCAATTGCCTGATCTCTTGAGACACCGTCATAGAATTCAATGCGCAGTACCCCTTCTTCAAATTCACGGTTGTGTATGATGCCGAGGTTCCGGATGTTGATGCCGCTCATGGCGAGCAGAGTTGTGATGGTTGCAATGCCGCCTGCCTCGTCATAGATATCCAGATAAATGATATACTGGCGCGGAACAGGTCCGGTGACGGTGTCTGAGAGAGAATCACGATAATTTCGTGAGGCGGTAAACATCGCGTGAATGGCTGCCCCGTCTCTGTGATCAACGTAATTCTGTGCTTCTTTCAGCAGGTGAATATATCTGCCGAGGGTCTCGCTGATCTGCGTTCCGTTTGTGAGGCAGATCTGTTCCCACATGTCCGGAGAGGAGGAGGCAATGCGCGTGATATCGCGGAAGCCGCCTGCGGCAACCAGCTTCATCAGCTCATCCTCAGTATCTCCGGTCCGCACAAGGTTGACAAGTGCAGATGCAACGATGTGCGGGACGTGGCTGACACCGGCGACAATGTAATCATGTGCCGCGGCACTGGTGACCATCGGAATTGCTTTGCAGGCAGCAACCAGATCCCGGAGCGTATCGACGGATTCCTGCGGAACATCTCTGCAGGGCGTCAGGAAATAATAAGCATTTTCAAGAAGATAATCGGATGCACTGGCAAGACCGGTCCGCTCGGACCCGGCCATGGGATGCCCTCCGATAAACTGCGCGGATAAACCGGCTTCTTCCGCGGCGGAGACGATATTGCTTTTTACACTTCCTACATCCGAGATAATGCAGGAATCCTTAACAATTCCGGCAAGCTGCGGCAGGAAAGTCTCATTGGCCTGAACCGGTGCACAAAGAAAAATCAGGTCACAGTCCGCAAACTGTGGATCATTCTGTCCGCATGCCGCATCAATGATATGATCCTGCAGCGCGGCGTCCAGGACAGCAGGCGTCCGGTTCCAGGCAATGATCTTAAGATCAGGAAAATATTTTCGTATGGTTTTGGCCAGTGATCCGCCGATCAGGCCAAGTCCGTAAAAGCCGATTGTTTTCATGGACAGACTCCTTGTATTGCTTAAAGACGGCAGTTATTTCTGCTCTGATGTTTCTATACCATTTGAAAAGTAGTGTAAAGCATGCGCCTGCAAAAGTCAAAATGTTATAAAAGGCTTGAAAAAGCAGGCAATCATTAGTAAAATATATCCAGAGTGCGCGCAAAAACACGTGGCACGATCGCTATCAAATTGGGAGGTATCAGTAGATATGAAAGTTTACAGTACAGACAAAATCAGAAACGTCGTTCTTCTCGGACACGGCGGAGCCGGAAAGACAACCCTTGCAGAGGCAATGGCATACCTCTCCGGAATTACAAACAGACTGGGAAAAGTAACTGACGGAAATACAGTCAGCGATTATGATAAGGAAGAAATCAAGCGTAAGTTTTCCATTTCAACTGCAATGCTTCCGATCGAGTGGAATGACGTCAAGGTCAATATTCTGGATACACCGGGATTTTTCGATTTCGTCGGTGAGGCAGAAGAAGCTGCGGCTGCTGCAGATGCTGCTATCATCGTTGTCTCCGGTAAGGGCGGCGTAGAAGTCGGCACAAAGAAGGCATGGGATCTCTGCGAGCGTTACAATCTGCCGCGTATGATCTTTGTTACAGATATGGATATCGACAATGTCAGCTACCGCAAGGTCGTGGAAGAGCTGCAGGATCTCTACGGAAAACGGATTGCTCCGCTGCACATGCCGATCCGCGAGAATGAAAAATTCATCGGCTACGTGAATATTATCAAACAGAAAGCACGCAAGTATATCGACAAAGATAAAAAGGAAGAGATTCCGGTACCGGATTACTCCATGGAATATCTTGAGTCTTACAGAAGCGAGCTGATCGAGTCCGTCGCTGAGACCAGCGAGGAATTTATGGAGCGTTACTTTGAGGGAGATGAGTTCTCTGATGCTGAGATCGCCGCTGCAGTTGCGACCAACGTACATGACGGCAGCATCGTTCCGGTATGCATGGGCGCACCGGTTAATCTCCAGGGAATCCGCATCCTTCTGAATGACGTCGTTGCTTATTTCCCGAATCCGTCCCAGCGCAAGAAAGCAGGACTGGACAAGAGCGGCAGCGGCACATTTGACGCTGATTATGATTTCCAGAAACCGAAGAGTGCATTTGTCTTCAAGACCATTGCAGATCCGTTCCTCGGAAAATACTCCCTGATCAAGATCTGCTCAGGTGTTGTAAAGGCAAACGAGACGCTTTATAACGTCACACAGGAATGCGACGAGCGCCTTGGAAAACTGTATGTAATGTGCGGCAACAAGACAAACGAAGTGCCGGAATTGCACGCAGGTGATATCGGTGCCGTTGCGAAACTTCCGACAGCCAGGACCGGTGATTCTCTGGCAACAAAGGAACATCAGGTAGACTACGGCAGCATCAAGATTTCCAAACCGTATACCGTTAAGCGCTACATCACAAAAGACAAAAAGGATGTCGACAAAGTATCCCAGGGACTGAACCGTCTTGCGACAGAAGATATGACCATGAAGATCGTCGTAGATTCGGCAAACTCCCAGACACTGCTGTACGGTATCGGCGACCAGCATCTTGATGTAATCGCAAGCAAGCTGAAAGACCGCTACAACGTTGAGATCGATCTTGTACAGCCGAAGGTTGCATTCCGCGAGACCATCCGGAAGAAATCCGATGTACAGGGCAAATATAAGAAGCAGTCCGGCGGACATGGTCAGTACGGCGACGTTCGCATGCGCTTCGAGCCGTCAGGCGATCTTGAGACACCATATGTATTTGAAGAAGAAGTCGTCGGCGGATCCGTTCCGAAGAACTACTTCCCGGCAGTAGACAAAGGTCTTGCAGACTGCACAAAGGCAGGCCCGCTGGCTGCATATCCGGTCGTCGGTGTCAAAGCGATCCTGTACGATGGATCCTATCATCCGGTAGACTCTTCCGAGATGGCATTCAAGTCCGCTACAAGCCTTGCATTCAAGAAGGGCTTCATGGAAGCAGGCCCGGTTCTTCTTGAGCCGATCGTCAACATGAAGGTCACAGCTCCGGATGCATATACCGGCGATATCATGGGCGACCTGAACAAGCGCCGCGGCCGCGTGCTCGGCATGAATCCGGACAAGGACGGCAACACAGTTGTCGAGGCTGAAGTACCGGAGCTTGAGATCTACGGATATTCCAACACACTCCGCTCCATGACCGGCGGCGCAGGCGTCTTCGAGTATAAATTCGAGCGTTATGAGCAGGCACCGTCAGACATCCAGGAGAAGCAGATTGCAGAGCGTGCTGACGAAGTCAACAGTTCTGAAGAATAATAATCATTCTATCTTATGTGACAAAAGTGGGGCTGCCGCACTTAAGCGGCAGCCCTGAATAATGAGGAGGACCCATGGCAACACCATTCAACCACAAAGCCATTGAACAGAAGTGGCGCAAGAACTGGAAAATCAATCCGATCAATGTCGAGGACGGAAAGAAACCGAAGTATTACTGCCTCGATATGTTCCCGTATCCGTCAGGAAACGGTCTTCATGTCGGTCACTGGAGAGGCTATGTCATCTCTGATGTCTGGAGCCGCTACATGATGATGCACAATTACTATCTGATCCATCCGATGGGCTGGGACGCATTCGGTCTCCCGGCTGAGAACTATGCGATCAAGATGGGAATTCATCCGTCTGTTTCCACAGCGGAGAATGTCGCGCGCATCAAAGAGCAGATTGATCAGATCGGTGCGATTTACGACTGGGACATGGAAGTGAATACGACGGATCCGAAGTTCTTTAAGTGGACACAGTGGATTTTTGTCCAGATGTTCAAAAAGGGTCTTGCCTATGAAAAAGAATTTCCGATCAACTGGTGCCCGTCCTGTAAGACAGGTCTCGCAAATGAGGAAGTCGTAGACGGAAAATGCGAGCGCTGCGGCACTGAAGTTACCAAGAAAAATCTGCGTCAGTGGATGCTGAAGATCACGGCATACGCTGAGCGGCTGCTGAATGATCTGGAGAAGCTTGACTGGCCTGAAAAGGTTAAGAAGATGCAGACAGACTGGATCGGAAAATCCTACGGCGCGGAAGTACAGTTCCCGATCGACGGTTTTGAGGAGAAGATCACAGTCTATACAACCCGTCCGGACACCCTGTTCGGCGCGACCTTCATGGTGCTTTCTCCGGAGCATCCGCTTGCATCCAGGCTTGCAACGCCTGAGAATAAAGAGGCAGTTGACCAGTATATCTATGATGCTTCCATGAAGTCAAACGTCGACCGTATGGCTGCAAAGGAAAAGACCGGCGTCTTTACCGGAAGCTATGCGATCAATCCGCTGAACAATGAGAAGATCCAGATCTGGCTGTCTGACTATGTCCTCGCTGACTATGGTACCGGCGCGATCATGTGCGTACCGGCACACGATGACCGCGACTTTGCATTCGCGAAGAAATTTGGTCTGCCGATTATTCAGGTTATCGCCAAAGACGGTGTCGAAATTCCGGATATGCAGGAAGCATATACGGAAGCAGCCGGCACGATGATCAATTCCGGCGAGTGGAACGGCATGGAATCTGCTGTTCTGAAACAGAAAGCCGCCGAGATCGTAGAAGAGAAGGGATTCGGCAGGAAGACCGTTAACTACAAGCTGCGCGACTGGGTATTCTCCCGCCAGCGTTACTGGGGCGAGCCGATTCCGATCGTTCACTGCCCCAAGTGCGGCAATGTTCCGGTTCCGGAAGAAGAGCTTCCGCTCGAACTGCCGAAGGTCGAGAAATATGAGCCGACAGGCACCGGCGAATCGCCGCTGGCGGCAATTGACGAGTGGGTCAACTGCAAATGCCCGGTCTGCGGCGCAGATGCGAAACGTGAGACAAATACCATGCCGCAGTGGGCAGGTTCTTCCTGGTATTTCCTGCGTTACGTGGATAATAAGAACGATGAGGCACTGGTCTCCAAAGAGCGTGCGCACAAGTACCTTCCGGTCGATATGTATATCGGCGGTGTTGAGCATGCGGTGCTGCATCTTCTGTATTCCCGTTTCTGGACGAAGTTCCTGTATGACATCGGCGTTGTTGATTTTGAGGAGCCGTTTACCAAGCTGTTCAACCAGGGTATGATTACCGGAAAGAACGGCATTAAGATGAGTAAATCCAAAGGAAATGTTGTCTCTCCGGATGATCTGGTCGAAAATTACGGCTGTGACTCCCTGCGTCTGTATGAGATGTTCGTGGGACCGCCGGAACTGGATGCTGAGTGGGATGACCGCGGTATCGACGGTGTCAACCGTTTCCTCCGCCGTTTCTGGACACTTGCTATGGACAGCCTTGCGGCCAATGTGGAAGCAACGCCGGCGATGGTCAAGGAACGCCATCAGCTGATCCGTGACGTGTCCCAGCGTCTGGAAAGCTTCAGCCTGAATACAGCTGTGGCAGCGTTCATGGAGCATAACAATAACCTCATCGCGCTCGCAAAAGAAAAGGGCGGCGTTGACCGTGAGACGATAGAAGCATTTGCACAGCTGCTGGCACCGTTCGCACCGCATATCGCAGAAGAGGTATGGGAGCAGTACGGACATGATGACAGCATCTTCCACAGCACCTGGCCGGTCTTCAGCGAAGAGGCTATGAAGGAAGATACGATCGAGGTGCCGGTTCAGATCAACGGAAAAACCCGCACGGTTATCACACTTCCGGCTGACGTCGCGAAGGATGAGGCGATTGCAAAGGGCAAAGAAGCTGTTGCAGACCGTCTGACCGGTACGATTGTAAAGGAAATTTATGTGCCGGGCAGAATTATCAATATTGTCCAGAAGTAACGCTTTCTGCACAGAAGCAAAGGCGCTCTTTCATAAGGAATACTGATTTGAACAATTCAAAGAACGTAATCATTATAGGAGGCGGAGCGGCCGGCATGGCCGCATCCGTCTTTTTGGCAAAAGCAGGTTGCAGCGTGCAGCTGTTTGAAAAAAACGAGAAACTCGGGAAGAAGCTTTATATCACCGGCAAGGGAAGATGTAATTTTACGAATGCCTGTGAGGAAGATGATTTCCTTTCTCATGTAGTGACCAATCCGCGCTTTCTGTACAGCGCGTTTTCCGGCTTCACAAACCGGGATGCAATTCAATTCTTTGAGGATCTCGGTCTGCGGACGAAAATCGAACGGGGAAACCGCGCGTTTCCGGTTTCTGATCACTCTTCTGATGTCATTAAGGTTCTGGAACAGGAGATGCGGTCACGCGGAGTAACAGTCTGCCTGCATTCGCAGGTAACGGGGCTGATTGCAGAGCCGGTTCCGGCCGGAACGGCTGAGATGCGCCAGAATCCCGGAGAAAAGAAGCACCGTCAGAAAGCCGCTGAACAGCAGATCACCGGTGTCAGGCTTTCAGACGGGACGGAAGCATATGCCGATGCGGTCATTGTTGCAACCGGCGGACTGTCTTATCCCTCGACCGGATCAACCGGGGACGGGTATCGCTTTGCGGAGCAGCTTTCCATTCCGGTGACGGCATGCAGGCCGTCTCTTGTCCCGCTTCTGACTGCGGAAGCGTATATTCCGCAGCTGCAGGGTCTTTCTCTGAAGAATGTTACGCTGACAATCCGGTATGGAAAAAAAGGAAAGAAGACGTTTTCAGAATTCGGAGAGATGCTCTTTACACATCAGGGCATCAGCGGACCGCTTGTTCTGTCGGCCAGCGCTGCCATCGGAGCATCACTTCATTCTTCAGCGCAGGAAACGCTGCCTGCGGAAATTGATCTCAAACCCGCACTGTCAGAAGAACAGCTTCATGCGCGGATTCTCCGGGAGTTTGAAGCCGGGAAAAACAAGGCAGTCAAAAATGTGATTGCATCGCTTCTTCCTGCAAAAATGCGTCCTGTCATCATGGAGCTTGCAGGCATTGTGCCGGAGCATCCGGTTCACGATATTACGAAGGAAGAACGGCAGAAGCTTGTAGATGCAATTCGGCATTTTCCGCTGACCATCTGCGGACAGGGAAGCTATTCTGAGGCGGTAATCACACAGGGGGGAGTCAGCGTAAAAGCGATTGATCCGAAAACAATGGAATCGAAAACCGCAGCCGGCCTGTATTTTATTGGTGAAGTTCTGGATCTTGATGCGGTGACCGGCGGATTTAATCTGCAGATTGCCTGGTCCACGGCACATGCTGCCGCAGAAGCGATTGTAAACAGCTGATGTGAAAAACTGAAGTGGAAATCAGGGCGATCAGATACCTGTGCTAAGATTTCCGGTTTGCGTTTCAGGAGGAATTGACGTAAATGAGTTTATATACGATCGGTGATTTACATCTGCATTTTCAGACGGAACTTAAAACGAAGGCACAGTTGAAAGGAAGAGGCTGGCGTAATCACGAGAAGAAATTCCTGAAGAACTGCAGGCGGATTCTCACGGATGAGGATACACTTGTTCTGGACGGTGATCACAGCTGGGGAAAGAATCTGGAATACTGCGCGGATGATCTGCAGTTTATTATGGATCTGCCCGGCAGGAAAATCCTGACACGCGGCAATCATGATATGTTCTGGGATGCAAATAAGACAAACCGGCTGAATGAATTGTTTGCTGGAAAACTGGAATTCCTGCAGAACAACTATTATACCTACAGAGATTATGCACTGGTCGGGACAAAGGGGTATACATTTGAGGGACCATTTTACATCGACCGGCGCGGTTATATTGTCGGCTGGGATGAGGAAGCAGAGGAACACGCGGTGAAAATTATAAACCGGGAACTGAACCGGCTGCGCATTTCTTTTGAAGCGGCAAAGGCAGACGGATATACAAAATTTATCATGTTCCTGCATTATCCGCCCACCAGTGTGATCGAGGAGAAAAGCGGCTTCACGGAAATGGCCGAAGCGTACGGAGCAGAGCAGGTCATCTATGCGCACAGTCACGGGGAAGCCAGATTTTATGACAGCATCCACGGAATGAAAAACGGCATCCTCTACCGCCTTGTATCAGGCGATTTTCTGAAATGGATGCCGGTAAAGATACTTGATTGAGACAGATATAGCGTCTTGATTGAGACGAGATTCATTGAATACGCAATGATTACAGGAGCAGCATTATGAATAAAAAATCATTCGATATTCAGGCATACATGACAGGCGGTGTTGAGCGGATTGTAAAAGACGCGCTGAAAGCCACGTTTTCGAATCCGCGCGAAAGCGCGTTTATGGTGAGATTTGCAGCAGCCAGTAAAAAAGCGTCTGCGAAGCGTGCAGAGGAGGAGAAGCAGGGACTGCACGTTCCTCCGTTTCTCATCGCCAGCATCACATCCAGCTGCAATCTCCACTGCGAAGGATGTTATTCCCGTTCAAATCACGCGACGGTCGACGGGTCACCTGTGAAACAGCTGCGGAGCAGTGAGTGGCTGCGAATTTTCAAAGAGGCTGATGAACTGGGTGTCAGTTTTATCCTGCTGGCAGGCGGCGAGCCGATGCTGCGCCGTGATGTTATTGAAGCGGCAGGGAAGAAACCATCCATCCTTTTTCCGGTTTTCACGAATGGTGTGTACATCGACAGAGATTATTTCGATCTGTTTGACCGCTGCAGAAACCTCATCCCGATTCTCAGCATCGAGGGTGGCAGAGAATCCACAGATCAGCGCAGAGGTGAGGGGATCTATGACCGCCTGATCGCAAATATGGATCTGTTTTATGCAAAAAATCTGATTTTCGGATGTTCTGTGACTGTCACGAAAGAGAATCTCACAGATGTCTATTCAGACCGGTTTATCAAAAGCCTTGCGGACAGGGGTTGTAAGGCGGTATTCTTTATAGAGTATGTTCCCGTGACGGAGGAGAGCCGGCATCTCGCACCGGAGGACGCCGAGCGCGAAGCAATGCAGCAGGGAATCAGCCGGCTGCGGGAAGAATATCCGGAAATGGTATTTGTTGCATTCCCGGGAGATGAAAAAACATCTGACGGATGTATTGCCGCAGGCAGGGGATTTTTCCACATTAATTCCCACGGCGGCGCGGAACCGTGTCCGTTCTCACCGTATTCGGACATCAATATGCGGGATACTTCGCTGCGCGAGGCGATTGGATCGCCCCTGTTCCGGGCGCTTCGGGAAAATGACACGCTGAAAGAAGATCATAAGGGCGGCTGTGTTCTTTTTGAACGGCGCGATGCAGTCGAGGCATTTCTGAACGGAACAGTCTGAAAGCTGTAAAGCAGGTGAACTGCCTGTTTACACAGCCGGCTGTTACAGATAAATCAGAGAAGAAAAGGAGATTGATCATGACAGAAGATAAAATGAAAAACATGCAGAAACTTGATGCGGATGATCTGGAAGATGTGACCGGCGGATCGGCCATAACTGATCTGGCTTCTTCACTTCTTGGAATCGGACCAAAAAACACGATGCTGAATCAGGTGGTCAAAACAGCAGAATGCTGCACGAAAGCGCTGAAAGGAAACGCTGCGCCTGATGCGGGCAAAGGCCTTAACAATAAGGTCACCGCATATTGTCCGGTCTGCAGAAAGGACACGGAGTTTGAAGTTTTTTCCGGTGCGCGTGCAAGATGCAGTGTGTGCGGAAATATCCGGCTGGATATGTAAATATACTGCGGCGAAAAAATTAACAGCTTAACAGACTGATATATGACAGGGAAAAAGAACAATGAAAAAAAACCAAATTGCAATCGACGGACCTGCAGGTGCAGGAAAAAGTACCATCGCGAAAATGATCGCTGCGGAACTGGGCTGGATCTATGTGGATACCGGTGCGATGTACCGTGCCATGGCACTGTATTTTGACCGCAGCGGGACAGATGTAAATGATGAGGCTGCGATCGACCGGGATGTTGACGGTGCGGTTGTTGAACTTGCAGTTGAAAACGGCACGCAGGTTGTGCGGCTGAACGGCGAAGATGTCTCAACGACAATCCGTGAGCAGCGGATCGGAGAACTGGCGTCCTGGACCAGCCGCTACGGAAGTGTCCGGGCCAAACTGACAGAATTGCAGCGCGTGATGGCAGAAGAACAGCCGGTGATCATGGACGGACGCGACATCGGAACGACTGTTCTGCCGGATGCAGGTCTGAAAATCTATCTCACAGCGAGTCCGTCTGTCAGGGCAAAGCGAAGATATGATGAACTAAAAGAAAAAGGGACGCCGGATCTGGATCTGGCAGCGATCGAACAGGAGATCATCGCGCGGGACGAGCAGGATATGAACCGTGAGATTTCACCGCTGCGCAAGGCGGATGACGCTGTGGAAGTCGATACCTCGGATATGACCATTGAGGAAGTCGTGGAACGGGTGACTTCGCTTTATAAAGAAAGATAAATCGCGATTTGCGGAGGAATTACATGAAGATTACAGTTGCGGAATCAGCCGGGTTCTGTTTCGGCGTACGGCGTGCCGTAGATGAAGTCTATCACCAGATCGAGACAGGCGAGAAACCGGTCTATACATTCGGACCAGTCATTCACAATGAACAGGTGATGCAGGAGCTGGAGGCGAAGGGTGTCAGTGTTGTCGATTCGCTTGCGGATGTGGAGCAGCTGAACCAGGGTACACTGATTATCCGGGCACACGGCGTTTCACGCAGGACGGAAGAAAAAATGCGTGAATCCGGTTTGACAATTATTGATACGACCTGTCCGTTTGTGAAAAAGATCCATGCGATTGTACAGGAAAAGAGCCGGGAAGGTCTTTCCGTGATCATTGCAGGCAATCCGGATCATCCGGAAGTAAAAGGAATCAGAGGATGGTCGGACGGCCCGGTTTATATCGTTGAGACACCGGAGGAAATGGAGGCGCTGGAACTACCTGAGGGAGCGTCTGCAGTTCTGGTTGCGCAGACGACATTTAATCTTCTGAAATTTGAATATATAGTTGAAATATTTTCGCAGAAGCGGTATTATAATACTGTTGTGAACACTGTCTGTAATGCTACAACCAAGCGTCAGGCAGAGGCGCGCAGAATCGCGGCGGAAGTGGATGCGATGCTTGTAATAGGCGGCAGACACAGCTCGAATACACAGAAGCTCTGCGAAATCTGCAAAGCCGGCTGCAAGAATACTTACTTTATTGAGACACTCGTTGATTTGGAAACTATACCTTTTCAATCATTTTGTCATGTAGGTATTACAGCAGGGGCATCAACCCCAAACCAAATAATTGAGGAGGTTCAAGAGAAACTATGTCAGAAGAATTAAGCTTTGATCAGATGATCGACGAAACGTTTAAGACGATTCGAAACGGGGATGTTGTAGAGGGTGTTGTACTGGATGTAAAGCCGGACGAGATCATCCTGAACATCGGTTATAAATCAGATGGTATTCTGAGCCGCAGCGAATACTCAAACGATAATTCATTAGATCTGACGACCGTTACACAGCCGGGCGAGACAATGGAAGTCAAAGTCCTGAAGGTCAACGATGGAGACGGACAGGTACTGCTTACATACAAACGTCTGCAGGCTGAGCGCGGCAACAAGAAGCTTGAGGAAGCTTTTGAGAACGGCACAGTTCTGACAGCAAAGGTATCCCGCGTACTGAACGGCGGCCTTTCTGTTACAGTTGACGGCGCACGCGTATTCATTCCGGCTAGTCTCGTTTCTGATGTTTACGAGCGTGATCTGAATAAGTACAAAGATCAGGAAATCAATTTTGTTATTATCGAGTTCAATCCGAAGAGAAGACGGATTATCGGTGACCGCAAGCAGCTGATCGTGACCGAGAAGGAAGCGATGAAAGAGGAGCTGTTCTCCAGAATCGGAATCAGCGATACAGTTGAAGGTACTGTCAAGAACATCACAGATTTCGGTGCATTCATCGATCTGGGCGGTGCAGACGGACTGCTTCACATTTCCGAGATGTCATGGGGCCGCGTAGACAATCCGAAGACATTCCTGAAGGTTGGACAGCAGCTTAAGGTTCTCGTTAAGGATATCAAGGGTGACCGCATTGCGCTGTCCCTGAAGTTCCCGGAGGAGAATCCGTGGGCAAACGCTGATGAGAAGTATGCAGTCGGAACATCTGTTGTCGGCAAAGTTGCACGTATGACAGACTTCGGTGCATTCATCGAGCTTGAGCCGGGCGTTGACGCTCTGCTTCATGTCTCTCAGATTTCCAGAGAGCATGTCGAAAAGCCGTCAGATGTCCTGACAGTCGGACAGGAAATCGCTGCAAAGATCGTTTCCTTCAATGCAGACGACAAGAAGATCTCCCTTTCCATGAAGGCAATGGAGACAGACGCTGCTCCGGCAACTACATCTCTTGCTGACGAGATGCCGGCAGAGTTTGCTGAGGAAGCTGAAGAAGCAGTTGAGGAAGCTCCGGCAGTTGAAGAGGCTGCAGTTGAGGAAGAGGCTCCGGCAGTTGAAGAAGCTGCTGAAGCTGCAGAAGAAGCTGCTGAAGAGGCTCCGGCTGAGGAATAAACAGAATATATCTATGTATTGACAGGCGGTTCCCGTAAAGGGAACCGCTTTTCGTTTTCTGCAAATGTTTTTCAATAGAGAGATGATTGAAAGTAGAAAGCTGAACCGCGGGATCGATATACGAAAGTGTGAAGTGAGTGTGAACTATTTCACATTGTCTTGACGAACAACAATATATGGGATAGAATAGGCACCGCTCCGGGATGATACTGAATTGTTCCGGAGCGCAGTTTTTGTGAAAAAGCTTAAAGAACAGTAAAACGAACGCCCGTAAAATCGGGCCCTGAATTGAACTGGGAGTAAGTATTATCATGAACAACCATGAACCATCCCATATAACAGATCATACACAGGTCTGTGACACCCGCATGTTTCCGCATATCGGACAGCGGATCATCAAGACAACGATCGCAGTCTATCTGTGTTTTCTGATCACGGCATTCCGCGGACGCGGCGGGCTGGATATGACAGCAGAGGCCGCAATCGCAGCGATTATCTGCATGCAGCCGTATGTGAGGGATGCGCGGGAATATGCTATAAACCGAATTACAGGAACATCAATCGGCTCTGCCTGGGGCATGCTGTTTTTGGTGCTGGTGACTGCTGTGCCGGCGATCGGTGCGAACCGGTTTGTTCTGTATGCGCTGATGGCCTGTGGTGTACTGCTTGCGCTTTACAGCGCAGTCCTGTTCCGGCAGCCGGATGCGTCGAGTCTGTCGGCAATCGTATTTATCTGTCTTGTGATTGCCTTTCCGGAGATTGATGAGCCGCTCGTCCGGGCAGGAAATCGCTTTCTGGATGTCCTGATCGGAACCGGTGTCTCGATCGCGGTTAATACATTCAGGCTTCCGAGAAGCAGAAACCGGAATCTGGTGTTCTTTCTCAGGATCAAGGATCTTGTACCGGACCGGTTTTCGCAGATCGCGCCGGCGGCGTTATTCCGATTGAATCATCTGTATAACGACGGGGCAAAGATCTGCCTGATGTCCGAACACGCGCCGGCATTTCTGGTCTCGCAGATGAGCACGGTGCAAATGAACATGCCGCTGATTGTAATGGACGGCGCAGCTGTCTACGATATGAATGAAAACAAATATCTTTACACGCAGCCGATTGCCGCTGCGTTGTCGGGAGCACTGGCGGAGTGTCTGGACCGGCTCGGGATCGGATATTTTGTGTATACGATTCATGGGGAAAAGACCTGTATTTTTCACCGTGGTCCGATGATAACGGCGGAAGAAGGCATGTATGCCAAGATGAGACGTTCTCCGTACCGGAGTTATCTCGAAGGGGAAATATACGATACAAGAGAAATTGTTTATTTCAAGATCATCAACACACCGGATCAGCTGGAGCGTGTTCTGCGTGATCTGTACGAGAATAATCAGGCTGCTTTTTACGCACTGCGGCCGGTTGTCAGGCCGCATACAGACGATCCTTCGTGCAAGGCGCTGTATTTCTATTCCGGACAGTCTTCCGTTCAGAACGCACAGGCATTTCTGATGGAGCAGCTGGAGGAAAAGGAAGAAGGTCTGTCTCTGCATGAGGTACGTCTGCGCAGACCGTATCATTCCGAACGGGACGCGATGTATCTGCTGCACAAAGTTGAGCGGCGGTATGCGCCTGTGCGGTGGCCGTGGAAGAGATGAGTGAAAAAGAATTCCTGCATACATTCCGGACAGATCAATGTGGAGCGAGAGACTGATCTTACGCATGGCTATCTGAGATGTGAAAGGAAGCTCTGCACATATTTCTGTTGTGCAGCAGCATTTTCCGGGCGTTGAGCTTCTTCAATGCGGAACCATGAAACTTTGTCTTTTCTTGCCTGCCTGAGCGAGGGCGGGAATACCTCATCCATCTGCGGCAGAAATCGTCCGCTGACGCGCTGATAGCAGGTGTCTGCAGTGGCTTTCTTTCGATGGGAAGGGTCCACAAAGGAACCGACGCTTTTGTGGATGGCCATGTCCTCATCGGGCAGATAATAATAGTTTTTATAATCTGAGAAATAGTGGCGCAGCTCGCCTTCGTAAACAGGGATGGTGAGTACTGCGCTGCTTTTTTCTGCGTGCAGGGTGAAGTGTTGTGCAGTGCAGGTCAATGTCTGTGGAAGCGGAGTGGAGAGTTCCAGCGAGATGATGAATTCGTTCCGGGCGGCAGATACGTCACCGAACGATACAATCCTGCATTTTCCTCCAAATAAATCCTGATAAGCCCTGACACCGGCGCAGATCGGCAGAAGATTCTGAACGTCTTCATAGTTGTGCTGCCACAGGCAGTCGAGAAGCTTTTCTTCGCCGGAACGCAGGTATTCATGATAGACGGAGATCAGTTCGCCGCCTGTATAACAGTCATCTCGGGGCAGACCGAAGAAGATCTCCAGATCGCGCTGTTTCAGGGAAGGCGTGTTCAGGTGTTTTTTATACCTGCGGATCTGTGTAAAGAGATCCAGACTCTGCCTGTCAGAATCTGTTTCGATCGATACAAGCGGATTTTCCAGTTTGTAAAACTGATATTTGCTTCGGAGATAGGGGAGATCAAAGGTTGTGCCGTTGTAGTGAACCAGAGAATCCCATGGATGCGCATTCAGGAATTCTGCAAACAATTCCAATAGTTCTTTTTCTTCGGAGGGCTTTTCGAGAAACCATTGCTGCAAAATCCAGCCGTTTTTGTCCGTATTATAATAAGCACACCCGATCATATACAGATGTGACGTCCGCCAGGACAAACCGGTAGTCTCGATATCAAAAAAAACCGCTGTCTTTGACAGGTTTTCAGGTGTCCCGGAAATTGTTTTTTTAAAGATACAAGATTTGCGCAATTTCATACAAATACAGGCTCCGAAAATATGTTATACTATACATTATGCAGAGATTATCGTAACATAGTAGATATTAAATTGCTAGGAGGTAACGAAAGATGGGACTGCTGACATTTAAAGGCGGCATCCATCCGAACGATGGAAAAGCTCTGGCGAAGGATCAGGCGATCCGTCCCGCTGAAGCAGGGGATAAGCTGTACTTTTCCATTTCGCAGCATATCGGTGCTCCGGCAAAACCGGTCGTTGAAAAGGGTGACCACGTCAAACGCGGACAGGTCATCGCGGAAGCGGGCGGCTTTGTTTCTGCACCGGTCTTTTCCAGTGTGTCCGGCACGGTTGCCGGCATGGAAAAGATGCGTATGCCTGCAGGAAATCTGATGGATTGTATTGTCGTCGAAAATGACCACCAAAACGAGGAGATCAGCTACGAGCCGGCAAAGGACTGGCGTGCACTCTCTAAAGAAGAAGTGCTCGGACGCATCAAGGCTGCAGGTGTCGTCGGTATGGGCGGTGCGGGTTTCCCGACCCATGTAAAACTGTCCCCGAAGGACCCGTCTGCGATTGATTTTATCCAGATCAACGGTGCTGAGTGTGAGCCGTATCTGACAAGCGACTACCGTATGATGCTGGAGCATCCGGAGAAGATCGTTGAGGGACTGCAGATCATGCTGAGCCTGTTCCCGAAAGCAAAGGGGCAGATCTGTGTGGAAGCAAACAAGATGGACTGCGTCGAGAAACTGCAGAAGGCAGCTGCCGGCGATTCGAGCATTGAAGTCCGCGTGATGAAGACAAAATATCCGCAGGGCGCTGAGCGTATGCTGATTTTTGCAAACACCGGACGCGCGATCAACTCAAAGATGCTGCCCGCAGACGCAGGCTGTATCGTAGATAACATCGCAACGGTTGCTGCGATTCATGACGCAGTTGTCCTCGGCAAACCGCTGATGGAGCGTGTTGTTACCGTGACAGGTGACGCCGCAAAACAGCCCGGCAACTTCATGACTCCGACCGGAATGCTGTTCTCGGAACTGATTGAGCAGGCAGGCGGTCTGACAGATGATTATGAGAAGCTGATTGCCGGCGGACCAATGATGGGATTCTCTGTGTTCAGCACGAACATCCCGGTCACGAAGACATCAGGCGGTATTCTGGCAATGGAACATGATGATGTTGCTGCGTCTGAGCCTTCTGCGTGCATCAACTGCGGACGCTGCGTATCGGCCTGTCCGGAACATCTGATTCCGACGAGACTGGCACAGTTTGCGGATAACAGCAAGATGGATGAGTTCCGCGCAAACGACGGAATGGAGTGCTGCGAGTGCGGCTCCTGTTCCTATGTATGCCCGGCGAAACGCCAGCTTGCGCAGTCCATTAAATCCATGCGTAAGATGTGTCTGGCGGCAGCTGCTGCAGCCAGAGCAAAGAAATAAGGACAGGGGGAAAGAAGAATGGCAGGAAAATTTCAGGTTTCATCTTCCCCGCATATCCGCGCGAAGGTGACAACCAGTAAAATCATGTTATCAGTGATCATCGCACTGCTTCCGGCAGCTTTGTTCGGTGTCTGGCTGAACGGGCCGTACGCGGCGCTGATCCTGATTCTTTCCGTGGCAGCTGCTGTACTGACAGAGTACTGCTACGAAAAAGTCACAAAAGGTAAAATTACAATTTCAGACGGCAGTGCCGCTCTGACAGGACTGCTCCTCGGCATGAATATGCCGCCGCGCATCACGTGGTGGATGCCGGTTCTCGGATCTGTTTTTGCAATTCTCGTTGTAAAACAGTTCTTCGGCGGTCTCGGCCAGAACTTTATGAACCCGGCGCTCGCAGGACGCTGCTTCCTGATGCTTTCCTTTGCGGGTTCCATGACGAACTTTAATGTGGCAGATGCCGCTGCCGCAAAGATCGTGGATACAGTTTCCGGCGCGACTCCGCTTGCAGCCATTAAGGCAGGCGAGACAGGAAATCTGCTTTCCATGTTCCTCGGAACCACCAAGGGAACGATCGGTGAGACATCCGCGCTGCTGATCCTGATCGGCGGTATTTTCCTGATTTGCACCAAGATAATTTCCCCGCGGATTCCGCTGGTTTATCTCGGCACATTTGCAGTGTTCGCACTTATTTTCGGCGGACACGGTTTTGACCTCTACTACATCGCATGTGAACTGTGCGGCGGCGGTATCATGCTCGGCGCATTCTTCATGGCGACAGACTATGTCACACGTCCGATTACGGTTAAAGGCCAGTATGTATACGCTGTGATTCTCGGTGTCATGACCGGTATTTTCCGTATTTTCGGCGGATCTGCAGAGGGTACTTCCTACGCGATCATCTTTACAAACCTGTTCGTGCCGCTGATTGAGCGGGCGACAATCCCGGCCGGTTTCGGCGTTGTGCGGGAGAAAAAGAAGGGAGGTGGCGCGGCATGAAAAAACAGCAGGATAACATTGTAAAAAATACACTTTTCCTTCTGATGCTGACCCTGATCCTCGGCGCTATTCTCGGCAGCGTTTACTTCGTGACAAAAGAGCCGATCGCAAAACAGGACCAGATCAAACATGACGCGGCACTGGTAGATGTTTTCCCGGATGCCGCAGAATTCCAGGTGATTGAACTGACCGATGATCTGGCTGCGGAATACCGCAATTCGCTCGACGGAGCAGGTCTTGCAAAACAGTCCATTGATGAAGTGAATACCGCTCTCGATGCTTCCGGCGCGGAAATCGGCCACATTTACTCGGTTACAAGTTCCGAAGGATACGGCGGAGATATCCAGTTTACTGTCGGAATCGACAACGAGGGAACCATTCAGGGTATTTCCTATCTGAAAATTGAAGAGACTGCAGGTCTCGGTATGCGTGCCGCAAATGACGAGTTCAAATCACAGTTTGTCGGCAAGCAGGTTCCGGAAGTCAAGTATTCCAAAACCGGTGCATCGGCAGATGATGAAATTGATGCGCTGTCCGGTTCTACAGTCACAACCAATGCAGTCGTGAACGGTGTCAATGCCGCACTGCTTGCTAATCAGATTCTTACGGAAGGAGGGGCATCATGAGTGCGAAAAAAGAATTAACGCCGAATACCCCCATTGAGCGTATTTATAATGGCGTCGCCAAAGAGAATCCGGTTCTGGTACAGATGATCGGTATGTGTCCGCTCCTTGCCGTTACGACTTCCGTTTCCAACGGAATCGGCATGGGCCTGACCACGATGGTCGTTCTGGTGCTTTCCAACATTCTGATTTCACTGCTGCGCAAGGTTATTCCGAACAGCCTGCGTATGCCGTGCTACATCGGCGTGATTGCTTCTTTCGTTACCGTTACGGAGCTCTCGCTGAAGGCTTACCTGCCGTCTCTTTACGAGGCACTCGGCCTTTACATTCCGCTGATCGTCGTTAACTGCATCATCATGGGACGTGCGGAAGCGTTTGCCGGAAAATATCCGGTTGTGCCGGCGTTCTTTGACGGTATCGGAATGGGTCTTGGATTTACAGTCGGTCTGGTTATTCTCGGCGCGGTCCGTGAGCTGCTCGGAGCAGGAACACTGCTCGGTTATCACGTACTGCCGGCTTCCTATCAGCCGATCAACATGTTCATCATGGCGCCGGGTGCGTTCTTTGTACTTGCCATCGTTATTGCGATCATTCAGAAGCGCAATGCGGTCAAGGAAGAGAAGGCAGCTGCTGCAGCGAAGAAAGAGCGCGAGCAGATTCTGGCGGCAACAACAGGCATGGCTATGAGCGCCGGAAAGTGAAAGGGGGCATAATCGATGAGAGAATTATTAATTATTGCAATCGGTTCTGCGCTCGTGAACAACGTCGTTCTCAGCCAGTTCCTGGGTATCTGTTCCTTCCTGGGCGTTTCCAACACGATTGATACAGCCAAGGGCATGAGCGGAGCGGTTATTTTCGTTATGACGCTTGCGTCGCTTGTTGCTTCCATTATCTACAAATTCGTGCTGAATCCGTTCGGACTGGATTATCTGAAAACAATCGTATTCATCCTGGTTATCGCTGCACTGGTGCAGCTGGTCGAGATGTTTATGAAAAAATCGATGCCCGCCATGTATCAGGCCTTGGGTATATTCCTGCCGCTGATCACAACCAACTGTGCAGTGCTCGGTGTTGCGATCAATAACGTGCAGGACAGCAATTCTATCCTTGCAAGTACTGTCAACGGTATTGCAACCGGACTTGGCTATACGCTTGCGATGGTCCTGATGGCAGGTCTTCGTGAAAAAATGGAGTATAACGACATCCCGAAATCCTTCCGCGGCATGCCGATGGTATTGCTTACCGCAATGCTGATGTCTCTGGCATTCTTCGGATTCTCGGGCATTATCTGAGAAAGGGGCTGATGATTAATGAATCCAATCGTAATTACTGTCATCGTACTTGGTGTTGTCGGTCTCCTTATCGGAATTATGCTCGGTGTTGCCGGTAAGAAACTGGCAGTGGAAGTCGACGAACGAGTTGTGGAAATCCGTGAAGTACTTCCCGGAAATAACTGCGGTGCATGCGGATATCCGGGATGTGACGGACTTTCAGCAGCAATCGCAGCCGGAAAAGCACCGGTCAACGCATGTCCGGTCGGCGGCCCGGCTGTCGGTGCGAAAGTTGCAAAGATCATGGGTGTCGATGCAGAAGGACGCGAAAAGAAAGTCGCATTCGTTATGTGCAGCGGTACCTGTGACAAGACAAAGACATATTATGAATATGCAGGTATTGAGAGCTGCAAGATGATGCCGTTCGTACCGGGCGGCGGTCCGAAGAGCTGTGATTTCGGATGCCTCGGTTTCGGCGACTGCGTAAAAGCCTGCCAGTTTGATGCGATTCACGTCGTAGACGGCGTTGCGGTCGTTGACAAAGAGAAATGTACCTCCTGTCAGGCCTGCATCAAGGCATGTCCGCAGCATCTGATTGAACTCGTGCCGTACGAGAAGCGCAAGAAATTCCACGTTGCCTGCAACAACAAGCTGCGCGGCAAACCGGTGATCCAGGCCTGCGAGGTCGGCTGTATCGCCTGCAAGAAGTGCGAGAACAACTGCCCGAAGGATGCAATCCACGTGGAGAACAACCTCGCGAAGATCGACTACGACAAGTGTGTCGGCTGCAGCAAGTGCTATCAGGTATGCCCGCGCGGCGTTATCACCGCATGGGAGCCGCTTCCGCCGGCAATGCAGCGAAAGGAAGCTTAAAAGAGGCTTTGGAACAGCTTTTCAAGAGCTTCTGTAAGATCAGGAATTGTAAGATCAAGAATTATTTGCGATTTGGGAAGAGACCGCTTCGGCGGTCTCTTTCTTTGCGATCTCTTAGAAGAAGACCAGCGGGATGCGGATGCCCAAAATTCAGGGACCAGCTTTGGCCAAAGGAAACAAAACAAGAAAAGTGCATCCGCAAAGAAGTTGTCGGGCGGAATGCGGATGCACTATAGCCAGAGTCCAAGGTCGGCCGGAAGAAACAAAACAAGAAAAGTGCATCCGCAAAGAAGCTTTCGGGCGGAATGCGGATGCACTATAGCCAGAGATCAAGGCCGGCCAGAAGAAATAAATCAAGAAAAGTGCATCCGCAAAGAAGCTTTCGGGCGGGATGCG
>JNKK01000045.1 GCA_000702845.1 Lachnospiraceae bacterium FE2018
TCCCCTATGACGCAGGTTTTAATACAATTACACGGTAGTCAGAAAATACGCATACTTGAGCGGCTATATAATAGGTACAAAAAGAGCGGCTTTTGCTGTTCTTGGCCGCAAAATACCGCTCTATGAAATTACTCGTTTATGGTTATTATTGTTCCGTCCCGGAAAGTAACTCTGATGTCCTTCCGGCTGTATACCGTGATGTAATCAACCAGGCTGCTCCACATAGCCCCATCGAACTTTTCGATGAATTTCTTATGCTTCTTCATCTCAAGCATGAAGTTGTCGAGCATCAAGGCTTTATTATGCCGGGAAGCGAGCATGCTCTCGATATTATCATACTCATCCTTTGTCCTGTTATAGCGTTCAACAAGCTCCTCGTACCGTGCCTTGTACTCATCCTGGTCAAGTACCGTACTTGCATTTTCTCTGACATACTTTTCTATCAGATCAGCTACGATCTCCAGTTCTCCGCCAAGCCGTGTCTGCTCTTTCTCCAAGATGCTTGTGTCGCATAAGCGATCCCGGATTATTTTTACGTCATCCAAAACGCTCTGACGGTTGGAAATCAAGGCATTGACCGCCTTTATAAATATAGATTCTATTTCATTTTCCGTCAAGTGCGGAGTGGAACATTTTTCATCTCCCTTGTATTTGTGGTTGCATCTGTACACTACTCTCCGGTATTTGTCGTTCGAATGCCAGACCTTCGATCCGTACCAGTTTCCGCAGCATCCGCATTTAATCTTTGATGAGAATATCCCCACGCCACTGTACTTTCCGGGCTGGCTGCTTCTTCTTTCTTTCTCCGCCTGCACCAGATCGAATATGCGCGGCTCGATGATCGCCTCGTGGTCGTTCTCAACATAGTACTGAGGGATCTCCCCGTTGTTCTTCTTTGTGGCCTTCGTCAGGAAATCTGAAACGTAGGTCTTTTGGAGCAGGGCATCGCCTTTGTACTTCTCATTTGTTAGGATACTGACGATAGTCGAATGACTCCACTTCTTCTTTCCTGCCGGAGTAGGGATCCCCCTTCTCATCAGTTCATCGCATATCGCCTTGTATGAAAGACCATCAAGGAACAGCCTGAAGATCAGTCTGACAGTCTTTGCCTGCTCCGGATTGATGACAAGCTGTCCGTCCTCCCCCTTGTCATAACCGAGGAATCGGCTGTAGGCAAGCGTGAACCTGCCGTCTGCCATCTTCTTTCTGGTGCCCCATGTCGTGTTCTCGGATATGCTCCTGCTCTCTTCCTGTGCAAGTGAGCTCATAATCGTGATGAGCAGTTCGCCTTTGGCATCAAGTGTCCAGATGTTCTCTTTCTCGAAATAGATCTCGATGCCGTTTTCTTTCAGCTTTCTGACTGTCGATAAGCTGTCTACTGTGTTCCTCGCAAATCTGCTGACGGACTTCGTGATAATCAGGTCTATCTTTCCGGCAAGCGCATCCTCGACCATTTTCTTGAATCCTGCTCTGGCTTTTGTGCTCGTCCCGGTGACACCTTCATCCGCATACATTCCTGCGAAGACCCAGTCGCTTCTCGAATTGATGTAATTTCTGTAATAATCCATCTGAGCCTCATAGCTTGATGTCTGTTCTTCGTGGTCAGTAGATACTCTTGCGTATCCTGCCACCTTCCTTTTCTCCTTGCTGACCAGAGGGGTTTCAGTGAACCTGTTCCTCGTGGCCGGGATTGCCGTTACTTTCCTCGTCACGCTTTGACCTCCTTTGTCTCGTTTCAAATCTTACCGTCACCGCCTCGCCGGACTTCATCGTGATCCGAAGCAGCCCTCTTCCGGATACCTCGATGCTGCCGACCTTCTTCTGGTAAACCGACTCATCGAAGTCAGTCAGCCATAACACATGCGACAAGGTTTCCATCAGAGTATCTTCGTAAATAAAGTGCGTACCGCACCTTGCTGAATCCTGGCATTTCCATCTTGCGATCGCATCATTGTTTACCGAATAAGACTGGATCCTTCTCATTGGTTTTCCGCAGCAACCGCAGATGACCTTTCCGGTAAAGAAATGTTTCTGCTCTTTTTGTTCAACTTTCTTCCTTTTTAAAGGGGGTTTGCTCCGGTTCGACCGTTCCCAGTAAACCTTCTTCTCGGTGCCGTCCTTGAATCTGTAAGTCAGTTCCTCATCTCCGCTGATCAGGACCACCTCCACCATCTCCGCGAATGCCTCCTCGGTGAAGGCTATGCCAGTAGCAGTTTCAAAGCCGTCCTCAAGAACTGACTGTCTGACAGCACGTCCCTCACAGGCATTCTCGGTCTTGTTCTTGAAGTGTGACCTGCAAAGCCAGGAGTAATATTCCTCGGTGCTGTTCCTGAACTTCCGTCTCACATAATTCTGACCACATACGCCGCACCTTACTTTCGTATAGAAGCAGTTCATGCCGTCTACCCGGTTGGCGTATGATGACAGCTTGCCGCGTCTGTCCAGTTCAGTCTGCACCCGGTCGAACTCTTCCATGCTGATGAGCGGTTCGTGAGTATTCTCCACAAGGAACTGTGTCAGTTCTCCGTTGTTCCTTTTCCTCTTCTTCGTGATCGGATCTTCCGTAAAAGATTTCTGGAACAGAAGATTCCCCGTGTAAGTAATGTTCCGCAGGATGTAAAACACCTGCGTGTTGGTGAAGGTCTTCCCCCGGATGGTCCTGATATCATTCTCTGCGAGCCACTTGGCGATCTGATTGCTTGTCTTCCCGTCAAGGTATAAAGAAAAGATAGACTTTACTGCTTCGGCCTCTCCCGGCTTCGGCACAAGCCTATCTCCTACCCAGTCATATCCGAATATCGGTGTCCTTGCATGCGGCTTTCCCAGCTCATATCCTTTCAGCCGGCTCCATTTGACATTGTCGCTGAGGGATCTGCTCTCTTCCTGTGCGTATGATGCAAGGATCGTGAGGAGAAGTTCTCCGTCCGCACCCATCGAACTGATGCTCTCCCGTTCGAACCTTACTTCCACACCCAGGCTCTTGAGTTCTCTTACAGTGTTCAGAAGATCCACAGTGTTTCTCGCAAATCTGCTGATGGACTTTGTCAGGATGATATCGATTTTTCCCGCTCTGCAGTCCCCGACCATCCGGCTGAACTCATCGCGCCTGTCTGCCCTCGTACCGGAGATACCTTCATCTGCGTAGACACCCGCGTAGATCCATTCAGGATTCTTTTGTATCAACTCGCTGTAGTGACTGACCTGTGCCGAGAGTGAATGCATAAGCCGTTCGGAATCCCTGGACACTCTGCAGTATGCAGCGACTTTCTTCAGTTCTCTGATGGCAGGAACACTCGGCTCAAGCCTTGTTACTGTCCGCATTATTTCGCCTCCTTTCGCTACTATACATCACTCGATCCGCCGTATTTATCAAGTCAATTTCGGAGAATAATGTGCCGAAAAACGGCTCGTATTTTCCGGTCATGATCGTATCGATCTCGGCATATTCTTCCCTCGTGATGGCACCGCTTTCAAGAAGCCCTTTTGCCATATTCATCGCAGCCTGGTATCTTGCCTGATTAAGAAGCTGTTCAGTATTCACTCTGATCACCCCCGAACCTGTCTGCGATATAGCAGTCGTGACTGCAGTACTTTCTGTGATCGTTGCCATAAGCGGTGAAGGTCTTTCCGCAGCGAGCACATCTGAACTCATACATTGCTTTTCTGTTCACCTGGTTCTGATGGGTGTTCCACCATTTCACCCGGCATTCATCAGAACAGAACTTCTTCTCTTTTCTTCCGGGATTCTGTCTGACAGGACGGCCGCAGCATTTACACGGAATCACTCCGTCCTGCTTCTTAGCCGTACCTGTCAGCCCGTTCCTGTCGCAGAATGACCGGACGGTATTGACCGACAGATCCATCTGCTTTGCTATCTTCAGATACCCCAGTCCTTCTACCCGGCATCTTCTTATTTCTGACTGCTGTTTTTCCGTGAGTCTCATGGTATTTCTCCTTTCAACTTCCCACGGACATCCGGCGGTTACCGGAACGAAAAACAGGCATAAAAAAAGAGGTCTGCAGGATTGCTCCCGCAGACCATAGGCTTACTTCAGTATTTCATTCACTCTCTTCTGTACGGCATTGTAATCATACCCTGCATCGGTCAGGCGTTTCTTCCGCTCCTCACCGTTCCCCCACTTGCCCTGGATGACTTCCCTGGCAAGTGTATCTACGGACTTCTTTGCCGGAGCAGCAGGCTCAATTTTGTCATACTTCGTCAAGTTCCATTTTTCGATGATGGAACACAGCTTCTCAACGTAAGTCGTGCTCGTGGCATAGCCTCCGGCTTTGATGATCTTCACCGCCTTCTTGTAATCCTTACACCCCTTCAGTCCGGTATAACGAAGCTTGCTCCCGTTCTTCGCTCCGAGCAGATATGCGGAGTGATCAGCGATGGACTTTTCTACATCCGGATACTTTCTGAAATCAGCAGTGATTGTATAGTGCTTTCCGGTGCCGTCATCTTCCTGCGTCTTTTTCGTGTAGATGGATTTACCATCCCACACGGATCCCGCCCATGTGTTACCGGACAGGGATTTCTTCATCCCGAAGCAGTTGTTTGCTTTCTGCGCCAGCTCGCTCTTTCCGTATCCTGACTCCAGGATAAACTGAGCGAGCGATACAGATGCCAGGATGCCGGACTTTTTCATATCTGCTGTGAACAGGCTGCCGACTTTTTTAATCACATCCGCATCTGCGAGATCCTTAAGGCTTGATGCCTGTAACCCTTTCTTCGGAGCAGAAGATCCACCGAGCTGCTTCGTCACCTCCGCAGCCAGTTTTCCGAGCCTTGAATAAAGCCAGTTACCCGGGCAGGATTTATTGGCGAACCATCTGTGGACGGTGATCACCATCTCATCAGACTTCGGTGTATAGTTCAGCGTCTTTGTTTTGTCCCCGAACCACAGCAGTTTCTTCTTGCCGTTCCTTTTGCAGATGTCCACGCACAGTTTCACGAGTGTTGCGTAAACCTTGCTGTTCATCGTATATGGTTCTTTGGTATCAGAAGCACACTCGATTGTGACGGCTCTCTGGTCATTGGCATTTGAAGAAGTGCACCAGGAGCGGTTCTTCTCCTCCACGTAAAGGCCTACACGGCCGTCCCTGTCGATACCGTAGTTACTGGAAGCCTGTGTGCTGCTCTTTGCGAACCATGACCCGAGTCCCTCTGCCGTACACTGTCCTACTACGCAATGGGGTGAGATACGGTCGATGGAATGAGTCCTCCTGCCGGAATGATTCGGTGACAGTTTCTTATAGACAACCATCTTGCTGTTCGTATATCCCATTACCTCTCCTCCTTTTCCGCTCTTTTGTGAAGCTGCTCAAGAACATCCTTCAGCTGTGCCGGAATCGGCAGCCCCAGGTGTCCGGCGTTCTCCAGAAGGCTCACACCCTCATTGGACAGATAGAAGAAAATGACGGCGGTACGCAGGATACCCTCCTGCCCGATAACCTGAACATCGATGATGTTTGCAATGCCCACGAGCAAAAAAATTAGGACCTTTCTGCAGATCCCTTTAAAGCCCACTTCGCTTGACAGTCTTTTGTCTGCTATCGCACACATCACTCCTGTCAGATAATCGACTATAACGAATGCTATCAGTGCGTAAAGCAAACCATCACATCCTCCCAGGTAGTAACCAATCCATCCTCCAAGGCCTGTGAATACGGCCTGGATCATTAACCAAAACTCTTTCATAGCTGAACCCCTCCTTCTTTATGGCAGTTTCCATTCATCCTTTGTCGGCGGTCTTTTAGGCTCATGAACATTCATCACGAGCAAAAACAAAAGAGCCCACCCCAGTGGAATACCGAGGCAGACTCCTGCAAGCAGATATATAATTGCCATTTCCAGTTCCTCCTTAACTGGTCTTCCCAGTGCAAATGATAAAATTTATGCCAATGTACGGTGGCATGTTCGAGGCATCTCCTGTGTTACCATGGTTATGTGCCTGTCCTCCGCCGACACTTGTATGCTCATGTGCCGGAAGGTTATGAGTATGAGCACCAGTTGATGTCATGACGGATGTCCCTGTCCATGTTCCATCAGAAGTAGAATAAATTCCTTTTTTACCACCACTTGATGCATAGTCAGCCTGGGTCTTAAATGTATGGGTATGTGCTCCTGAGGAAGTGATACCACTTGTTATCGCTCCGGACTTTCCATGAGTGTGCGCAGGAATGTGCGTCACGCCAAGGGTGAAATTCCCTGTCGTATGGTGATGTGAAGCAGCTCCTGCCTTCGCATTCAGCATGTATGTATTCCCTGCACCGATTGGCATTCGGTCTCTCAGATCGGGAACATTAAATGTTGTGCTGCCATCACCCGCTCCATAAGTCGTGCTTATAACAGAAAACAGCTTCGCATATTCTGTCCTGGAAACCGCCTGCCCATGACAGAGAAGCCAGCCATCTGGTGCTGTAAACCCCGCAAACATCTGGATCATGCCTGCCATACCACGTGCCATCAGGTTGCCATCCCAGTCGACTGTCAGAGCGTTTGACCTATCGGAGTCAGACGTTCCGTTTCCAATCTCGAAAGCATTATCAGATTGATTATCGTTATATTTTCCTATCGCTGTCTGATAATCTGATCCGGCATTCGTTCTGTAATTCTGAGCATGTGCATATAGACCCCCAGCAACAGAATTATATCCTTCAGCATGGGATCCCTGACCGCTTGCATTAGACTTGTAGCCTTCAGCATGAGCCCCATTCTTTCCAGTTGCTGTTGTTTCATATCCTTCGGCATGAGCTCCTATATCACCATTGGCTGTTGTTCCCCAGCCTTCTGCATGGTTAGCCCGGTTATTTGCTTCTGTATTGTATCCTTCTGCATGAGAAAAAGGGGCCGTTGCTTTCGTATCGGCTCCTTCCGAATGGCTCCTGTTTCCAGACGCGAGCGTTCCTCTTCCCTCCGCATGTGACATTGTTCCGCTTGCCACGTTGTCGTAGCCTTCTTCCACAGAAAAGACCCCAACATCTCCTGTTCCACGTATACCTATGCTGTACGCTTTAGGGGTATATGGCCAAACCGGAGGAGTGTATTTAATTGTGATCTCCGCGCCTTCAGCTGGAGCCGTATCAAATACTACATAACCTTCTGTGTTTCCTACTCCCCAGGTAAATGCAGTAACGGGCTCTCCGTCTACAGTGACTGTCGGCTTTACACTGATTCGCACTGAAACATAAAACTGTCTTGTGGTTCCGTCACCAGTGAAATCCTCAGTAACCGTACCGTCCTGATCTCTCAGATCGGATACATAAAAATATATCTTTCCGTCCCGGTCAATCGCCTGCAGAGAATGATAGTCTATCTCTACATAACTCTGTTTTCCGTCATTAGGACCAATTCTGGCACTTTCTCCGAATGATGCAACAGACTCCGTACCGCGGAAAATATCGATCTGATCAGTGATACGTACCCCTCTTGTGGTAGAGGTTGCGTTTCCGTTGTTGTCCGGTTTCTTATCCACTGGTGTAACCCACACCCCTCCGTTTACGGTCTGCATATAATCTGTTGCTGTTTTCTTTGCATTCTGCGCCTCATTGTATGCGAGTTTCGCCGCCTCATAAGCTGAGGACATCGTTGGCGTAGTATATTCAAAAGAGCCGTCCGTATAGACTGTACGCTCCACTATAAACAGATACTTTGTATCCCCTGCGGTATATGACGGCTCCGTAGTCTGCCACGGACTCGGCGGCGGAGAGGCGGTCGGCTTAGCCGGAGCAGATGTTCCGGCCTTAAGCTGGTAGTACCATGTCACGCTCTCGATATCTCTGACCGCCGTGAGCGTGATGGTATCGCTTGCTTTTGCCATACTGCACCTCCATTAATTCAGCTGTGCCATGATAACCGCCTTATTGGATACATCCCCCGCACTGATCGTCAGAGTGTTGTTCGCTGTGCCGGATATCTTTGATGAAGGTGCTGCTGTCCCGTCAATTGACCAGCTGATCGTTCCGAGCGCACTGAGCGCAGACCCTGTCACTTCCGCTCCGGCTTTGTAGACATGCGCTGTGATCACGGTAGCAATATCCGAGTTTTTGAAAATCGTCCCGGCACTTGATGTCAGTGCCATTGTTATTGCATCATCACCCTTTGCCCCGGTGTCCCCTTTTGTGCCGTGAGCAGATACGCTGTAGCTGACAGAATTTGATCCTGATGTATAGGAGATAGTAGTCCTTGTCCAGAGATACTGACCCTGTGCAGTTGTAGCAACAGGCGTATTGCTCCATGTTCCTGTTGGTGCTGTAGTCGCACTCGTGCCGACCTGGTATGCTATCGTGGTGGAAGAAATTCCTCTTCCAGCTGTACCCTGCTGACCCTGATCACCTTTTGAACCGTGTGCGGAAACGGAATAGCTTATCGTATTGGATCCGCTCGTGTAGGCGATCGTTGTCCTTGTCCATAGATACTGTCCTTCTGCTGTCGTTGCCACAGGACTGTTAGACCATGTCCCTGTCGGCGGCGTTGTTGCGCTCGTTCCTACCTGGTAGGCAATGGTCGTAGATGAGATGCCTCGTCCGGCGGCACCCGTTTCTCCGGTCGCTCCGGTCTTCGCAATGGCAAACGAGAATGTCTTGTTTACAGTCACATCACCGTCCAAAACGATCGGGATCGTCACCACACCGCCTGCAGTAACGCTTGTGGTCACCGTGATAGTCAGTGTCTTTGTTGCTGATGCATATGACACATTCACACCGGAAGGTTTCGTTATTCCTGATGTGTTGACTGACACTGTGGGTTCCTCATCACCGCGGAGCGCCTGGATGACCGTGGTGGTGTTCTGCTCCACAGCGATCTTCCCATCCTTGTCTCCGGCAAAGGTGAATGAATCATTTGTAAGATTGACGGAATAACCATCGGTAAGGTCGACCACCGTCATTTGGTCTGCTGCTTTTACTGCCATGTTTTTCTCCTCTCTAATAGTCCAGTTCACACTGGAATGTAACTTTTGTATCCACCTTGTCCGGTGTCAGTGTCAGTTTGAATCCGTCATCACTGATCATACTGTCGGTATCCAGGATGATATGAAAATCGTTTTCATCGATTTTTTTCCAGAGCCACCGGATCTTTGCTTCGCTACCAAACACTTCACGCATCCTGACTGCACTGGTGATTGTTTCCCCGGCTTTGATGATATGCACCGTAAGGATGGTTGACACCATGCTGTTCTTGAATACATTCCCTCTGGATGAATCAATCCTCAGAAGCACTGCATCTTCACCATTGTTCAGCGAAACGGTATGGTCACCGACAGTGATCTCTGCTCCTTCTGATGTCTGCCTTGCACTGATATCAAGATTTGTCAGAATATCGGACAGCTTCTTGTTCCCGAGGATAGTCACCTTTGAGCCGCCTATGTTGATGGCATCCGGAACTCCGTCATTGTTGCTGTCATAGAAAACAATATAGGCATCCTCGCCGCCGATATACTGCGGTCTTTCCGATGAGAAACTGATCGACTCTCCGAAGGAAGCCACAAGGTTCCCCTGTGCGTCATAGACTTTCATTCCGTCACTGGCGAGCAGGATCTTGTAGCTCCTGTTGTCATTGACCACCCACAGTCCATCATCTGTCAGAGCAAGATGGGTGGACACATAATTCGTGACTGCCTCATCGATTCCGGACAGTTCAAAATACCCCTCCGATGACGGGTCACCGGAAGGGTTCACAATAATGTTGTATGTGTCTCCTCTTTTTTCAAAGTAGTGCTTTCCCGGAACGACTTCTGTATCTTCTGATAATGCGTAAGTCCCGTGTTCCGAGATCCATGCGAGAGTGCCTACAACATCCTCTACAACGGAAAGCTGCGTGAGTGCACCGTTTGCTGCCCTGTTGGCAGTGGCAGCGGATGCTTTTGCTTCGTTAGCAGAAGTCTTTGCCTCTCCTGCCTGTGTCCTTGCCTCGCTCGCTGCTTCTTCTGCTTCTCCGGCTTTCTCCCAGGCTCTTCCGGCTGCCTTCTCGGCACTGTCTGCTGCAAGCGCAGCTCTCTCCGCTTCAAGTTCTGATCTCACAGCGATGTCTTTTGCCTCGATGGCTGTGTCCCTCGCTCTGAAAGCCTGCGTGTCATCAGTCGGAGGATTCGATGCGTTACCGAGAAGATAAGCAGTGCCTCCGGAGATCCTGACCTGGACGATATCACCCTGTTTTGCAGATATCGTTTTCTTTACGGGCGTTTCATCAACACCGCCCGGAATATGCACCCAGACGGTGGATCCTTCCACCCTTGTGACCGTTGCCTGCGTATCATACGGCCTTGTTCCTTTCTCCTTCGATGCCTTGATGACACCGACTAATTCACTGCTGATATTCATACCGCCTCCACCTTCTCGCTCGTCTTTGCACCATGTGCAAGTTCCACTGTCTGGGATAGGACGCGGAATACACCGTCAAGCCCCTGGGCCGGATAACGCAGCCGTATGAGATCGCCGACAAGAACCTCCGGATAGTAGCGTCTGTTATAGGAAGCAGTCAGCTGTGTTTTCTGCAGTTCCTTAAGACGTCTTACTGCATACTCACTGATGGATTCACCCGTATTGAGATCGCATGAAGTCTCCTCCGCCCACACTTCCCGTCCCCTGTTCACAGTTGAGAGAGGGCTGTCGGGAGAGTCATCACGGGCGATGGCAGACAGATCATCCTGAACTGCCCGCAGCACGTTCGGACACACATACCAGTCATATTCGACTTCGATACTCGGCTCCAGGACATCCTGATCCACCGGATTGAACTGAGCGACAGTATCATCCGGTTTCGGACAGAGTCCGATCATGCCAAGCCCGTCGATACGCATCCTCCAGCCGATGGCAAAAAGTACTTTGTCCGCCATCGACAGTCTTGTCTCGCCTTCTTCTGCAATAATGGATGTCTGAAGTTCCGGTGCTCTTCCTTCCACAGTGACCGGAGCCGGTATGCAGGAAAGCAGTTCCCTGATCACGTCTGCACCGTTCGTTCCTGCCGGAACATAGTATCCGCGCTCAAGAAGTACATCCTCCGCTGCTTTCAGGACGGAATAACAGGCGATAGTGTTCGTTTCATAGAAACCGTCAATGTCCCTTGCCGGACTTGTCGCAAGACCTGTAAAAAGCGGTGTGTGAGCAGATGCTCCGCCCTGCTTCGCATCAAGATAGACCCTTATATACCGCTCTTTCCCATGATCGTAATCCGTGCATTCGATATCGGCGGAGTCCCTCAGTCCTTCATCTGTCCGGTTGATGCTTCCTCCTGTTATCTCTATTCTTTCGGTTTCTCTCCAGCTAACGGGATCAACGATGTAGGCATAGTAGCTTGCTGAAAATCCGTTCTTCCAGTTCATTCGCTGCCCTCCTCACTGATCCATTCTGCAAAGGTGAGTCCTTCCGGTTCTTCCGGGTCGACCCTCGTCACCGAAAGGCTGTACTCCGCCCTTACCGTATCCTTGTCATAGCTGCGGTCTTCCGATACCTGGATATCACAGGCGAAGCTTGAGCCGTCCACAGTTCTGATGTGGCAGATGCCCGGATACGCTGCAAGTCTTCTGAACTTTCTCATGGTATCCTGGTCTTTCACAGTTACGGCCGCACCTTTAAGGGATGCAGTCCTGCCTACCGCTCTGTTCCAGTCTCCTGTGACAGACCCGCCAAGATATCTTGTTTCTCTGAAATCCTTCTCCCAGTTATTTGAATGCGTGACATCATAGCGGAACTCGATCTGCTCCCCGTCAAAATCAATCAGGGAGTAGTTGAGCAGGAGTGCGTCTCCGTCCTCCGCTGTGATATCAAGCCATGCTATTTCATTGTTTTCTGTGATGTAGTCACCGTCCGCAGTACGGTAGACGATCCTATGACCACCGAACTCGCCGATGGCAGGGTACGGATCCACATAGGTGGTCCCGAATGCACCGCCAGACACGATGAGTTCCGGACGATCAGCAGAAAGCCTGTAGATATCGCAGGTGTCCCCCTGCTCGTACCCTTCAGGTGCCGCCGGAGTGATGAATGCCACCCTGTCGTTTATGACTGCAGTCCCTTCCGGCTTCACCGCCTGGTGCTGCCAGTGGACTTCGAAGTCAAGAGTAGCCGTATCGCTCTGACCAAGGCTGTCCTTTACCGTTGCGACCAGTCTGTATGATGCCCCGTCATCCAGGATGCCGATGAGATCCTCCCTGCTGATGGTTATCTGGTCTTCCCCGATCTGTGAGAAGAGCGCCACTGTCTCTCCCGCAAATCCGTTAAAGTCCGTATCATCCGGTCTGTCCATGTGATAATCTTCAGCCCTCTCGATCACAAGTATGGTCGTGCCGCCGGTCCCCGCTCCGGTTATCCTTGCCGTAAACGGCATGGCAGTAAGTGAAAGGACCGTTCTTGTTTCGTCACCTGCTGTTATCACCTTTTCTGTAAGACAGGTGCTCTCGATCACCGCTTCCAGTGCATCCGCAATGATGACCGGAACAGGATCGCTCCACTCATCCGAAACATGTCCTGATCCGGAAACCACTCTGACACAGAGATAGTGAGTCTCTCCGGTATTCCATCCGAGCCTGTCAGCATAAAGTGTGACATGCTGTGCTGTCTCCGTACTTGCGATCACACTATCGTAACGTATCCCTTCGCCCGTCAGTGTTGCCTCACAGATCTCCGCATAAGCCTGGCCTGTTCCGTCTGTGGATACATACGCCCAGAATGCGGATACGCTGCCACCCTTCGGTATTACCCCCTGTGAAAGCGTGAGCACAGGCACAGCAGGTGCGGATGAGAGATCGATGACCGCAGGTGCAGACCATGATCCGTAGACACCATTTTCTCCGGAGCCTTTCATCAGTCTTACCCTGAAATACCATCTCTTGCCTGTTTCGAGTCCTGATACGTTCCATTCCCCCGCATGGGTGTTGCTGATCATGTATGTTTCAGGCTCATCCGTGCTCTCCCAGGCATCCTCATGGTCTGCCCAGGAAAGAACGGCGCTCTGTGCATCTCTCCATGTCCAGTCCCATGTGACCTTCACCGTCCCGCTGATAGCGGTCGCAGTCGCAGTAACATTTGCCGGAGCATGAGGGACCTGTCCTCCCTGCCATACCGGGGCCTCCGACTGCATCTGTGCCGTCACAGACCATGAGTCCACACTGTCTGCTCTTGCAATGGCTGCATAAGAACCCACGCAGGCATACACGCCAAACTCATAGGTATCCTCATCAGACCAGTCCGGACACTGCACGGTAGTCTGCGTATCTCCCGATTGGATGATGCCCACGACTGCCGTCTTATCCGGTTCGGAGCCGGTTCTGAAGAGAACCACAAGGAACGAGTCCGGCACATCCGACTTGTTCGATGCCGTGACGATAGCACGGAAAGTGGTGTCATCCGCCTGCACATCCGTGATCTCCGGATCCTTCAGATACCCCGTTGCTGCCAGAACCCACTGGCTGTAAGTGGTCTGATACAGATGGGTGGATCCCACTCGCACAAAAAGACACTCGTCCTTTTCAAGGTTCTGTCCTATGAACGTTGAGGCTGCACCTCCTGCTCCTGCAAGTGTCCCGATCGTTCCGTCCGCCGTTCCGTTATACGAAAGGCCTGCCCCCGGAACTTTGATGGCATATTCTGCAGTGGTCGTATCTACCGGATACGAACTGTTCTTTGTCTGCGACCAGGTCACTTTCGTCTGCAGACCGCCCGACTGTCTGCTCACTTCCGCTTTCACATTCGTGGCGGCATAAGGTGCTGAATAGACGCGGCAGGCATACCTCCAATCACTCGTCCCTCTCGGTCCGCGTGATCTTACACGGAACCATCTGGTATGAGATCCGGATGCGATAGTTGATGCCGTCTCCGTGTATGTCCTGCTCCCGCTCGCTCCTCCTGTATCAGTGCTCCATCCGCTGTCACCGCCGTAGTCGTAGTTGGTAACAAGCTTCGTCTGAAACTCCACATCTGTAAAAACCTTATGTGTGTTGGAAGTATCAGTACTCCAGGTAAAGGTGCACTGGTTGTAATTCGTCTCGTTCGGGGCAACCGTCAGTGACGGCTTTGCCGGAGTATCGATTGCGAACTCCTGGCTGACCCAGTCAGACCACTTCTCCTTATCGGAGACACCCCTGACCCTGAACTTGAAGCTCGAGATTTTCGGCTTTCCGGAGTACGGATAATAATTCGACAGAGATAGGGAAACAGTTCTGCTCGTCACCGCTTTTCCGATATCCACAGCCGATGACCATTTGTCAGATTTCCCTACCCGGTCCACAACATATGAGAACTGCTGCTTGTTGCTGTATGATTCACCTTTTTTCCAGGAACAGGCGAACTTCATTGCATTCCGTGCTATCGCCAGTCCTTTTGGTTTCTTACTTGCTTTCTTTGCCATAAGCTACACCGTCCTCATCTCAAGCTTCATCTGCCGTACCAGTCTCTTTCCCCATTCCTCCGGATTATCCGCTCCGTTGACCTCAACATGGATGTTTACATCCCCTCTGGTCTGCATCTTTCCGGCAGCAAGGAATGCATCAACGATCTCATCGCCGATATTCGATACCGCAGATGTGATCATGTTCATCAACGAATCCGTACCCACTACGGTTTCGGATCCCGCCTCTCCGGCACCAAGGAGCTGTCCGTTCATCGCTCCGAATATGGTAGGCCTGTCAAGGATCATGCCCTTTTCCATCGCCTTCGCATACCAGGAGACGCTGAAGTGAGGAAGAGATCCCTTTCCTCCAATGCCGAACGGGGCCTTGCCTCCACTCACGCTTATGTGCGGCAGCTTCAGGCCGGTAAAGATTCTTCCAATCGATAGCGGGAAGAATCCTTTGATCTTGCTGACAATACCGCTGAGTTTGCCTTTTGCTGACTCTATCGGTGAGATCATCGCATTCTTGATGCCGTTCCACACCGAAGATGCGGTACTCTTTATGCCGCTCCACAATGACAAAAGAGTCGATTTGGCAGATCTGATAGGATTGGTCACCGCAGTCTTTATACTGTTCCATACGGATGACGCAGTGCTCTTCAGCCCTCTCCAGACTGCGGATGTAGCTGACTTTATTCCGTTCCATATCGTTGTCAGCAGAGCTTTCGCTCCCTTTATCGGAGTAACGATGACTGTCTTGATACCGTTGAACACCGACTTTGCTGTATTCTTCATGCCGTTCCAGATAGAGGACGTGGTGTTTTTAATCCCTGTCCAGATCTTCTTCCAGCTCGTACCGAACCATCCGAGAACGACATTCGTTACTTTCTTTATAGTGTTAAGGGCGGTCGTAATGATCCCTTTGATGCCGTTCCAGACACCCGAGAACACTTCCTTTACGCCCTGCCATACTCTTTTCCAGTCTCCGGTGAATATCCCGATAAAGATATCCAGGACACCGATGATTACATCGAGTACAGCCTTAAGCACCACCGAGATGGTCTTGAATGTCCCCTCGAATACCGGTGCGAGGATATTGCAGAATCCTTCCCAGATCTTCTTCATCGTGGCTGCGACCTTCGAGAAATCGATGCCGAGACCCTCGAATCTCGACTTCACCTCCGTCACGAACTTGCTGATGGTGTTCTTTATCCCGTTCCAGATCTTTATCATGGAATTACGGAACTTCTCATTCGTCTTCCACAGATGGATAAAGGCAGCCACAAGGACTGCCACTGCCGCTATCACCAGTCCTATCGGAGAGATCAGGAAACTGAGTGCTTTACCAAGAACTCCGGTCATGCCTCCGGCTTTACTGACAGCTCCGGATACCTTCGCAAACACAGGGCCGAGTTTTGCATATGCCTGTATGGCTATGCCGACCTTGGATATGACCGTTCCGAGTATCACAAGAAGAGGACCGAGTGCAGCCACGAACATGCCGATAAGCATGATGGCTCTCCTCTGCCCCTCGCTCATATTGTTCAGCCTATCGACAAAGCCCTGGATAGCTGACACCACCTTACGAATCATCGGCATCAGTGCATCGCCGAAAGAAATGGCGAGTTCCTGAAGCTGTGATTTCAGGATGGTGATCTGACCCATGAGGTTGTCCTGCATGGTTTCAGCCATATCCAGTGCTGTTCCGTCACAGTTGTCGATAGCTCCTGTGAGCTTGTCGAAGTCCTTGTCCGAGGCATTGATGATGGCAAGCCATCCTGCCATTGAGTTCTTTCCGAAGATCGCCGATGCAGCAGCCGCCTGCTCGGATTCCGAAAGACCGCCCATCTTGTCACGCAGAGATACCATCGTCTCCCGGAGATTGATGGAACCGTCCTCGTTCTCCACAAGCGATATATTGTACTTGTCCATGAAGGACTGCATCTGCTTGGTCGGTTTTGCCAGGTTGGTAAGACCTGTCCGGAGAGCAGTACCGGACTGGGATGCCTTGATCCCGGCATTTGCCATCAGCCCAAGTGCGACCGATGTATCTTCAGCCGAGATACCCAGGGATCCCGCTACAGGAGCTGCATACTTGAAGGATTCTCCAAGCATGGATACGTTCGTGTTCGCATTGCTGGATGCAGCCGCAAGGACATCAGCAAAATGCCCTGAGTCCTCTGCGGACAGACCGAATGCAGTAAGTGCGTCCGTTACGATATCCGAAGTCGTAGCCAGGTCCTCACCGGATGCCGCCGCAAGGTTCATGATGCCCTCGACACCAGACAGCATGTCTTCTGTCTTCCATCCGGCCATTGCCATGTAGTTCATGGCTTCCGCAGCTTCCGAAGCGGAGAACTTTGTCTTCGACCCCATCTCCCTGGCCTTGGCACGGAGTTTGTCGAAGTCATCACCTGTCGCACCGGATACCGCTGCCACCTTGCTCATGGCGGTATCAAAGTCAGCGGCAGTCTTTACAGAGACTGCTCCGAGTCCAGCAACTGCTCCGGATACAGGAAGGATTTTCTTTCCCGCGGCGGTCATGCCGTCACCGACCTTTTCCATCTTTGAGCCGACATCCGCAAGCTTCGCCATTTTGCTCTCACAGTTTTTGGCTTCAGCTTCGAGCCGTTTCAGTTCCTGCTCGGTTTCCACGATCTCACGCTGCAGGGCATCATACTTGTCCTGTCCGAGTTCGCCTCTCTCGAGCTGCTCCTTTGCCTGCTTCTGCGCTTCCTTCAGACCATCCAGTTTTTCCTTGGTTGCACTGATGGAATCCTTCAGCAGTTTCTGCTTCTGTGAAAGCAGTGTTGTGTTCTTCGGGTCCAGTTTCAGCAGACGGTTCACATCCCGGAGACTGCTCTGCGTGTTTCTTATCGTGCTGTTGACGCCCTTTAACGCCTTGTCAAGACCCGTGGTATCGCCGCCTATCTCGACTGTTATGCCTTTGATCCTGTTTGCCACAGGCCTTCACCTCCTTAAAACTTGTCGAAATCCTCCTGCCCGGCTATCCGGGCATACTTCACGCCGTCATTCGTTCTCTCTGTCCAGATATCCAGTACCAGACCCACGGTCAGAAGATCGAGGTCTGATACGGATATCCCTATCTCTATGCAGCGCAGAAGGAACAGCGGCGTGGTCATTTCCCGCTCACTTCTGCTAATCCTTTTTTTGCTTCAATGTCCGTCAGCATATTGCTTCCCCACAGCTCCAGGATCTCCGGGAGAACCTGGTAGATGGAGAACATTTCGAACTGGTCAAGCCATTCATCGATGGTCTTCGGAATGGTCGGGTCTGCATGGTAGGCCATGATGTAGGCCACGTTCTCGAAGATCTCAAGGTCATCGATCTCGAGATCCTCATCGCCTTCCTTTTCCTTTTTGCTGTATGCCTTCTCCAGTTTCGTCAGATCCTTGAAGATATCCCTTTTGAACTTGATGCGGTACAGACGGGGAATGGTGGCAGACGAACGGAACTTCACCTGCTGACCGCTGATATCGATAATTTTCTCTATCATCGCTTAACCCTCCGGTTCTTCATTCTGTGCTGCCGCAGCTTCAGATACATACACGGCACCATACCAGTTCGCATAGGTTTCCGCATCTGTGGTATCTCCGGTTCTTGCTTTGACCAATCCGTCCGATCTCGGGTCGGCTGTGATGGACAGCTTCTCTGTTCCCGGTTCTATGGTGTCTTCCTTGGTTTCGGACTCCAGGGACGGGCGGGATGCCGTGCACTTGTACATGACATGTCTGATCGCCTTCTCGTCCCCGTCGAACTCAAACAGCAGAGCGAACTTGGTGTTCTCCGCTCCGGTGCTCTTTTCGATCAGGACTCCCTTGCTGTCTTTCTCCTCCTGTAGCACTTCCGTTCTGAACCATTCCGGGATGAGTGCGATCTCAAGGTCACCGGAATACCCGTTGTTCGTCACGGAACGGAAGTACACGATCCCGTCTGCATAGAACGGCGAGGATTCACCTTCCGCATCGAGGGCAATGGATACCGCTCCGGGGATCGGCTTCGGGGTGCCGTAGCTGAAACTTGTAACTCCATCCTCTACCGTTTCCGTAAGGACAGCGGCATGGACGTTCTTCAGATTGTATTTGACTTTATTGCTCATATGTCTGCCTCCGTTTCAAAGTAGTACAGGACTTCATAGAGTTTCTCGGACTCGATCCATACCTCTGTCCTGTCATAAAAAACACCGTGCGAGTCCAGCACGGCTTCTACCAATTGTTCTGTTTCCGGATCTTTCTTATCCGTGTAAAGTTCAAGATGCACCTGCTCCGCTTTGAAGTATGCCTTTCCGTCCGCTGCGAAGTTGTCGTTACCGGGGATCAGATAGCATATGAAAGGCGGTGCCGGTGACTCCCCTTCCGCAAAATGGTCATAGGCGGAGGTTATCCCGATCTCTGCTATGATCTCTAAAAGCTTATCCATTTCTGATACTCCTTTTGATGTCCTCCTCCAGCTGACGGATGCCGTTCTGCTCGGCAGGAGCGATATGCACCTGTGCTCTTGTCCTACCGCCGTTCCTTTTCGCATGGCCATGCTCCAGGAGATGTGCCAGCTGATAGCGGTTCCTGGAATACACCGTCACCTCAAGGGACCTGGAGGTCTGCCGCGTCTTTTTTGTCGACCAGCTCTTTGCATAGTCTCCGTGGCGCTTCGGTGCATTCGCACTGATCTCTTTCCGGACGGTCTGTCCGGCTTTCGAGACTGCCTTCCGCATATCCTCATCGATGACCTTCGAATACTCATCCAGTTCCTTCATGACTGCATCAGCCAGTCCGTCTATCGTCACTTTCCTTGCCATCAGCGGTCTGCCTTTCTGCACCGGAACTTCAGTGCCTTTTTCTTATATGAGAAATGGTCGATGCCGATGATGTCATAAAGCTGCCCGTGAAAAAGGATGCGGTATCCGTCCTCTGTTATAGCCGCAGCCTTCCTGCACCAGCGGATGGTCACGCTCATATCCGGATGCTCCACGGTCTGGCCTGCGTCCTGTTCCTCTCTGCCGTTTTCTCCGCTGATGGTGGCAGAGCACGTGTAATAATCCGTCCAGGCATTCGTGTGGTTGCCGATCCGGTCTGTGACCACTCCGTTCTTCTGGAAGGTGACCTTTTCATTCAGCATTGCGATATCCATCAGAATCCTCCTTCCCGGACACCGAAGAGCAGTGCCCGGAGCGTGAGAAGCATAGCGTGATGGTCTGCTTCCTCTCTGTGCTCATACAGATAGGCAGTCGCATACAGAACAGCTATCTTCGAGTTCTCCGCTTCAGAAAACTCCTCCATGGTTCCGCAGCGTGACACATCAAGGCAGATAGCTTCAGCCGATGAGATCAGATTCTCTATAAGCGAATCATCGTCCTCATGGTCGACACGGAGATAGTTCTTCATTTCATCAAGTTCAACGATCATGTTCTCACCTCACAAAAGAGGCGGTGCCGTAATGACACCGCCCCGTCAGTCATTATCAGGAACCGGAACCGCTCTGCTTGACCGTAAGCAGATGGACCGCTTCCGGAAGGATCAGCTTGCCGTCCACTCTCTCCTTTGCAATAAAGCCTGTGGTATCCGTTTCAGCATAGAGTTCCTTCAGTTCCTGGAAGGATCTTGTGCCACGGTCGGCGATATTGTAGTAGGAGAAGTCACCGAATGCGATAGCAGGATCTCCGGCACTGATTGCAGGAGCGTAAGCAGAAGTGTACAGCGGATAGCCGAGAAGTCTGTCCGGCTCACCAAGTGTCATGGCAGGCTGCCACATATATGCCCCGTTCTTGTCCTTCAGTTTTCTGATCTCAGCGATGGTCGCATCGTTCATGATGAACTTCGCATTCTTGCGGTACGGACGCTTCAGTGCGTAGATCAGGTTCAGGATATCGTCAGAATCGATCTTGCCTACTGACCCTGTGGTCACATCGGCAGTAGCTCCGCCGTTTGCATGGAAGATACCGAGCGGCTTGTGGTTTCCGTCACCGTTGAGGAAGGCGTCTTCTTCTGCATTGCCCAGTGCCTTGCCGAACTCCTGGATGATATATCCTTCCAGGTTGAAGGCATTGTCAAAGAGCAGTTCGTTGGTGATCTTCACACCGACTGCCAGCTTGTAGGCATCAATGGTGATCTGTCCGAATGTCGCATCGGAGAAGGTCAGCTGACCGCCTTCCTCCACCCACAGTGCCGCAGGCTTGGTGGCTGTGACATTGATCTTATGCAGACCGGAAGTCGTGATCTTATGCCCCAGCGTTCTCATGATGTTGTTCTCGGTCAGGATATCAACCAGACGGTGATCGTACTCTTCCGGCACAAGATATCCGCCGTCAGAATCCACGCCTTCCTGCAGAAGGTTGGATACCTTTCTGAAGTTGGTGCGGAGTGCGGTGATCATGTCGCGTCTGTATTCATCAGATGCTCTTCCCGTCTTCTCCTCCGGCATATCCGCTTTCATCGGCTTTCTGATCAGAGGGGAGTTCACAGGCTGTGCAAGGGTCTGCTCCATCTGCTCTTCTCTCTGCATCCTCTGGATCTCACGGGTGAAATCTGCGATCTCCTTTTCCATGTTCTGATAAGTGCCGTAGTCCTCATCGGTCATGGTCCCGTTCTCTGTTCTGTGGCTTTCCGCGAAGTTCTTCGCAGCTTCCCACGCTTTCTTTCTCTTATCCATCATCTCTAAAATAGTCATGTCGTATACCTCCGTTACATGAAATTCTTAATGGTTTCAAGACGCTCCAGGACATCGTCCACAGAGTGCCCCTTTGGCTTGTCTGCGAGAGCTGTCAGCTTTGCCACGAGCTCATCGCTTTCCTTTTTGCGCGAAAAAAGAAGAGGTCTGACATTTGCTTTTGTCTTCTCCTCTTCTTTCTCTTCCTTATCCGGTTTTTCTTCCGGTTCATCCGGCGGTGTCTCATCCGGCTCATCGTCCGGTTCATCCTCCTCAGTACGCCTGCCCATGATCATGTCACAGAACCCCATCTGAAGTGCCTTGTTTGCATTCATCCAGGTTTCCTCATCCATGAGCCTTGACAGCTTCGCACGGGAGAGTCCGGTCTTTGCCGCATAGGCATTCATGATGCTCTCCTTTACCTCGTTCAGCATCTCGATGGCTTTGGCCATTTCATTATGGTCACCCATCGCGATGGTTGCAGGATTGTGGATCATCATCATGGATACCGGAGACATCTGTACTGAATCCCCTGCCATAGCGATGACTGATGCCGCTGACGCAGCGATGCCGTCTATCTTCACCGTTACATTTCCGGCGTAATCCGTCAGCATGTTATAGATCTGCGCTGCAGCGATACAGTCACCTCCGGGCGAGTTGATCCAGACCGTGATGTTGCCGCTTCCTGACAGGAGTTCCTCCTTGAACATCTGTGGTGTGATGTCATCATCGAACCACGAGACTTCCGAAATGACCCCGTCAAGAAACAGCGTCCTCTCTTCTGTTTCTGTCTGGTTCTTCCATTTCCAGAACTTATTCGCTTTCATCGGTATCTGCCTCCTTTCCGTCTGCAGCGAATATTCCTGCGTCCTCTAACTTTGTCATGTTTCCGTTTATGAGATACAGATCACCGCCTTCCTCTGCCGGGATACGGTCGAGGTTTTCCAGTTCTCTGATATCATTGGCGCTCATCCAGCCGTTCTGCCGTGCAATGGCATAGCCGTCCATCCTTGATTTGTAGTCACCCCTCATCAGGCCGTCCAGGTTGAACTTCACGAAGTACTGCTTCTTCTCCTCATCGGACAGGAGTCTTCTGTTCATGCTCGACTCAAGGCGTGACACCCAGGGATCGAGAGTGTATTTCACGAACTCAAGCGACTGCTGCTCGATGTTGGAAAATGTGGAGTGCTCCATGCAGCCGATAAGGTGCGGAGGCACACGGAAGATCCTCGCTATCTCCTCGAGCTGGAACTTCCTTGTCTCAAGGAACTGTGCCTGTTCCGGCGGGATACTGATCGGTGAATACTTCATGCCCTCTTCCAGGACGGCGATCTTTCCGGAGTTCCCGCTCCCTCCGAATGTCTGCGTCCAGCTCTCACGGATCTTTGCCGGATCCTTCAGCGTTCCGGGATGCTCAAGCACACCGCTCGGTGCAGCCCCGTTCTGAAAGAACTT
>JNKK01000046.1 GCA_000702845.1 Lachnospiraceae bacterium FE2018
TCCGGGCAGGCATGCAGATCTTCCGAGATTCAAGAAAGTGCATGCTTCCGGTCACCAGGGAGGCATGCAGATCTTCCCCTCCTCGAGAAAACGCATGCTTCTAGCCTTTTTCCAGGCAAACCCCAGATTTCAGTGGCTGTCGAGGTCGTCGCAGGGCACATCCATGTCATCCACGTCCATATCATCCGGATACATGCCGGGAAGGGGCATGTCATGGTGCTGGTTTACGCTCTCGCCCATAATGACGCGGCTCCTCAGGCGGCATTTTTCAACCAGATCGGAGAGAGTTTCTTTGACTTCGAAAGCGTTTTTAATGTTTTTGATATCAAAATTTTTCATCGTCTGATCGGCGGAATCACAGTGAATGGTTCCGGTCCCGATGATGCGCTGCCAGAGTGAGCGCGTCAGAGTAAGATCCGTGATGCGGTAGAGACGCACGTCATCTTCGCGCTGGTTCAGAAAGCCGGTGTCAATAAACAGGCGGTCTTCATTCAGTGCGTATTTTGTAAAAGTCCAGGGAAGACCCAGAAAATTGCGCTTGCGGTCCTGCCAGATCAGTTCGGTGTGTTTCATGTGTACTACCTCTCTAGATTGAAAATAAAAACATATCCTGTCAGATGATTTATACATACAAGAGCCGTCAGAGTCATTCTGCCGGCCCTGTTTCGCAGACAGTCTTACAACAGATACTTAATGGTTTCCAGCACGCTGATGATGTGGTATTTCACAACATAAGCGAGGTCGCTGTATTCCGGATATTCATATTTGATCCACTTCAGAAGCGGAAGGACAAACTCTTCGGTCTCGCTGATGTAAGAGAGCAGCTTTTCGGAGCTGAAGCTGCCGGCCATGGTTGAGACGTTGTTGCAGCGGTCCAGAACCTTTACGACGCAGGCCTTTTTGTTTTTGCTGATGGTTCTGTAATAGCGGTCTTTTGCGTCATGCTTTGTTTCGCCCGGCAGCTGCTCAAAGGTCAGACAGCGGACGATTTCGCGGACTTCCTCTGAAAACGGAAGTTCTTCTACCGTGATGCCGGTGTCTTCCACGACGTCGTGAAGAAGAATGCCTGCAAGGATTGCGTCATCGCGGATCTGCAGAGCATGCGCGTGGCAGGCCATCATCAGCGGGTGAATAATATAGGCAATCTTCGCAGTGGAATAGCGAAGCTCTTTCCGGAACTGGCCGCTGTGCTGTTTTCGCATGAAAGAAACAGCCTGATAGGTTTCTGTCAGGTTTTCCTCGGTTGCAAAGGTTTGTACACGGGTGTACATTTTCTCCTCGTGAAACAACCGTCCGCGGAATGTGAAGCGGAGCAGGTCGTTATCTTCGTTTTCCAGAAAAGCAAACGGATGTATCTTCAATACCTCTGAGAGCTGGAGAACATTTTCCAGATCGGGCAGAGAAGCGCCGGTTTCCCATTTACTGACTGTCTGCGCGGCGACGCCGACCTTTTCAGCGAGCTGCGCCTGTGTTAATCCGACTTTTTTCCGTCCGTCTGTGATTCGTTTTCCCAGTTTTTTCCTGTCCATTGCTGTCCCTCATACCTCTCTGATGTCGTTACTGGTCATATTTGATATTTGTTGCGCAGTGGTTCGCAAGATCTGCAGTGGTTCGCAAGATCTGCAGTGGTTCACAAGATCTGCAGTGGTTCGCAAGATCTACAGTGATTTTCAAGATCTGCAGGATACGCACGTCTTTACACTGTCATTTCAGTCGGAATGAAAAGAAAAAGCAACCGGCTGATTCTATTATTATAGCGCATCATTATGAGGATGGACAGATGAATTATCAGGATATGCGAATGATCAGATGATGGCAGATAAAGATCGGAAAAGCGAAAAGCGAAAACCGCAAACGGAAAGCATAAATATTAAATCTTAAACCGAAAAGCGAAAGCCATACCCTGCAAACCGGGCAGAACACCTCAGAATGTAGTATACTGGAAAAGGTTTATGGAGAACTGTAAGGAACCCGAAGAGATCATATGATAAGAGATTTGAGAATGGAGCAGTCATAAGATGGGTAAGTATGAAGCCTCGGAAATAATACATGTAAACGGTCTGGATCTGCACTACGCTGCAGCCGGGTCCGCTGCAGCCGGGACAGAGGCGGGCGTGCCGGTTGTGCTGGTCCACGGAAACGGAGAAAGTCACGAGCTGTTCGAGGTTCAAATTGATCAGCTGACAGAAGCGGGATACCGGGTATATGCGCCGGACTCCCGGGGACATGGCGCAAATGAACCGCTCCTGGAATATCATTACGCAGATATGGCGGAAGACATTTACCAGTTCATCCGCGCGCTGGGACTTGAAAGACCGTACTTTTACGGTCACAGCGATGGCGGCATCATTGGTCTTATGCTGGAAATCAGCCATCCCGGAACGCTCGGCAGGATGGCGGTCAGCGGGACAAATCTGTCACCCGCCGGACTTGACCGCGCATTTCTAGAGGAATTTACGGAAATGAATGAAAAGCATCCGGATCCGCTGATCACGCTGATGCTGACAGAACCGCATATTGACCCGGAGGATCTGAAACGGATCAACATTCCGGTTCTGGTTACGGCGGGGAGCAATGATCTGATTCTCCCGGAGGAGACCAGATGCATTGCTGAGCATCTTCCGCAGGCGCAGTTGGTGATTGTCGAAGGTGCGGACCACGGAAGCTATATTGCCGGCAGTGAGATTATGGGAAATTACCTGCTGCGGTTTTTTGAGGCTGATGCAGAAATCGTTTTTTGAGCCGTTCTGCACAAGGAGAGCGGATCAGCACGAGGAAAACCGTTCTGCACGAAGAAAGCGGGTCAGCACGAGGAAAGCCGTTCTGCACGAAGAAAGCGGGTCAGCTCGAGATGAGCCGACCCGCACGGGATGACAGGTAACTGCAGATTGACCGACGAAACGGATCATTTACATCGGTGTCAGACTTTTGGTTTTGTAAGTGTAGCGGTAACTCTGACCGTCCTTGTAGATGGTGCAGTACTGACTGGTGAATTCTCGGGCAATCAGCTGGCCATACTGCTGCGTGATTTTGAAGGAACCGAGTTTTTTCCGCCTGCTTCCGTCAAGATTGCAGCGGTAAAGCGTGCCTTTTGTCATGTACTTATCTGTATAAGAAATATAATAAATTTTCTTTCCGACAATCTGTGTATTCAGCCCCCACTTTGCGAGCCGTTTGATTTTTTTCAGACCGCTTTTTGTCGATTTGTAAAGATCCTGCTGAACAGCGGAAACATCCGTGTGATATTGTTTTTCGCCGACCATGTATTTTCCGCCCGACGTGCGGATGGCACAGTTTGTTTTTACCTTCTTAAAAGAGCCGGAATTCAGCTTATACAGATAAGTCCACTGTCTCCATTTATTAAAGCTGCCGCGCGTCAGATAGACACGTTTTCCGTAAATGGCGGAGATGTTCCAGGAATCTCCTTCGCCGGCCTGTTGATAACCCGGAAGTTGTTTCAGCTTTTTCGTGATTCCTGTTTTGCAGTTAATCTGCTGCAGAGCTCCATCGTAGCTGATGTTCAGAATCATGCTTCCGTTCGTCCATGAGTCATAGACGTGCCCTGCGTAGGAATTCGTTTCGTAGGCGGAAGGACCATAATAAAGGTAGCCGCCGGAATTCTTAAACCAGAAGGCGCCATATTGCTGAATATTCGGATTGACATCAGAGGGGACAATTTCGGCAAGGCTCTTGTAAGATGACGCTGCCTGTACTTCCTGCGGGTTTGAAACGCGGATGAAAAGAATCATAAAGAGCGCGATGGAAACCAGGAAGAAGGAACGGAGCAGTGTGTTTTTTGCATGACGGGCAGATAACATAAAGGACACCTCCTGTATTAAAATGAAAATGACTGAAGCCGGACTGCATGGAATTCCGTCTTTTTGAACGCATTGGAACAGTCACCGCCCCTGCAGACGATGAATTTGAACTGTAATCATATTATAACAGACAAAAAATCTGAAAGAAAGATTTTACGACTGGAAGGGAGTTTTAGAAAGATACCATGGAACATATTATTCATCCGATTCCGCCGTTTTACCGGCCGGATTCAAAAATTCTGATCCTCGGAAGTTTTCCGTCGGTCAAATCCCGGGAGAGCCGGTTCTTCTACGGCCATCCGCAGAACCGGTTCTGGAAACTGATGGTCAGATTATTTCAGGAAGAGCAGCTACCGGTGACGATTGAAGAAAAAGCGGCGCTGCTGGAACGACATCGCATTGCGGCGTGGGATTCCATCCACGCATGCGACATCGAGGGATCCAGTGACAGTTCAATCCGCAATGTGGAGCCGAATGATTTCCGGGAGATTTTGGAGACTGCCGACATCCGGCAAATCTTCACGAACGGAAAAAAATCACACGAAATTTATACAAAATACTGCCTCCCGCAGACGGGGCGGGAGGCAGTGTGTCTGCCGTCAACATCACCGGCAAACGCCGCGTGGAACATGGACCGGCTGGCGGATGCCTGGTGTGTGATTCTCAGAGATCTGTAGAAGAACGGGAAATAAACTGTTATTTTACAGTGATTTTACACTTGGCGGTCTTGCCTGAATTCAGTGTCACAGTAATGACTGCTTTGCCCTTTTTCAGGGCTTTGATCTTGCCCTTTTTGGATACAGACGCGACAGATTTTTTTGAACTCTTAAAGGACTTAACAGAATCGCCCCTGGCCAGACCGCTGACTTTCAGCTTATAGGTTTTGCCTGTTTTCAGCTTCTTTTTCTGTGCGGACAGCTTGATCGTCGGCCTGAGTTTCGCAATGGAAACGGTTCTGCGGCTCAGTTCTTTTTTGCAGTATCTGCAGTACGTAACGGTCTGATAGGAACCTGCGGCAAAGACAGTTGCTTCTTTCCGGTTCTCTGTTACGGCTGCGCCGGCCGCGTGGCTGCAGACGCCGACCCACTTGACGCGTCCGCCGTAGCCTGTGTCAATGACGTCGCCTTTCCAGGTGGTGTTTCGCTGCGGGTAGTAAGCGGTCAGCGTATCCAGCATGAATGCAGAAGGCCCGATCTCCGGCGCATTTCCCTGAAATGTGACTGCTTCAAGACTGATACACGCGGCAAAGGCACTTTCACCAATCTTTTTCAGCCCGGCGGGCATGGTGACTGATTTCAAATCTGAGCACTGTACGAACGCCTCCGGACCAATGGTCTCAACATGCTCCGGAATGGAGATTGTTTTAAGCTTCTCACACCGGCTAAATAAGCCATCGGGGATCTCTTTCAGTCCGCGCGGAAGTTTTGCGGTTTTCAGCTGGTTACACGCTTCAAAGGCATATTCCATCAGCTCCCTGACACTGTCCGGTATAACAATCTGTTTCAGAGCGCACTCGCAAAAAGCCCCGCTGCCAATTGTTTTCAGCCCGTTCGGAAGTGCGGCAGAGGAAAGCGCTTTGCATCCTTCAAAGGCATCATAGCCGATCTCTTCGAGGCCCGCGGGGAAATTAATGGTTTCAAGTGTGTCACAGGAATAAAAACCATAGATTCCGATGGATTTCAGCCCCTTGCACAGACTGACAGTCCGCAGATTGTCACAGTTGTAAAACGCGTGTGCTCCAACGCGGGTGATTCCTTCCCCGATCGTAACAGATTTGACTGCGCTGTTTTCACGAAACGGACTCGGCCCGGGATTTGTATAATGCGCGTACTGGGCGTAGTCCGGGATCTCGCCGGTTCCCTGGATAGTCAGGTTTCCGCTGTCATCGAGTGTATAGCTGATCGTTTCCGTCAGGTCACCTGTGGTGTCCTCCGCGTGGACGGCTGTGCTCACCGCCAGAAACAGCGTGGCCAGCGCCGCCAGTATGATAAAGCGTCTGATTCCTCTTTTTGACATAGTTCCACCTCCTGATTCCAGTAAATAGGTACTGCTGCATAAAGCATCAAAAATATGTTGAATTTCAGTTCTTTATGGATTCAGTTTACAGGAGATGCCGGGTGATTGCAATGAAATGAGAGGATACGTTTTGCAAAGATCTGAAAGAAATGTATGAGAGCAAGAATAGAATAAAAGGACTGGAAAAAAGCAAGAGTTAAGGTTGACAAACTATTTAAAATGTGTAAAATATTAGATAGAACTAACCGGTTCCCGGGGGGGCGAAGCCGGTTTCTTTTAAAACAAAAGGTTAGTATAACCTAATTAATTCAATACAATGTTGCGTTATCATGCGAAAGCAGCGAGGATTCTTTTGGCGGAAATAGAAAGGAGGTTCGCATGAGTGTCGTAATTATCGGCGGAAATGAATGTATGGAGCGAAAATACGCAGAGCTGTGCAGGCGTCACGGTCACAAGGCAAAAATCTTCTGCAAGCCATGCGGCGACATGAAAAACCGCATCGGCAATCCGGATCTTCTGATTTTATTCACACATACTGTCTCTCACAAAATGGTGCAGTGTGCGCTGACCAACATCCAGGAGACGACAAAAGTTGTGCGGTCGCACAAAAGTTCTATGGCTTCTCTGACAGAGATTCTTGAGGGTGCAGTCGCATAAAAATGTGGTGGTAATTGCGAAACAGAAGATTTTCTGCAACCAATGACCAATTCTCATTCCGTCGCTGACACGCTCGCGCTCGCTCATCCTCGCAGCGGTACTAAGCTTCGCAAGCGCAGCAAGTACCGGCGGTATTCGGACGGTCAGCTCGTGGAATTGAGAAATTGTTCATGGTTATCAGCATTTGTTATGTTTTGCAATTATCTGTTTGAAGAGTAAGGAGGGAGGTACAGTCCGATGCCGGATCAATTCATCGTGGAACACTGCTCGCCTACGCTGGCCGGTCTGAAGACAGGAAATCTGTTTTCGGTCAGAATCAGCGGAAAAGAGAAAAGCTACAGAGAGATCAGAGAACTGAATAAAAATCTGACCAAATACGGACTGCGTGCCATTCCCGTGCGCTGCACCGATGAGATGACGCTCGTCTATGTGTACCGGCCTGAATATCTTTCCCGTGATCTAAGTGATCCGGAGGCCGTTGAGATTCTCAGGAAAATGGGCTATCTCAATGACGCCGGAAACGGCGCATACACTTCTGCAGGACTGCCGGTTCACCCTGAGAAATGTCTGGTCAGACTCGTGAAGCGCCTGCAGGAAAATGACGGATTTCCGCATGAGATCGGACTTTTCCTGGGCTATCCGCCGGTCGATGTGAAAGGGTTTATGGAAAACCCGCGGCAGGGTGTCAAGTGCGTCGGATTCTGGAAGGTCTACGGAGACAAAGAACAGGCGGAGCGCACATTTTCCAGATATAGAAAGTGTACGGAAACCTACAAACGGGAAATCAGCAGCGGAAAATCGCTGGAGCAGCTGATTGTGAAGTCTGCATAATCACCCGAAATACGGTTGTTTCTTCGCGTTATCGATAAATAGTCAATACCAGTCCTGTAATCCCCCGAAACAGGAACTGTTGTTGATAATAAATCCCTGCGGTATTCTGCAGGAACCAAACAAATTTTATTGACAAAAGAAAGGATTTACAAACATGAGCAAAGTAGCAGTTGTATTCTGGAGCGGATCCGGAAACACACAGGCAATGGCAGATGCAGTTGCTGCAGGCGCACAGGACAAGGGAGCTGACGTTTCCGTGTTCGGACCGGCAGATTTCTCCGCAGACATGGTTTCACAATTTGACGGGATCGCATTCGGATGCCCGGCAATGGGTGCAGAAGTACTGGAGGAAGCAGAATTTGATCCGATGTTCACAGATGTTGAAGGTTCTCTGATGGGTAAAAAAGTCGGTCTGTTCGGCTCCTACGGATGGGGCGACGGCCAGTGGATGCGTGACTGGGAAGAGCGCACCAAAGGCGACGGCGCGATGCTGGTTGCAGACGGTGTCATGGCAAATGAGGCACCGGACGATGCAGCGCTTGATGAATGCAGGGCACTTGGCGCAGCACTGGCATAACATCTGTGCAGGGGGCGGCGCATACATGCGCCTTACAGCCTGCGCGATCAAAGATCACAATTGAACAGAAGAAATATATAAAAATCACAAATAGTTTCCAGCCTTATCCTTTTCATACTTAAAAGAAGGCTGCCGCATTAAGCATCTGATTGTGTACTTAACGCGGCGGCTTTCTTTTTTTGTGCAAAAACGAGAGCAAGAAATAAAAAGCTTTTCGCATGTTCGCTTATTCATTCCAACGCCGGCAAAACATATACTGTGATCATAGAACAGAGAACGAAACACACAGACAAAACCTGATGCGGAAAGCAGAACCGGTCAGGATGATCTGGTAAAGGAACAGCGCAAACAGCGCAAACAGTACTAACGGCACAAACGGCACGGAGAACAAAATACAAATTCGAAAAAAGGTACGGAGGATTTAAAAATGGCTATGACATCCAGAGAAAGAATTATCGCGACGATTAACCACCAGACACCGGACAGAGTACCGATCGACTTCGGCGCAACCGGACAGACCGGCATCAGCGTCTGCGCACTTTCCAGACTTCGTGACTACCTCGGTCTTCCGAAAAAGGACATCGATGTATTTGAAATTATCCAGATGCTCGGGGTTGTCGATGAGGATCTCCGCCAGGTGATCAAGTCAGACGTCATCGGTCTGAATCATCCGGAAGACAGTATGGGCGTCATGAATAACGGCAAGAAGAAAAAATTTACCATGCCGGACGGAACAGAGTGCTTTATCAACGCAGGTAATGAAGTGGATTATATGCCGGACGGCAGCATTTATTTGTACCCGCAGGGCGACCGCACCGCACCGCCGTCAGCCAAGATGCCGGAAGGCGGATATTTCTTCGACATCATTGACCGCGCGCCGGAACTTGATCCGGACATCGATGAAGACGATCTGACGCCGCGCGAGGACTTCGAGAACTTCTTCTCTGTCATGGACGATGAGACAGCAGAGTATTATGAAAAAGAGTCCAAACGCCTCTATGAAGAGACCGATTACGCGATCATCGGCAACCTGGCAGGCGCAGGCTTTGGCGATCCGGGGGCAATTCCGGCGGCATTCGAGAAATACCCGAAGGGCATCCGCAGCTTCCAGGACTGGTGCATGGCTCAGATCCTGTATCCGGACTACATCAAGGAAGTCTTCGAGATGCAGACAGAATATATGCTGAAGAACCTTGAGATCTACAAGCAGGCAGTCGGCGACCGCATCCAGATCTGCTGGATTTCCGGCACAGACTTCGGCACCCAGACAGCTGCATTCATGTCTCAGGAAATGTTCCGCGATTTGTACAAGCCGTACTACAAGCGTGTAACAGACTGGATTCACCAGAACACTTCCTGGAAAACATACATCCATACCTGCGGCAGCATTGTGACCCTGCTCGACGATATCGTTGAGATGGGAATCGATATTATCAATCCGGTCCAGCTCTCCGCGGTCGGAATGGACGCACAGATGCTGAAAGATAAATACGGCGACAAGCTTGTTTTCTGGGGCGGCGGCTGCGACACACAGCATACACTTCCGGCAGGAACACCGGAGCAGGTCCGCGAGGAAGTACTGGCCCGTCTGCCGATCCTCGAGCAGGGCGGCGGCTATGTCTTCGACGCGATCCACAACATCGTCGGTGACACGAAACCGGAGAATATCTGGGCAGCATTTAAGGCAGTGCATGATTACAATGCGAAATATCATGCATAATCAAATATATTACATGACACGGATCCCCTGCACAGATTGTGCGGGGGATTTTGTCGTTTTATTATGGGGCAATTCGTGGTATCATATATAAATCGGGGTAAAAACCGGTGTAATGCGGACATCTTGCGGAATGTCCGGCACCGTAAAGGATCCCGCAGACGGGGTTCGAATAGAATGAAGAAAGGAAGTCAAACATGATCAAACGAACAGGACCATATTACATGACGACAGCGATTGCCTATGCTTCAGGCAAGCCGCATATCGGAAATACATACGAAATCGTGCTGGCGGATGCCATTGCCCGCTACAGAAGGCAGCAGGGCTATGATGTCTTCTTCCAGACAGGAACCGACGAGCACGGCATTAAAATCGAAAACAAGGCAAATGAAGCCGGCGTGACACCGAAGGAATACGTCGACAAGGTTGCCGGTGAGATTAAGCGGATCTGGGATCTGATGAACACCTCTTATGATAAATTCATCCGCACGACGGATGATGATCACGAGAAACAGGTGGCGAAGATGTTTACGAAGATGTACGAGCAGGGCGATATCTACAAGGACACCTATGAGGGCTGGTACTGTACGCCGTGCGAATCCTTCTGGACAGAATCGCAGCTGGTCGACGGAAAATGTCCGGATTGCGGCCGTCCTGTTACCCGCGAAAAGGAAGAAACCTATTTCTTCAAGATGAGCAAATATGCGGACCGTCTGATCGAGCATATCAACACCCATCCGGAATTTATTCAGCCGGTTTCCAGGAAAAACGAGATGATGAATAACTTCCTGCTGCCGGGGCTGAAGGATCTCTGTGTGTCCAGAAGTACGATCAAGTGGGGGATCCCGGTCGAATTTGACAACAACAATGTCATCTATGTCTGGCTGGACGCGCTGACCAACTACATCACCGGCATCGGCTATGACGCGGAAGGAAACAGCACAGAGCAGTATAAAAAGCTGTGGCCGGCAGATCTGCATCTGATCGGCAAGGATATCATCCGCTTCCACACGATTTACTGGCCGATCTTCCTGATGTCACTGGGCGAGCCGCTTCCGAAACAGGTATTCGGACACCCGTGGCTGCTGCGCGCGGATGACAAGATGAGTAAATCCCGCGGCAACGTAATCTATGCGGACGATCTGGTCGATCTGTTCGGCGTAGACGCTGTGCGTTATTTCGTACTGCATGAGATGCCGTTTGAAAATGATGGTGTTATCAGCTGGGAGCTGATGGTTGAGCGGACCAATTCCGATCTGGCAAATACCCTCGGAAATCTGGTGAACCGTACGATCGCAATGACGAACAAGTACTTCGGCGGCGTGGTCCGTGACGCAGGCGTTGCGGAAGCGGTCGATGATGATCTGAAAGCAAAGGTGACCGGTACAGCGGCAGCTGTAGACGCGAAGATGGAGGAACTCCGGATCGCGGACGCGCTGACAGAGATCTTTGCATTGTTCAAACGCTGCAACAAATACATCGATGAGACCGAACCGTGGATTCTTGCAAAGGACGAGGCAAAACAGGACCGTCTCGCGACCGTGCTTTACAATCTGGTTGAGAGCATCACAATCGGCGCGTCCCTGCTGCAGGCTTTCATGCCGGAGACAGCAGAACGGATCTTTGCACAGCTGAACACAGAACAGCGTGCCTTTGAGCAGCTGGATCAGTTCGGGCTGTATCCGTCCGGAAACAAAGTAACTGAGAAGCCGGAGATCCTGTTCGCCCGTATGGATGTTAAGGAAGTTATGGAGAAGGTTGCCGTCATTGAGGCTGCACAGGCAGCGGCGGCAGGTGCAGCGGAAGCCGATGCGGCAGACGGAGACGGTGACGCGGAAGCGGCAGATGATGTTCACGTTGAGCTGAAAGACGAGATCGAATACGGTGATTTTGCGAAGCTGCAGTTCGTGGTCGGCGAAGTCATTTCCTGCGAAGAAGTCAAGAAGTCCAAAAAGCTGCTGCTCTTCCAGGTGAAGGTCGGCGACCAGACACGTCAGATCGTATCCGGTATCAAGAAATGGTATAAGCCGGAAGAACTGGTCGGCAAGAAGGTTATGGTACTCCTGAACCTGAAGCCGGCAAAACTGGCAGGACTGATGTCCGAGGGCATGCTGCTCTCCGCAGAAGATCCGGACGGAAATGTCCGTCTGATTCATCCGTCGGACGAGATGCCGGCAGGATCCGAGATCTGCTGATTCCGGACCAAAACGGTTATGCCGGCAGACGGCCGGATGTAAAAAAGCTGAAAAAATATGACATTATGGTGTTGCGCAACCGCCGGTTGCGCAATTTCCATGTCTGCTTTATGGTCTGCAACTGCCTGATTTTGTATGCTGAGAGCAGAAAACAAGCAGCCTGAAGAAAGGAGCATATCATGATATTGGCAGATAAGATTATTGAACTCAGAAAGAAGAACGGGTGGTCACAGGAAGAGCTTGCGGAGCAGCTGAACGTCAGCAGGCAGTCCGTTTCAAAATGGGAGGGCGCGCAGTCCGTTCCGGATATGAACCGGATTCTCAAAATGTCAGAGATATTCGGTGTTTCCACAGACTTTCTTTTAAAGGATGAAATGGAATTTCCGGAAGCTGCCGTTCCGCAGGAGACACCGGAGTTCTCTGAGCTGCGGGATGTTTCCATGGAAGAAGCTTCGTCGTATCTGGCATATAAACAGAAGTCCTCCGGCAGAATCGCACTGGGTGTTATGATGTGTATTCTGTCCCCGGTCCTGGAGATCGTTCTGGCTGCCATGCAGGAGTCGGGGCGGCTGTCTGTTGCAGAAAATATTGCGAATGGCATCGGACTGACGATTATGTTTCTTCTGATTGGAAGTGCGGTTGCAATTTTCGTTATGGAAGGTATTTCCGGAAGCAGATTCGAATATCTTGAGAAGGAACTGCTGGATACTGCCTATGGCGTCGACGGGATGGTGCGGGACCGGAGAGAAAAGTTCAGACATACCTATACGGTTCAGCTTGTGACGGGAATCGTACTGTGTGTCGTATCGGTACTTCCGGTTTTTGCAGAAATGATGTTTCTAGGAGAAAACGCGGAAACCGGAATCGGAGAAGCCTGCCTGCTGGTCCTTGTGGCAGCCGGCGTATTTCTGATCGTCCGCTGCTGCATCATCTGGGGAAGCTTCCATGTGCTTCTGGAAGAAGGTGACTACACCAGAGAAAAGAAGGAAGAGGGAAAGAAAAACGAACTGCTTGCCACCATTTACTGGTGTTCAGCGACGGCAATCTATCTGGGCATCAGTTTTGTTACGGGCGCGTGGGGACGGACATGGATTGTCTGGCCGGTCGCCGGTGTCGCATATGGCGTGGTAACCGCAGCAGCAAAGCTGTTTCGGCAGAAGGGGTAAATAAAGGATAATAACGTAAAAAGCGGCAGTTCTGCATTATGCAAAACTGCCGCATTTTGTCCATCGTGGAAATCATTATGGTTTTGAGGCACCGGCGTGCACGATGCCGGTATACTTTGCGATCGCTTCATCTGTTGTGATCAGATTCCCGCATGTCAGCTGGTGCACATCTGCAACGCCTGAGATCCGGGCGAACATTTTCAGTTCTTCTGTCGAAACGATCAGGTAGTTGGCAACCCGCTGTGCTGCCTCATCAATTTTCAAACGCGCGCGGAGCGTGGGATTCTGTGTGGCAATGCCGACCGGACAGTATCCGGTTCCGCAGATCCGGTACTGCTGGCAGGCAGCGGCGATCAGCGCGCCGCTCGCAACGGCGACAGCATCGGCGCCCATAGCCAGTGCTTTCGCGAAGTCCGCGGATACCCGCAAGCCTCCGGTGATGACCAGTGAAATGTCGGAGTGAACGGAATCCAGATATTTGCGCGCACGGGACAGCGCGTAAATGGTCGGGACCGAAGTTGCCTCCCGCAGGAAATACGGGCTGGAACCGGTTGCGCCGCCGCGCCCGTCGATGGTGATAAAGTCCGGCTCAGCGAATACACACCACGCCAGATCCTGTTCGATATTGCCCGCCGCGATTTTGATGCCGACCGGACGCCCGTCCGAGCGCTCCCGCAGCATAGCGACCATTTCTTTCAGATCTTCTTTCGTATTGATCTCCGGGAACTTACTGGGGCTCTGTACATCTTCTCCCACGGGCTTTTCTCTGACAGCTGCGATTTCCGGCGTCACTTTACTGCCGGGCAGATGACCGCCCATTCCAGGCTTTGTACCCTGTCCGATTTTGATCTCAATCGCATCGGATGTACGCAGATTTTCATCCGTGACGCTGTATTTGTTTGGAATATATTCGAAAATATATTTATAGGCGGCAGCTTTCTCCTCCGGAAGAATGCCTCCCTCACCGCTGCACATGGCTGTCTCTGCCATTGCGGAACCTTTTGCCAGCGCGATTTTGATCTCCTTTGACAGCGCACCAAAGGACATGTGGGAGATATAGACCGGACTTTCGAGTACCATCGGTTTCTTTGCATTCTTCCCGATAATCGTCTGTGTGCTGACCGGGTCGCCGTCATTCAGGGGAGCGGGATCGAGCTGCGCGCCCAGAAGCAGAATGTCTTCCCACTTCGGCAGCGGAAGCTGCGTGCCCATCGCCGCGTGAATGGATTCGCCGGAGACGGCCATCTCATGGATTTCTTTCATATAGCGCGCTTCCGGGTCGTCACGCGTTAATTCGGAATCATATCCCGGTGCGGGTTTCGTATTCTTCATAACATATAACCTCCTGTTGAGATGTCGGAACGGGAACTATCTCTTTTACTCTCCCAGATGATTCTCGAAATCCTCACCGAATTTGAATCGTGCCACCATCTCATTTGTAATGGAAACTCCGTTGTATTTCTTGTGGATCTCATCTCTTGTGAGCCAGGCCGCTTCTGCAATCTCATTGGTGTCATGAATATTGATCTCTGCACTGCCTTCAATGTCGCAGAACGCGCCGAAGATCAGGTTGGCGCCGAAGCCCCACGGCTGGGATTTGTAGTAGCGGATGTTGGTGGCGACAAGACCGGATTCTTCCATGACTTCACGTTTTACTGCATCCTCGATGGTCTCGCCGATCTCGACAAAGCCTGCGATCAGTGCAGTGCCTGCGTAGCCGTCTTCCTCGCGGCCGCGGTAGCGGATCATCAGGATCTTGTCGTCGTGTACCGGCGCGATGATGACGGTCGGGTTGATGCGCGGGAAGACCATGTTCTTGCATTCGGTACATCTGACGCAGCGCATCTTCGGATGAACGGTCATAGGTGCTCCGCAGCGTCCGCAGTGACGGTTGTCATGCAGCCAGCCGGCAAGCTGGAAAGCTGTCTCCGCACCGAAGAAGACTTTCCGCGGAACCGGCAGGATATCAAAATTGAACGGGCGGAATTCCATCCCGGTAAAGGAAAAGTCAGGTGTGACATCTCCCATGTAGATGAAAGTGTAAAAGCTGGTTTCGGTGATCGTGAAGAGGTAGACGAGACGGCCGCCTTTTTCAGCTGCCTTTTTGTCAGCGTCCGCATCATCCGGATCGAACCAGTAGTCGGCAAATTCTGTGGCATCAGGCAGCAGCATAGAGCCGTCTGCTGCAGTGTCCATCAAAATCTCCCGCTCGACTGTTTTAAAAATTGCTGCAAAATCGCCTTTCTTTGGCGCGGTATTCAGGTAATCGGTTGAAAATCTCTCGTTATTTTCCAGATCCTGGATCATCATGTTGTTGTTCCTCCTCGTCTTTAGGATGTTGCTACTTCTATTATACGAATTCCTACGGTAAATGCCAGAAATAATTGCCTTTCGCGCAATGCTTTCGATTATAGCGGAAGAAGTCTTGTTGTGTTCATAATCATGAGATATTATTTGAAGAAGGAATGCTTTTTTTACTAGAACAGGGAGTGTTAATGATGAAAGTATTATTGATTAATGGAAGTCCGCACAAAGACGGCTGTGTTTTTACCGCGCTGAAGGAATCGGCGAAGGTTCTGGAAAAAGAAGGAATAGAGACTGAGATTTATCACATCGGAACAGGGTCTGTCAGAGGATGTATTGCCTGCGGATCCTGTAAGTCAAGGACAATCGGGAGATGCGCATTTGACGATGACCCGTGCAACGAGATGGCTGAAAAGATTGCCGGGGCGGACGGTCTGATCGTCGGCTCCCCGGTATTTTACGCAGGACCGTCCGGCGCGCTGTGCGCTTTGCTGGAACGTGCCGTTTTTTCTACGGAAGACCAGAGGTTATTTGAAAACAAGCCGGTTTCTGTCATTGTAAATGCGAGAAGAAGCGGGACAACGGCAGCGTTTGACAGACTGTACAAGTACTTCAGCAAATCCAATATGGTGATCATAGGATCACAGTACTGGAACGGGACACATGGAAATTCTGTGGAGGACATTTTGCAGGATGCCGAAGGACTTCAGACCTGCAGGACCATCGGACAGAACATGGCGTGGGTTCTGAAAGCGCTGGAAGGAACGACGCCGCCTGTGCGGGAAAAGATCGTGCGCACGAATTTCATACAATGATTATGGCTGTAGTTTTCGGATGTAGAGAAGATGCGGAGAAGAGGAGCTGCCGGAACTATGAATTTTTATCAATCACCTTACCAGAATTTAGAAAAAATACTGCCGGCAGATGTCGACTATTTCTCGCCATGCTATCCGGATTATGATGAGGGACCCTGTACGCTGCCAATCAGCGAACGAATCGATCTCGTGCTGTCCGGGCTTCAGCAATTCCCTGACGCATGTGTGCTGAGCCGGGCGGTTCAGGAGGCGACGGAGAAGATTCTGAAGGAGTGGATCGTGGATGAAGCTTCCATGATACAGGTGTATGGATCATATTTGAGCAGATGTGTCCTGGAACATCCGGATGCCGCATTTGGCAGGCGGTTTGCTGTGTGGGGGAGGGAATCTTCCGGTCAGAACAAATCTGAGAAGACTGCAGGGGCAATAAAAGAAACAAGCGGTCAGCTTGTATATCGCATTGTTTCCGGGGAGATCGGGGAATCAGCCCGTCCCTATGGAAGCTGCGGCAGCGGCTCCGCTGTTCGTGCCGGGATCATCGGTGCGATGCATGAAGATATCGATGTTGTGATGACGCTGGCGAGAGCTTCTGCCATGCCGACGCACAACCATCCTGCCGGTGTGCGCGGTGCAATGGTGACGGCAGTGCTTGTCTGGATGGCGCTTCACGGCGCAGATAAGCAGGAGATGGAGCACTACCTGCTCTGGAACTATCCCAACAGCTTCCGGGATCCGGAAGGTCTGTGCGTGCAGACAATGCCGGAAGGCATGAAGGACGAACTGTGTCCGTCTGACATTCACGGAGGGACGAGTCTGCGGGAACTGATTATATATGGAGAACGGAATGAGACGTACGGAAAAATCTGCCAGTATACAGTGCCGGAAGCGGTCATCAATTTTCTGTATAGTAATTCGTTGGAAAGCTGTCTGAAAAACGCGGAAAAGTATCCCTGTGACAGGGAACCGGTAAAGGCGGTCTCGGCGCAGATTGCGGCGGCATGGTACCGGGTGAACCGAAAGATATCCTGATGATGTATCGATAGAGATGAAGGCTTAAAATAGAAGAGGCAGTTCCGTCAGTCAGCCTGACGGCTCTGCCCCTTTGTGTTTCAGCAGTTTTAGAAAAAATCTGGCGGTTGAACCGGCAATCAGCGCTGTGATTACCGTGCCTTCCCGCACACCGCGGATTTCCCCGAAGTATAGCAATGAGATGAGAATTGCCGCGGCGCACAGCGTCACGTCAAAGATGGTTTTAACCGTCCCGAAATCATGGTTCCACGTTTCGCTGATGACTTTGATAACCGCCTCGGCGGGAAGAACAATTACATCAGCTGTTACCTCCATCGCGACGCCCGCGCCAAATACAATGATGCCCAGAAGCAGGAAAAGAATCTGCTGCCAGTAAGCATGCAGCGGGATATGCCGGAGCACAAAGCGGATCAGATCGATGGACGAACTGAACAGAAGGGCGGCCGGGACCTGCAGAACGAGCCCGATCCATTCTTTTGCAGAACGCAAATTCCCATGCGTGTACAGGATGACTGCCTGTGCGAGCACCATGCAGAGATTGACCAGAAACGCAAATGTGCCGAGACTCGGCGGGAAGATAAAGGACAGCACATATGCAAAACTGGTTGTCGCGCTTGTTCCGAGACCTGCCTGTGTAATCATGCCGACGCCGCTTCCGACAAGAAAAACCCCTGCGGCAAAAAGGAGCATTCTGCCCTGAGAGATTCTGTTTTTGCCGTTGAATCTGTCCCTCACCGGACGGTCTCCCCGAACAGCAGCTGCGCGAGGTACATCCCGTCTGCACCACCGAGCAGAAGTCCTTCCAGACAATAATGGCAGTAACAGATCACAGGCATACCGGAAAAGCGGCGGCAGTAGTCTTCCATGATGTTTTTTTGCTCTTCCGGTGTGTGCGGGATAAACTTCCCGGCAGCCTGTTCCACATAGTGTTTCGGCGCAAGTTTCGGATTGCGCGGGGGCTGCGGCCGGTACAGTGAGTTTCCGCAGAATTCTGTCTCTGCGTGATGCGGTTTTGTCTCACGGAACGACAGGTGCATTTTTTTAAGAAGACTTCTTACCGCAGCCTGTTCATCCGAACGCGCGCGGGCGCGCCAGCAGTCCTGCACGTATACTTCTTTTTCCTGAAAATCCGGAAACGGAAACGATTCATCATGATCGATCAGTTCCCAGAGAGAGTGGACGGCAGCCGCCGGGTGCATTTCTTCAATAATGTTGTTGCAGTTGTGACACAAAGAATACACGACGTCCCCGCTCTGAAACAGGCCGGAATCCGGCAGCGCGTTCCATGCGTCCCTGCAGGTTCCTCCCGGCATTTTTTCTGTAAATTCTCTGATCTTATACTTTGGAACACAGCAGCGCACGATCTCATAACCAAACCGTTCTCTGATGTAGCTCTGAATCCGCATACTCAGTTCCGGGTATTTTGAGGTAAAAACACAGCTAGCGATGTAGTAATTCATGATGTTTCCTTCCCTTTATGTTTTCTGCATGTCAGCTGCAGCGTTGATATAATTATCTCGCGTGTCTTATTATACGCCGGTGAGGAAGTGTATTCAAAGCAGAATCATGTATTATGGCATTTTTTTCATGAAGAAAGAACTTGAAAAGTTTTTTCCTGCAATGTATGATTTCATTGTTTCAACCGGGATGTTCCACAACATCCCGGCCTTGATACAGACCAGGTCGCGATTTTATGCAGTACTGAAGGGACCTTAAATGAATCGAAACACAATGACAGAGGGAACCCCCTGGCGGCATATTCTTCGTTTTGCAATGCCGGTGCTGGCGGGTTCTCTTTTACAGCAGTTATATAATACCATCGATGCAATTATCGTCGGCAGATTTGCCGGAGAGGCGGCGCTCTCAGCGGTGGGGACGACAGGCAGTTTTGCATTTCTCTTCCTTGCGCTTGCCATGGGGTTTTCGGCCGGAAACGGCGTCGTGGTCGCACAGAATTACGGCGCGGGAAACGAAAAAGAAGTGCGGGCAAATGCTTCAACAGGCATTCTGTTTCTGATGATTCTGGGTGTGCTGGCGGCGTTGACCGGCATGGTGCTGTCCCGCCCGGCATACACGTATCTGGTCAGCGTACCGGACAGCTTTCTTGAACTGACCCTGCAGTATTTCAGAATGTATGCGGTCGGATTGATTTTCCAGTTCGGCTATAATATCTTCTCTGCGATTCTGCGGGCGGTGGGAGACAGCGCCGCGACACTCTATTTTCTGTTGATCGCGTCGGTGTTGAACATTGTACTGGATCTTGCATTTGTGGCAGGACTGCACTGGGGCGTTGCCGGCGCGGCGATTGCGACAGACATTGCGCAGGCGGCGTCCTTTATCGCGGCTTACATTTATATGACGCGGAAATATCCGGTTTTTCGTTTCCGTTTGCGGGAGTATACATGGAGCGGCAGACGCGTCCGGCAGACAGTGCATGTGGGATTTCCAATTGCACTTCAGCTGGTAATTGTCTCAATGGGATTGACGCTGATCCAGCGCGCTGTAAACGAATTCGGTCAGGCTATGACAGCTTCCTTTACGGTCGGACAGCGCATCGAGATGTACCTGAATCTGCCCTGCAGCGCGTTCCAGACGACACTTGCCACTTATGCGGGCCAGAACATCGGCGCCGGCAGAATGGACCGTGTGAAAACCGGTGTCTGTCAGACACTGCTGATCTCACTGGCAATGACACTGTGCGTTTCCGGTCTTGTCTGGATTTTTTCCGGCGGAATCATCAATTTGTTCGGACTGAGCGATCAGGCGGCAGAATACTGTATGGCGCATATCAGGACAGTTGCACTCATTAATATCATACTGTCCTTGTACTTACCGCTGTTCGGTGTTTTCCAGGGCGCAAATCACAGCGGCATTCCGACGATTGTCGCCACCGGCGCGCTGAGTGTGCGCGTGCTGGTTACATATCTGTTCCGCTACAGTCATCTGTTCGGACATACAATTATCTGGTGGAACGGGCTGTTCGGATTTGGAATGGGCTGCACCATCGCGTGGGTTTACTACCTGAGCGGAAGATGGCAGCGAAACGCGCGGATTGCCTGAAGCCGAAGGCAAAACAAGACAGAGAAAAGGGATCTGGCGGTATCAGGCGGTCAGGACAGAGAAAAGGGATCTGGCGGTATCAGGCGGTCAGGGCAGAGAAAAGGGATCTGGCGGTATCAGGCGGTCAGGACAATGAAAGACGGTCAGAACAGACAAAGGTCCGGAGCCGGGAAAAGCCAGAAGATATCTGAAAGAGAGAAGAAACAATGATATTCGACACACATGCACATTACAATGACAGAGCCTTTGATACAGACCGGGATCAGCTGCTCGCCGGATTTCCGGAGAAGGGGATCGGTGCAGTGGTCAATGCCGCGGCAAGCTATCGCAGCCTGGAGAGGACGAAAGCGCTGTCAGAACATTATTCATTTATTTACGGGGCGTATGGAATTCACCCGTCAGAGATCGATACCGTACCCGGGGTGGTAAAGATTTCCGATCTGACAGGTATGCAGATTGTTAAGGCGGAGGAAGCAGGTGCAGACAGCGGCACCGGCATCAGCACCGGCAGCAGTGCCGGCAGCGGCGAACCGCCTGTCTGGTTTCTTGAGGAACTCCGGGAACTCTGCCGGCTGAACAAAGCAGTGGCGGTCGGCGAAATCGGCCTGGATTATTACTGGGATAAAGAAAATAAAAAGCAACAGATTGAATGGTTTGAATGTCAGATTGAGCAGGCACGCCAGCTGCAGCTTCCGGTCATCATCCACAGCCGCGAGGCGGCAGAAGATACACTGACTGTTGTAAAGCGGACTATGCCCGGGAACGTCGGCGGTGTCATGCACTGCTTCTCCTATTCTGTGGAAATGGCGCGGGAATATCTGAACATGGGACTGTATCTCGGAATCGGCGGTGTCCTGACTTTTAAAAACGCGCGGAAGCTGCGCGAAGTTGTGACTTATGCGCCCGTCGAACAGCTCGTTGTCGAGACAGACTGTCCGTATCTTGCACCTACACCGCACCGCGGCAAGCGGAATTGTTCCCTGTATCTGCCGCTGGTGATTGAGGCAATTGCTGAGATAAAGGGAATGATATCTGAAGAGGTGGAGACAGTTACCTGGGAAAATGCAAAGCGGTTATATGGTATATAAATTAGGCCGATCAAGGAAGAGAAAAAAGATTTGAATCTGGAAAAGTGCATCCGCACCCGGTGAGAAGAAGAGAATGCAGATGCACAAACAAGCAAATCCAGAAATAGAAGAGAGACCTGAGTCGGGAAAAGTGCATCCGCACCCGGCAGGAAGAAGAGAATGCGGATGCACAAACAGGCCGATCAAGGAAGAGAAGAAAGATTTGAATTCAGAAAAGTGCATCCGCACCTGGCAGGAAGAAGAGAATGCAGATGCACTATCAGGCTGATCAAGGAAGAGAAGAGAGAGCAGAATCCAGAAAAGTGCATCCGCACCCGGCAGGAAGAAGAGAATGCGGATGCACAAACAAGCAAATCCAGAAATAGAAGAGAGACCTGAGTCCGGAAAAGTGCATCCGCAACTGGAGGGAAGAAGAGAATGCGGATGCACAAACAGGCAAATTCAGGATTGGAAGAAAGA
>JNKK01000047.1 GCA_000702845.1 Lachnospiraceae bacterium FE2018
TGCACTTTTCTTGACTTGATTCCTTCGGCCGATTCATTTCTCTGGATTTTGGGCATCCGCATCCCTTAATTCCTGGCAGTTGCGGATGCACTTTTAGTATTCCACACTTTTCTGGCCGCTCGAAGCTGCCCTTACCATGCATCCGCATCTCTTGTTTTTTGGCAGTTGCGGATGCACTTTTCTAAAGGCAGATGAACAGAAACCAGATAATGCATGAATAAATAGCTTAATGAATAACTAAATGTATTAAAGAAAGAGATATTTGTCTGACGAAGCTATCTTCTCCGGAAATCAATCCCTCTTTACATTCGCACTGCCACTCCGTTCTCGCGCAGATACTGCTTCACTTCGCGAATCTCAAGCTCCTTATAGTGGAAAAGGGATGCTGCGAGTGCGGCGTCTGCGCCGCCGTCTGTGAGTGCCTCGCGGAAATGCTCCATCGTTCCGGCGCCGCCCGATGCGATCACCGGAATGCCGACCGTATCCGAAATAGCGCGCGTCAGTTCAATATCATAGCCGTTTTTCGTTCCGTCACAATCCATGCTGGTCAGCAGGATCTCTCCGGCTCCGAGCTGTTCTGCCTTTGCCGCCCATTCGACGGCATCGAGTCCCATATCGATCCGGCCGCCGTTTTTATAAACTGTCCATCCATTCGAACCGTCCGTGCGTCTTCTCGCATCAATGGCAACGACAACACACTGGCTGCCGAATTTGTCGGCGGCCTCACTGATGAGGGTCGGATTCATGATTGCCGCGGAGTTGACTGAAATTTTATCTGCCCCCTCCCGGAGCAGCAGCCGGAAGTCATCGACCGTCCGGATTCCTCCGCCGACCGTAAACGGAATAAATACGTTCGCCGCCACCTGACGAACCATGTCCACGACGGTCGCGCGGTTGTCACTGGACGCCGTAATATCAAGAAAAGTCACTTCGTCTGCGCCGGCCTTATCGTAGGCTTTCGCTATTTCCACCGGATCTCCGGCATCACGAAGATTGACGAAGTTTACGCCCTTGACGACACGGCCTGCGTGAACATCCAGGCATGGTATAATTCTTTTTGTGAACTTTGTCTTCATCTATGTTTCTCCATCCGCAGCATCGATAATGCCGCTGACAAACCTTATGCTATTCTCAATCTGCCCCGCTTCTTCGTCCTGCAGTAAACAGATCACTGTCTCCCGCCTGTTTCTTTATCCTGCGGATTGTATTTGTATCTGATGACGTTATCCTTTTCTGCACAGATCCGCAAAATTCCGGAGCATTTCCAGACCGCAGTCCGAACTCTTCTCAGGATGATACTGGCAGGCAAATACATTTCCGTCCTCGACAGATGCGTGAATCTCTGTTCCGTACTGCGTCGTTGCTTTGACGATGAAAGGATTTTCCGCCTCCAGGTAATAGGAATGCACAAAGTAAACGTAGGTATCCTCCGGGATTCCGCGGAACAGACGACCATCATTCTGCAGATGCAGCGCATTCCATCCCATATGCGGAATCTTAAGTCCCGGTGTGTCCGGAATCCGCCGGATTTTGCCCTTCAGAATTCCGAGTCCCCGGACGCCGGGACTCTCTTCACTCTCTTCAAACAGCAGCTGTAATCCCAGACAGATTCCCAGAAACGGTTTCCCGGAAGCCGCGATTTCACAAATCACCGGAACGAGGCCGAATGCATGCAGATGCTCCATAGCATCCCCAAAACTTCCGACTCCCGGAAGAATTACGCCGTCCGCATTCCGCAGAACAGAAGGATCTCTGGTCAGGATAACCTCTTCGCCGAGATGGCGCAGTGCCTTTTCCACACTTCTGATATTTCCCGCGTCATAGTCGATGATTGCAATCATGTTTTGTTTCTCCTGTTTTCTGAGACGCATTAGCCTGCTGCATCTGATGTTTCGTGACCTGCTGTTCCACAGGAGAGATCCGGTTTTCATACCTGTCTTCCCGTATAATTCAAAAACAGCTCATCGAATCCGATGAACTGCCTTGATTTGCATCCTTACTCCGGCAGTTCTTCTCCCATTCGTTTCAGGACAAGATCATAGCCGTCGTTTCCGTAAATCAGCGACCGGTTGACCCGGCTGATCGTAGCGGTTGATGCGCCTGTTTTCTTGGAAATTTCAAGATAGGTTTTCTTCTGCTTCAGCATTCTTGCCACTTCAAAACGCTGTGACAGCGAGAGCAGTTCGTTGATCGTACATGCATCTTCAAAGAATGTGTAGCACTCGTCAACCGTCTCCAGTGTCAGAATCGCGCGGAACAGCTGGTTCACTGCATCCGTATGAATATCTTTTCCCATGATTTCTCCCGTGATGTGCTATCTGAACAGTCAGTAAAAAGTACTGCATATCTGTTACAGATTTTAACACATTAAAGTTTCACCGTCAAGAAATCATGCGCCGCGCTGATGTCTGCTTCCATCTGCTCTTTGAGTTCCTCCACGGAACCGAATTTCTGTTCCGGTCTGTGGAAATGAATCAATTCCACACGAGCTTCTTTCCCGTATAGATCATCTGCGCAGTCAAACAGATGTGTCTCGGCTGTCACCTGGTCACCGTCGACTGTCGGCTTTGTTCCGATGTTGGTGATGCCATCCCACTGCTGTGCTCCGATCTGCGTCCTGCTGAAATAGACACCCTTCGGCGGAAGCAGTTTCTCCGACGGAGGAATCTGGTTAATTGTCGGAATCTTAAGCGTCCGTCCAAGCTGCCGCCCGTGAACCACTTCGCCCAGAAGAAAATAGGGTCTTCCCAGCAGCTTGTTCGCAGCTTCAACATTTCCTTCCAGCAGTTCTTCCCGGATCCAGGTACTGCTGATCTCTCTGCCGCTCTGCAGATCTTTCTTCTTGCCGATCACATGAACCGTAAATGCATCATCTTCAGCTTGGAACTTCTCTGCCATTTTAAGCAAAAAATCCGCGTCACCTGCTCTTCCTCTGCCAAACCGGAAATCATCACCCACGACAATTACGGCTGCGTGGAGTTTCTCAAGCAGAATTTCCCGCACAAATGTTTCCGCCTCCATGGTCTGGATTTCTTTTGTAAAAGGACACTCAATCAGCACATCCAGGCCCATCTCTTCCAGGCACAGAAAACGCTCGCGGTTCGTCATCAGCGACTTCGTATGTGACATCCCGAGCCGTTTCTGCGGCGAGACATCAAACGTGAACACAATCGTTTTCAATCCGTCCTCGCGGCCGCATCGCAGCACTTCATCCATAAGAAGATGGTGTCCCTCATGCACGCCGTCAAACTTGCCAAGCGTCACGACTGAAGGAATCGTGTCCGTATATTGTTGTAATTCTTTTATGTACTCCAAGAAAAAGATTCCTTTCTTGTCTTCTTTTAATTAGTTATTATGCGGAAAATGCTTATACTACATAATTACTCTTTTACTACGTAATAACTGCCCATATTCCTGTCTGTGTCATGGGGTAAGGCATGCATCTTTTTAAATCAAATCAAGTTTGCATGCCTCGAACCTCTGGACTGACATGCAGTTTTTCATTGCTTTGAGAAATTGCATGCCTCATGTCCTTGCCTCGGCATGCTGTTTTACTATATTTGAGATATTTGCATGCCTCAGGCCTCTGCACAGGCATGCTTTTTTGCCATATTTGAATTATTTGCATGCCTCTGGCTTCTGCACAGGCATGCTATTCTGCCATATTTGAATTATTTGCATGCCTCTGGCCTCTGCAAAGGCATGCTTTTCTGCTCATATTTGAAAAAATGCATGCTTTATAGCAATCGGCAGGCAGGCAAAATAACTTCAAATCAAATTAGTGCATGCTGATACCCATTCAGAAAGAATCATTCGCACAGCAACTCCTGATTTCATTCTCCTGCATCATAAAACATGACGTCCGGTCGAAGCATTCCGTCACGCTCATAAAAAAGCCCGACAAAAACACCTCCGGCATCATAGATTCTGTATCTTACCGGCTTGTCCTGATGACTTACCGTCAGTTCACTGTCCTGATCATCCGAATTGAAATCCGCATTCTGATTTGCGTTCAGATCCGCATTGAAATCTGCATTCTGATCCACATTCAAATCCGCACATACCTTTCCAGCCGCAGAACCATCCGCACGAAGCTGCGTTTTTGCGACAGGATTTCCGTTGTGCAGAAGTCTGTCAGCTTCAGGAGATTCCGCATACAGAGCAGGGCACGCTGAAAACAGGGCATCCACAGGTGTGATGCAGGACGTAAGCTTTCCGGCATCCCGCAGCTGTTCAATTTCTTTCAGGGACAGTGCCTCCTCCAGCCGGAAGGGACCAACCTCAGTCCGGACCAGAGATTCCATGCACCCGCCGCAGCCAAGCTTCTCACCAATGTCATGGCAGAGGGTACGGATATAAGTTCCCCGGGAGCATGTCACCGAAAAGCGTATGCGCGGCAGATTCATTTCTTTGACAGTAATGTCATAAAAATGTACGGGCCGCGGTTCCCGCTCGACGGTCTTTCCTTCGCGGGCAAGTTCGTAAAGCTTTCGCCCGTTCTTTTTCAGCGCGGAATACATGGGCGGAATCTGCATCTGCGGACCCAGGAACGACTGCATTATCTCTTCCACCCGCTTTTCCTGCAGCGCAGCATCTCCCGCGTCAGTCTTCCGGACAACATCTTCATTTCCGGCAGCAGTCGCCCGGAAAACATCTTCATTTCCGGCAGCAGTCGCCCGGAAAACATCTTCATTTTTGGCACCGATGTCCCGGAAAGCATCTTCCCTTTCGGCACCAATGTCCCGGATCACAGCTTCACCGCATAGATCTGTCCATGGCCGCTCCTGCAGAACAGTTCCCGAAATATCCTGGGTATCTGTCGTTATGCCGAGCAGCAGAACACATTCATATGTTTTCCGCGTATCTGTCAGCATTCCGGCCACTTTTGTCGCTCGTCCAAGACAGACAGGAAGCACGCCTGTCGCATCCGGATCAAGCGTGCCTGTATGTCCGATTTTTTTCTGTTTCGTAATACCGCGCAGTTTCGCCACCACGTCATGGGAGGTGAAGCCTGCTTCTTTGTATACATTAATAATTCCGTTTAGCATAAAACTTTCATGTGCGATCTGAGATCGAGAACGCGATTTACGCGGGATCGCATTAACGATCCTGCGGGACAGCATTTTCCCTGTCATGTTCTTCAAACTGCAGGAACAGCTCATCAGAAAGATTGTTGATGACATCCCTGTGCATGCCTTCCATAGTACAGCCCGCGGCATGCTTGTGTCCGCCGCCTCCGAACGCAGCCGCAACTTTACTGACATCAAGCCATGTTTTTGAGCGCATGCTGACTTTGTATGTGAGCCAGGCTGTTTCATACATGAAGATCGCCACTTCCACACCTTCCGTGTTGCGGAGCTGTGCGACGATTCCGTCCATATCCTTCGGTTTTAATCCGTAGAATTTCATAGTTTTTGTCTTAATTGCCGCAACAATGACTCTGCCGTCATAGATCGTAAAGCTTTCCATCAGCGCTCTGCCGAGAATCTGATTCTCCGCATATGTTTTCTGATAGTAGGATTCCTCAAGAATTCGGGTAAACTCGATTCCTTTTTCCATCAGCTTTGCGGCTATACGCATGGTTTCCGGAGAGGTGCTCTGATACTGGAAGACACCGGTATCGTGTGCAATACCCATATAGAGTGCCTCTGCACATGCGCGGGAAATTTTATCTTCTTCGAAATAATCCCATATCACTTCACAGGTTGCGCCTGCCTCCGGTCTGTTGCAAAACCAGGTATAATTCCCGTCATTTGTGACGTGATGATCCAGACAGAGTGTCTTTCCGGCACGGTGATACAGGTCACCGGCTACACCGATTCGGTCCACGGAACTGATGTCCAGCAGAATCAGCAGATCACATTCATCCGTTTCTTCACATGCCGTGTGAATCTGATCCATTTTTTCCAGACACATCAGCGCTTTGCGCGGTTTCTGCAAATAAACAGTTGTCTGCAGAGAAGGATAGTTTTCTGTAAGATAGAGGTACATTGCCATACAGGATCCGACACAGTCCCCATCAGGATTCACATGTCCCGCGATCGCAACTTTCTGCACATCTTCCAGATATGTCTCAATCGACTTCATTCAGATCACTCCCATCCTGGTATGCTTCACTCTGATCAGATGACATCTCCGCCTCTTCGCGCGCACTCTGTACTGTCTCGTCCCGGCTGATCACGTCGCTGATCAGTTTCGACATATGATTACCGTATTCAATAGACTCATCCAGCCGGAAAATCAGTTCCGGTGTATGGCGCAGATTCAGATTCTGCGCCAGCAGACGGCGCATATAGCCGCGGGAACTGTTCAGCCCCGCAAGCGTCTCGCTTTTCTTGTCTGCGTCTCCGAGTACGCTGACATAAACCTTGCAGGTCTTCAGATCAGGTGCCACCTCAGCTGCCGTGACCGTAGTCATCGGCGCAATCCGGGGGTCCTTCAGCTCTGCGCGGATTACTTCCGAGAGTTCCCGCATGACAGCGTCATTGATCCGGTTGTTTTTTACACTGTTTTTTCTCATAATGATATAACCTTTTTACAGATCAGAGAAAGATTGATTTAAAAGCGCGGAACTTCGACCATCTTATACGCTTCTACTTTATCAAACTCCTCAACCTCGTTGAAGTCCTCAAATACAAGGCCGCACTCGAATCCGCTGCGTACTTCCTTGACATCGTCCTTGAAGCGCTTCAGGGATGCAAGATTGCCTTCGAAGATCTTCTTATTTTCGCGTGTGATACGGACCATGCATCCGCGTTCAATGGTTCCGTCAAGCACATAACTTCCGGCAATGGTTCCGACACCGGATGCACGGAACAGCTGACGAATCTCTGCATGGCCGAGAATCTTCTCTTCCATCATCGGCGCGAGCATACCCTTCATTGCCGCCTCAACGTCTTCAATGGCCTTATAGATTACCTTATACAGACGGACATCAATCTTCTCCTGCTGCGCAATTGCCTTTGCAGTCGCATCCGGATTGACATTGAATCCGATAATAATTGCGTTCGAAGCTACTGCAAGCGTAACATCCGATTCATTGATCGCACCGACACCGCCGTGAACAATCTTAACCGCAACTTCTTCATTGGACAGCTTCTCCAGAGACTGTCTGACAGCCTCGACAGAACCCTGTACGTCAGCCTTTACAACAATATTCAGTTCCTTGACATCACCTTCATGAATCTGACTGAACAGATCATCCAGCGACATGCGGGAACGCGTCTCCTCAAGCAGCTTATTGCGGCTTTCCGTCACAAATGTGGAAGCGATATTCTTTGCTTCTTTATCGGTATCTGTTACAAGAAGAACTTCGCCGGCATTCGGGACTTCCGAGAGACCCTGCACTTCAACCGGACGGGACGGTCCTGCTTTTCTGACCTGATGACCATTTTCATCCATCATTGCACGGACACGGCCGGATGCGGCACCGCAGGCAATGTAATCACCGACATGCAGTGTACCCTTCTGTACCAGTACACTTGCGACCGGGCCTTTGCCCTTGTCCAGTTTTGCCTCGAGAACAAGTGCGCGGGCTTTACGCTCCGGATCTGCCTTAAGTTCCATAACCTCTGCTGTCAGCAGAATCATCTCCAGCAGGTTGTCAATTCCTTCATGTGATTTCGCGGATACCGGTGCGAAAATAGTGCTGCCGCCCCAGTCCTCCGGAATCAGCTCATACTCGGAAAGTTCCTGTTTTACACGCTCGACATTTGCATTCGGCTTATCGATCTTATTGATTGCCACAATAATTTCGACACCTGCAGCCTTTGCGTGGTTAATTGCCTCGACAGTCTGCGGCATAACACCGTCGTCTGCAGCGACAACCAGAACCGCGATATCCGTAGAATTGGCGCCGCGCATACGCATAGCTGTGAATGCCTCGTGACCCGGTGTATCAAGGAATGTGATCTTCTGCCCGTTGATCTCGACAACGTAAGCACCAATACTCTGTGTGATGCCGCCTGCCTCACGGTCCGTCACATGTGTGTCGCGGATCGCATCCAGCAGAGAAGTTTTACCGTGATCAACGTGTCCCATGACGCAGACAACCGGCGGTCTTGCAACCATATTAGCCTCGTTATCTTCCTCGTCCTTGAGGAGTTCTGCGATCACATCTACTTTTTCTTCATGCTCTGCAATGATATCGTAATCCATTGCAATTTCTTCAGCCTTATCAAAGTCAATCTCCTGATTGACCGTTACCATAAGTCCCTGCATGAACAGTTTCTTGACAATTGCGGAAGCCTGGACTTTCATCTTCTCGGCAAGTTCACGAATGGTCAGCTTATCCGGGATACGGATCTCTTTAACTTTCTCGACCTTTTTCTCTTCTTTCTTGCGGACCGGTTTTGTCATAGCAGGCTGTTCCGCCTGTTTGCCGCGCTTATTGCGGTTCTGTCCGCGGTCGTTCGCGAATTTGTTTTCCTTGCGCAGAGACTTGTTTTTATCTTTGTCCTTGTCGCCTCTGCCGCCGCGGCCCTGCTTTGCCGGATTTACATCCGCATTTGCAGCAGGACGGTTTTCACCGCGGGCAGGTCTCTTACGTGTATCATCACGCTTCTCGCTCCTCTGACCCTGTCCCTCTGCTTTCGCAGGACGTTCCTGACGGCTGCCTGCCGGGCGGTCTGTACGGCGGTTCTGTCCTTCCTGCGCCGCGCGTGCCGGACGCTGTTCTTTCTTCGTTTTATCCTCTTTGCGAGGTGCCGTTGCCTGTGTCGCCGCAGCCTGTGTGGCAGCCGGAGCTGCCTCTGTTTTTGCAGCTGTTTCAACCTTTGCAGCTGCCTCCGCTTTTGCAGCTGTTTCAGCCTTTGCAGCTGCCTCAGCTTTTGCTGCCGGCTTCTCCGGTGCTGCCTTCTCCGGCACCGGCTTTTTGCCTACGACCTCAGGTTTTTCAGAAGCCGGAATCGCACGGCTCTCCGGTTCATATGCAGATGCCGGCGGATGTGCGCGCGGTACTTTTACCAGCGGTCTTGCACGCTGCTTTTCTTCATTTCCGGATGTGTTTTTCGCCTCAGCGCGCTTTGCAGACGGCCTGCGCTGCGGCTGCGCACCTCTGTAATTCTTGGCCTCTTTGGAACTCGCATTCTGCGGATGGAATACCTGAATGATATTCTTTTTCTTCCGCACGACTTTCTTTGCGCCCTGCGGCCTTTTTCCCTCTTCTGCAGCACCTTCTGCAGTCTTCTTCACTGGTGCTTTCGTATCGGGCGTTTTTGCCTGCTGTTTCTTCTGTTCAGTTCGTTCATTCTCGTTCATATTTGCCAAATTATAACACCGACCTTTCCCCGATTCCGGTTCGTCTTCCGTCTGTATTTTTCTATTGTTCTCTTTCCACTCACTTCATAGTTTCTTCTATTCGGATTCTGACTGCCTCTGCCAGCGCCGCATCAAGAACCGCAACGCTGGAACGTTCCCCTTTTCCGATGGCGCGTCCGAGTGATTCTTTCGTTTCAAATACAATCACCGGCACCTTATATGTACTGCATAGATTTCGAAACTTTTTACCGGTATTTTCCGATGCGTCTTCCGAAAGGATCACCAGCTCTGCTTTTCCCTTCCGGATTGCCTGCTCTGCCGCGGTCTCACCGCTTGCGAGCCGGCCTGCCTTCGCGGCAATTCCGAGCATCGATAATGCTTTATGCATCTTCAAGTGATTTCATCTCCCTCTGCAGCGCCTCCAGTACATTGTCCGGAATCTCCTGTTCCAGCGAACGCGCCAGACCTTTGTTCCGAATGGCTTTCTGCAGGCATGCGCCGGACCGGCAGAGATATGCGCCGCGTCCGTTTGCGCGCCCTGTCGCATCGAGCACTACTTCACCTTCCGGTGTGCGCAGGACGCGGATCAGTTCTTTTTTTTCTTTCCGCTCCTGACAGCCGACACATTTTCTCAACGGTATTTTTTTAGTCTTCATCTTCCGCCTCAGCAGCGACATCAGAGGCTTCTGCATCATCATCTGCATCTTCTGACACATCAGCATCCGTTTCTGCTTCTTCCTCGTATTCTCCCTCTTCGTACTCGCCCTCTTCGTACTCCTCATACTCCTCGTACTCATCTTCGTCGTAGTAATCGAAGTCACCGTCCTCGCGGGCCTGTGTTTCGCTCTTAATATCTATTTTATAACCGGTCAGGCGTGCCGCAAGTCGCGCGTTCTGTCCTTCCTTGCCGATTGCAAGTGAAAGCTGATAGTCCGGAACAATAACCGTAGCTGTCTTATCGTCCGGATCAGCCATGACAGAGATCACCTTGGCCGGTGAAAGTGCATGTTCAATCAGAATCGCCGGGTTTTCATCCCAGCTGATAATATCTATTTTTTCACCGTGGAGCTCATCAACCACAGCATTGACGCGGATTCCGTTCAGACCGACGCAGGCGCCGACCGGATCGACATTCGGATCATTGCTCCAGACCGACATTTTTGTTCTGGAGCCGGCCTCTCTCGCAATTCCCTTGATCTCAATGGTACCGTCGTGAACCTCAGCCACTTCCGACTCAAACAGGCATCTGACCAGTTCCGGATGGGTTCTGGAAACAGTAATGCGCGGACCTCTTGTGTGATCCCTCACCTCCAGCACGTACACTTTAAGACGCTCATTCATGCGCAGACGCTCGCCGCGCACCATCTCATTTTCTGCCAGCAGCGCATCCACTTTGCCAAGATTGATGCTCGCGTTTCTTCCCATGAAACGCTGTACAACGCCCGTCACCATCTTGTGCTCTTTTTCAAAGTACTCCTCATAAAGAACTTTGCGCTCTTCCTCGCGGATCTTCTGCAAAATCACATTTTTCGCATTGGTCGTCGCGATACGGCCGAATGATTTTGACTCCACCGGTACATGACAGATATCACCCAGCTGCAGCACCGGATCGAGCTGCTGCGCATCCTCCAGCGTAATTTCCATTGCCGGGTCAAAGACCTCTTCGACAACTTCCTTCTCAATATGAATGGTATAATCACATGTCTCACGATCAATCTGCACCGAAACATTGTCCGCAGTTCCGAAATGATTCTTGCATGCCTGGATCAGAGACTGTTCAATTGCTTCCAGCAGAGATTCTTTGCTGATGTTTTTTTCCCGCTCCAGAATATTCAATGCTTCGAGTAACTCTGTGTTCATTTTTTTCTGTTTCCCTCCTGGTATACTGGTATATTTAAAAATGAAATGCCAGCCGGATCAGTGAAATGCCGGCTCTCTGAAAAGTGTATTCCTGACCATCCTCATCTGTGATGGTCACGGTATCTTTGTCATAGGAATCAAGTACACCAAAAAACTCCTTGTTTCCGTTCACTGCCTTATAGGTGTGAATTTCCAGTTCTTTTCCGATGCTGCGCGCGTAATCTTTTTCTTTCTTCAGCGGACGTCCGAGTCCCGGTGAACTGATTTCCATCGTATAGCTGCCGTCGATGAAATCTGCTTCATCCAGCTTCGGATTGAATGCGCGGCTGACGGTTTCGCAGTCGTCAATTGTCACGCCGCCTTCCTTGTCGATGTAGGCACGAAGATAATAACTGCCGGCCTCTTTGACATATTCCACATCGACCAGTTCCAGATGCAGTTCTTCCACGATCGGAAGCAGCAGGGCTTCTGCCCGTTCTTCGATGTCTGTGCGTTTGCTCATTCTGATCCTTTCCTTTTATCAACATACAAGAAGAGTGGACCGGCGCCCACTCTTCTGTATCAGTCACATATTCAACATCAGCAGTATAGCACTGCATGCCTGTAAATGCAAGTTTTTATTTATTTTTCCCGCTTTTTGCCGCTTTGTTCGAGACCGGCGGCTTCTTTCCCGCGGAAGCCTGATGTGTTTTTGCGGTTTTATTGTCCGCACGCTTTGCTACCTGTTCGGAGTACTGGTATACCGAAATGCCAAGCGGCGGAATCTTAACTTTAATCGAATACGGCCGCTCGTCCTGCTCAACATCCACTGACATCTTAACCCGCGGATTGGTTACGCCGATTCCGCCGAAGACTTCTGCGTCGCTGTTGAAAATCTCTTTGTATTTGCCTGCATACGGCACGCCGACACGAACATCTCCGTAGGCGACGTTCGAAAAATTGCAGACAGCCAGCAACGTATCTTCTGTCCGTTCTGTCTTCCGCAGGAAAATCAGCAGACTGCGCTCCCAGTCAAGATTGCTGACCCACTCGAATCCCTCTGCATTAAGATCTGTCCGGTGCAGGGCCGGCAGTTCTTTATAGAGTTTTCCGAGTTCCTGCAGATACGGTTTTCCGGCTGCCTCTGCCACTGCCTCATTGAGCAGTTTTTTGCCGGGATGCATCAGAATATAGGCAAGTGCAAGACGCAGATTCGCCTCCTGTGCAGCTTCGTCGTTTCCGGCCATCCAGGAAGTAAACGGACCGCGCGCGCGGAACACCTCATCCTTACCAAATCCGATCAGGAATTTTTCACTGAACGCGTAAACGGTACAGAATGTCAAATCATCCTGATGTGCCCCGCGGAACAGCGGATCCATGTGCATATAAGTGAGGAATTCATCCGCCCACCAGTGATTCCATTTGTAATCAAAACCGATTCCGTCCTTCTCGACCGGCGCGGTCAGACCGTTCCAGCCGGCCATTTCTTCCGCAATGGTCAGAATTCCCGGTACTTCACGGTGAAGCACCTGATTCAGGTTTTTCAGAAATGCAATCGCCTCCAGATTTTCATTGCCGCCGTACAGATTTGCAACCCACTCGCCTTCATTTCTTCCATAGTCCTGGAACAGCATGGTGGCTACATCTGTGTACTTGAATCCGTCAATGTGGAACTGCTCGGTCCAGTAGAGAGATGCAGCGATCAGAAAATTACACACCTCCGGACGCCCGTAGTTGAAGATATGCGTTCCAAATGCAGGGTGCATGCCGCGGCGCGGATCCAGATGCTCATAGAGGAACGTCCCGTCAAATGCTGCAAGAAGCGAATTGCCGCCCGCAAAATAGGAAGCAACAAAATCGAGGATCACACCGATCTCTTTCTGATGCAGGGTATCGATCAGTTTCATAAATCCTTCTGCGGTTCCATAACGGGAGGTCGGCGCAAAATATCCGCAAGTCTCAAATCCTTCTGAATTCTCATCCGGATATTCCATCAGCGGAGACAGTTCCACATGCGTAAAACCATCTGCTGCAAGTGCCTCTGCAAGTGCCTCCGCAGCTGTTTCATAATCTGCTTCCACATCGTGCTCACGGCACCATTTTCCGAAATCCAGCTGACACATGCTGATCGGCGCATCCGCCGCGCTGTGCTCTGCGCGGGCTTCTGTCCACGCTTTGTCCTGCCACTGATAATCCGAATCCCCGGTCACAACCGATACCGGTCCGGTTTTCAGGTCAAAACAGCGTCCGTAAGGATCGGATTTCAGATAGACCATACCGCCCTTCAGTTTCAGTTCAAACTGATAGTGCATGCCGGCAGTCACCCCCGGCACAAACAATTCGAAGATTCCTGACGGCAGGCGGTTCATCTGGCAGACACGTCCGTCCCAGGAATTGAAATCGCCCACAACCGAGACGCGCATCGCATTTGGTGCCCATACGGAAAAATTTGTTCCCGCAACACCGTCAACTTCTGTAACACGCGCACCCAGAACTTCCCATGCACGGGGCAGATTGCCGGCCTGATGCTTTTTTTCGTCCTGCTCCGTAATCAGGGAATCAAAAATATAAGGATCTCTCCACGCAATTTCTCCGTCTCCTGTTTTCCGGACAAACTCGTAGTAAGGGATTCCGCCCATCGGAAGCAGTACCGCAAAATACCCGGCCTCATCTACCAGATCCATTTCATACAATTTCCTGTCATGAAGCGTGCGAAGCCAAAGAGCTTCCTCACCCGGCACAAATGCCTGTACCAGAACGCCTTCATCAGTGACATGCGCGCCGAGAATGTTACGCGGCTGATTCTCCTCTGAGTAAATAACCGCTTCGATCTCCGGATAATCCAACATCTCGTATAATGCTTTTTTCATACTGCCCCCTCTCTCCAGTTCGTTTAAGTCTTGCCCGCGAGACTTCCTGCGGCTGCGGCAGAGACGTTAACCATGTGTTCGTATTTAATCGAGCCATTCCGGAACATCTACATCCTGAATGTCACCCTCATCCGGCATACCGGTATCCGATCCCGGCGCTCCGGTCTGTCCTGCAGAACCGTCAGTACCCTGCCCGGCAGATGCCGTGCGGACCGCGGACGGGTCTGCACCGGAATCCGGATCTGCAGGCGTCTGTTCCGCTGTCTCGATCTTTTCAGGTTTCTTGTTCAGAATCTCCATAAACTCGTCGCCTGTAATCGTCTCTTTCTCATACAGGAATTTAGCAAGCTCATGCAGCTTTGGCATGTTGTCAGTCAGAATTTTCTTTGCGCGGGCATAAGATTCTGCCACCAGCGCGACTACCATCTCATCTATTTTTCCCGACGTCTGCTCAGAGCATGCCAGCGATGTGTCACCGCCCAGATATTTATTCTGCACTGTCTCCAGCGCAACCATCCCGAAGGCATCGCTCATACCAAAGCGCGTAATCATGGCGCGGGCCAGCTTCGTCGCCTGTTCAATATCGTTTGATGCACCGGTTGTTACGGAATCAAAAATCAGTTCCTCTGCCACACGTCCGCCGGTCAGTGTCGCAATTCTGTTCTCCAGCTCCACCTTGCTCATGAGATTATGGTCATCCTCGTCCACCTGCATAGTATATCCCAGGGCACCGGATGTACGCGGAATAATTGTGATCTTGGTGACCGGTGCGGAATGCGTCTGCATCGCGGCCACAAGAGCATGACCGACCTCATGATAAGATACAATCAGTTTTTCCTTTGTCGTCAGTATCTTATTCTTTTTCTGATAACCGGCGATAACAACCTCGACGCTCTCCTCCAGATCGGCCTGTACGACAAACTTCCGGTTGTCGCGCACGGCGCGAAGAGCCGCTTCATTAATCATATTGGCAAGTTCTGCGCCGCTGGCGCCGGATGCCAGTCTTGCGATCGCGGCAAAATCCACGTTGTCGCCGATGCGGATATTCTTCGCATGCAGCTTCAGAATCTCCTCTCTGCCCTGCAGGTCCGGCAGTTCCACCGGAACGCGCCGGTCAAAACGGCCCGGGCGCAGCAGCGCCGGATCCAGAATTTCCGGACGGTTTGTCGCCGCGAGCATCACGACGCCCTTCTTGCCGTCAAATCCATCCATCTCCGCGAGCAGCTGGTTCAGCGTCTGATCGCGCTCATCATTTCCGGCAAAACCGGTTGAATCACGCTTCTTGCCAATGGTATCAATCTCATCGATAAAGACGATACACGGCGCTTTCTCATTTGCCTGTTTAAACAGGTCACGCACCTTCGCGGCACCCATGCCGACGAACATTTCGACAAATTCAGAACCGGAAATGGAAAAGAACGGAACATTTGCCTCACCTGCAACCGCCTTGGCCAAAAGCGTCTTACCGGTTCCGGGCGGTCCCACAAGCAGCGCGCCTTTTGGCATCTTTGCTCCGATTTCCTGATACTTCTGCGGATTGTGGAGGAAATCGACTATTTCTGTCAGGACTTCCTTTGCTTCCTCTTCACCTGCAACATCCGAAAATTTAATACCTGTCTCAGACTGAACGTAAATCTTCGCATTGCTCTTACCGAAACTCATGGCATTTCCCATGCCGTCTCCCATACGCTTCGTCATCGAGCGCATCAGAAGCCGTCCCATCAGAAGGAAAAAGGCAAGCGGCACAACCCAGTTCATTAAAAACGAGACCAGCGGCGACATTTTCTCAATAATCGGCGTCTCGAATTCGCTGATGCCGGCATCCAGGAGCCGGTCAACAAGCTTGTAGTCATCCATCAGTCCCGTCCGGTAATACTGCTCCGGTTCCGAGACGTCTCCGAACGTAATGACGCCGTCACTGCGGTCTACCTCGACCTCTTTCACCTTTCCCTCGTCCAGCATCTTAAGAAACTGTCCGTAGGTCGCATCCTGAATTTCCCGCGAATTAATTTTCGGGATAATGAGCATATTCAGAATCAAAATGACGACCAGCGCAATGATATAGTAAAAAACAATCGATTTGCGCGGCGGTTTTATTTCTTTCATAATCTGTAAACCTGCTTTCTTTTTATATAAAAGGCATGCTTCTGTTCGTTCCTTTCACAGACAGCACCTATATTCAGTATCCACCCGGCAAGATGCAAAGTCAAGAAAATCGCCATGAATTCGCTGTAATTTTAATGAATTTTATACCTTTTTTATGACAGTTTTATTTTTCTTCAGAAACTGTTCGGCACCTGCAGCGGGGGGGACTGTTCCACTTCATTCAGTACTTACGCAGCGCATCTTCTTCTCCGTCCGCATCGGTGACCGAAACAATCTCCAGTTCATATCCCAGGCCATTTCCCGGATCCACATATACAGACTCACCTGCCCGGTGTCCCATCAGTGCCGCGCCAAGCGGAGATTCTGCTGTAATCAGTCCTTTCCGGGAGTTCCCCCGCACAGAGGTCACAATCTTGTATGTCTCCGTCTCTTCCTCACCCGGAAACCGGACGACAACACGCTTGTGAAGCCCGACAACACCTTCTTCTGAATGGTCCTCTATGATTACCGCTGTCCGAATCATATTTTCCAGATAACGGATGCGGCTCTCATTCTGGTTTTTGTAGCGTTTCGCCGCATAATACTCAAAATTTTCGCTCAGATCTCCCTGCGCCCTGGCTTCTTTCAGATCTTCCAGCGCCTGTTTGCGCACCACCAGCTTACGGTGGTCAATCTCTTCCTGCATTTTTCTGATGTCATCGCGTGTCAGTTTATCGTGCATGTGTTTTAACTCTCCTTATAATTCCTGACGCAGCCAGTGAATTGCGTAACACTTACTGTGGTAAATATCTTCGAAAAATGATACACTGATTAGGTGTGAATTGCAAACTGTGCAATCCGCAAATCTATTCGTACGGAGGCAATTCTTATGAATCTGGATATCGGAATCAGAGGTTCTCAGGATTTTATTGTTAACGAATCAATGCTTGCAGTAAATGTAGGAAGCGGCGAGGTGCGTGTGCTGGCAACACCTGTTCTGATCGCATCCGCTGAAAATACGGCAGCGGCATCGGTTAAACCATATCTGAACGAAGGCGATACCACAGTCGGCACGCATGTCAATCTGACGCATTCTGCCGCCACGCCCTGCGGAATGGCGTTTCGTGTCGAGACAGAACTGGCAAAGATCAGTACCAATGGAAAAATTCTCAACTTCATTGTAACTATATATGATGAAAAAGGTCTGATCAGCGAAGGCACGCACCAGCGCGCGATTGTGCGCAAGGCCCGCTTTGAGGAGAAGGCCAATGCAAAAATGACTGCAAAGTAAGAATGCAAAGCAGGGATGAAAATCATCGGGACAGTCAGACAGCCTCTGGAGGTATTTATAAATAATGAGCAAACAGAATAAGCAGGAAAAACAAACCATCTGGGAAAAATCAGACACAAATCTGCTGGAATCATTCTGCGCAGATTACCGTTCCTTTATTTCCAGAAATAAAACCGAGCGGGAATGTGTCGCAGACATGACCGCTGTTCTGAAAGAACAGGGCGCAAAAAGCCTTGCTGATCTGATCGAGAGCGGAGAAACACTGCAGCGCGGCGATCTGGTTTATGCAGATATGATGAAAAAGGCGCTGCTGATTTTCCGGATCGGTGAAAAGCCGGTCACAGAAGGCATGCGCTTTCTCGGCGCGCACATTGATTCCCCGCGCATGGATCTCAAGCAGAATCCATTATATGAAAACACAAATCTGGCACTCTTTGAGACGCATTATTACGGCGGTATCAAGAAATATCAGTGGGTGACGCTTCCGCTGGCACTGCATGGCGTCATTGCAAAAAAGAACGGCGAAGTAATGAATATCTGCATCGGCGAAGATCCGGAAGATCCGGTATTCGGCGTCAGTGATCTGCTGATCCACCTCGCTGCGAAGCAGATGACCAAAAAGGTCAGTGAAGCAGTCACCGGCGAAAACCTGAATGTTCTGGTCGGCAGCCGGCCGCTTGCGGGCACAGAGGAAAAAGAAACTGTCAAGGCAAATATTCTTGCTCTGCTCGCTGAAAAATACGGCATAACAGAAGAAGATTTCATTTCGGCTGAGATTGAAGTGGTTCCCGCCGGTCCCGCGCGTGACTATGGTCTGGACCGCAGCATGATCATGGGATACGGACAGGATGACCGCGTCTGCGCATATCCCTCCTTCCGGGCGATTCTGGATGAAGGCACACCGCAGTACACATGTGTCTGCCTTCTGACTGACAAGGAAGAGATCGGCAGTGTAGGTGCTACCGGCATGCACTCCCGCTTCTATGAAAATACAGTTGCTGAACTGATGAATGTACTCGGCTGCTACAGTGAACTGAATCTCAGACGTACGCTGGCACATACAAAGGTTCTTTCGTCCGATGTCAGTGCTGCCTTTGACCCGAATTATCCCGACGTCATGGAAAAGAACAACGCCGCGTTCTTCGGATGCGGTCCGGTCTTCAATAAATATACCGGGTCACGCGGCAAGAGCGGTTCCAACGATGCCAACGCCGAGTACATCGCATGGCTGCGCGCCTGCATGGATGACGCGGATATCCGCTATCAGACATCCGAACTCGGAAAAGTCGATGAAGGCGGCGGCGGTACCATCGCCTATATTCTTGCGAACCTCGGCATGGAAGTCATTGATTTCGGCGTAGCGGTTCTGAACATGCACGCACCGTGGGAGATTACCAGCAAAGCCGATATTTATGAGACATATCTGGCATACCGGGCATTTCTGACCCGATGCTGATTACTCATCTTCTGCTTATAAGTAATTATAAAGCAGGCTGCTTTTTCGGATAATATATACATCTGGAGGATTTAGATTTTGGAAAAGGAATGGGTGCGGAATTATTACCGCGAAACAGACCGGAAAAGAAGAAAACAGATTCTTGACAGTGCAATCGCAGAGGAGGGCATGACACCTGAAAACGAACTGCGCCTTTTTCTCTATGATTCCAGGTACGGCGACAGTGAAAAAGCCGGTCAAGAAGTCGATTATTTTATCCGGGGCTGGATGACACTGGAATATATGAAATCCACCTCTAAGTTCTTTCTGACAAAGCGCAGAGTGAGCAGGGATATCGCATCTGTCCGGGCTGACTGGCAATTTGACAAGACAGCCGAATACGGAGAAAGCGGCTCTGTTATTCTTTACAATGAACTATGCAACCTTACCCGTCTGTACATTCAGATCTGCAGAAGAGACAAGACTTACGGATCCTTTATTCTCGGCCTGGGCCGGGTAAAAGACTCCACTTTGACGGGCCGCATCACCGATGATATCATCAAGATGGCATATGAATTACCAAAGACCCTGAATATGGAAGAGGATTTTTCCATCTTTACAAAAGCTGCCACGTATATTTTCTGTCAGGAATTTCCGGAAGAGAGTGATCCGTTTTACAGACGTCTGAAGGAAGATGGATACTTTTAATTGCTGACTTCTGATCGTTCCCTCTACACTCAAAAGCCCCGCAGGTAAGAAACCTGCGGGGCTTTCATATTAATTGATCATTTTAAATCTGTATGTTTTTCAGAAGGAATTAGTCATACAGGTTCGGAGCGATCAGCTCATCTTCCATGTTCTCAGCATTGTAGAAGTATCCCGGAATCGGCATATCTTCAACCGGATCGCCGTTAGCAGCCTGTACCAGACCAGCTACTGCATAGTAACCCATTGCATACGGCATCTGAGTGATAGCACCATAGACTGTTCCGTCCATGATCTTCTCTTTTGTGATTGTACCGGAGTCAAATCCTACAAGGATGCAGTCTTTGGTCGGATCGGAGCCAAGGATTCCAAGGTTATCATTTGCCTGGATAACACCTTCGCAAGCTGTCTGACCTGAAGAGAACATACCAACGCAGTTCTCCTGGTTCATGATAGCAGCTGCCTCTGTAGCTGCCAGATCCAGAGTAGACTGTGCCGGAACTGCACACTGGATAACGAGCTGAGCAGTAGCTGCATCACCCTTGTCAGAGCAGTTGTTTACGAACCAGTCATTACCGGTAACGCCAACTGTGATGCCGTCAGCTGTAGCTGCTTCAATCAGTCCGTCGATGAAGCCCTGTCCACGCTGCTGATGGTTTGTGGAAGTAGCGTCCTGTGCAACCATACCAACGATTGCCTGGCCTTCGCCAACACGACCCTTGATTGCATTCCACATCTCGTTACCTGCAACCTTACCAGCTGCGATGGAGTCTGTAGCGATTGTAGAAAGGACAGAACCTTCCGGAGCGCCGCCGACTGCTGTATCGAAGCAGACAACCGGAACGCCTGCTGCCTTCGCCTGATTCAGAGAATCGATAACGGAGGAAGCGTCACAAGCGGAAAGGCCGATGCCGTCCGGCTTGTTGTTGATTGCGCTGTTCAGCATGTTGACCTGGTCAGCGATATCTGACTCGTTGTTCGGGCCCTGTGCGTCGATTGTTACGCCAAGATCTTTAGCTGCATCGTTTGCACCAGCCATAACTGCCTGCCAGTATGTGTTCTGGAAAGCTTTAACGATGATCTGGAAATTATATGCCTTGTTTGCTTTCAGTCCTTCGAACTGTGTGCCAGCGAGCATATCATCCGGGTTAACAACCAGCTCTGCTGCTGCGCCGTCATCTGCCGGAGCTGCTGCTTCTTCTGCTGCCTCAGATACTGCGGATGCTGCTTCCTCAGCTGCCTCAGATGCTGCAGATGCTGCTTCCTCAACTGCCTCAGATGCTGCGGATGCTGCTTCCTCGACTGCTTCTGATGCTGCAGATGCTGCTGAAGAAGCTGCCTCTGATGCAGAGTCGCTGCTGCCGCCGCAGCCTGCCATCAATGATGCTACCATTGTTGCACTAATCAGTGCTGCTATCAGTTTCTTTTTCATTCCTTTCCTCCTTTGATTGAAAATGAAATGTTTTTATATGAAGCGGAGTTCCTTCATGCTCCGCGCCATATCGTATATTATACTATGAATTCTGTTCGAATCTGTCAATGCACATTCTTGTACTGTCTTTATACAGCTGCCGCGCCGAGCAGGACTGCCTGACGTCTCTTCTTGATGATATCGATCAGGACCGCGCCGATCAGTACCAGACCTGTGATGATCTGCTGCCAGTTCGCGTTCAGGCCGACGAACGGAAGGCCTGTCTTCAGCATCATGATGACGTACGCGCCGATGAAGATTCCCTCCATCGATCCTGATCCGCCTGATGCCGATACGCCGCCGACGATCGCGCCGCCGATTGCGTCCATCTCAACACCCGCGCCGACACCCGGCTGGATGGTCGGGGTCGCTGCCGCGTATGCGATGGATGCCACGCCTGCAAACAGCCCGCAGACCACGTATACCATGACATGGTAGAATTTTACATTGACGCCCGAAAGAATCGTCGCTTCCTTATTGGAGCCGATTGCGATGGT
>JNKK01000048.1 GCA_000702845.1 Lachnospiraceae bacterium FE2018
TGCACAAGGTCGTTTTGCTTGGTGGTTATTCTTTTTTCATCCTGACAGGATAGGTGAATTTTTGATTGTCAGGATGTTTTGGGTTTGCCGTGACATAGTATGTTCTGTTGCGGCGCCATGGACCTTGCATCTCTGATTTTTATTAAGTTATTTGTGTTAAACAACACTAAATTATTCTTATGTCAGTCAATCCCCTCATATTCAAATGTCGTAGTATCATTTGATGCAACACTGTCATTATCAGATCTTTTCTTTAAAATCGTGTGAGATTCTCTTAATACACCATTTTGATGTTCATAAGTAATTTTTTCACCAGCAGTATATGTACTATAATCTAATCTACCTGGAACAACGGCACTAATTCCTCCTGAACTCCATTCCCCAGAAATAAATGATCCTCCACCAGAAACACCCGTTCCTCCGCCATTACTATTATAAATAGACTTATCTGGTTGAAACATGTTAGTAGATTCTTTCAGTGGATGCTCATCAACTTCTGCGTTCGGGTTTGTATCATCTATTTCATCAAACGCTACTAACTTACCATCTATTATTTTTGCATTTTTATAGATTGTCTCTTCTTTATTATTTTGTTTATAAACCGAATATAACCTCTCATTGTTCGATATGTCTACTTCACACTTGATTTGTATATATTCTTTTGAATGATCGGAATCTGTATTATGATATGTTCCAATAAATCCTTCTGATATAATTGAGTCTGCCACAGCAAGCTTTTCATCACTATCCTTAAATCCTTTAATAGATTCAAGTGCCTTTTTGGCCTCTGCAATTCTCCCATTTGACAGAGAACTTAACGCTGAATTATACGTATTAATTTTTTTGCATTCCTTCAATTTATCCTGTGCATCTTCATATAATTCGCTATCCTTTTTCACCTTTGATAACTCTTTTTCTGCCTGTTCATATTCTTCTTGCTGGTAATAGCAATCACCTAAATAATAGCAAGCATCTTTATAATCACTAATATCTGCAAACCACACAACTGCATCCTTATAATGCTTCTGCTTATATTCTTGCAATCCAGTGTTATAGGCTGTTTCAAGTACCGCTTTATCTCTATCTTCTTCTGCTTTTTTAAGTAGCTCTGCTGAGTCTGAATAATCAATTACATCCTTAAAAGCAGAGATTGCTTTATCGTATTCTCCTCTTTCATATTGTTCTTTTGCATATAGATATTTAGTATCAGTTATACGCTCTTTTGAATCTGAGTAAGAACCCAATTCCGAAAATAAATCAAGTGCACTTTTAAATTTTTTTTGCTTTACGCATTCATCTGCATCTTCATATTTTGATGCCAGTATCTTTTCTTTACCCGCATTTATTTTTTCTTCCGAATAATCTCTATTTTCAAGCTGTTTTAAAATATCATTCGCTTCTTCATATTTACTTTCCTCAGCCAATGCCATAGCCTGTTTATACATTCCATTCGGAACAATGATATGATTATATATTTGTCTGCCAATCAAGATAGCAAGTACAGCCCCCAGAACAACTGCTCCGACTTTTAATGCTTTTATTCTGGCTCTTTTCCCAGCCTCTTCTTTTTCACGTTGTATTTCTAATTCGTGTGCGCGTTGTTCTGCTTCTAATTTCATTCTATCCTCGTGCGATTTAACCAAATACTCTTTTTCAAGATGGCTTCGCCACCAGTCATATGTTTTTAAGCACGAAGGACATTTTTCCAACACAGAATAGGTGCCACAGGCACATTGCCAGATCTTCCCATCTCTTACCGGGGTAACCAAATCATCTGGACTTAAAGGAATAGATTCCTTTTTTAAGACATGCCGCAATTCATCGAACTCTATTCCTCCAAGCAGGTCTTTTATCCTTTTTCCCTCTTCCAACTTCTGGAAGAGTTGGGGTTTATCAAATGTACATACACTAGAATCACTATATACAATTTTATCGCAAAAGATACTTAGATCCCTTGTCTTATTATCTGGCAGATGTACAGGAATATTGCTTCCAAATACTGTATTTTGTCCTGCTTGCAGATCAAGATAAGCATGTTCTTTATTACCTTCTAATTGCTTCCCGTCAACCCCATATGTATCAACATGAATATATAATGCGCTTATTTCTTTTTCAGAAAGATTTTGGAATTTTATCTGAGCCAGGACTGAATCGTTCTGGTGATCTGCTGTTAGAGCATAATTCAAAATAATAATTGGTGGATCTGAAATATATTTCTTTTCGTCATATGATTTTATTATTTCATAACGACTCATTTTTCTATCCCCTTTTTATTTATTAGATAGTCGGGAGTTGTTCATTTTTTTCTGTTTCCTGAGAACCGCCTTCGCCCTTCAAGAGACTTATTATTTCTTTGTTCTGTTCTCTTAATACTAAATCCGGAAGCGATATCACGTACAGAAATCCAATCGGACCAAACCAAAATGTCAGCGCCCATGCATGCGCCCTGTCGTCATACCCCTTTGCATATGCAACTTGTTTCATAAAATTCGCCAATATATAATCAAACACAAAGTAGATAACAATAATCAATAAATAAATAAATGCCGACATACTATCATTCTCCTCTTCTTTTAGTCCTTGTACCAATATTCACTGTCATCATTGCTTGTTAACGCTGGCTCAATTGTTAAAGTATCGTCTTTAATTCTAATAGTATGATTTCTTTTTACTCCATAATAATTAGTTTTCATTGAAGATGGACCTGTTATAACATAATCAAATGTTCCCAATTCATAATCTCCATACCATATCAAATTTTCCATTTTATATATTATTTTCCCATCATCAAATTTTAAACTAAGCGATACCCCATCAGAATATCTCCACCAATTTTCATTTTCTAATTTGCTGTTTAATAACAATCCACTTATAGGTATTATTGAAAACGCAAGAATCAAAATACCTATCATTATTCCAAAGAATTTAGTCGAAGGAATTTTATTTGGAAATTCATCCGAATTATCAATAACATTGTTTGGAAGAATATTTGAAACCATCCTGGTCTGTGGTAGGATATTACTTTCTTTGATATCATATCCCAATGTTCCATTCATATTTATATTGTCTGGAACAATTGAACTATTAGTCATATATCTCACCTCTTCTCGGAACTATATATGAATTTATTTATAATCTACTTTTCCTTTTACGTTACCGGATTTTTTTATTGTAGATCCTTTATAGCTACCTATACTATGACCATTTCCGCCAGTTGTTTTAAATATCCCTCCCGAGAGTGTAGCTGAACCTTCGTTCCATAATGCATAGTATCCTTTTGTCGACGAAAAATATCCGTCGTTTATTCTTATAGATGCTCGCTTTCCATTGAAGATAGCATTATAATTCGAAGTGCTAAATTTTCCTCCGCTAATAACGATATTACCTTTTTGATTATAAACAGTACTATCCTTTTTACTTCTAAAAATACCACCATTTATTACCACTTTTCCATTTATATTGTTTAATGCAAGATATCCGTTCTTTCCTGTAATATTTCCCCCATTTATTATCAAACTTTTTTTCCCATTAGTATAATTAGCAACGCACCCTTTAATAGTTCCCTTATTAATGGTCACATTCCCTTTCCAGTTACCAACTGAATATTGTTTTTTGTTTTGGATGTTAATGTTTCCACCATCTATCTCCATTTTACCTTTATTATTGTAAACACATACATATGTATCTACTTGTGAATCGTTCGCTGTGCTTGCATAATATTTCCCACCAACAATATGAGCTTTTCCCTCATTATAGAATGCACTTCCCTTCCCTCGGAAAGTTCCTTTTTTTAAGGTGATACTTGATTTCTTCATATTAACAATAGTGGGGGTATAACCATTTTTATTTATTGCGTTGCATTTAAACGATCCCCCATTTATCAAAACTTTCCCTTTTGTTGAATATAATGCATTATCTGATGTTCCATAAAAATCACCGTTGTCAATTGTTAGGTTCCCTTTATTTTGGATAAGTTCATCGTTTTTAGTTCTATCTGATTTGTTAGTAGTAAACTTACCACCTTTTATTTCTAATGTCCCTTTATTTAAAATATATCCATCTGCGCTTCCATTCAATATAATTACTTTTGCACTTGCAAACACAGAAAAAATGTAGTTCTTTGATTGAACTTTCAATCCGCGAACTTGAACGCTACCCGATTTTATATCAAAAGCACTTTTTTTACCCGTATATACATACTTATTACCAGCAAAATTAATATTAATGCTACCTTTGCCTTTCTTAACAATAACTGTTTTATTCGTCGTCACATTTGATAACAATGTAATTGTCTGCCCCGATTTTGCACTATTTATTGCCTTTTGCATCGAGGTATATGATTTTCCCTCAACAGAAGCAACATATTTTGATTTTGCTAAAACTGTTGTTGAACAGGAAAATACAAGCAAGATTAATACTACAATATAAAACCGTATTTTTTTCAACACTTCTACCTCCTCATTCAATTTTTAATATACATCATTGATATTTTATATAATACCATACAAAAATCATTTGAGGACATATATAATTAAGCAATCCTTTATTGTAATATTTTACTCTGATTTTCTATTCAAAACTCATATGAACGAATGTATAATATAGTTTAGTGAGACTTAAAGAATTTTGAGGGAAAATAATCATGAAAAAATATTTACTATTACAACTATTAATATTAACATCTATCTTCTTTGTTTCATGTGGAGAGGTTCCTGACTCATCGGCCTCTGCCAGTTTATCCAGTTCTTACCAAACAGTAAGTGAAACCAATTCTGACTCATTCGCAGAATATAGTGATCTATCTGAGCAAAGTACTTCCAGCTCAAATCAAAATAGCACACCATTTACAAACAAGTTTGGAACACCTACAACTAAATGTGCTCATTCTGGATGTAATAACTTTATTGCCTCTTCCGGAGATACCAACTGTTGTGTTACACATTCTAATAAGTGTCTTGAATGTAACAAATATATCGATGAAGATGCTTTGTATTGCATGGATTGTATCAATAATGCAGGTGAACAAGTAAAAGAATCTTCATCATCCTTTACCAACAAATACGGAACACCTACAACCAAATGTGCTCACTCTGGTTGTGATAATTACATTGCCTCTTCCGGAGATACCAACTGTTGTATTACGCATTCCAACAAATGTCTTGAATGCAATAAATATATCGATGAAGATGCTTTGTATTGCATGGATTGCATAAATAAAGCAGGCGAACAAGCAAAAGACTCCATATCTTCTTTTACAAACAAATACGGCACACCTACGACCAAATGTGCTCATTCCGGGTGTAATAACTACATTGCCTCTTCCGGAGATACCAATTGTTGCACCACACATTCCAACAAGTGTCTTGAATGCAATAAATATATCGATGAAGATGCCATGTATTGTATGGATTGTTTAACCAAAGCAAGCAATCAGACCATTGATCAATCCAACAGCTACAACAATAGTAATCTCTATGATTCAGGTAATAGCTATGGTAGCTCTGGTGGCTATGACCAACCCAAAGAGGGAGAATCTTTTTCCGACTATGTTCAAAGAGTTGATCCTGAACTATATAACTCCTTATTTGAATAATACACAGGGATTTATATGACACTCTAGCATATAGAAATAATGACCCAGCCCTCCGGCCGGAGGAAACTACGTACAAACACATCTGAAAAAAGAAAAAAGACAACTCTGATTCTTTGCATTCTGATTAGCTGGATTCCGTTCATTAGTAATGCATATTACTGGTACGTCAGAAGACGCGTTGGAATCCTACGGACATGTACAGCCAATTATTTTCTGATCGGCTAGATCAGTGCCATCATCAAAATCGCCACCGGCGGCTTCACCGACAATGTCGGCGCTCCGCTCCGTGCGTAATGAAAACGGGCATCGGTAAGATGCCCGTTTTCATTACACTCCTCCAACGGAGAATATGCCGGCGAATACCAGTATCATAACTGAAAATAGTAAACCGACCAGTACTCTGTTTTTATGAATTCCACCAATTGTATGTTTCATCTTCATATCTCCTTATGTACATCATGTAAGCCGTGATGAATTATCCTTTTCTGGTATTAATACAAAAAGAAAACCTCTGTTTGACAGGACATTCTATTGTTTCGTTTTTATTTTCTTCCACTTGCTCCATTTTGAATAATAGGTCTTACCTCTTACATTCTTATATGTCCGTATGCGGAACGTATACCGTGTATGCGGTTTCAATTTCCTGATTGTGGTTTTATTGGTTTTTGCACTTCTTATCTTTACTTTTTTTAATTTCGCACCGGCCTTATCCCTGCAATACTGAATCTGGTAACCGTCAGCCTGTTTTGTTATCCGTTTCCATTTTAGCGTTACCGAATTGTTCTTCCGTTTGATTTTCGAAAAAGAAGTGCTTTGCGGAATAATCCGGAATGCTTCCCCTTTTGCTCCTAACGGTCTATAAAACCAAACTACCGGAAAATATGATCCCACATTGATACAGTCTCCTGAAAACTGTACCGCGTAATCACTTAAATCTGAGATCACCTTATTTCCGTTAACAATCAGTTGTAAATCCGGCTTCTGCACCTTCCCGTTATAGGTAAACTCTTTCCGGGAAATCTTCAATTTTGATCCATTGCGAGGCGGCCAGATTCTGAATTCCCTTTTAATTGTTCCGCAGTAGTCTCCTATTCCTTCAACAATGACAGTACCTGTTCCAATCTCAACATTGTTCTCGTAGGAAACTTTGTAATCGACACCCTTTTCAAGGAGTTTCTTTTGGTCCGGATCCGCCAAAAGGACTTCATATTCCACCGGTTTTCCTGTATATTCAACAAAGTTATCCGTTCTCATATCAGATTATCTATTATAAAGCGTGAGCCCTCGGTCTAGAAATTTCCGAGAGCTCATTGTTAGTATGACTAAAAAGACCCACACTTATCTAAATTTATATTCATATGGATCAATATCTATATAATAATAATCAGTAACATATTTTCCAGTTGTTTCATCATAGTGCTCTTCACGACTTGTATGGGCATCATATGGATTCTTTAATATGATTCGATAGTATTTCCATCCCAGAGAATTCTTCACTGTTTTTATTTTTACAATATTGCTAGGCTTAATTAGAATAACTTTTCCTTTTACTTTATTGAATTTAATGCTTAATGCCTTCCCATACTTATAATTATAAGATTTATCATGTCTCCAAATAAGCGGAGCTGAGAATTCATTGATAATTGTTGAATCTTTGAATGTATAATTCTGCTTTTTAATTCTGTATCTTTCTTTATAAGTAACCTTTAAAGCTAAATTTTTTGTTGTGTAAACGTAGTATCCTTTTTTTCGTAGTTTGTTACATAACCGAAAATCATACCCTGAATAATCACCAAAGTCATCCTTATACTTTGTTTTTTTAAACGAAAAGTACTTTTTTGCATTTTTCTTCGTTATTTTTACTTCTTTATAGCCTTGTGGCGCGGCTTTTGCATAAACTGGAAACGAAAACAAGAATGTTAAAACAATAATGAATACACACATTAATCTTTTCATATTAATCCTCCGATAACACATGAATAATTCGAATAACCCATCCACTTTTCCCATGTAAATCATGCCATTTTATATTCGATCCAGAAATGATATCTAATGAATACAAAACAAAAACTATATTCCTGCTCTTCTAAGTGGCTAAAAAACATTAGATTACTTATTAAACCACATATCTATGTCCTTCACTAATTTTTAAGGTAGATCTCTTCTTCGTGAGCTGTTTTCCTGTCATATAATAATAGCCATCATGTTTTGCATACGGATATATTTGCTTGACGAAGAGTGGCCATCGGCCACTGTCTTTTTTGACTTTCACCTTCGTTTTTTTATAAAAGAAGGATTCTTTTGCACTATAATTCACCTGACCTCCAAAAACATTATATCCGAGTTTATCTCCATAATCACACACAACCATGTACCCAGAAACTTTCTTCACCTTTTTCCACTTAACAATATGTGTTTTCTTTTTGTATTTAATCCCCTTTTTTATAAGTTTTGGGGCAGTCCAATAGCTCACAGGAGCAGAATATGGCCCATATTCATTTTGCCTTTCTAGCTTTGCCCTGGCTTTGTAATAATATCTTGTATTTGGCTTTAATTCCTTAGATTCGTCATAATAAATTGTTGATGTTGCCCCCTTTACAGTCGCTACTTTTTTGAAACCTCCACTTGGTGATTTAGATCTATAAAGTTCATAACTGGAAACATTGGAATTTCCTACAATTTCAACACCAATAGTTCTATCCCATACATTAAGTGGCTTATTATTAATCCGTATTTTTGTTTGTGCAGTAATATGTGGAGTCATAGTTTTAGCGGCAATATTAAAATCTATATAGGAGTTAACTAAATTATCATATTTGATGGATAATCTGCTTTTCCCTGAATGCCATGCCGATACCATTTGAGCACCATTCAAAACTTTTAAATTATTATTGTTAGAAGAAGATACATTCAAGCTATAACCCGATATTTCTTTGCTCAACCCTTCCTTTTTTATTAATAAAGAGTCAATCTCAAAATGATTATCAACCTTGGTTTCTACCGAAAAAGGTAACTTTCTAGATTTTTTTTGAGGAATTGGCCACATAAATTGATCTTTATAATCATTATCATATTCACTGATATTTGCTGTCACCTCAATACCTGTATAATCGAGAACCTTGATTGTTTTATTCGTTTTAACTGAGCCGTTTTTGTCAGTAACGATAATTGTTGCTGTACCTGGATTTAATGCCTTAATTGTACCATTTTCATACTTTAAAACAGACTCGTCTGATATATTCAATGTCTCTGTGTTATTGACCCTAAATGATGTTTCATCATTTTGAAACATTTTATCTGGTAAATCCGCTCTAACAATCTTTGATGAGGTACCAACAAGCAAAAAGCATATCATAATAAGCTGAGTTACGTATAGGAAGATTCTTTTAGCACTAATTGTAATCATAATGAATTATTCCCCCTTTCCTTTCAAATCACTTTGTTCCTCTATCACACCACTTGCATCAAAAATTTACTTTATTTTGATTGTCAGGATACATTAGTTTTGCCGTGACATAGTAAGTTATATTACGGTGCCTCGGACCTGTTCATCTCATAAAATGATATTAGTATCATGTGTTGACCGAGTCAAAAACTATTACAAATATCAACAATCTGAATAGGTGCACTCTCTGCTCTGCTTTCTCCCGTGAAAACCAATATGTATATCAGCCTGATGTCGGGGCGATTACATATATCCACTTCTTCACTTTATTATTCTTGTAAATAAACTTTATATACCCTGCATCTCCATACCAGTATGTTTTACCATTGTCATAGCTTCGAAGATATTGCTTACTCAGTTTTTTCTCAACTGTCGATTTTTTATCTCCTATTTTTACTTTGCAGAACGTAAACTTTTTATTTCCGCTATTCGTCACGCGAATATATTCGTTATTATATTTGCCGGCCTTAGCGTTTTCACATACGCCGATAGTCACTTTATTCCCACTCATATAAAGTGTCGTATATTTTTTTGAATTCTTGTTTTTCATTTTACCGATTTTGCCGGCAATCTTCTTCAACGTCTTTGCGGTATTCCCGTAACTGAATCCAATAGCCTTCATGTTGACTGTCTTGGAGGCGGCGGAAGCTGGAACCGCCAATAATAAAACAATCTATAGTGTACTTACTATCAGTATTGTTCTTTTCGCTTTTATAATTAACCTCATAAATCCTTTCTCCTTTATGAATAGGATATACTACTTCTGTGTGACCTGGTATCTATCAATTATTCTTATTGATGACTTTGACCTTCGACCACGGCCCATATATTTTCTTTCCATTTACATTCACATACGCCCTGGTCTTCACATACCATTTCTTTCCTTTTTTTGCTTTGACAGTAGCCTTTGTTTTCGATCCCTTTGGTTTTGAAACAATCTTTGTTTTTCCTTTCTTGGGAGAAACAGAAATTTCGTATCCAGATGCTCCCTTCACCTTCTTCCAGGTCAGCTTGATTTTGCTTTTATTTTTTCTGGTCACATTCTTTTGTGTGACCTTCAAGGATTTTTTCAGTGCACTAAGTTTTGATTTCGTGGTTGATTGTGCTTTGCTGTACGCGGAAGAAGCCACGGACAACGCATCCTTTTCTTTCGTGCAGGCAACGCTGTTGTAATATTGTTTGAAAAGATCTGTGAACTGTTTTACTGTATATCCGTCAGTATACTGATCAAATGAATCTGTTTGCAGACAGTGACAATAACCATAACCCGAAAATGCCAGTCCCGAAAACGTCTTATCAGCTGAATCCTCGTAATATGAAGCACCGGAATAATATCTGACTTTTCCACTGCATACATTGGTATAATGCCCCACTTCTCCCGGATATTTTTCTAAGACTGCCGCTTCAATTTTTCCATCCGGATCATTCTTTTCACAGTATTCAAGCCATTCCGTTGACGCGTAATCCAGCCCGTATGTGTTCTTGACATATTCCGCCCTTTTGTCATATATTTCTTTTTCTTCATAATACCAGCCTCTGAACGGATCAAAATATCCCCAAGCCAGACATTCAGCCGAATCTGCATCGGGAACCACGCTATCTCCCATCATGTGATTAAACGTATAGGAAGACGCATTTGCGTGTACCTGAGCACGCGCCATATACGCGCATGAAATATAAACCGGCGGCAGATTTTTGAAGTGATTATCTTCTCTCCTTACCTTCTCAAACACAGGGAACAGATTAATCGCCTTCATAACATTGTCGAGATCTGTTGCGTCATTTTCATTTCCCTGTTTTGTATAACTCTTGTGTTCGCTCTGTTGCAAAATTCTGAGTGCCAGCTTGGCGTCTGTTACCATCCACTCCTTACCGGCTTTACCGGTATTCTGATCTATAATCCACTGATAGAATCCGAAGGAACCCTTTTTGAAATTAACAGATACTTTATCATATGTTTTCTGCGCCTTTTCTTTTACTGCCTTTGCCGATGCTTCATTTTTCAATGCTTTCTCATATGAAGCTTTTGCTGTTTTTACAGAAGCCTGTACCGGAACAGCGGAAATGAACATGACAGCAACAAGCATGATAATTACAGTTTTTCTAAATACTTTCATCTACATCTCCTTTATATCAGCCACATTCAAGTTGGATTTATACAAATATTATATTCCAGGAAAAAGTGTTTGTCGATTACGATAACATATAAAACAGCATGTTTTAATAAGCAGTAAGAACTTCTTTATCCATAAAGAAAACAAAAAAACGCCCACGGAAAAGTCTTCCTGACTTCAACCGTGAGCGCTCATTGATATGCTCTCTTATTCTACTATCTCAACCGGTGCATCGACCGAGTTTTTGCGGACACTGGCCACACCGTTCTTGCAGGCTTTCATGGTGGTGTATCCTTCGCTGGTTGCTATGATTTGTCCGTTTTTCGCTTTCAGACGGAAACGGAACTCGCCGGCTTTATCTGCATAGATTTCAAATTTAGGATTCTTTTCTTTTGCGAATCCTTCGACTGTCTGGTCTTCTTCTGCCGCAATCGCCGCGTTTGCTGTCACACTCGCAACGCCGGCTTTGCATGATTTCAGTGCTTTGTACACCTGTGATGATGCGATTACCTGGCCGTTGGTTGCTTTCAGGTCAAATTTATAGCCGCCGTTTTTCGTTGCCTTGATGACATATTTACCCATCAATACACCTCCAATCTTTCTAAGAATCAATACCTGATTTAACTATAATTCTGCGGATCGAAAATATCAAGAATAAGACCTGCTAAAATATAAAAATAACACTACTGGCATAATTCTCATAATCTGTTTATTCAATGTGTTTTTGACTGTTCTTTTTTATATTAGCAGTTTATGTTGTGCTTGCATTCTACAATAACACAGCTTACTTTCCAATCTGCGGCATCATAAATGAAGCCGGCAAATCAGCCGGCTCCATTCATAAAATCATTATTTAAGAGTTACTTTTTTCCCTGCATTTTTCTTTGTAAAGATCTTCTTATATTTTTTCACAAACTGTTTGTTTACCTTCTTACTTCCGACCTTCACCTGGACTTTTTTGATCTTTGAACCTTTCAGGGATCCCTTTACAGTTTTCTTTTCCAGCAACTTCGATTTTACGATAAGTTTTGTTACCTTACTCTTCGCAAAAGCATTCTTGCTGATGGCTGAAACGCTCTTTCCGATCGTTACAGTACGAATCTTACTTCCTGTAAATGCCTTAGCACCAACAGCTGTTACAGTATAGTTCTTGCCGCTGATTGTTACCGTTTCAGGTACTACAACAGACTTCTTATTTGGTGCTTTTGTATACGTAATAGTGGAAGCACCTGTCACTGTCACTGTTTGTCCGGAAACCGTAATTGCTGAACCGATTGCAGGCGCAGAAGATACTGGTTTCTTCTTATTTGCCTCTTCCTTAATTGTAGCAATCTTAGATTCGGCAGATGTCAATTTGTTAAATACTGATTCCGGAACCAACTTCTTTTGTTCGACAGTCAACGAATTATATGCTGTTCTCGCTTTCTGGACAGCCGCTTCATCAGAAGCACTGATAGTAGCCGGCAGACCGTTGATAATTGAGATTGCGTTTTCAGCCGCGATCTGGTCGGAAGCCTTTTCCTTCTTTGGAATCACTTGTGTTTCTTTGTCACCGCATACAGAACAGGTACGTTCTTTCAATCCGGCTTCTGTTATTGTCGATTCTTTTACGGTTATCCAATCCCCGTAAGTATGATTCCCCTTTGGTATCGATTCTGTTTTCGCACGATCACAATTTTCACAGATCAGAATTTGCTTACCTTCTTCTTTACAAGTGGGTTCTTTCACGACCAGAGGTTCGCCATATTTATGTTCGCCGAAATCACCTTCAACGATTTTTGAAACCGAACAGTTCTCACAGATATATAATACTCTGCTATGATCAACACACGTACCCTCTTTAATAATAATTGGATCGCCCCATCTATGCTCTTTCTTTTCGATCTCTTCCTGGGCTTTAATTATAAAGCCACATTTCAGGCAATGACTTCCTTCTGTCAGACCTGTACTTGCACATGTTGCTTCGACAGCCTCATCAATCACTTCGATATGGCCTGTTGCCAGAATATCTTCTGTCATAGTTTGTCCGCAATTCTCACATGTATATGTCAATATTCCGTCTTCGGTACAGGATGGTGCCTTCGTTTCAACGCCTTTTGACCAGTTATGCCCTGTTGCAGGAATCACTTGTGTATAGCTGTCATCGCACTCACCACAGGTAAAGGTTCCAACACCGTCTGCTTCACATGTAGCAGGTGTTGTTACTGAATATTCATATGTATGAATATGGTCTCCTTCACCCTGGCCTTCTGCTTTTTCAACTGTGATATCAATGGTAGTTGAGGCTGGATTGTAATTATCAGTACCTTCGAAATTCACGGTGATTGTTGCAGTTCCAGCTTTCAAAGCGCTGATTCTTCCTGCACTGTCTACGATTGCCACAGAATCATCAGAACTCTGATATGTAGCTGTTCCCTGACTGTCTGTTATGATGAGAATCGATTCACCAACATTTATGACGTCACTCTCAGTAAATGCAATTACGTTCTGCTCCGCTTTGGCTATTACAAATGTTCTTTCAATCGAACCACTGTAAAGACCTGTTCCTTCGAACCTTATTGTTGCATTACCTGCATCAATATTGTTTTCAAGGTAATATACATAGTCCTCATTTAGTGTCAGTTCTTTTGTACCATCTCTTACTGTTACAATTGGTGTCTTTTCTTCACCATCATAGACGATATCAGCGTCATTGATTATAATGTCGCAATCGGAAATATCTGTCTTCTTCTCTTCAACTATTATTGTAAGATAAGCTGTAACAGACTCATGATTCTCATCACCTGATGCGGTAGCAGAAACCATTGCCTGACCTGCTGACTTGGCTGTTACCTGTCCGTTAGCATCTACTATTGCAACTTCCTTATTGTCAGAATCAAATGTGAAATCACCAATTCCGGAAGTACTGATTGTAAACTGATCTCCAACAACTATCTTATCAACACCTATTGATGCTGATATCCATTGAGAGGCCTTCTCAATTGTATAATTCTTTTCAATTTTGCCGGTATAGTTTCCCTTTCCTTCAATGATCGCTTTTGCAGTTCCGGCATTAACATTAGATACATAAGTAACTGTATAATCTGTCCCCTCAACTAAGGTTCCCTTGGAATTTTTAACAGTTACCTCAGGTTTCTTTTCCTCGCCGTCATAAGTGAAGATATCTTCATCAAGCTCTACCGTGTAACTGCTGAGATCGGAATTTGAAGAATCAATTTCACAAATAAATGCATATTTCGTGGGTTCGTCCACATCATCCCATTTGCCGTCAGGATACATTCTTACATAGTCTTGCGGAAGTCCATTCGTAGCATTTCTATTATCTGGCTTTCCTTCTCCCCAATTCGTATACTCAAATACTTCTCCGTTATCCCATACAAATGTTCCCTCTGTCTCCTGATCCGTCGCTCCTATCCAACAGGAGTCACCATATTGAGAAACCATCTGTGCAACGAAATTGTTTTCATCTTGTGAATTGATCGAAGCCAGATAGCCTCCAACAGACTGGCAATAAGTAGCCGCTTCTGTCCAGAACTGTACATCATCTATTAAGATGTATGTATGACCATTATAGACTTCATTCTGCGCAACAGTATAACCATAATCGTCATCCAGATGCGCTCCTACCCGATATTTCAAATAATTACCAAATTTATCGTGAGCCCACAAATGGACATAATATGGTCCGAGTTCATTATTGTGATCACTTGCATTTACTCTATAAGAAAAACTGTCTCCATTGACATCTGCCAAAAACTCTCTGTTCCATCCTGTCAAATCATCTTGTCCATCCAATTTCGTCCATGTCTGGACTTCAACACGATCTAATCCCGATCTGTCTTTGACTTTTCCAGAGATATTAAAACCACTCTTACTAACATTGGATAATTTAACATCATAAACAATTGGTGGGGTTCCATCAATAAATAAGCCATTTAAAGTATGACATGTGACATTTCCCGCCTTATCATATGCATAAATGTGAGTTACATAGTTTATGTTCGTCTCGTTATTGTGCTCACTCGTCTTTACAGTATATGAAGCTTTATTTCCAGAAATTGTGCCAACATGCCATTTTAAATCATCCTGCTCTGATGCCGCCGCAGTGTTAGCTGTCCATGTCGGGAATTTTACTTCCTTGATACCAACATTGTCAGATACTGTACATGTTACAGTATAACCACTGGAAGAAATATTTGTTACCTGAACATCACTGATTGTTGGTTTTGTCGTGTCTTTTGGGATCGTTACAGTCTTTTTCCCTAGTAGCGGGCTTGTTGTTCCGCCTCCCGTGTTAATACCATAAAAATACAGATCCTGTGTCCCTGATTTCGATGTTGTAAATGTGTCAGCAAAACCATGATTGTTTCCAACATTGCTCGACGCATATGCCTGTGCAACATCAGGGCGGCTTTTATTTGCAGTCAATGCATGACCTTCTGCGCCTGATGTCCCGACTGGTCCGCCCACATAAACATGAACACCTATGGGCGTTGTAGGAACATCCAGATCGAATGCCCAACCCGAAACTGTGATTTTTCCAGCTGTTGCTGTCGCTGAATCTACACAACCGATTGGATCATGAGAACCATTATATACTGGCCAATATTTGTCTCTTGCTAAATTAGCTCTCTGCTTATATTGATTAACACCATTGTATGTTTCTGCACATCTTTCAAAATACTTTGCCCAATTGTATCCAGCATTATATGCGCCATCAGAACTATTTGCGCATCCTTTGACATTATTCCATGCTGATGCTTCTGAATTTTCAAGTTCATATTTTAAATAGCCCAACTGACCATTAATAGTAGTATAATTACTACCTGCATAGTTTTTTAAAGCAGTAAAACGGCTACCATTCCATTGGCATATGCCATAACTGGTCAATCCATTCGTATCAATCACGCTAGCTAACGGATTGAATGATGATTCGCATTGTATATTTGCTAATACACCGCAGGCAACACCAGTATTTACCTTCATAGTATTGATAAAGTAATTGTAAATAGTAGTCTCATTACTATTCCCTGTTACAGATGAAGTGCTTTTTAATCTAATGGGATTAGTTTTATCAAAAAAAACACCTATGTACGGAGCTTGTGTTATTAGATCAATACCATCGCTTAATACATATCTATCCTCGTCCCATGAAGGGCTAAATTGATAATAAAATTCCTGTCCTTCATCATAATTATCACATATATCAAACCAATCAACATTGATATTTGTGATTGTACTGCTGTTATTCAAATACACGCCTAATACACTAGGCATCTCCGATACAAGATCTTCTTTTGACGGTCTTTCTGATGGCGACAGGCTCAGATAATGGTCAGTTATTTGAAAATCAGCAAATCCCGTAATAATCTGTTTTCCAGTTAGGTCCCGTTCCTCTGCTTTGACTGAGTGGTTAAGCATTATTGATAAACATATAAAAGTCAATATGCATATCATAAAAGATGCTTTTACTTGTTTTCTGTCTTTCATTTTTAATTACACCCCACAATTCTCATTTTGGATAGACTATAATTCTATTCTATCAATGCATCTTTCTCCTTCTAGTGCATTCTGGTGCGATAAGTTAACTTTTTCGTACGTTAAACCGTGGTTTTTTCTATAATAATAGAAACAAGATTAATTTTGATAGTTCAATCTTCCTTGCCCTCCGGCTGGGGGATGGCAACAGGTTTCTTCAATCATATTGTCTGTTCGCTTCCTGCGCACAGGTAATCTTGATTGATGACACCTGGCGGGGAGGACAGGCGGCAACTGCGTCCGTTTTTGCGGGTGCTGTTGTCAGAAGAAAAATAGTTCCCTTGTGTGCTGTCTGCATACCATTTTTCTTCTTTGATGTAGTAGACTTTGCTTATCATATTGTGGAGGATAAACACCAATGGCAAACTACGTTACGAACACATCTGATAAGAGTATAAAAACGACTCTGATTCTATGCATTCTTCTTGGCTGGATTCCACTCATCTGCACTGTATACTACTGGTATGTAGGCAGACGCGGCGGAATCCTGCGGGCATGCACAGCCAATTATTTCTTGATTGGCTGGATCAGCGACATCATTAAAATCGCCACCGGCGGATTCACCGACAACGTCGGCGCTCCGCTCCGCGCGTAATGAATCAGGGCATCGGTAAGATGCCCGTTTTCATTACACTGCCTGCACCAATTACACTGTTCTCACCCGAGCATCTGATTCTCCTTAAAAGAGTAATACCCATCTCCCACAATCAGAAAGTCCAGCATCTGAACGCCGACTATCGCACTCGCGTCTCGCATCTGATCTGCGAACATGATATCCACTTGTGACGGCTCCAACATCTGTGATGGATGATTGTGTACCAGAAAAAATCTGGACGCACCTGACATCAGCACACGTTGCAGGATCTCTTTTGGCGTAATCATACAGGTGTCAGAAGTCCCGTGCGCGACTTCGAAGAAGGAATGTGGCGGCGACAGCCTGGTATTGCAACAGAACAGCACCACCCGCTCCTCGCACTGATAACGCAAATTCATGCAGGCGTTCAGCATGTGCATGATCTTCTCAGGGTTGTCCAGAAAATCGCACTCATAATCATATTCCTGCTCTTTCACGAGCATCGGAATCAGGTTCTTGTCCATTTCCAAATTGTATTTTGCCACCATCTTTATTCTCCATTTCTTTCTTAATTGTTACTATTATCTGTTTCGATGTTTTCCGGATTGTATCCAGTGATGTTTTCAGCTCTTTTAAATCTTTCCCAGATGACCAGCTTGCGATATACGGCCAGCTGTAATCATTGGTACGAATATTGAAAAAAGAACAGACCACACTGGCAACGCTCTCCGCTTCGACCTCGCGTGTCTGTTGATCCTTTGTGTTGTCATTATCGTGAAGAAGAAAATGGGAAATCTCATGAAGACAGGTTTTGAACGTCTGCGTCTCAGACATGCCTGCCTTTATGACGATTTCCTTGCTTGTCCTGCTGTAATATCCTTTCGCACCACTCTGGATGTCTTCGTACCGGATCGGGACCGGTGTAGTCAGTGTAAGTACCTGCATGAACCGTTCGAAATTTTCGACGGATCCGGTCAGTTCATCCACACCAAAAGTCGGAAGCGGTTTGCCCTCGGTCATGGAGACATCGAAGACCGTAGCAACACGGAAACGCAGTTTTTTCTTTTCTTTTTCAGATTCGTTTCCGGAGCTGGCGGGATGATTGTTTACATTTGAATTTTCATGACTTTTTCCATTTTTTTCTTTTACCATCATCGGTGCGATGATACGGATTCCGCGGGCTCCTTTCTTTACCTGACGGCCAAACTTGTTCTGCCAGTCACGGTAACCGGCGACATGCGTTGCGGTCGGCATCTGACTGAATATCAGGATGCAGTTGGATGCCGAGTAGTCCGTAAAGCGACTCATGACACGCAGGTAATTCTGGTAGTTCTCGGAGGTAAATACACTTTTTACACCTTCTTCCAGCATGGTCAATGCTTCATCAACTTTCATGATTGCTCCTTTCCGCGGGGCAGGAACCGTCGCCGGCTCCCGCCCCACTTGTGTGTGTTCAGCGATTGTTGTGCGCGGTGGTTTTACACCAGCGCTTCCAACATGCCGTCATGCAGGAAATAGACGTTGTCCGTCAGGCGGTCCTCCGGAATCACCTGCGTCGCATTGATTTCCGTAACCATTTCCAGCAGGCTTGCCGGATCCATCTGTTCGTCTTTGAGACACAGGACTTCGTGGACTGATGACGGAAGGATCGTCAATTTGTTCGTTCCGAGCAGGTCGGCTACGTACTGTAAAACGTCCCTGCACAGGAGAACACCGGAACCGTATATGCGGCTGGAATTACTGAGGATCCAGAGGCAGTCGTCTGCCGGGCCCGGCATTCCTGTCATATTGCTGATGACACTGCTGAGCGTTTCGAGGGAGACATCTTCTCTGGCATTCTGCTTTGCGCAGGTGATTGCCTCATCGAGCGTGATGCCTGCTGATTTCAGCAGTGCATTGGATACCCGAATCTGCGCATGTTCGCATTCGGATTCCGTGTACGGAATGACAAATGAGAACACAAGATCCAGATCCTGAAAGCATGCAAGTCCCTGTGCGAGGAGCTCATCGATGTGATTTACGGATGAGACACGCGGCAGGATGGTCGCGCGGATCCGGTCCGGTTCCAGGCATTCATGCAGGCCATCGACGCTGATGCGGGACCGGAACATCTCTTCGAGATCCTCGACAATCTGCCTGTCGGTTTCATCCCAGAAAGAGGCGTTCGGGTAGATCCGCATGTCTCCCGGGAGCTCCTCGCTGGAAAGCACCAGCGTATCCAGCAGGCGGCCGTTCTTGCTGACGCAGTCTGGACGGACGCGGAACAGGGCGTCTTTTGCTGTGAGAATGTCGTTGATAGCATCGGTGCGGGCTACGATTGTTGCGTTGTTCATCATGGTAAATTCCTCCTTGGATTGAAAGTTTGTTTATAAGAAGAAACAGGGCCAGGCTGTATGCCTGACCCTGCGGGTTAGCGGACTGCTGAGTGAAACGCTTATGCGTTCTTGCGGGCGCGCCGCTCCTCGCGGACGGTTTTGCTTTCGAGAAGCTGGACGCTCTCGATAAACGGGCTCTGGTAGAACGTCTTTTTGCCGTTCTTCTCAGATGCGGAACTGCGCAGTGAGTAGGAAATAGAGATCTTATCTCCGGTGCTGACGTAGTCGTAGATACCGTTGCCCTTACGGCGTTTCGGGATGAATCCGCGGAACTCGATGAAGTCCGACTGATACTCATGTGCCTTGCCGGATGCGAAGTTCTGCTGACACGCAACTGTGAGCAGGACGATGGACGAACCATCGCTGTTCTCGAAGTAAACAGGATCCTTGACGAGACGACCATTGAAGATACCGAAGTTATTGTTGTTCATAGTGAACCTCCTTATAAAATGTGATTGCCAGTTTGGCTGTAAAAGTGTCTCAAAACCGGGGCTGGTTAAATCCAGTCCCGGTTGAGATATCTGCCTGATACATAAGTGCGTGTTCCGATGACGGACTGTAATGCGTCGCGCCATGTCTTTGCACCGTTCGCGGCTTTCTGCTTCTTCATCCAGAAGTAAAAACTCTTCTGGACTTTCGCCTTCTTCGTATCGAAGATGAATTCGAATTCACGCTCGAAGCGGTCATCGTATCTGTTGCGCTCCAAGTATTGCAGATGCGCTTCTGAAACATCAGTTCCGTAAATGGAAATGACGCCCTGGGAGATACTGTATCCTGTAATTTCTATCAGCATGTCTTTCCTCCTCGCCGGTGTATTTAGTTTTCAATGTTCTCTTGCAACCTTTTCTTGTGGTTGCCTGGACTGACTGCACCGCGCGTTCTGGCGCATGACAAGTGGCAAGTGAAGACCCCGGGCGGAACGGGACGCCGTTAGGGCAACACTTGCATGCAAAACAGGTTGTGCGGTAAAACGGAAGGACTGCAACCCGAAAGGTGCATGAGACATGAGAACAAATACAGGCGATGGGGAATATGCTGATAGATATTGCGGATACAGATATGCCGGGCAGGTGAAAAACAAATCAACTCACCCGGAGGAGATGGGCGGGGGAGATGTCAGCAGACACATTGCAGGGCAACTGCTGACAGAGGGGGTTGGAATGGTACCCGCAGAAAAGAATGACAAAGTAGCTACACTAATTACACTTCCTGCACTCCTACACTCACACAGGGCATCTGCCCTGCTCCGGAGCAATCCGTTGCTCCGGGCGCCCGCCGCCTGCTGACACCACCGGTGTCCTGCCTGCGGAAACGGTGCGCATCAGAAGCCGGACAGCAGGTCGGACCTTGCGGTTCAGGTCTGCTGTTGTGGCGTGGCATCCTGCTTACAGGATGGTTTCCTGGCCGTTTGTGAACGGCTTAACCAGGTTAAAATTTTGCTCAGTTTGGATCAAAAACGGGCAATAGTAAATTCCAAAAAAGTCAGTAAAATGGTGTGCGACCCGTCAAGTAGACAATTGAAAAAACAAAAAGTTTTTCCTGCCCGGTATTCCTGCCGGGCAGTTTTCATGCTGCTTCCTTCAACTTAGTTTCGTGGTATTCCATTGGTGTCATTACGTTCAGGTTTCTCTGTACGCGCTTGGTCGTGTAATAGATCATATATTCTTCAATGGCCTGCAAAAGTTCTTCTTTCGTCTTGAACTTATGTCCATAGTACATCTCTCGTTTCATGATTCCCCAGAAGCCTTCCATGGGGCCATTATCTATACAATGAGCCACTCTTGACATGCTTTGCGTCATTCCTGCATCC
>JNKK01000049.1 GCA_000702845.1 Lachnospiraceae bacterium FE2018
TTACTTCCTTGGCTTGATTGTTTCTCCGGATTTGCGCATCCGCATCCCGCCAGTCAGTACCTTTGCGGATGCACTTTTCTTGATTTGTTTCCTTCGGCCGGAGCTGGTCTCTGGATTTTACGCATCCGCATCGCAGCTTCTTTGCCTATGCGGATGCACTTCTCTTGATTTGTTTCCTTCCGCCGGAGTTGGTTTGAACTGGTAAGCTATGAGTAGAGATTGAAACTTATTCTTGATTTGTCCTGCCATGCAGCCAGTTCAGATGCTCCCGAATTTCTGCTTCTTTTCCCATTTCCGTCGGCTCGTAGAACTTCGAGCCCAGGATTTCTGTCGGCAGGTACTGCTGCTCGACATAATGGTTTGGGAAGTCGTGCGCATATTTGTAGCCGGTTCCGCGTCCAAGGTTTGCAGAGCCGCGGTAGTGGGCATCCTGCAGGTGCGGCGGCACGGAGGTTTTGACGTCCCGGACGGACTGCATTGCCGCGTAGACAGCATTGGTGCAGGCATTGCTCTTCGGTGCGCTGGCGACGTAGATGCAGGCCTGCGCAAGGATGAGCTGCGATTCTGGCATGCCGATCCGCTCGGCGGCCTGCGCCGCGGAAGTGGCGAGCACGAGTGCCATCGGATCCGCGTTTCCGACATCTTCTGCCGCGCAGATCATGATGCGCCGTGCGATGAATTTGATGTCTTCGCCGGCTGACAGCATTTTTGCAAGATAATAGACCGCTGCGTCCGGATCAGAACCGCGCATGCTCTTGATAAATGCGGAGATGGTGTCGTAATGCTGGTCTCCGTCTTTGTCGTAACGCACCACGCGCTTCTGAATACAGCCCTGTGCCGTTTCCAGATCAATGTGAATGACTCCATCCGGACCGGGCTCTGTTGTCAGCACGCCCAGCTCAATCGCATTGAGTGCCTCGCGGGCGTCGCCGCCGGAAACATCTGCCAGAAATGCGCGGGCATCATCGTCCAGCACTGCGTGATAACTTCCCAGACCGCGCTGTGGATCTGTAACTGCGCGTGTCAGCAGTGTCTCAATATCTTCCTTTTCCAGCGGCTTTAATTCAAAAATAATTGATCGCGAAATCAGCGCGCCGTTTACCTCGAAATATGGATTTTCCGTCGTGGCACCGATCAGGGTCAGCGTTCCATCTTCCACATAAGGAAGCAGATAATCCTGCTGGGCCTTGTTGAAACGGTGAATCTCATCGATGAACAGGATGGTCCGTTTTCCGTACTGCCCCATGCGATCCTGCGCAGCCTGCACAGCCTCGGCCATGTCTTTCTTGCCTGCCATCGTCGCGTTAATCTGCGTGAATGCCGCGCTGGTCGTGTTTGCAATCACCTGCGCAAGCGTCGTCTTGCCGGTTCCGGGCGGTCCATAAAAAATGACAGAACTGAGTTTATCCGCCTTGATCGCACGGTACAGCAGAGTGCCCTTGCCGATGATATGCTGCTGCCCGACTACTTCCTCCAGCGTACGCGGCCGCATACGCGAGGCGAGCGGCGATTCCTTCTCGAGGTTTTTTGTCTTCATATATTCGAAAATATCCATATGTTATCCTTTTCGGTTCCGGAATTGTAATAATAATTGTAATAGGGTTTTTATAGCAGGGTTTCTGGCAATGTTTCTGACAAAGTTTCTGGCAGGACTTGTAAACAAATGATTTATCTTCTCAGTCCACCTTTATAATAAATGTATTTCCGTCTAAAACAGATTCTGTTTCAAAAACCACAGTCCCAAGTAATCTCAGTGCATCCTCATCCAGATCTTCGTATTTCATCCGCTCGCAGCTGCCGACGAAAATGTATTGCACATCGTATTTCTTCAGAATTTCCCGGGCAGCTGCCTGATCTGACGGATCATCGGTTATCGTGTAGATGGCATTAACATCTTCTACCCGCTTATTGAGTTCATCAACATTCTCGCGCCAGAGCCATTCGTGCACATACCAGCCCATCACGGTCGGAATTCCGGTATAGGCCGAAACACGGCAGTCTTCTGAATAACTGTCACCCCAGGCCTCAAGTACAATCGGCTGACCTTCAATATTTTCATCCAGCCATTGAATTGCTTCTACGTCCTCCGGGTAATTCTCGTCCAGAAAATCCGTTGCGCTGATCCCGATAAATCCGTCCGGAGACAGTACATTTCCGAACCAGCATTTCACCGAGTACGGCAGGTAGCCGAATGTGAGTAATAAGATGACAGTCAGCACGCCGCCGATCAGCTGTACCGGGTGAATGTCTGCAGATGTGCCTGCAGGGGAAGATGTTTCCGGCTTATCTTCTGCAGTGTTCCGGGCGGCTTCTGCAGTGGTTCGGGTGAGTGTTTCCGGCAGGCGGTTCACAAGCAGTTCCGGCAATGCAAAACCAAAGAACAGACCAAACATCACAAACGCCTGATATGTCAGCTTGAACATTGTATTTGACCGGGAGAATCCCTCTTCGTAAATATCCTTTACGTAGACAACTTCCGGGATGAGAATCAGACCGAGCGCACAGATTCCCAGCAGAAGCGCGATATAATATGGCATCGGCAATGTTGTTGAACTGGCTGCGCTCTTCTCTCTTCCAGATGCTGCACTCTCCAGGCTGCCGGCTGCAGTTTTACAACTCCGGAACAGCCAGACCGCATAGACGATCAACGTCACAACCGGAAGACCCCAGAGGATTGCAAACTGATAAAATGCTGTATGATTCTTGGTGAGTGCCACCGAAGACACCATCATATCAAACCTTGAGGTAAACGGATATGCGATGATCCTGCCAATCAGCCAGATTGCGATCAGCCGGATCACAAATACAGCTGCCTGCTGTTTCAGGGATGCGCCGTGCCGGATTTTTCGGATCAGCAGAAGTCCCATTCCAAAAATGAGGACTGTCAGATAGATGATGAAGTCCCAGTAATTGGTCCATTTAAACATGCCGGTCATAGCTGCCATAAGAAGCAGATGCGGCGGGAAGCATTCCTTCGCCTTTATCGTTATAAAGCCGCCATGAGAACCTGTCTTGGCATTTCCACTACCCTCACTGACCTTGCTTCCATTACTGGCCTTGCTCTCATTACTGACCTTGCTTCCATTACTGGCCTTGCTCCCATTACTGCCCTTTTTCACAATTTCCACAAGCTTATTATCTGATGATTCCAGCAGCCATGCTATAAAAATCCCAAGGAAAAGCAGTACGAAAATCAGATTAATCATATGGGCGTGCATATCGCCGAGCACAAATGAATAGGACGGGAATTCGTGAATGCATGCATCGTCAGTGGGCGGATTGTGTCCGATAAACCGCGTGGATTCCGGGAACCAGTAATCTTCCCAGCCGGAGAGCCGGAATAATTTCCCGAAAAGGCCGTACAGAACATAGTGCAGGTTGCCCGCGCAGGATACGGCACCGGCGCCAAGCAGGCCGCCGAGCGCGGCGATGATTCTGCGTTTTTTACCGGTCTTCATCAACAGCTGACGCACCATGGAAAACGGCATCACAAAGACAAATGCCGCAATCAGCGCGCGCATCATGTTGTACGCATACGTCACTTCCGTAAACGCCAGTTTTGCGAAGTATACGGCAAAATACTGGCCGCCGTAGTAATAGTTGATGGCATCTGTACCGTACCAGATGTCCCTGGCCGGTATTGCAGTGCTGCGATCAAACGCCGCCATAAAGCCGTAATCCATTGGTTTTTCCGTACCGGTAGCTTCCGGATAGAAACCAATGAAATAAACCCAGATGATCAGGACAGCCAGAAACAGGATTTCCTCTGCAATGATGAGGCGGAGATCCGGCTTCGAACCTGCGTATGAGCACGCGCCAGTCCCTGTTCCGGCAACTGTTTCTGTCCCTGTTCCAGCAACTGTACCTGTTCCTTTACCATTAACTGTTCCTTTGCGGACATTATGAATATTCCGCATGCCGGCCAGCTTGAAAATCCACGTCAGCACAGCAAAAAATGCCGTCACAAGAATCGCTGTCATTCTCGAAAACGGCATATGAAAACATACGGAAAGTGCCCAGACGGCATAACCGCCGAGCATCGTTCCGAGTACTTTTGAGAACAGCCAGCCGCGGTCATCGAACGTCCTGAAAAGACGCGCGGTGACCGGCAGAAATGCTGCTCCCAGGAGCATTGAGACGCCCCACCATTTTAAAATTAGAACTGCTGTCATATTATTAGAATTGTTCCTTCAGGATGGTTTTTCCGATCTGGCAGGCTGCGATCCGGCAGATTGCGATCCGGCAGGCTGCGATCTGGCAGGCTGCGATCCGGCAGGCTATTTACCGGCTGAACTATTAACCGCCTGGCGCTCCCCTACGGTAAAGAAGTCGGTAAGACGTCTTCTTTTTTCTGCGAGGTTGTTGTACTGGAGGCATTCGTACTTCCATTCCTGGTCGAGGACCGACTGATCGCCTTTTTCCCAGGTGTGGAAGGTGCCGGACGGATCCATGTAGCCGAGGTGGTTGAGCGCAGGGATGATTTCCTGCTGGTTTTTGAGGAAGTAGTTGTACGGCGCCATTTCCAGGCCGGTCTGCTCGAGCATCATGGTGCCGAGATAGTTGTTGCTGGTCTGGATTCCGGTCTGCTCCGGGATATCGTAGTTGGCCCAGATGAAGAACGGCGTGGAGAAGTACATTTCTTTTTCGCCGATGGGAAGGTTGTCGTATTTCTTACCGGAGATGTACTCTGTGAATTCTTCGGGCAGATCAGGATAGTGATCGCCGAACATCAGGATGATGGTCGGTTCTTTGACTGTCTTGAAGTGCTCGATCAGATATCCGAGTGCATCATCGCTGTCCCGCTCGAGGGACATGTAGTTAGTAACCGCTTCATCGTCGTATCCGTTCACGTGAATGGTTCCGTGGTAGGTCTCGGATTCGAAGCCGCCGTGGTTCTGCATGGTGATGTCAAAGAGGAACAGCCTGTCATCCGGGTTTTCCTTCTCTTCTACCATTTTAATGATTTTTTCGTAGTTGCCGCGGTCGCTGATAAAGCTGCGGATCCGCTCGGTATCTTCTTCGAAATCTTCTTCCGCGAGGAACTGATCGAAGCCGAGCAGCCGGTACGCGGTGGGCCGGTTCCAGTTTGTCGCCTTGTAGGGATGCATGGCGATGGCCTCGTAACCCTGTGCCTTCAGCGTCGTTACCAGCGAATACTGGTTATGCAGAAAATAACTGACGTACGGCACCATACCCGGGAATCGTTTCACTGAATTACCGGTGAGAAATTCGTACTCGGATTTGGCGGTTCCGCCGCCGCGGATACAGACGAGTGTATTTCCCTTGATGGTGTTTTCCGACATAGAATCGTAATACGGCATGACTTCGTCGCTTGTCTGCAGATCGCCGATCATGCGGTAATCCGCCCAGGATTCATTCATGATGGCGATGATATTGACCGGCTCAACGTCTGTGGTGTCATTGGGAACCATCTCCTTCTCTGCCGTTTCCGCGATCGTTTTTGTCTCTGCCACCGTATATCCGTCGGGCGGGGTCAGGCGCATGTACTTCGCAACACAGAAAAAGCCGACGGTCGTGCCATATTTCTTATAAGTTTTTGCCGGCGCGAACAGATCTGTCAGAATTCCGAGTTTTCCGTTCCAGTTCACGTTCAGATAGAAGAAATACATACCGATCATGAATCCAAACACACCGGCGCGGATCAGAATGCGGGTCAGTTTTCCCCGCGCGATGCAGGCATCCGGCAGCTGCAGGTACATGCCCATCACACACAGAACAATGACAATCGCAGCGACCAGCTGACGCGACATGACAAAGGTGAAATTCCCCGCCACGTGCATCGCCGTTCCGAGACTGAATGTATCGATAAACTGAAACGGCTCGCCGCGCAGACTATTTACCGCATAAAAAACAACTGTCATCGTGCCGTATAAACACAACACTGCAATTATGGACCTCCGCCATGAATTCAGCCAGAACAGCCAGATCATCGTTATAATGAAACAGCCGGCCAGATTCAGCAGCATATAGCGGACCTGCATCTCCTTCAGATCCGGATTGTTGACCCATTCCATCAGGAACAGACACAGCAGGCAGTTCAGAATCATCACAATCAAATGATACAGACGGAACTTCCGCGGCTCCTCATGCCCCTTCTCGTTGTATTCACGCCGCCCGAAAAGCACCAGATGGCTGATCAGCGCTGAAACCGCGATTGCCGCGAAGAGCAGGCCCAGCACCAGCGGGCCCTTCGTCTCACCCTCCTCAAGCGGTGCAAGCACATCGCCGCGCCGGATCACCAGAAACCCGATCGACGCGCCCCAGTAAATAATCCAGAATGCCTTATATTTATTTGTCGCTTTCTTCAGTCGTTCTATCATTTTCTAACATTCATTCATCTTGTTCGAAAAAAGAATGTGACATCAATTCCTTTTCCGGACATCCGCAACGCCGGTCCTTAACGAGCACTCGTGCGAGTTTAGTACCGCTGCGTGAGGACTAAGTGCAAACGGTCCGGAGAAAGGAAATGATGTCACATCCAAACCGTTCGAAAAAGTCATTATCGCTCAATCTTGTGAATAAACAGCCCGCTCCGCAGCTTCGGCTCGAACCATGTGGATTTCGGCGGCATGAGCAAGTTTGCGTCCGCCACTTCCAGGAGCTCCTCAATCGAGGTCGGATACATGGCAAATGCAGCGGCGCAGCCGTTTTCACAGCGGCGTTCCAGCTCCTCAAGGCCGCGGATGCCGCCGACGAAGTCGATCCGGCTGTCCGTGCGCGGGTCGTCGATCTTCCAGACCGGCGTCAGGATCTCGCGCTGCAGGAAGGATACGTCAAGCGCGCCTACCGGGTCTTCTTTGATGAAGTCCGGACGCGCCTGAAGACGGTACCACTGTCCGTCCATCAGGAATCCCATCTCACCTTTTTTCTCCGGATGATAGGGTGATTCCAGTGCCATTTCCAGATAACATTTCTCACAGAGTTTCTCCAGCATCTCATTCTGCGTCAGCCCGGAGAGATCTTTCAGAACACGGTTGTAGTCCATGATTTTCAGTTCTTCGTCCGGAAACAGAACGGAAAGGAAATAGTTGAACTCCTCTTCACCGGTATAGTCCGGATGTTCTTTTCTGCGCATCAGGGATACTTTTACAGCTGAGGCGGCGCGGTGATGTCCGTCCGCAATGTAGGTGCACTCCACCTGCGCAAACGCATCCGAAATCGCTGCAATCTGCGCGTCATCACTGATCAGAAAGACGCGGTGACGGATGCCGTCATCGGAAGTGAAATCCTGTTCGGCGGGCTGATTTTCCCGGATATTCTGCACGAGTTCGCGGATTGCGTCCTGCGCGCGATAAGCCAGGAAAATCGGACCGGTCTGTGCACTGCAGGTATCGACATGACGGATGCGGTCCTGCTCTTTTGCCTCCAGTGTGTTTTCGTGTTTGCGGATGACGCCGTTCAGGTAGTCATCGACAGAGGAACAGGCGACAAGGCCGGTCTGCACACGTCCTTCCATCGTCAGCTCGTACAGATAATAGCAGGCCTTCTGATCCTGCTGCATGATGCCTTCGCTCTCCGCCTGCCGCAGCATTTCATCTGCCTTTGCATATACCTCAGGGGCATAGAGATCCTGTCCTTCCGGAAATGCCGTTTCTGCCCGGTCGATTCCGAGGAATGACATTGGTTCGGCCTTGACGACTTCCCGCGCCTCGGCTGTGTTGTAGACATCGTACGGAAGCGCGGCGACGCGCGCCGCGGTTTCTTTTGTGGGTCTTAATGCACGGAATGGTCTGATGACTGCCATGTGCGTTCTCCTTCCTTTCAAACGAGAGATGTGCCGGCAATGACTGGCTGCCGGCACATGCTGATATTCTTCTCTGATGTTATTGTTTTACTTCACAATCCGCGCCCGCAGAACTGCTTCGTTTTCAGTGATCGCGTTCAGAAGTTCTTCTGTCGCCGGCGTATTCAGGTCGAGCACTGTATAGGCGTAGTCACCTTTACTCTTATTGGTCATGTCACTGATATTGATGCCGAAGTCATTGATTGCTTTACTGAATTTCTGGATCATGCCCGGGATATTGAGGTGACAGATCGTCACACGGCTCGCCGCTTCGCAGCGTCCCATGTCGCAGTTCGGGTAATTGACGGAGTTGCGGATATTTCCGTTCTCCAGGTATGCGCGGAGTTCCTTGACCGCTGCCACTGCGCAGTTGTCTTCCGACTCCTGTGTGGACGCGCCAAGATGCGGCAGCACGAGCGTATGCGGAAGTCCTGCCACGGTCGGATTTGCAAAATCCGATACATAGCGGGCGACCTTACCCGAGTGCAGCGCCTCAACAAGCGCGTCTTCGTCGATGAGAACGTCGCGGGCGAAGTTCAGGACGATAACACCCTCTTTCATGATGCTGATGGCGTGATGATCGATCATGCCGCGCGTGCTGTCAAGCAGCGGAACATGGATCGTAATATAGTCGCAGTCGCGGTACAGGTTATCAACCTCTTTGACATGATGAACAGATGCGGAAAGATTCCATGCCGCGTCAACTGAGATATACGGATCATAGCCGTACACATCCATACCGAGATGAACTGCCGCATTCGCGACCATCTGTCCGATGGCGCCAAGACCGATGATTCCCAGTTTTTTACCGGCAATTTCGTGGCCTGCAAACTGCTTTTTCTGCTTTTCCGCCAGTTTCGCTACATCATCTACGCCGCGGTGCGCGCGGACCCATTCTGCTCCGCCAAGGATATCGCGGGAGGCAAGAAACAGGCCGGCTATTACCAGCTCTTTAACGCCGTTGGCATTGGCACCGGGTGTATTGAACACAACGATGCCGCGCTTTGCACATTCATCAACCGGGATATTATTGACACCTGCGCCTGCGCGCGCAATCGCAAGACAGCTCTCCGGAAGATCTTCCGCCTGAATTTTCGCGCTGCGCACAAGAAATGCGTCTGCGGCTTTCGGGTTATCCGTCATGATGTAATTGCCGTCAAAGTGTCCCAGACCGACACGTGAAATCGGATTGAGACAGTTATAGTAAAACATTATGCATTCACCTCTTCAAACTGCTTCATAAATTCTGTCAGTTTCTGTACACCCTCAACCGGCATTGCGTTGTAGATACTTGCGCGCATGCCTCCGACACTGCGGTGTCCCTTGAGATTTACAAATCCTGCTTCTGTCGCTTCTTTAATAAACTTCGCGTCGAGATCCTTGTCGCCTGTAACGAACGGAACGTTCATCAGGGAGCGGTCTTTCTTCTCAACCGTGCCGCGGAACATTCTGCTGCTGTCGAGATAATCGTAGAGGACTGCCGCTTTCTGCTCGTTGATCTCTTTGCGTTTTTCAAGTCCGCCTGTCTTAAGCAGCCATTTGAATACCTTGCCGCAGATATAGATCGCGTAGCAGTTCGGTGTGTTGTACATGGAACGGTTGTCCGCATGGGTCTTGAATTTCATGTAGGTCGGCGTACCCGCGAGTACGTCGTCTGTGATCAGGTCTTTGCGGATGATGCTGACCACCAGGCCGGCCGGTCCGATGTTCTTCTGTACGCCGCCGTAAACGATGCCGTATTTTGTCACATCGATGGGCTCGGACAGGAAACAGGAAGAAACGTCTGATACCAGCAGCTTGCCTTTTGTGTTCGGCAGCGTATGATATTTTGTTCCGTAAATGGTGTTGTTTTCACAAATGTAAACGTAATCCGCATCCGGGCTAACCGGCAGATCACTGCAGTCCGGGATATAAGTAAACATCTTATCCTCGGAAGAGGCAATCTTATTTGCGGTGCCGTAAATGGCAGCTTCCTGCCAGGCCTTTTTTGCCCAGGTACCGGTCACGATATAATCTGCCACACGGTTTTTCATCAGGTTCATCGGGATCTGCGCAAACTGCAGCGTCGCGCCGCCCTGCATAAACAGAACCGCATAGTCATCCGGAATCTGCAGCAGTGTTCTCAGATCGGCCTCCGCCTCGTCGATGATCTCATCGAACATTTTGGAACGGTGACTCATCTCCATAACAGACATGCCGCATCCGCGGTAATTCATCATCTCGTCCTGTGCCTCGCGGAGAACCTCCTCCGGGAGAACTGCCGGACCTGCCGAGAAATTATATACTCTATCCATTTTTCCTGCTCCTCATTATATTATTTACCAGGTGATTCAGCGACGGAATGTGAAATTATACATATCCCTTCTTCTGCTTCTGCTGCATTGCTCTCAGATCGTTTTCATCAAACACATCGTTGTTGGCCTTGCCTGCCGGTATCATCGGGAAGACCTTCTCATCGGAATCAATCACACAGTCGATGATACAGGTTTTTCCGCTGTCGATAGCCTGCTGCAGAACCGCCGGGAATTCCTTCGGATCGGTGACGCGGTAGCCGTTCGCACCCATTGCCTCCGCAACTTTCACGACGTCGAGCTGATCGTTGAGAATGGTTGCCGAAAAATGCTTCTGGTAAAAGAGCTCCTGCCACTGGTGCACCATGCCGAGGACATGGTTGTTGATGACAATATCAATCAGCGGAAGCTCGTTGCGGACCGCCGTGATGATCTCATTCATGTTCATGCGGAAGCAGCCGTCACCGGTAATATTGATGACCTGCTGATCCGGACGGCCGATCTTCGCGCCGATGGACGCGCCCAGGCCGTATCCCATTGTTCCCAGTCCGCCGGATGTCAGGAAATGACGCGGCTCTGTGTAGCAGTAATGCTGCGCAGACCACATCTGATGCTGACCGACATCGGTGCAGATCAGTGCTTTGCCTTCTGTGACCTTGCATACCTGATCAATGATATACGGACCGTTCATGCAGGAATCATCGATCTTTCCGGAAGCAAGGTTTTTATTCGCTTCCATCTCTTCCATCCACTCATCGCTGTGTTTCTCATGCAGCTCCGGAAGGATCTTTTTCAGCACTTCGCAGACATCGCCTGTGACGGACGCGTTTACAACCACGTTCTTATTGATCTCTGCGGGATCCACGTCAATCTGAAGAATCCTGGCCTGCTTCGCGAAACTCTTCGGGCTGCCGACGCAGCGGTCTGAGAAACGCGCACCGAGCACGATAAAGAGATCGCACTTGTATGTCATGAGGTTGGCAGCCTTTGTGCCGTGCATGCCGAGCATGCCAAGGTACAGATCGTCATTCTGCGGGAATACACCCTGCGCCATCAGACTGTCGCAGACCGGCGCCTCAATCTTGTGCGCCAGCTCGCGGACCTGTTCGTATGCGCCGGACGTCACGGTGCCGCCGCCGATAAAGATCATCGGCTTTTTCGCCTTATTAATCATTTCCACTGCAGTGTTCAGTTCAGATTCGGAAACCGGGACATCTGCGGGATCGTAAACCTCCGGTACCGCCGGCTTAAAGTAATGTTTCGCTCCGGTCACATCCTTGGTGACATCGACCAGGACCGGTCCCGGTCTTCCGCTCTTCGCGATTTTGAAAGCACGGCGGATCGCGTCGGCAAGCTTGCTGATGTCTTTGACGATCATGCTGTATTTGGTAACAGGCATACTGATGCCGGTAATATCGACCTCCTGGAAACTGTCCTTTCCGAGCAGTGCCTTGCCGACATTTGCCGTGATTGCAACAAGCGGAACAGAGTCCATATACGCAGTTGCAATTCCGGTGATCAGGTTGGTTGCCCCAGGACCGCTGGTCGCGAAACACACGCCTACCTTGCCGGTCGCGCGCGCATAGCCGTCTGCCGCGTGGGAAGCACCCTGCTCGTGGGAGGTCAGTACGTGACGGATCTCCGGATGTTTGTAGAGTTCATCGTAGAGATTGAGAATTGCGCCGCCCGGATAACCGAAAACGGTATCAACTCCCTGCTCTTTCAGGCATTCGATAATGATTTCTGAACCATTCAGCTGCATTTGTATTTCCTTCTTTCATTTATAGGTTCTTCAGTGATTCATTCCGCGCAGTTTTAAATGAAACGTTATACTGCAGATCATATAAACAGCAATTACTCTGTTGAGCAGCAATTACTCTGTAACGAGAATCGCGCCGCGGTTTGCGCTGGTAACCATCTTTGCGTAACGCGCGAGATAACCGGTCGTAACTCTCGGCTCTCTCGGCTGCCATTTTGCTCTGCGTTTCTCAAGTTCTTCATCGCTGACGAGAAGTTCCAGAGAATAGTTCGGGATATCGATACGGATTCTGTCGCCTTCCTCGACGAGCGCAATCGGACCGCCGACTGCCGCCTCGGGGCTGACATGTCCGATGGATGCGCCGCGGGACGCGCCGGAGAATCTTCCGTCTGTGATCAGCGCGACGCTGCTGCCCAGTCCCATGCCCGCGATTGCGGAAGTCGGATTCAGCATCTCGCGCATGCCCGGACCGCCCTTCGGTCCTTCGTAGCGGATGACGACGACGTCTCCGGCAACGATCTTTCCGCCTTTGATCGCGTCAATTGCGTCTTCTTCGCAGTCAAATACACGCGCCGGCCCCTCATGGGTCATCATTTCCGGAACGACTGCGGAACGCTTGACGACGCAGGTATCCGGCGCAAGATTGCCGGACAGAACCGCGATGCCACCGGTGCGCATGTAGGGATTGTCGACGTGGCGGATGATTTCCGGATCACGGTTGACGCAGCCTTTGATATTTTCCCCGACGGTCTTGCCGGTGACGGTCATGCAGTCGAGATTGAGCAGATCCAGAGACGCAAGCTCATTCATGACCGCGTAGATGCCGCCTGCCTCGTTGAGTTCTTCCATATAGTGATCGCCGGCCGGTGCCAGGTGGCAGAGATTCGGCGTCTTTTCGCTCAGTTCATTCGCCATTGAGACTTCAAAATCGAAGCCTGCCTCATGGGCGATTGCCGGCAGATGCAGCATGGTGTTGGTGGAACATCCAAGTGCCATATCGACTGTCAGCGCGTTGATGAACGCCTCTTTTGTCATGATGTCGGACGGGCGGATGTTTTTCTCCAGCAGTTCCATGATCTTCATGCCTGCGTGTTTTGCCAGACGGATGCGCGCAGAATAGACTGCCGGGATGGTTCCGTTTCCGGAAAGACCCATGCCGAGCACCTCTGTCAGGCAGTTCATGCTGTTCGCGGTGTACATGCCGGAGCAGGAACCGCAGGTCGGACATACATTTTCTTCAAAATTGCGGACATCGTCCTCTGTCATGGTGCCGGCCGTGTAGGCGCCGACTGCCTCGAACATCGAGGAGAGGCTGCGCTTTCTGCCGTTGACGTGGCCTGCGAGCATCGGGCCGCCGCTGACAAAAATTGTCGGAACGTTGATTCTTGCTGCTGCCATCAGCATTCCCGGAACAACCTTGTCGCAGTTCGGGATCATGACCAGTGCGTCGAACTGATGTGCCAGTGCCATGCATTCTGTGGAATCGCAGATCAGATCACGCGTGACGAGTGAATATTTCATGCCGATATGGCCCATTGCAATTCCGTCACAGACTGCGATTGCAGGAAACTGTATCGGTGTGCCGCCTGCTTCCGCAATGCCCATCTTGACTGCGTTTGCAATTTTATCCAGATTCATATGACCCGGAACGATTTCATTATAAGAACAGACAATGCCGATCAGCGGACGATTCATCTCTTCCTCTGTCATTCCGAGTGCGTTAAACAGACTTCTGTGAGGCGCCTGCTGCATTCCCTTTGTAACTGCATCGCTTTTCATGGGGTGGTCCTCCTTGTTATCTTCTGATCAGCTTCTCTGGTTGCCGCGAAAACAACCGTTCTGCCGAATTCATCATACAGGCATAGTTATCCAACTATGAAAATTAAAGCTATCCACCATAATACTGCATTTTTGCGATGATTTCAACGTGAAATCCGGGGATTGACGAGTGTTCGGCAAATATAACAAAACAAGAGAACCCAGACGGATTCTCTTGTTAAAAGTTCTAAATAATTTTATGCAGTTATTTTTTATCTTTGTCGTCCGAAGCGGATGCCTTGAAATCACCCGGTTTTTCGACCTGGGCAATTGCTTCTTTCTTCATCGGGATGCGGCAGTTGCGGTTGTTGCCGAACTCGACGATTACATCATCGCCCGCAATATCGATAATGACGCCGTAGAATCCGCTGGTTGTAACGACTGAATCGCCGACTTCCATCGCGGAGAGCATTGCTTCTACTCTCTTCCGTTCCTTGTTCTGCGGACGGATCATCATGAAATACATGATGCCAACAAGTGCCACCATGAGAATTACCATACTTCCCATACCGCCGCCCTGGGCGCCGCCGGATGCTAAAATCATATTACTGTTCCTCCATTTTTAAATCTCATATCTGCCGGCAGGGTACCCGCGCGGCATCCCAATTATCATACACAATTCGGACGACGCGGTCAAGAGGATTGTCAGACTCATTCCAGGTGATTTGTGTGTGCTTCGGACCGCATCCGGCCGGCAGTGCCGGTCAGTCCGGGGTTTCCGGTATCTCAAGCTGGTCAGCGGTCAGTCTGGCTTAGCCAGCATCTCCAGCCGCTCCTTCCGGAATGCCTCAAAATACCCGCCGCGGATTGCCGTGCGGATCTCTTCCATCAGATGATTATAGAAATACAGATTGTGCAGCACGCAGAACCGCATGCCGAGCATTTCCTTTGCCTTCAGCAGATGGCGGATGTAAGCGCGGCTGTATCTGCGGCAGACCGGACACTGACATCCTTCTTCGATCGGTCTTGTATCCGTCTCATACTGCGCGTTGAAGAGGTTCAGATGCCCGTGTTTTGTGTAGACGTGGCCGTGCCGCCCGTTCCGGCTCGGATACACGCAGTCAAAGAAATCCACGCCTCTGGCGACTGCCTCGATGATGTTCGCCGGCGTTCCGACGCCCATCAGGTAGACCGGTTTGTTCCGCGGCAGCTCCGGCACGACTTGATCCAGAATGTCGTACATCTCCTCGTGGGTCTCCCCGACCGCCAGACCGCCGACCGCGTATCCGTCCAGATCCAGTTCGCGGATCTGCCGCGCGTGTTCAATGCGGATGTCCGGATAAATCGCGCCCTGGTTGATGCCGAACAGCATCTGATCTTTGTTGATGGTATCTTCCCGGCTGTTCAGTTCCGCCATTTTATCCCTGCAGCGCACCAGCCAGCGCGTCGTGCGGTCAACCGATTTCTGCACGTATTCCCGGTCCGCTTTACTGGAAGGACACTCGTCGAACGCCATCGCGATCGTGGATGCCAGGTTGGACTGGATCTGCATGCTCTCTTCCGGTCCCATGAATATCTTGTGTCCGTCAATATGCGAGCGGAAACTGACGCCTTCTTCTTTGATCTGGCGCAGCTGTGCGAGTGAAAACACCTGGAATCCGCCGGAATCCGTGAGGATCGGTCTGTCCCAGGACATAAACTGATGCAGGCCGCCCAGCTGTTTTACAATCTCGTCGCCCGGGCGAAGATGCAGATGATAGGTGTTGGAAAGCTGCACCTGCGTTCCGATGCCCTCGAGATCCTCCGTGGAAACTGCGCCTTTGATCGCGGCCACGGTTCCTACATTCATGAACACCGGTGTCTGGACCGTGCCGTGGACTGTCTTAAATTCCGCGCTCTTCGCGCGTCCGTCTTCTGCTATGAGTTGATAGTCTGCCATTCTGTTGTTTTAACCCCACATCAGTATTCCGCCCATTTTAACCATGTTCGATTTATCGAGCTTCAGCCAGCCTGTTTTTCCCGCGCTCCTGATCTGAACATAAATGTTCTTTTTCACGACCGCAGCTTTTTTCATCTCAAACGTCTTGTTTGCGGCAATTTTAAATCCTGCTTTTTTCTTTGATCCGGCTTTTTTGTATACCGTCAATGCTTTCTTCGCCGTAAACGATTTGAACTGCTTCCCTGTTTTCATATCCATAAGCAGGCATTTTGTCTTTCCGGCTGCAGCAGCAAGTTTGAATTTTCCCCCGCTGTATTTCAGTTTCAGATTCTGAATCTTAAAATAGCCGAGGCTCTTTGTGGAAAGAGATGCTGTCAGGAAAAGTGTATTTCCCTTTACTTTATCGACGGTAATCATGTCAAAGTTATCTCCGTCCGATACAAATTTTCCTTTGACAAGCAGTTTCTTATTGACAAGCGCCGCATAATCGAATGCTTTTTTCAACTTCCCGCCTGAAATAAGATACAGTCCGCAGCTGCTTGTTTTTTTCGAAACGTTCTCTTCTGTTACTTCAAGAAACGTTTTGCCGGCCACTGTCACAAGTTTAAATGAAGGAATCTCTGACGTGCCTTTCCATGTCTTAACCGCCTGACCGTTCACTTTCAGAACACGGCTGGCCTCCGTGACATCGACAGCAACTGTGTCCGGAGCAGCATCTCCTGTTATATCCAGTTTGTCATATGTGTCGCTTCCAAAGTCCACACTCTCGTCGCACATGGAAACCACGCCGCTCTTTGCTGAAGCCGCAAATACAGGAACTGCGCCGAGTACCGCTGTCAATATCAGTGACAACATCAGTGCGTACCAGATCTTTTTCATTTTAAACCTCCTTCATCATGCGTGTACTGCTTTTTTCACGATATCAAAATTATATCAGGGAACATTTGCAAAGACAATATTGCATATTCTTCCTATTAAGAGTTGTTTTTACGTTCTTCGTGAAGTATAATGTGTTCTATCTGTTTAATATATAATGTCTGTACTATGCCTGTACAGGGGTTTATACCACAATATATTGTTTTATCGCAGGAGTATAAATACATATATGGAAAACAATTCTATGGAACATTCATCTGTGGAACATTCATCTATGGAACAGGCTTCTATAGAGAATCAGCTCTATAAGCTCGGAATTGATATCGGTTCCACGACTGTCAAGATTGCGATCCTGGACCGGGATGATACGCTGCTGTTTTCTGATTATCAGCGTCATTTCGCAAAGATTCAGGAGACTCTGGCAGAGCTTCTGGAGAAGGCGTACAAACGACTCGGCGAGCTGGAGCTTCATCCGGTCATCACAGGAAGCGGCGGTCTGACACTGGCCAATCATCTGGAAGTTCCGTTCACGCAGGAGGTCATCGCAGTCTCGACCGCGCTGCAGTCCTACGCCCCGCAGACAGATGTCGCAATTGAGCTGGGCGGCGAGGACGCGAAGATTATTTATTTCGAAGACGGCAATATCGAGCAGCGCATGAACGGCGCCTGTGCCGGCGGCACGGGTTCTTTCGTCGACCAGATGGCCGCGCTGCTGCAGACAGACGCCACCGGTCTGAATGAGTACGCAAAAGATTACAAAGATATTTACCCGATCGCAGCGCGCTGCGGCGTGTTCGCGAAGACGGATATCCAGCCGCTGATCAACGAGGGCGCGACAAAACCCGATCTGTCGGTCTCTATCTTCCAGGCTGTTGTCAACCAGACGATTTCCGGTCTGGCCCAGGGCAAACCGATCCGCGGGCACGTGGCATTTCTGGGCGGGCCGCTGCATTATCTCTCCGAGCTGCGCGAGGCATTTATCCGCACACTGAAGCTGGATGACGAACATGCCATTATTCCGGAAAATTCGCATCTGTTCGCAGCGATTGGATCTGCAATGAATTACCGGCCGGATGCTTCTGTCTCTCTGGAAGAGATGAAGAACCGTCTGATGTCCGGAATCGCAATGGAATTCGAAGTTGCCCGCATGGATCCGCTGTTCGAGAGCAAAGAGGATTATGAGGATTTCCTGCTGCGGCAGGAGGAAAACAATGTCGCGTCGGCTGATTTTGCAACATATGAGGGCAACTGCTACCTCGGCATTGATGCCGGTTCCACGACCACAAAGGCTGCAGTCGTCGGCGAGGACGGCTCGCTTCTGTATTCCTTCTACAGCAACAACAACGGAAGTCCGCTCGCGACGACGATCCGCGCAATCCAGGACATTTACGCAAAGATGCCGGATTCCGCAAGGATCGCGTATGCCTGCTCCACCGGCTACGGCGAGGCGCTGATTAAATCCGCGCTGATGCTGGATGAGGGCGAGGTCGAGACCATCGCGCACTATACCGCGGCCGCATTTTTCGAGCCGGACGTCGACTGTATTCTGGACATCGGCGGCCAGGATATGAAATGCATTAAAATCAGGAATCACGCCGTCGACTCTGTCATGCTGAATGAAGCATGTTCCTCAGGCTGCGGCTCATTTATTGAAAACTTTGCGGAATCGCTCGGCTACAGCGTCGTGGATTTTGCGAAGGAGGCACTGTTCGCAGAGCATCCGATTGATCTCGGAACACGCTGCACGGTCTTCATGAATTCAAAGGTCAAACAGGCCCAGAAGGAAGGCGCGACCGTGCCGGATATTTCCGCCGGCCTCTCCTATTCTGTCATTAAGAATGCGCTGTATAAGGTCATCAAGGTTTCCGACGCGACCGAGCTCGGCAATCACATTGTCGTGCAGGGCGGAACGTTCTACAACGACGGTATCCTTCGTGCTTTTGAGAAGATTGCAAACTGCCACGCGATCCGTCCGGATATCGCCGGCATCATGGGCGCGTTCGGCGCTGCGCTGATCGCGCGCGACCGCAGCGAAGGCAAGCAGACTACGATGCTGCCGATCGAGAAAATTAACGCGCTGCAGTACTCCACGAAGATGGCGACCTGCAAAGGCTGCACGAATAAATGCCGCCTGACCGTAAACCGGTTCTCCGGCGGACGCCAGTTTATCAGCGGAAACCGCTGCGAGCGCGGCATCGGCAAGGAAAAGAACGCGAATCACATTCCGAACCTGTATGAATATAAATATGACCGGATCTTCGGCTACCAGCCGCTGACCGAGGACGAGGCGCCGCGCGGCATCATCGGCATCCCGCGCGTGCTGAATATGTACGAGAACTACCCGCTGTGGTTTACGTTCTTCACAAAGCTGGGCTACCGCGTCGTGCTTTCGCCGACCTCTACGCGCCGGCTGTATGAGCTGGGAATCGAGTCAATTCCGAGCGAGTCGGAATGCTATCCGGCGAAAATCGCGCACGGCCACGTGACCTGGCTGATCCGCCAGGGTATCAAGAAGATCTGGTATCCGTGTGTTCCGTATGAGCGGAATGAATTTCCGGAGGCAGTCAACCACTACAACTGCCCGATCGTCACCTCATACGCAGAAAACATCAAGAACAATGTCGACGAACTGCGGGATCCGTCCATCACGCTCCTGAATCCGTTTGTCGCGCTCTCTTCCGAGAAGATTCTCGCTGATGAGCTGGTGAAGGTTTTCTCTGACATCCCCGCCGCAGAGGTGCGCAGCGCCGTACACGAAGGCTGGGTCGAGATGGACAATGTCCGCAGGGATGTGCAGCACAAAGGTGAGCAGGTCCTGAAGTGGATGGAAGAAACCGGACACCACGGCATCGTGCTCGCCGGCCGTCCGTATCACATTGACCCGGAAATCCACCACGGTATTCCGGATATGATCAATTCCTACGACGTCGCTGTCCTGTCCGAGGACTCTGTCTCGCATCTGGCGCCGGTTCAGCGTCCGGTGCGCGTCAACGACCAGTGGATGTATCACACCCGTCTGTACGCGGCGGCGAACTACGTACTGACCCGGGATGATCTGGATCTGATCCAGCTGAATTCCTTCGGCTGCGGTCTTGACGCCGTCACGACAGATCAGGTTTATGAGATTCTCGACGAGGCGGGCAAGATTTACACCTGCCTGAAGATCGATGAAGTTAACAATCTGGGCGCGGTCCGGATCCGTGTCCGCTCCCTGCTGGCAGCGATCCGCGTCCGGAAAGAATCCGGCGAACAGCGCCATGAGCGCATCGCGGCTGCGGAGCGTCCGTACTTTACAAAGGAAATGCGTGAGGCCGGCTACACCATTCTGTGCCCGCAGATGTCCCCGATCCACTTTACGCTGATCGAGGCGGCATTTAATTCCTGCGGCTACAACATGGTTGTCCTGCCGAATGACACGAAGGATGCGGTTGACGTCGGCCTGAAGTATGTCAACAACGATGCCTGTTATCCGTCGCTCTGCACCATCGGCCAGATGATGGAGGCGCTGCACTCAGGCAAATATGATCTGAATAAGACAGCTCTGATCATGAGCCAGACCGGCGGCGGCTGCCGCGCGTCCAACTATATCGCATTTATCCGGCGCGCGCTGAAGAAGGCAGGTATGGAGCAGATTCCAGTTATTTCCGCCAACCTGGTCGGTCTGGAGAGCAATCCGGGCTTCAAGATCACGCCGAAGATCGCGATCCGCGTTGTCTATGCGGCAGCGTTCGGCGACATTTTCATGAAATGTCTGTACCGCATGCGGCCTTACGAGAAGGTTCCGGGCTCGGCAAACCGCCTGCACCGGAAGTGGCAGCGCATCGTCATCAATTTCCTGACGGGCGATCACGTATCCAACCGGAAATACAAACAACTCTGCCACACGATTATCCGCGACTTTGACCGCCTGCCGATTACGAATGAAAGAAAGCCGCGCGTCGGTATTGTCGGCGAGATTCTGGTCAAGTACTCTCCGCTGGCTAACAACCATCTGGTTGACCTGCTGGAGGCTGAGGGCGCAGAAGCAGTCGTACCTGATCTGATTGATTTCTTCATGTACAGCTTCCACAACTCCTCCTTCAAGTCGGAGCATCTGGGCGGCAAGAAGAAATCCGCGCTGATCACACAGGCCGGCATCAAAGCCGTTGACTGGCTGCGCAAAGCTGCCAATGAAGAGTTTATCAAGAGCAAGCATTTTGAACCGTCAGCGGACATCAAACTGCTGGCGGAATACGCCTCCCCGATCGTATCGGTGGGCAACCAGACCGGTGAGGGCTGGTTCCTGACCGGCGAGATGATGGAACTGATTCACGGCGGCGTGCCGAACATCATCTGCATCCAGCCGTTCGCCTGCCTGCCGAACCACATCGTCGGCAAAGGCGTCATCAAGGCTATCCGCAAAGACTACCCGCAGGCGAACATCGCCGCGATCGACTACGATCCGGGTGCGTCCGAAGTCAATCAGCTGAACCGCATCAAGCTCATGCTCACCACCGCGGTCAGAAACCTGGAGAAGGAAGAAAACCAGGGCCGGTCCGCGGGCTGAGAGGCCGGGAGGCTTGGATTTGAGATTTGAGGATTTGAAACTTGATTTTTGTGTGGGGGTTGTATTCTATCCCTGTGGGGGATTTGAGATTTGATCCCTGTGGGGAGTTTGATTTACTTGCTGTGAGATGATTTGGCATCCGCATTTGCAGATATCTGCAGATGCGGATGCCTTTTTTCTTGCTTTTTTTCCATGGTTGGAGGTGGTTTCTGGATTTTGGGCATCCGCATCCCGCCAGTTCACTGCTTTGCGGATGCACTTTTCTTGATTTCTTTCCTTTGGCCAGAGCTGGAC
>JNKK01000050.1 GCA_000702845.1 Lachnospiraceae bacterium FE2018
ACAAATGATGCACCGCTTGATACAAAGGTTGGCGGCGGCGTAACAGTCGGAGCACCTGGCGATATCAACATCGCAAACCAGGGCAACCTGAATATTACGGATCTGGATGCTGACGGAAACGCAGCAGCAGACCGCGATGTAACGCTGACAGCAACCGGCGATATCAATTCGGATAAGCAGATCAAGGCAGACAACGCCGAGATCAACACCGTAGACGGCAATGTCGGATCTTCTGAGAATCCGCTGGATCTCAGTGTAAATCACCTCGACGGAACCATTTCCGGCGACGGAACAGGAACCGGCAATGCAGCAATCACAAACGACAAAGACGTAGTGATCGGAGATCTGACAGCATCCGGCAAACTGAACCTCAATGTCAAGGGCAGCATCACCGGCGAACAGAAACCGGCTGGTGAGGACCCGGCAAATGTAACAGCAAATACAGCAGATATCACCGCGACAGGCGATGTCGGAACAACCGATAATCCGCTCAACACAGCGGTCGACAATCTGAAGATCAACAGCGGCGGCGATGTCAATGTCAATTCCGAGAAATCTACGACAATCGATCAGATCAACGGAAAAGACATTAACCTCAACGTAGACGGCGATGTAACAGCAGGCAAAGGCAACGAAAACGGTGCAAACATCACAGGCGACAATCTGAACCTGGATGCAGAAGGCAGTGTAGGAACCAAGGATAAGCCGCTTGTAACTGATGTGAAAGGCGAGACCAATATTACCAGTAAGTACGGTAAAGCAAATACAGCGAAACCGAAGCCGGCACCGAAGCCGACACCGAAACCGACACCGAAGCCGAAGCCGACACCGAAACCGACCGGAATCTACAAAGCAGTCATAACGGAAGATACAATCACGTATAAGATTGCGAATGGTACGGCTCAGATCATCAAGATCATCGGAAATACAGTATCGAAGGCAGCGAAATCACTTAAGCTCTCGAAACTGTATAACCCGGTGACCAAAAAGATGGTGCCGGTAACGGATATCTTTAAGGATACCTTTAACAGCAATGAAGGCCGTCGTGTAACGAAGCTGACACTCACACCGCCGGCAGGCATCAACATCGTGATCCATACAGGCGCATTCAACAAATCCAAGGTCAAGAAGCTGAATCTGAAGCTTGGCAAGAAAGGCAAAGTGACAATTCAGAAGAATGCATGGAAGAAGACGAAGGCGAGAAAAGTAAAGATCACGATCAAAGCCAAGAAGGCAAAACAGGTAGTAGTCAAGAAGAAAGCGTTTAAGTATCTCAAGAAGAAATCAGTGATTAAAGTGAAGAAATTCATGTCGAAGAAACAGTTTAAGAAGCTGAGGAAGAAACTGAAAAAAGCCGGATTCAAAGGGAAAATCAAACGATGAAGAAGGCAGACGCTGAATAATTGAATCATACCTGAAACAAAACAGAATAGCCTGTCATTTAACAGGCGGAGCAGTAAAAACAGCCAGAACAGCCGTGCAGGAGCAAAAGATGCTCCTGTGCGGCTGCTTTTGTGTTGAAAATATGATAGAATTTTTTCAGATGGATCAGGTGACACGAAGCGGAAAAGACAGGAGGCAAAACAGCGGTATGTCATGGAATCACAGAATAAATCCGGAAGCGGATGCAGCAAAGAGGAGCAGACGGTTTGCCCGTGTTCTTCTGGCAGGTATTATTCTTCTCTGCATGATTCTGCCTGCGGCGGCAGGAGCAGAAGTAAACGCGGCAGCCTACTATAAGGTGGAGACACTGAAACCGGCAAAGACTTATAAAATCGACCTGAACGGCGGAAAGAAGGAGAAGGTCCGATATAAGCTGAAAAATAAAACCGACGGCCGGCAGTCGTTCAAACTGTACGTGAACGGAAAATGTGTTTACAAGAAGACATTCTCACCGCTCAGACAATATGCGCGTGTCGCTTCCGTGAAGTATCTGGATATTAAGCGTTCAGACCAGTACAAAGAACTAATGCTGGATTTGGACGGTGACCAGAGCAACAACGGCGTCATGGTGCTGCGGTATTACAGTAAAAACAAAATAAAAGTGTATGAATCCGGTAAAAACGAGGGGCTGCTGGACCGTACCGATTCGGCAGGAATCCAGAATACAGGGAAAAACAAATTCTTCCTGAATCAGGATACGCCGTTCCCGAATGAGACATTCGGCTGCTACTATGCGCGCATGCCGTTTAAACTCAAAGGCAGCATGATCGCGAAGAAAAATGCGTCGAAATACAGACTGATGAAGGTATCAGATTATACACCCGGCGTATTCGGAACACCGTACTATGTGCTGGCCAGGAAAATGGGATTATATGAAACGGATTCCATGAACGTGGTCGCCCGGCACTGTTATGCAGGCACAAAATTTACGCCGGTCTGGATCAAGGTGCTTGACGGGGAGACCGTATCCTACGGATCAGATCCCTATACGCGTTACAATCTTCTGGTAAATGTAACGCTCAGTACGGGCGAATCAGGATGGCTGTATTTTCCGGCATTCAAACAGGGAGATGATTATCTGACCGCAGTACCTGCATGGGGTTAAACGGCGCAGATTGAAAAAGAGCAAAGAATTTTTAAATTGATACTTGTAAAACAAATACATGTGAGATAAGATAAAGGGGCACAAGATCTTGTGCCCCTTTTTTTGTAAACGACCAGATTTTGTTGTTTTCAAAACAAAGAAAAAGCGGCATAAAATCTTCAGATAAAAGAGAAACGGATCTGCTATTGTACGGCAGAAACCGGAAAACCATTCACGTAGTTTATGAGAGGGGATGAGTATGGCGCCGGCAGGAACTGTTGTAGTAAGAACAAATATCATCAAAAGAAATGGCGAAGAGGTATCATTTGATCAGCAGAAGATCATCAATGCGATCGCCAAGGCAAACCGGGAAGTTGATCCGATTCATCAGATGAATCCGTATCAGATCCAGGCAATTGCCGATAATATCTCGGTTAAGATCGCGGCTTCTCCGCATGCCATGAATGTTGAGGATATTCAGGAGATGGTGGAGACGGGCATCATGGAGATGCGCGGTTTTGAAGTGGCGCAGAAATATGTTCGTTACCGCTATAAAAGAAATCTTGCCCGCAAGTCCAATACAACGGACGACGGCATCCTCGCCCTGATTGATCAGGCCAACGAAGAGGTAAAGCAGGAGAATTCCAATAAGAATCCGGTGATCAATTCGACTCAGCGTGATTATATGGCGGGCGAGGTCAGCAAGGATCTGACGCGCCGCGTGCTTCTGCCGGAGGAAATCGTGACCGCCCATGAGCAGGGAATCATTCATTTCCACGACGCGGATTATTTCGCGCAGCGCGAGCATAACTGTGATCTGGTCAATCTGGAAGACATGCTGCAGAACGGCACAGTGATCAGTGAGACGATGATCGAGAAACCGCACAGTTTCCTGACTGCCTGCAACGTGACGACGCAGATCGTCGCGCAGGTGGCGAGCAACCAGTACGGCGGACAGTCCATTACACTGGCGCATCTGGCACCATTTGTTGATATCAGCCGCAAAAAGATCCACAAGGCTGTTATTGAGGAGCGGAAGCTCTGCGGTGAACCGCTGGACGAGGAGATCATTGCAAAGATCACCGAGATGCGTCTGAAAGAAGAAGTAAAGAGCGGAATCCAGACCATTCAGTATCAGCTTGTGACGCTGATGACATGCAACGGACAGGCTCCGTTTGTCACAGTTTTCATGTATCTGGATGAGGTTCCGGAAGGACAGACCAGAGATGATCTGGCGATGATCATTGAGGAAATGCTGATTCAGCGCATGCAGGGGACCAAGAATGAGAAAGGCGTCTGGATTACGCCCGCATTCCCGAAACTGATTTACGCACTGGATGAGGATAATATTACAGAAGGATCCAAATACTGGGAGCTGACAAAGCTCGCGGCGGCATGTACCGCAAAGCGCATGGTGCCGGACTATATTTCCGCCAAGATGATGCGTGAATATAAAAACGGCGATGTATATCCGTGCATGGGCTGCCGCAGTTTCCTCACACCGGATACCGAGGGACTGGGAGAGAACGGCGAACACAAATATTACGGACGGTTCAACCAGGGTGTTGTTACGATTAATCTGGTGGACGTCGCATGTTCTTCCTACGGCGATATGGATAAATTCTGGGAGATTCTGGACGAGCGCCTGGAACTCTGTCACAGAGCGCTGCGCTGCCGTCATGAGCGTCTGCTCGGAACGGTTTCCGACGTCGCGCCGATTCTCTGGCAGCACGGTGCACTTGCGCGCCTGAAAAAAGGAGAAACCATCGACCGCCTGCTGTTCAATAACAATTCAACGATTTCACTTGGCTATGCAGGTCTGTATGAGATGTGTGTCCGCATGACCGATAAATCGCACACCAGTGAAGAGGGAAGAGATTTCTCACTGGCGGTCATGCAGCGGCTGAATGATAAATGTGCCGAGTGGCGCGCGGCTGAGAACATCAGCTACTCAGTCTACGGCACGCCGATGGAGTCCACAACCTACAAGTTTGCAAAGAAACTGCAGAGGCGTTTTGGTATCATTGAGGGTGTCACAGACAAAAACTATATCACCAACAGCTATCACGTACATGTCACGGAGAAGATTGACGCGTTCAAGAAGCTGAAATTCGAGGCGGATTTCCAGAAGCTTTCTCCGGGCGGCGCGATCAGCTACATTGAGGTGCCGAATATGCAGAACAACATTCCGGCAGTCCTCTCGGTGATGCAGTTTATCTACAACAATATCATGTACGCAGAACTCAATACCAAGAGTGACTACTGCATGGAATGCGGCTACGACGGCGAGATTGAGGTGGTCGAGAATGAGAACCACAAGCTCATCTGGAGATGTCCGAACTGCGGCAACACCAACGAGAGCAAGATGGCTGTCGCCAGACGTACCTGCGGCTACATCGGAACACAGTTCTGGAACCAGGGCCGCACTCAGGAAATCAAAGAGCGCGTACTGCATCTTTGATTCAGGTTTTAAGCAATCAGGGAGTATTCTTTATATAGATTTTGGAAAGACCGGCGGGATCCGGTCTTTCCTCTTTATTTACGGCAATCACATAAAATTACTGGATTTCGGGGAGATTTGTCAGACGACTTGTGGTAGAATGAATTATATGTAATTACTATTTTCGGGAGGCTTTATGATGAATTTTGATCAGGCAGCGAAGAAGCTTGCGGACTGGAACCAGAGCCATGTACTGCAGTATTTTGATGAACTCTCAGAGAAGGAACAGGCAGATCTGCTGACGCAGATTGAAGAAACGGATTTATCTGTATTGAACCGCATCCATGACGAGGCCGGAGCCCGCGGTGCTTTCTCACCGCTGGCAGCGATGGAACTTGGCGAGATTGAAGCGCGCAGAGACGAATTATTTGATGCGGGCCTTAAGACTATTCAGGGAGGGAAAACAGCGGCGCTTCTGCTGGCCGGAGGAATGGGAACGCGTCTCGGTTCTGCCCATCCAAAGGGAATGTACAATGTCGGTCTCACAAAGCCGCTGTATATTTTTGAGTGTATTGTAAATAACCTGCTGGATGTTGTGAAGGAATCCGGAACCTGGATTCGTCTCTTTGTCATGACCAGCGAAAAGAACCATGATGAGACTGTCTCTTTCTTTGAAGAAAAAAACTATTTTGGTTATCAGAAGGAAAAGGTTGTGTTCTTTAAGCAGAGCATGGCGCCCTGCTGTGATTTTGACGGGAAGCTGTACATGGAAGAAAAAGGCAGGATTTCCACGTCACCGAACGGAAATGCCGGCTGGTATTCTTCCATGCTGCGGGCCGGCCTGGGACGCGTTCTGGAAGAAGAGGGGATTGAGTGGATTAATGTATTTGCCGTGGATAACGTACTTCAGCGCATCTGCGATCCCTGCTTCATCGGCGCCACAGTCCTCGCAGACGTAAGTGTCGGTGCCAAGGTTGTTCGGAAGGCGGCGCCGGATGAAAAAGTCGGCGTCATGTGTCTGGAAGACGGAAAACCGTCGATCGTTGAGTATTATGAACTGTCACAGGAGATGATGGATGCAAAGGATGCCAAAGGTGATCCGGCGTATAATTTCGGCGTTATTTTGAATTATCTGTTCCGAACATCCGAACTCGACAAGGTGACAGATGATAAAATGTCAATGCATGTTGTGAAGAAGAAAATCCCGTATCTTTCAGAGAACGGGGAGCATGTCGCCCCGGAAGAACCCAATGGATTCAAGTTTGAGCAACTTGTGCTCGATATGATTCACCAGCTATCTTCCTGCCTTCCTTATGAGGTTGTGCGGGAGTATGAATTTGCGCCGATCAAGAACCTGACGGGAATCGATTCTGTGGAATCGGCGCGGGAACTGATGAAGAAAAACGGTGTGGAACTGTAAGAAACAACGATCAGAAACAGCGATCGGAAACAGCGATCAGAAACAGCGATCGGAGACAGCGATCAGGGACAACGATCAGAAACAACTGTAAGAAACAGGTCTGGCAGATGACGAATATGAATGTGCTGGTGTGATGTATGCATGAACTGGGGATTGTTTTCAGCATCATAAAAGATGTCGAGGATGTGGCAAAGGAGAATGAGGTCCGGCTGGTGGAATCGGTAAAAGTCCGGATCGGTGAAGTCTCGGCAATTGTGCCGCATTACCTGGAGGACTGCTGGAACTGGGCGGTAGACCGGACAGAACTGCTGAAAGGATGCGAACTAAAAATTGAGATCGTTCCGGCAGTCACTTGGTGTGATAGCTGTAAAAAGACTTACGAAACAGTCAGACACGGGAAAATCTGTCCGTACTGCGGCAGCGCAGAAACCTGGCTGCAGCAGGGGGATGAATGTGTGATTCAGGAAATCGAAGTGGTGTAGAGACAATCCCGCAGACAGGTGATAATGTGACACAAATAAAATATGAGATGAGAATTCGGGATTGCCACAGCAAAAAGAAAGGGGTGTCAAAGAGATGGGTATCAATGACAGAGTGTGTATCATTGGCGGCGGTCCGGCCGGTATTTCTGCGGCGATGTATCTGCAGATGAAAGGCTACCGGGACTATGTGATTTACGAGAAGAACAACCGTGTCGGCGGCAAGTGCTATTCTCCGCATGTCCGGTTTAACGGCAAGGAGCGCACCTATGAAATGGGTGCGATCATGGGGGCAATTACCTATCACGCAGTGCATGAGGTCGAGAAATTTGCCGGAGTCGGGCATTCAGACGGACCGAATATGCGCCGGATGTACCGCGACGCAAAAGGCAACGAGATTTTCCCGTTTGATCCGAAGAAAAATCCTTCGATCAGGAAGACGAAGGAACTGCTGCGGCTGAAGAAGCAGATGAAGAAACTCGTTGAGATTATGAATACCAAGTACAAAGGGTACGACTGCTATGGACACCGCGGCGTTGCGCAGGGCAGATATTCCGGCCTCTCGAAAGAAGTTCCGAATGCACTGGAGCATATTGAAGGCGAGAATCCGAATCTGAAGGATCTGGCACTGCCGTTTGACGAGTTCTGCCGGATCAACGGCGTGGAAGACGTGATGAAGATCTGGATTGCGCCGTTTACCTCCTTTGGCTATGGTTTCTTTGATGAGATGCCGGCAGCATATGTCATGAAATATCTCGACACAACGACAGCAGTTGAATTTATCAATCTGCGTCTCTGGACCTGGAGAGAAGGCACACAGAATATTTACGAATCAGCCAATAAGAAACTTCTGAATCCGGCTGTGCTCGGAACACAGGTTGTCAAAGTTGAGCGGCCTGCAGAAGGCGAAGAAGGAAAGATCAAAGTAACCATCCGCAATGCAGATGGCGAGTCGGTCGAAGAATTTGACAAACTGATCGTTACAACCCCGCTGGACTATTTTGCAAATTACGCAGATGCCCGCGATGAAGAAAAAGAGCTGTTCGGCAAGATCATCCACGAGAAATACGTCGATTTCCTGGCGACCTTCGACCGCTGGTCCGGTCCGACCATTTCCGGCTACATTTTCGACAATATGGTTCCGGAAAAACTCGGACACGCAATGGTGTACTATCACCGCTGGGAAGATCTTGGCTCCAACTGTCCGTGCACGGTCTACGCGCTGCGCAATCACCAGGGCAGCAAGGACGCGGATTATGACTATACGATCAATGCCATGCAGGATGACATGCGCCTCTGCGGTTACCGCGTAAAAGAGCGTCATTACGAGCAGGAATCCTATTACTGCCCGCACGTATCTCCGGAAGATTACGCGGCAGGCTGGTACGACGATCTCGAAGCGATGCAGGGCAAACAGAACACATATTATACCGGTGAGATTCTGAGCTTCGGCGATATGGAAGATACCTGCGCATCCTCCCGGGATCTTGTGGGAAGATTCTTCTAAATTAAATTAAGTTGAGGTTTGCCGGGGAAAATGGCTCCGTCAAACAAATATCTCTATCTTAATTTGTTTTTATGCATTATGTGACTTCTGAGTATTTGATTTCTTGAGTATTTGATTTCTTGAGTATTTGGTTTCTTGAGTGTTTGGTTTCTTGAGTGTTTGGTTCTGGTCATTTGCTTTTTGGTTATTTGCTTTCTAGTCATTTATTTTTGGAGAGTGCATCCGCAACTGATCATAAGAGCGGGATGCGGATGTAGGATTTGACCAGAGCAGGACAGAGCAAATGATCTGAAGCGTAAAAAGTGCATCCGCAATTGCCAGAAAGCAAGAGATGCGGATGCACAAACAGACAACTGTCGGAAGTCTCAAGTGATCAAAGGCAAGAAAAGTGCATCCGCAATTGCTAGGAAGAGCGGGATGCGGATGCAGGATTTGACCAGAGTCGGACAGAGCGAAAGATCTGAAGCGTAAAAAGTGCATCCTCAACTGCAAGGAAGAGCGGGATGCGGATGCAGGATTTGACCAGATCGGGACGGAGCGAAAGACCTGAAGCGAAAAAAGTGCATCCGCAACTGTCAGAAAGCAAGAGATGCGGATGCACAAACAGACAGATACCGGAAGTCTCAAGTGATCAAAGGCAAGAAAAGTGCATCCGCAATTGCCAGAAAGCAAGGAATGCGGATGCAGGATTTGGACAGAGCCGGACAGAGCAGATGGTCTGAAGCGTAAAAAGTGCATCCGCAATTGCCAGAAAGCAAGGAATGCGGATGCAGGATTTGGACAGAGCCGGACAGAGCAAATGATCTGAAGCGTAAAAAGTGCATCCGCAACTGTCAGAAAGCAAGAGATGCGGATGCACAAACAGACAAATGCCGGAAGTCTCAAGTGATCAGAGACAGGAAAAGTGCATCCGCAATTGCCAGAAAGCAAGCAATGCGGATGCAGGTGCGCACTGCACGAAGAAATTGTGTCGCGCGCGAAGCGCGTGGCACAAGCAAACCAAAGAACACGCACTGCGAGGCACAAGCAAACCAAAGAACACGCACCGCGAGGCACAAGTGCCACACGCACCGCGCACGGAAATGGAGGAGGAATATGAAAGATCGGAAAAACCGCATGACAAATGAATGGGATTTTCGGCAGGACCCGGATTATAAGCCGGAGGATCCCGAGAAGGCGAAGCTGATTCTGAAGCTCGGCACGATGATCACCGACCGCTATGCCGTGAAACTGACGAAATCTATGGGATATGACGATCCGGAATACTGGGCCCTGAACGAAGTGCTGACGAAGGAAGAGGCGCAGTTCCTGGTGAACTTCAAGAAAACACGCGTCAGCTATGATATTCCGCAGCTGGCAAAGATGAATCAGATGACAGAAGAAGAGACACAGAAGATGGTGGATCATCTCCTGTGGATCGGTGTGCTGGAAATGAACCGCGAGAATGCGGATCATCACAAGCAGTATGATGTTCCGATTTTCGTCCCGGGCATTGCAGAGTTCATGATGATGAATGATGAACTGACTGATCAGTATCCGAACCTTGCGACATTCTTCAATCTGATGACGCAGATGCCGCTGGAAGGCGTCACACCAATGGTGCCTGCGGGCGGCGCAGGCATCGGCATGCATGTCATTCCGGTTGAGAAGGCCATTGAGCATGAGAATACATCTGTCAGCGTCGAGCATCTTTCGCACTGGCTGAGCAAATACAACCTCTATTCGGTCGGTCAATGTACCTGCCGGAAACAGCAGACCATGCGCGGCGAAGGTTCCGGTGATATCGGCGGTGAGTTCTGCATTGGTGTGGGTGATCTCGCGGAATATTGTGTAGACCGCGGTACAGGGCGCTATATCAGCTATAATGAAGTGCTGGAGATTCTGGAGCGTGCGGAGCGCCACGGATTTGTGCATCAGATTACCAATATTGATGGCGAAGATAAGATCGTCGGCATCTGCAACTGCGCGCCGGGCGTCTGCAACGCCATCCGTACGTCACAGTTGTACAATACGCCGAATATGTCCCGGTCGGCATACCGCGCATCCGTGGAAAAAGCAAACTGCGTTGCCTGCGGCAAATGCGTGGAAGTCTGTCCGGTAGGCGCAGCAAAACTCGGCCAGAAACTCTGTACTACAGAAGGAGAAATCGAATATCCGGTTTCTCTGCTTCCGGATGAGACGAAATGGACCGAGGATAACTGGAATATCAATTATCGCGAGGATGCGAAAATCAACTGCTATCCGACGGGAACTTCACCGTGCAAGACAGCCTGTCCGGCGCACCTTCCGGTGCAGGGTTATGTAAAAATGGCAGCGGAAGGACGTTTCCGCGAGGCACTGGAACTGATCAAGCAGGACAATCCGTTCCCGGCTGTGTGCGGATCGATCTGTAACCGCCGCTGTGAAGATGCCTGCACGAGAGGTACCATTGACCAGCCGATCGCCATTGATGAAATTAAGAAATCGATTGCCGCAAAAGAGCTGCATGATGAACACCGTTTTATTCCGGTCTGCGAAAATGACGAAGGAAAGATGTGGGGACCGGATTATAAGATGGCTGTCATCGGTGCGGGACCTGCCGGCATGACCTGTGCATATTATCTCAGGACGAAGGGGTATGATGTCACAGTTTTCGAAAAAGAGAGCAGACCCGGCGGCATGCTGACAAACGGCATTCCGAATTTCCGCCTGGAAAAAGACACGCTGAATGCGGAAATTGAGATTCTGCAGCAGATGGGCGTGGAATTTAAGTGCGGCGTAAACGTCGGAACAGATGTCACAATTCCGGAACTTCGCGAACAGGGCTACAAGGCATTCTATATCGCAATCGGCCTGCAGGGCGGCCGCAAAGCCGGTGTTCCGGGAGAGGACGCAGACGGCGTGGAATCCGGTGTGGCATTCCTGCTCCGCGTGAATCAGGATCAGTCCGTGAAGCTTTCCGGTGATGTCGTTGTCGTAGGCGGCGGAAATGTGGCGGTCGATGTGGCACGTACTGCGCGCAGAGCGACAAACGGAAAAGTGACGATGCTTTGTCTCGAAAGTGCGGAAGAGATGCCTGCGGCGGCCGATGAAGTCGCAGAGGCAAAAGAAGAAGGCATTGAAGTGAAGAACGGATGGGGGCCGAAAGAAATCCTGACATCCGAAGACGGAAAAGTAACAGGCATCATCTTTAAGCGCTGTACCAGTGTCTTTGACGCAGATCACAGGTTTGCGCCGCAGTACGATGAAGACGAGACAATTACCATTTCCTGCGAAAATGTGCTGCAGGCGATCGGACAGTCTGCCGTCTGGGGAGACCTGCTGGCAGGGACGAAGGTTGTGCTGCGCGGCAACGGAACGGCGGAATGTGATCCGGTCACATTCCAGTCTGCTGAGCCCGACATTTTCATCGGCGGTGACATCAGTCACGGCGCACGTTTTGCCATTGACGCGATTGCAGACGGAAAGAAGGCGTGCGAGTCCATGCACCGCTTTGTCCATCCGGGTCAGTCTCTTACCATTGCGCGTGATCTGAGAGAATTTATTGAGCTGGATAAAGATTCTGCCGTCAAGGAAGGATATGACAATGCGAAGCGCCAGATTCCGGCATGCAAGGCAGGCGATCCGACAAAGACATTTGAGGATCTGCGTCTGCCGCTGACAGATGAGCAGATTGCAGTAGAAGCAAACAGATGTCTCGGCTGCGGCGCTACAACCGTTGATCCGAACCGCTGCATCGGCTGCGGTCTCTGCACAACACGGTGTGAATTCGACGCAATTCATCTCACCCGGGTAGATCCGGATGCGTCCCGTATGTATAAGTCAGAAGAGAAATTCAAAGTGATCGGACCATATGCTGCAAAACGTGAAATAAAGATTCTTCGAAACCGGAAAAAATAGAAACAACAGGAAATAGAAACGTCAGGAAATAGAAACGTCAGGAAATAGAAACGTCAGGAAATAGAAATGACTGGAAATAGAAGCGGCAGGAAAAACGATCGGAAAATGCTGCTGTAAGAAAAAGTACTGTAAGAAAAGGTGCTGTCACATCAGGCTGATCCCCAATGCGGCAGTACCTCTTTTTTGCAGGTGTGAAAGCGTTACAATCGGCAAAATATCTGGTTATTCTGTACTGAATACTGAAGTGCAGAAATGTTCAGCTTAAAGCCGGAGAGATACACATCGTCGTACAGGACGCAGGTTCAGAATTGGAAAATAATTCCGGCTGCCGCCGATATAGCAATCAGCAGAACAGGGTGCCACTTCAATTTTCGTGCAGCGATAAAGATCAGCACACCCAGAATGATTGCCTTCCAGAGAAAGAAATCTGTAATCGGGCCGGATTGCTGCAGGACTTCCATATTAACCAGCGCCACCTTTGCGACATTGAGACCGGCAGCGCTGATCATAGCGATTGAAGCCGGCCGCAGACCATAGAATGCACCTTCAACATATTTGCTGTCCCGGAATTTTTCCAGAAATTTCGCGATAATCAGGATAATGATTACGGAAGGCGCACCGAGTGCCAGTGATGCCAGAATCCCGCCGGGAATACCTGCCGTTTTGAATCCGGCGAAGGTGGACATATTAATGCCGATGGGACCCGGGGTCGATTCGGACACCGCGATCATGTCTGCAATATCTGCGTGAGAAAACCAGCCGGTTTTATCTGACATTTCGTAGAGAAACGGAAGGGTTGCAAGACCGCCGCCGACAGAAAAAAGTCCGGTTTTTGCGAAGGCAAGCATCAGTCGGAGAATTGTCATTTTTCAGAAGCCTCCTTTCCGTGTTTTCTTGTCTTAATCGCAGATGCTGCGACACCTGCGATGCCGGCCAGAATGACGAGCATTGCCGGAGGAATTTTGAAAGGCATGATTCCTGAAAAGGCATTCAGCAGGAAAACTACCAGATACAGAAACAGTGTGAAGGCATCAACGACCGATTTTTTCCAGAGGCGCAGGACTGCCTGAATGATCAGGACACAGACACAGACGCGGATCCCTGCGAATGCATGCTGAATCACCGCCAGGTCCGCAAAATTTGTCAGAAAGGAGGCAATGATCAGAATAATGCAGATTGGTCCTGTCAGAAAACCGAGCCCTGCTGCTAGCGCGCCGGGAACACCGCCGCGTTTTTGTCCGATAAAGGTAGAAACATTCAGCGCGATGATGCCGGGCGTGCATTGTCCGATGGAAAAGTAGTCGCGCAGTTCGTCTAAAGTCGTCCAGTGGCGTTTGTCAGCGAGCTCCCGCTCCAGGATCGGAAGCATCGCATAACCGCCGCCGAAGGTGACGAATCCGAGTTTGAAATAAGTCAGATATAAATCCAGCAGATTGTTCATAGATACCTCACATCAATGGAACGGATCTCCGTTCCGGATTTGAAGAAACAGATTACAGTGTCTGGTAAAAACTATGTAAGATCTTAGCAGATTTTTGGCAGGAATAGAAGAGTAAAACCAATTCTTTCCCATGCGACCGGATTATGATATCATCAATATGAGCGATCTGGTCCGGATATCATTACAATCGGACTGCAATAAAGTGTAGTGTAAAAAAGGTAAAGAATGGCTGCACACGATAAACTTTACCACGAGGGGAGGTATCAGATGTTTGCAAAACTCAGGGAAGCTATGAAAAGGGTTAAGCTTCATGTCACGGTTTCAGCGGTGCTGACAGTACTGCTCGGAGTCGTTTTGGTGATTTGGCCGGGTGAGACAGCAGAAACATTTGCCCGCTTTTTCGGATTTCTTATTCTGCTGGTCGGCTTTGTGCTGCTTCTTACAGCGCTGGCAGCCTTCCGTCCCGCGCTGATCGGCGCATTGATTCTGCTTGCCGTCGGCATCTGGGCACTGGCCAATCCCAGGGCGCTCAGTTCCATTCTGCCGGTCGCTGCCGGCGTGCTGCTGATCACACACGGTGTTCAGGATCTTGTCATGCTGCCGGCACTAAAGCGGGTCGAGGCGGCAAAATACGGCGTCACGATTCTGTTTGCGCTGGTCAGCATCGTTTTTGGTGTTGTGTGTATTGCGCGGGCTTTCGGCGTTATCAAGGTTATGATGGTAGTGATCGGTCTGATGTTGATTTATGACGGCATCTCTGATATGATCATTGTCCGGAAATACAACTACTTCAGGCGTCAGAACGAACCGAAACAGGAATACAGTGATCCCCAGGAGCATGTGATGATCGATGCGCAGGGGAAGGAATTCCTGGAGGATTCGGTGATCGACGCCGATTTCCGGGATGTAGATGACGCAGAGAAAGACTAACAAAGGTGACTGGTACTTTTTCGGATTTGAGGAGGATAAGAATTGACACAGGCAGACAGTAAGACGCGCATGACGCGTCTGACATTTATGGGAATGATGATTGCGCTCGGCGTCATTATCAGCCCGATTCTCCGCGTGGAGGGCATGTGCCCGATGGCACATCTGATCAACATCACATGTGCGGTTTTCATAGGTCCGGTGTATGCATTTATCTGTGCGCTTCTGATCGGAATTCTGCGCATGATTTTCATGGGAATTCCGCCGCTTGCTCTGACAGGCGCGGTGTTCGGGGCATTTCTGTCCGGCATGCTTTACAGATTATCAAAGGGTAAACTGATCTGCGCCTTTCTCGGCGAGGTGATCGGCACTGGTATCATCGGCGCGATTATTTCTTATCCGGTTATGACATACCTCTGGGGCAGAAACGGCCTCAGCTGGATGTTCTATGTTCCGTCCTTTATTGCCGGAACGCTCATCGGCGGCAGCATCGCTTTTTTCATGCTGGCGAAGATGCAGAAGGCCGGCATGGTCGCCAGAATCCAGGCGGCACTTGGATCGGATGTCTTTACAGGCGGAAATGAAACACTGAACAATGCAATCGGGATTGCGGTGCTTGGTTTTATCGGCTATCTTGCGGTGCTGGTTATCGTCAAGAATTTTGTGTCGGATCCGTCGCCTTTTGTCAGCGCATTGAAATATGTGGTTCTGACAGCGTTTGTACTGGCAGGAGTTCTTTACTGGATCATAAACAGCAGGAAAGAAGCGCATATATGAATACAAAGCTACTGGACATGTGTTTCTCTGCAGGAGAACAGCTCCGAAAACAAAATCCTTTGATTCACTGCATCACAAGTCCGATCGCAGTCAATGACTGCGCCAATGCAGTGCTGGCGATCGGTGCCCGTCCGATTATGGCAGAACATCCGAAGGAAGCTGCCGGTATCACTGCCATTTCACAGGCACTTGGCGTCAGCCTGGCGAACATTACCGACGCCAGAGCAGAATCCATTATGATTTCGGGCCGTCAGGCACTGGAAAAAGGTCTGCCTTCTGTGATAGATGTAGTGGGGGTAAACTGCAGTGAATTCCGGATGGAACTGGCAAATCAGTTTATCCGTGACTGCAGACCGGCAGTTATTAAGGGAAACGCCTCTGAAATCCGCGCAATTGCCGGCGCGGCTTACGGGGAGGCAGGGATTGATACCGCCGTGTCCGATCGGGTCACCCGCGACAATCCGGGTTCAGTGGAAGCTGCTGCCGAAGTTGTGCGTAGCTTTTCCAAAGAAACAGGTGCGGTAGTTCTGGCCTCCGGTATCATTGATCTGGTAAGCGACGGCACACAGGTGTGGATGATAGAAAACGGTTCTCCGTTAATGGCGCGCGTCACCGGAACCGGGTGTATCCTGAACTGCCTGATCGCATCCTGTCTGGCCCTGAGCAGTGCAAGGGGCCATCTTACAGTTTCGCAGGCAGTGTGCTATGCAGTCGCACTGCTCGGAATTGCGGGAGAAATTGCAGAACAATGGGTTCCCCGGAAAGGGGCACTTGGAAGCTATCATATAGCAATGATCGATGCGCTGTCCCTGACAGGCACCGAAGAGATCAGGGAAAAAGCAAAGATCAGCCTGCTTTAAGTATGCTGATTTCATACGGAAGACAAAGGGAAGAAAAGTCGTGTTTAAGCCTCGAGGCTGAGCGCGACTTTTTTTTTGAGCAGGAACCGCAATGAATTTGCAATCAAAAAAACACTGAAAAAACACAGAGATCATGTATATATAAAGCAGATTCTTATGGAAAAACGGGAGTTGCCGAAGCGGATTGCTTTTTCAAACTTGCTTTTATTTCAACTCAGATGTGGAGTCCCCCGTCTCTATAGTCGGTGGGTGTTGAATCAGTTTTGTGTTGACTCTCTAAAACAAGTATTTTTAAGAAAGTGCATCCGCAACTGCCGAAAAGATAGAGATGCGGATGCAGGATTGAGCTGGTCCCGGAAGGAAAAAGTTGCCTGAAGCCAAGAAAGTGCATCCGCAACTGTCGAAAAGATAGAGATGCGGATGCAGGATTGAGCCGATCCCGGAAGGAGAAAGTTGCCTGAAGCCAAAAAAGTGCATCCGCAACTGCCAAAAAGATAGAGATGCGGATGCAGGATCTGGACAGATTTGGAAATTGAAAACAACCTGAGACAAAAAAAGTGCATCCGCAATTGCTGTTAAGATAAAGATGCGGATGCATAATCAGACCAGATTCAGGATAGATGAGAAAAAGAAGACAAAAAAGGTGCATCTGCAATTGTCCAAAGTAAGAGATGCGGATGCAAGATCAAATGAAAAGGAGGTGAAGCAATGCAGAATGATTTCGAAGAAAAGCAGTATGAAAGCCCTGATTCGATACAGCCTGAGGATTTGATGCAGCCTGAGGACCTGAAGCGCCCCGAGGGTTCATTAGAAGCTGAGGATTCTTTACAGACAGAGTATATGTCAGAGGCTGCGATCGGAAACGGGCAGCAGGATGATCTGCCGGACCGGGCAGATTCGGCAGATCCGGCAGATCCGGCAGGGCGCGGCAGCAGCGGCAGAATTGTACGGACATGCCTGAAAGTCGGAGGTCTGCTTGTTCTGGCTCTGATGATTGCTGTGGTTGTATATGCCTTCGTTGTAATTGGCAGCGCGCCTGACATGACTGTCTGGGATGCTGTGCCGAAGGGATATCGTTCCAGTGTGCTGGATGATCAGGAAAATGTTGTTCTGAACCTCAGTGGAGAATCATCCAACCGCGTTTACGTCCGTCTGGATGAGATGCCAGAAGACCTGCAGCATGCGTTTGTTGCAATTGAAGATGCGCGTTTTTATAAGCATCACGGAATCGACCTGAAGGGAATTGTGCGCGCTGTTTTCCGCGGCCTGACACACGGCGGGGTGACAGAAGGCGCAAGTACGATTACGCAGCAGCTTCTGAAGAACAACGTGTTCACGGACTGGACAGAAGAGGCGACTTTTGAGAAGCGGCTTCAGCGAAAACTTCAGGAGCAGTATCTCGCAGTGAAGCTGGAAGGGCAGGCGACAAAGGACTGGATTCTGGAAAACTATCTCAATACGATTAATCTGGGAGGCGGAAACTGGGGCGTCGAGACGGCCGCAAAATACTATTTTGACAAGGATATCTCAGATCTGACGCTCTCTGAATGCGCTGTTCTTGCAGCGATTACAAAGAATCCGACAAAATACAACCCCCGGGAGAATCCGGAGGATAACGCGGAGCGCAGAGAGATTGTGCTGCAGTATATGCTGGATCAGGGGTATATCACAGAAGCGGCATATAACGAAGCAAAAGCAGACGATGTCTATACCCGGATTGCGGAGACAAAGGCAAACGGAAGTTCTCAGGAAATCATGACCTGGTTTGAGGATGCACTGGTCACACAGCTGATCGCCGATTTGCAGACACAGACAGGATGTTCCGAGGAAGATGCATGGAATCAGCTGTACAAAGGCGGTCTGACCATTTACTCTACGGAAAACAGCGCACTGCAGTCCATCTGTGATGCTGCGGCAGCTGACAACAGTCTGTATGAGAGCGAAGAAGGACAGGTCTCCATGGTCGTCCTGGATACAAGAAGCGGCGAAGTAAAGGCTATGATCGGAGGGCGCGGCGAGAAGTCGGCAAGCCTGCTGATGAACCGTGCAACAGATATAGTCCGGCAGCCGGGATCAACCATCAAAATCATCGGTGAGTACGCGGCCGCGCTGGAAAACAGAGATATTACGCTCGGAACTGTGTTTGATGATGCGCCGTACACATATTCAAACGGGACAGCTGTCAGCAACGCGAGCGGAACCTACGGCGGCATGACTACAATCAGGACGGCGATTGAGGATTCCAACAACATCGTGGCATTAAAGTGTTTTCAGAAGGAGGGAATGGAAAAAGTCTGGGAGCAGCTGCATCAATTCGGGATCAGTACACTGACAGAGGATGACAAAGTGGAAGCACTTGCGCTTGGCGGTACAGCCGGCGGTGTAACGAATCTGGAACTGACAGCGGCATATGGTACAATCGGCAGAGGCGGCGCCTACCGGGAACCGGTGTATTATACAAAAGTAATTGATCGGAACGGCGATGTTCTGCTCGAGAACGTACAGGAGACACATCAGGCTGTATCTCCCGGAACCGCAGCACTGCTGACAGATGCCATGACCGGTGTGCTGGGCAGCGGAACCGGGGCTTACGCAAATTTTGAAAATATGTCTCTGGCGGGAAAAAGCGGCACGACTTCTGAAGGAAGAGACTGCTGGTTTGTGGGTTATTCGCCTTATTATACCTGTGGTGTCTGGGGCGGATACGATGATAATACGGAGCAGGAGAGCAGCAAATACGTACAGGAGATCTGGAAGTCGGTCATGTCCGAGGCCCATGCATCTCTCGAGAACAGTGAATTTGCTTCGGATGCAGAACTGAAAGTCTGCAGAATCTGCACCAAGAGCGGACTGCTGGCAGTGGACGGTGTCTGCGATTCTACCGTACAGGGCGATATGACCAGAAACGAAGTATTTGCAGCAGGAACTGAGCCGGTAGCTTCCTGTGACTGTCATGTCTCTGTGACAGTTTGCAGCGAGTCAGGCGAAAAAGCAACCCGGTATTGCCCGTCGACATCAACCCGTATCTATCTGAAGCATGCATCAGAAGGCACTGCGGACAGTGAGGCGGTGGTTCCGTCCTGGCTTACCGATGAGGCTCATTCCTGCCAGACACATAAGCATTTCTGGTCTGAATGGTTCCGCGGAGGAAATGAAAACGGATCCGGCAGAGAAGATGAAGCAGATGGAAATGAGGATTCCGGCGGAAATGACGGCGGTAACAGCGGCGGAAACTATGGCGGATCTGACGATGCGTCAGATGACGATTCGGATTCCGGCGGCAGCTGGTGGACATCGCCCGACCGCTGGTGGAATCAGCTGGGCGGCGGACAGAGCGGGAATTCCTACGACGGCAGTGAAGACGGAAACAGCAGCGATGAGAACCAGTCCGGCGGTTATGACAGCGAAACGCAGGATTCGCGTGACACGGAGAATGATTCGTGGGATAATAACAGCAGCACACAAAACGAAAGTGACTGGAGATGGTCACTCTGGTGACCTTTTGCTGCGGCAGTTAACTGCATTTCTGAAGAAAGGATGGAATCATGGAAGTATTGAATGTGACCTATCACTGCAAACCGGGAAAAAGAGAAACATTTCTGAATGCGATTCTCGCAGAGAAAATCGATGTCGCCTGCCAGAATGAAGAAGGAAATCTGAAATATGGGTATTATCTGCCCACAGACAATGCAGATGATATGCTGCTGATTGAGAAGTGGCGTGATGCTGACTGCCTTGCGGCACACGGGAAGCAGCCGCATTATCTGCGGCTCGGCGAGCTGAAGGCAGAGTACGTCAATGAAACAGTTTTGGAGAAGTTTCACGTTGAGTAATATGGGGTGGGTCTATGTCTCCTGACTCAGGTGGAATTCGTCAGAGAGACATAGACCCACCCTTGTAATTGGTGATAATAGAAATCCCGGCGGGTATAATGCCTGCCGGGATTTTTTTCTTGAATCTGACTTTAGTCAGTTGAGCACGAGATGTGTTTGCTTGCAAACATATCCATGCGAAACAAAAAACCACCCGCTTTGCGGGTGTCGAGTAAAGGGTTTAACAAAGAAATCACCTTTCGATACAATAGAGGTGTCCAAGCCACTATTGAGAAAGGAAAGGTGATTTCATGCCGAAGGCTAATAGTTCAGCACATACAAAATGGCTATGCAAGTACCATATAGTCTTCACCCCTAAGTATAGGCGGAAAATAATTTACAATCAATACAAGAAAGATTTAGCGGAGATACTACATGATCTGTGCGCATACAAAGGAGTAGAGATTATAGA
>JNKK01000051.1 GCA_000702845.1 Lachnospiraceae bacterium FE2018
TCTGCTGGGCAAGGATAATATCGAGGTGTTCAGGAATAAGCTGATTAGTCAGTACAGGGATTATCTCCAGGATCTTGTCAGTTATACTCAGAACAAATATACAGATACCATCACAATGAAAAGAGTGAAACTGTCCGTGGAGTTTTTACAGAGGAGCATGGTGGAATAATGTTTGGCAGTCAGTATGAAATAATGTCTGATACATGGCAGGCATTTGAACGGAATATTTGTCGGCTGCTTCTTCATGAGGGCTTCAGTAATATCAGGCTTGTCGGCGAGACTAATGATCATGGAGCGGATATAACAGCTTCAAAAGCAGGCAAGAGATGGCTTTTCCAGGCGAAACACTGGAACAAGCCTGTAGGAATGGATGTTGCAACTGATACGATCAAAGCAGTGTATGATTATCATGCCAGCGTTCCGGTAATCGTTGCATCGAGTGGTTTTGATTCCAAAACTCGTGATTACATGGGGGTCATGCAATCTCAGAGGATACCGCTTCAATTATGGGATTCCGATACACTGATTCATAAAGCAGAAAGGCTGATTGACGAACCGACAAACACAAGAGAACCGAGAGAATACCAGGAAGAAGCTATTACAGAAATACTAAAGGCGTATTTTAATCCAACAGAAAACAGGGCGCTGGTCGTAATGGCTACAGGAATGGGGAAAACTTTCGTGGCTGCTGAAAGCATTCGAAGGATCCGTAATTCTAAGAAGATCCACGTTCTAATCTGCGCGCATATGAATGAGCTGGTATATCAGCTTGAAAAAGCATTCTGGCCATTCATCAGACCTTCTGAAAAAACACTGATATGGAACAGCGAGGAGCGTCCGACTTATGAACAAATAGAGAAGGCCGACTTCTGTTTTGCTTGTATAGATTCAGTATATGCATGGCTTAATGCCGGGAAAGAACTGCCTCATTTTGACATGTTGTTAGTTGATGAATGTCATCATGTAGGCACATCGATGTATAACAGCGTGTTTGAAGAGCTCCGCGCAGGCAAACCAGGCGGTACATTTGCACTCGGCCTGACGGCAACCCCGTGGCGCCCGGATGAGGCGGATCCAAGAGACTTCTTTGGTGAACCGCGGGTGAACATAGATACCATCATGGGACTGAAAAATGGATTCCTGGCAAACGTGGATTACAGAATGTACACCGATAATATCAACTGGGAATCACTTCGGGATATTAATGGCAGATCATTCACACCGAAGCAGATAAACAGGACACTTTTCATAAACCAGTGGGATGATGCGGTCGTATATCAGCTCCAGGATGCATGGAAAGAACAGAGCAATCCCCGCGCTATAGTTTTCTGTGGGACAATTGAACATGCAATAACCATGCGTGATCGTGTTAACCAGCTCGGTTTCTGTAAGGCGGAGGCTATATTTTCAGGTGGCAAAGGAACAAATGGGGAGCGTTTAAACCGATACAGGCGAAATCAGATTCTTAGTGATTTTGAAGAAGGCTTGATCAATGTCATATGCGCTGTTGATATATTTAATGAGGGAATAGATGTACCAGATGTAAATATACTTGTTTTCCAGAGGGTGACACATTCAAGAAGAATTTTCATACAGCAGCTTGGAAGAGGCCTGCGGATAGCGGAAGGTAAAGAGAAAGTCATTGTATTAGACTTTGTTTCAGATATCCGCCGTTTTGCAGCGGGAATAGAGCTTAAGGATTCACTTGAGGAAGGAAGAAGCAACCGTCAGCCAATGCGGATCAATATCCCGAATAAGGTCACATTTAGGAAAGTCAGTGGAGAGGATCCGGAATCAGAGCAGTTCTTAAGACAGTGGCTGGACGATGTTGTTGCAATTGAAGAAGCGGGGGAAGATGCAAGCGTCTTGAAGTTTCCACCGGCAATGAAAGGAAGTAAGATATGACTTTTAATGACGTGCTGTCTGATATTAAGAAATTAATTGGACTCAGACTGTCAAGTATACGCCCGGGAGCTGAGATAACAATCCTGTCGATAGACGAAGAACAGGATAACTTGATTTTGAGAACCGCTTCTGGAGCTACAAGAAGCCGACCGTTAAGAGAATTGCGTACCATTTGGAATCTGCTGCTACAGAATCCGGTTGTCCACGTTGATGAAGCTTTACATGGATCGGGTACAAGCAGAAATCAGCCGGAGACAATACTGGCTAATCTCCCGTATATAGAATGGCTAAAGGTAAACGGGAAAAAGAATATTGCTTTTGTAAATCAGAAGACACATCCCTTTGGTACACTAAAGGAAATGGATGTGTTTCAAGCAGAGGAACTGCTGACAAGACTAAGAAATCAAGAAAAAGAGAGTGCTCCTACAGGGTTGATAATACCGGATGATATTTCTGGCTTTATATCATCGATGAACAGAAGATGCTCCGGAACTACTAATACACTTCAGAATGGAGTCTATTCCTTCATTACAGACCAGGGCAGTTTTCTGATAGGAACAGAAGCACTTGGGATTGCGAAAGGTACATATCTGATTGTCAGGGTAAGAAAACTGCCGGGAGCAGGAAGAACGGTCATTATAGCAAATAAGGAGTATGAACTGTTTAGTGAGACGGGCGTCAATGTCCTCCTGACTGTATGATTCAAGGAGTAGAGAACGATTAATGAGGGTTTATAATTACGCATCTTTTGCAAGAGCATTTGAAAAGGGTGTATCAAAACCAAACATGACGAAAATCGCAAAGGCACTGTTCGAACCAATCATTGATTTGGACGGTGTGGTTAATCGTGTCGGAAATCCTTATGTCATAGACTCAACTTACGCCAAGAACTGGTATGAACAAACCACAGATATACCGGAAAACATCAAAAGGGCTGCAGGAAGGCAGGATCTTATTAATAACATCGGGGATCTGTTCTGGGAGCACGTCATAGATCCGATAGTTAATCAGATGCAGGAGACAGAGATGTACATGGCACTTACATCACTGATTCTGGACTCAGATTTAGAGAAAGAGCAAAAAGATGAACTGATAGAACTTTACAACGATAATGAGCGACCAGACTTTCTCGGCCGGGCATTTCTATATGCGGTCGTAAGAGACAATCTGAAAAAAGACCCGTCTATTCCAGAGGAGCCTATTGATTCCGATCTTAAACAATTCAAAGAACTCATTCGTAAAAAGTATCCGAAACCAAAACCACTCACACCTCCGGAAGATATCGAAGATGATGAAATTGGCTATGTGAAGGAACTCTATCGTGTATACGGGGAAGTGTCTGGTGAAATATATGCTCGTCCGGAGGACCTTGATGCTGAACCGAAGCTCCGGAGGAATTTTGATAGGCAACGGAAAGATTACTACAAAGCTGAAACGATCCACCGGGAATTGCGTGATACGATCCGGCTTGACGAGACTGAAGGGTTCGATCTTCTGAAGGACGAAGTATACGATGGTGTTATCGATACACGGGATAAGGATTACGATTCTGGAATGGAACGGCTCTCCGCAGTTATGGAACATGCGACCGGGTTATCCTTATCAAATAATCTGAAGGACAGGACTTTGGACTGGGTAGGACCAGGAGAGAAAAAAGGTGTGTGCCATATGCTCGTAAATGATCACAGACTTAGCTGGATGGAGGATGATGACGATGAATGAAAGGCTGTTCAATACTCCATTTGAGATGGGACTACGTATCATTATGCTCCTGTCAGCAGCACCGAAGAAAACATTCTCTGTCGACCGGATTATAGCTTTAGATTTCATAACAAGCTATGCTTCAGACTTCGGGCTGCCATTTGAAAACCTTCACGGCGAGAACAATTACAGATACAGTGAAATTGTTGGAAGGAGGCTTCTGGTTCAGGAAGCGGTAAAGAAACTGGTCATAGAGGGCATGCTTGATGTGACAGTAGACAGAGGGTATCTGTTCTCGATTTCTGATGAGGGGAAAAAGTATGCGAAGAAGCTGAAGAGCACTTATGCGATAGAATATGTGCAGATTGCAAAGGAGGCCATCAAAAAGTATAAAGACAACACTGATGAAGGCATCCTGGCAACTATACAGAATCATGCAGTCAGTGCGGTAAGAGGGTAGCTTATGTTCTATATCAAAAGAATCAGTATAAAAACCGAAAATGGTACGGTTTCATCTATAAACCTCGATGCAGGCCTGAACATCATATATGGTCAGTCAAATACAGGCAAAAGCCTCGTATTGGATTGCATTGACTACATGTTCGGTGCAAGCGAGCACCGTTTTGATGCTAAACTGAAAATCGAACAGATCACTATGGTGCTTGATGTCGATGGAATTAATATTACTATGCGCAGAAATGTCGGATCCAATGATGTCGAGGTATCCAGTAGCGTTGAGGGAATAGATAGCGGCACCTATAAAATTGGAAAAACAAAGAATAGCAGTCTTAGTGACTTGTGGCTGTATCTTTTGGGGATAGAGGAGAGAACTAAGATTATTCAAACCAAGTCTTACAAATGGCAGGATCTCACGCTCCGGACTTTTTACCATACATTTTTGATCGATGAAACGCGTACGCAGGGCCAGGCGAGTATTCTTGCACCAGGTCAGGGAGTGACCAGAGGTGTCAGCACAGCAGTGCTGACAGCGTTGCTATATCTCGCCACGAAGAATAACTATGTACAGGGCAAAGAAGGAGAGAGTCCGCAAATAAGAAAAGCCAGACGAGATGCAGTGAAGGACTTCGTTGACAGGAGTATTTCAAAACTTTCAGAAACAAAAGTGTCCGAGCTTGCAGACCTTCCGAAAGAGACTCCGGAGGAACTCCAGGAAAAGATAGATGTAATAATCGATGAGATCGGAGCTGCAGAGGGGGCTTTGGACAAAGCAACTGAAAGCAGGATAAAGCTTGCAGAGAGATTATATGAAATAGACGGTCAAATTGCAGAGAGCAGGGTTCTGTTCAACAGGAATGAATCACTGCTGTCACAGTATGCTGCAGACATTAAAAGACTTACCTTTATTGCCGAGGGTGATATAGAGCACGGTAGCATTCCTTCATTAGACACATGCCCGTTCTGCAATGGGAAACTGACAAAGGATAAAAGCGAATCATGTGTTGATGCCGCAATAGCCGAGGTAAAAAAGATAGAATCACAAATCAAGGATCTGCGCTCCGTTCAGGAATCTATAAAGAAAGAAATCACTGACTTGATTGCAGAGAAGGAAACTACCATCCAGGAGAGGAACTCTGTTGATGAGATGATCCGGGGAGAACTGCAGCCTCAGATCAGGCAGCTGAAAGACCATCTTAAAAAGTACAAGATGGCTTTGGGACAATACAAGGCCAAGGAGATGATAGAAAGATTCTCAGATGTTCTTATAAAGGAACTTGAGGTAACAGAGAAGGAAGAATCAGAGCCACCGCAGTTCGATGCGAAAGGCAAATTTGAAGAGGTGTTCCAGTCCTCGCTTAATGATAATCTGAAGATTCTCCTGGAGGCATGCAATTATCAGAACTTCACCGCAGTAAGGTTTGATACGGACGATTATGATGTTGTGGTAAACGGTCATCTGAAGAAGAGCCAGGGTCAGGGATTCCGGGCGTTCCTTAATACGGTGCTTGCAATCGCACTACAGAACTGCCTTGACGGGTTCGACAATTACAGTCCGCATATGCTTGTCGTGGATTCTCCGATTCTATCTCTCAGCGAAAAAGAAGATCATTCCGGAGATGAACACATGTCAGAAACAATGAAGGCAGGTCTGTTCCATTACTTCGTTGATCATAAAGATGACAGACAGACGATTATTATAGAAAATGAAATTCCGGATATAGACTACGATGGTGTTAATCTGATCGAGTTTACAAAAGATGAGAATCGCGACCGATATGGACTTCTTGATGATTACCGCGAATAACTGAATATCCATCATATGTTTGAGCCATCCACTTAATTGTGGGTGGCTCTTTTTTTATGCCCTCCAACTATATTCGAACTACATTTCACCTCTATTCCATACCGATTACAGGATTTTTTATCTGAGGCATAATAGCTCCAGCACAGGTGAAAAGTGCAAAGCCTTCACGGCAACTGACTGGCCAGGGTGTATCCCGGTGCCGTGAAGGAAACTGAAAATCAAAGCCAGCGGTCACCGGGTGATCGTGGCGGATCAAGCAGAAGCTTGAGCCGACCATGAACACACGAGTGGCCTGTTCGGCGTGTAGGGACCTCTGTTTGATCCGCCCGGCGGAAGACAAACGGAGGTTTCATTATGTATAAGCCAAAAGCCGGGTACAAGAAGGACGGCAAATTCTACGTTTACTGCGAAGGACACTATGAAGAAGTCAGCGAGGCTGTCTATCACACCATCATGCAGGAGGTATGGCGCGAAGAGAAGCGTCAGCAGCGTGGATGGAGATGCCGAGACGGAAAGGGGTTCAGATGTAACAGGAACTGCGAGGAATGCGACTTCTACCGTTTCGGCGAGGGTCCGAACGGGAACGATGTTTCCCTTGATCAGATGTATGACGAGAGCGAATATGAACCGAAGGGCTGCGACAGCCATGAGGATTCGGTGCTCCTGAAGATCGTTCTGGACACGCTGATCGAGGAGATGAGCGTCAGTATCCCGGACGCGGACCGTATCGTGGACATGCTCAAGTATGACGAGCTGGAGAAAGATGTCGCAGAGGAACTGGGCATTGCCAGGACCACGCTGAATTACAGGAAAAAGAAAGTCATCGCTTTCCTGCGTGAACATCTGAAAGATTTCATCTAAACACAAGGATCTCCACCTTTACCTGTGCGGGTGGAGATTTTTTTTGCTTTTCTTTCGTTCCGGGCTTCCCCCGATGTCCGAGGGAAGGTGAGGGGCAAGAGAGCCGCCTCAGAAAGGAGGGCAGAAAGATGTCCGATAAAAACAGAAGCGGCACTGACAGACAGACCCGTTATGAAGACCTGGCGGGGTTACTGATGGCGGTCAGTGTCATCACCAGAAAACTGGCGAGAAAGCTCCTCGCCTTGTCACAGGAAGCCGGGAAAGGAGGAAAGGCAGATGGCAAAGAAGAACGATCTGAAGAAGACGGCCGATGAACTCCGCAGCCTCGCGGAGCAGCTGATCGGGATCGCGGATGCCCTTGCGGCGGAGCCGGCACCGAAGACCGAAGAGCCGGAGAAGGAACTCTCCTATACGGAAGTCAGGAAGGTGCTGGCTGAGAAATCGAGAGCCGGACACACGGCGAAGATCAGGGAACTGCTCATCGCACACGGTGCAGAGAAGCTGTCCGGGATAGACCCGAAAGAGTACGCCGCACTCTTGAAGGAAGCGGAGGTGCTCTCATGAGGGGACATGCACTTCTGTCAGCATCATCCTCCCACAGGTGGATCCACTGCCCGCCGAGCATCCGGCTCGGTGAAAGGTATGAGAACCGCGGGAGCGAGTATGCAGCAGAGGGAACAGAGGCACATCTCCTGTGCGAGTACAGGCTGAAACAGATGCTCGGTATCCCGATGGAGGATCCGGTGCCCGGACTTCAGTATTACAGCCCGGAGATGGAAGCGAACGCCGAAGGATATGCCCAGTATGTCGCAGAGGTCTATGAGAAAGCAAAGGAAAGCTGCGAAGACCCCATCGTTCTGATCGAACAGCAGGTCAGCTACGAGAGATGGGTCAGAGACGGGTTCGGCACGGCAGACGCACTTGTTGTCGCAGACGGGACACTCCATGTGATCGATTACAAGAATGGTAAAGGGGTGCTCGTGGAATGTGAGGACAACAGCCAGATGCGCTGTTACGGACTCGGAAGCCTGGAACTGTTCGACGGGATCTACGACATACAGAACATCTCGATGACGGTCTATCAGCCGAACAGGGACAACATCAGCACCTGCATGCTCGTCAAGGAAGACCTGCTCGAGTGGGCGGATACGGTACTTGCTCCGGCGGCAACGCTGGCGTTCGAAGGCAAAGGCGATTATGCCTGCGGAGACTGGTGCCAGTTCTGTCCGGTCAAGCACATCTGCAGGGCGAGAGCCGATTACGCGATGGAGCTGGCAAAATACGACTTCGCAGATCCGGATGTCCTGGAGGACGAGGATATCGAGGACATCCTGGCAAGGGCAGACGAACTCACATCCTGGGCTTCCGATGTCAAAGACTACGCCTTGAGACAGGCACTCAGCGGCAAGGAATGGAAAGGCTGGAAACTGGTCGAAGGCAGGTCGAACAGGAAGTACACGGATGAGGAAGCGGTCGCAGAGACTGTACAGAAGGCGGGCTTCGATCCTTACGAGAAGAAGCTGCTCGGCATCACGGCGATGACGCAGACCCTCGGCAGAAAAAGATTCAATGAGCTTCTTGGCGGACTCGTCATGAAGCCGACAGGTAAACCAGTGTTAGTGCCGGAGAGCGACAAGCGTCCGGCGATGAATACAGCAAAAGACGATTTCAAGGAGGAACAATAAATGGCTAAGTTCAACAATCCGATGAAGGTTATCACAGGAGTCAACACCAGATGGTCCTACGCAAACGTGTGGGAAGCAAAGAGTATCAACGGCGGCACACCGAAGTTCTCGGTCAGCCTGATCATCCCGAAGAGCGATACGCAGACCGTGGAGAAGGTCAAGGCGGCCATCCAGGCGGCGTACCAGGAAGGCGAGGCGAAGCTGAAGGGCAACAGCAGAACCGTCCCGGCACTGTCCGCCATCAAGACACCGCTGCGTGACGGCGATATCGAAAGACCGGACGATCCGGCATATGCGAACAGCTACTTCATCAACGCCAACAGCACCACGGCTCCCGGTATCGTGGATGCCGACAGACAGCCGATCATCGACAGATCCGAGGTCTACAGCGGGGTTTACGGCAGAGCGTCCATCAATCTGTACGCGTTCAACAGCAACGGCAACAGGGGCATCGCCTGCGGTCTGAACAACCTGCAGAAGATCAGGGACGGCGAGCCTCTCGGAGGCAGAACCAGGGCAGAGGATGACTTTGCTGATCTGGATGACAATGACGATTTTCTCGACTAATGACAACAGATACGGAGGGCAGGCATGACCTGCTCTCCGGGAAAGGAAAACAACAATGGCAAATACAGTACTTATCGTTTTAGGACTCATCTGTCTGATCATATGGAACGTGGTCGGCTTCTACGCAGCATACACGACTATCCGTGATGACAGGAGAAAAGAGTTCGAGAGAAAAATGGAAGAAAGAGAAGAACTCGAACGGAAGATCACAAGGCAGATCAGAGACGAAATCTGGCTTGAGGAGCAGTCAAGAAAGCTGCGCCAGGAAGAACTGAAGAAGAAGTTCGAAGAATCGCAGAAGTAAAAGAAAGGGCGGCGGGTCCATCCTGCCGCCCGTATTTCAGTGAGGATTTTTCATGAAACGGATTGAGATAGATATCGAAACATTCAGCAGTACCGACCTGTCAAAAGCCGGGGTCTATAAGTACTCCGAGTCGGATGACTTCGGGATACTGCTGTTCGCATACAGCATAGACGGCGGCGAGGTCATCGTGGCCGACTTCACAGCCGGAGATGAACTGCCGGATGAGGTGATCGATGCACTGACAGACAACAGCATCATTAAGTGGGCACATAACTGCCAGTTCGAGAGGATCTGTATATCGGCGTGGCTGCGGAAGCACCATCCGGAGAAGTTCCGCTCCTACAGTACCGATGCCGACAGCGTATCGGACTACCTTGATCCCGAAGGCTGGCGGTGTTCGATGGTGTGGGCGGCATACATGGGACTTCCGCTGTCCCTGGATGCGGTCGGCGAGGTTCTGAAACTGGAGCACCGGAAGATGAGAGAAGGCAAAGATCTCGTCCGGTATTTCTGTACGCCGTGCAAACCCACGAAGAGCAACGGAGGCAGGACAAGGAATCTGCCGGAGGACGCTCCGGACAAGTGGGCCGTGTTCAAAGAGTACAACCGCAGGGATGTCGAGGTCGAGATGCAGATACAGGAGAAACTGCATAAGTTTCCTGTGCCGGAACATGTATGGGCGGAGTATCACCTTGACCAGGAGATCAACGACCGCGGGATCCGGCTTGATATGGAGGTCGTCAGGAACGCCATCGTGATGGATACCCGTTCCCGTAACGTGCTGACAGCACGGCTGAAGGATCTGACAGGCCTTGAGAACCCGAACAGCGTGATGCAGATGAAGGACTGGCTGTCCGGAAAAGGCATCGAGGCAGAGAGCCTGGGGAAGAAGCAGGTCGCGCAGATGATAAAGGAAGTGCCTGACGATATGAAGGAGGTGCTCCGGCTGCGTCAGATGACTGCCAAGTCTTCAGTGAAGAAGTACCAGGCAATGGAGACTGCTGTATGCCGGGACGGAAGAGCCAGGGGAATGTTCCAGTTTTACGGAGCCAACCGCTCCGGCAGATGGGCGGGCCGCATCATCCAGCTGCAGAATCTTCCGCAGAACCATATGGAAGACCTGGCTGAAGCAAGGGAACTTGTCAAAGCCGGAGATTATGATGCCGTGGATATGCTCTATGATTCCGTGCCGGATGTGCTGTCCGAACTGATCCGGACGGCGTTCGTGCCGAGGTTCGGATACAAGTTCATCGTTTCCGACTTCTCGGCGATCGAGGCAAGGATGCTCGCATGGCTTGCGGGAGAGCAGTGGCGAATGGATGCCTTTGAACGGGGCGATGACATCTATTGTGCTTCTGCAAGCAGGATGTTCGGCGTTCCGGTGGTCAAGCACGGCATCAACGGAGATCTCCGGCAGAAGGGCAAGGTCGCGGAACTCGCCCTCGGTTACGGCGGTTCAGTCGGTGCCCTGAAAGCAATGGGCGCTCTTGAGATGGGGCTTGCCGAAGAGGAACTGCAGCCGCTCGTGAATACCTGGCGTTCGGCAAACGGAGCCATCACTGCATTCTGGTGGGCAGTCGACAATGCTGTGAAGACAGCTGTGCGGTGCAGGACAAAGACCGCCACGCACGGTCTGACCTTCGAGTACCGATCCGGGATGCTGCTGATACATCTTCCGTCCGGAAGGCAGCTCACCTATGTGAAGCCGCGGCTTGGTGAGAATCAGTTCGGCGGAGAGAGCGTGACTTACATGGGAGTCGGTACCGGGAAGAAGTGGGAGCGGATCGAATCATACGGCCCCAAGTTCGTGGAGAACATCACCCAGGCCCTGTCCCGGGATGTGCTCTGCTATGCCATGCGGACACTGTCGCATTGCTTTATCACAGCCCACATACACGATGAGCTGGTCATCGAGGCGGGTGAGGGTGTATCTCTTGAGGCAGTCTGCAGCCAGATGGGAAGGACGCCGCCCTGGGCAGAGGGGCTGATCCTCAATGCGGACGGCTATGAAACATATTTTTATAAAAAAGACTGACAGGTTTCGTTCCGGAGGCTCTCTGCTGTCCGAGGGATGGTAGAGGCCTTTGGATCATTAATACAGGAGGTGCAAATGTGAAATTCACTCTATACACGGCAAACTGTACGGGCAACGAGAAGAACTGCCTGTACCCGAATGTTTGCATCATCGAAAACGAAGCCGACTTTGCCGCGGCGGTGGAACGTGACCATGTGACGGGACGGTTCAGAGGGAACTACCGCAGCATCGACAATTTCGAGGTATCAGACTGCGAGGTCATGGACTGCGACAACGACCACTCGGAGGATCCGGCTGAATGGATCACGCCGGAGGTCCTGGCAGAACGCCTGGATGACATCGCTTTTGCGACCGCACCAAGCAGGAACAACATGAAGGTGAAAGAGGGAAAGTCGGAACGCCCGAGGTTCCACATCTATTTCCCTCACGGGCAGATCAGGAACGCAAAGGAATGTGCGGCTCTGAAGCACCGTATCCACGACCGGATGCCGTTCTTCGATGAGAACGCGCTCGATGCCGCGAGGTTCATCTATGGTGCTCCGGCAGAGGAAGTCACCTGGCATGATGGGGAGATGACCATCGATGTGTGGCTGACTCCGCAGACCAGGTCGATACCCCAGGGGCAGAGGAACAGCACCATGTCCCGCTTTGCCGGAAAGGTCGTGACAAGGTACGGTGCGACAGACCGTGCACATGAGATCTTCCTGGAGCAGGCGGCAAAGTGCGACCCTCCGCTCGATGACGAGGAACTCGCGCAGATCTGGCACAGCGCCTGCAAGTTCGCAAAGAAGGTGCAGAGCCAGGAGGGATACATCCCGCCGGAGGAATATGAGTTTCAGAACCAGTCGCTGAAGCCGGATGACTACTCCGACATCGGACAGGCGAAGATCCTCGCAAGGGAGTACGGGCAGGAACTGAAGTATTCCGCAGCCACAGACTATGTACGCTATGACGGATCGTGCTGGGTGGAATCGAAGCAGAGGGCGGTCGGGGCGATGGAGGAGTTCCTGGACCTTCAGCTTGAGGATGCGAAGGATGAACTGAACCGTGCCCTGAAGGATCTCATGTCAGCAGGTGTCGCAGAATCGGATATCCGTTCGGGCGGCAAGGCACTCGAAAAGAAGATAGAGGCAGACCAGATGAAAGCCTATCTCGCCTATATGTCGGCACTGGCTTACAAATCGTTCGTCATGAAGCGTAGGGACATGAAGTATGTGACATCCGCGCTCGCTGCGGCAAAACCGATGCTTGAGATACAGCCGTCCGACCTGGACGCAGATCCGTATCTGCTGAACTGTCCGGACGGGACTTACGACCTGAACCTCGGACTGGCAGGCAGAAAAGACCATGACGCAGCCGACCTTATCACCAAGATGACAGCCTATGCTCCGGGCGATGAAGGCAAGGACCTGTGGCTCGATTCCCTCGACCTCACGTTCCGCGGGGATCAGGAACTCATCGGTTACGTGCAGCAGATCACAGGCATCGGAGCCATCGGCATGGTGAACCTGGAAGCCATGATCATCTCATACGGGGAAGGCTCGAACGGTAAGTCCACGTTCTGGAACTCCATCGCGGGTGCGCTCGGAACATACAGCGGGAACATCTCCGCCGATACGCTGACGGTCGGATGCAGAAGGAACGTGAAGCCGGAGCTGGCGGAGGCAAAGGGCAAGCGTCTTCTTATTGCCGCCGAGATGGAGGAGGGCATGCGGCTCAATACATCAACGGTCAAGCAGCTCTGCTCCACAGACGAGATCTTCGCGGAGAAGAAGTACAAGGATCCGTTCTCGTTCACGCCGAGCCATACGCTCGTCCTGTACACGAACCATCTGCCGAGAGTCGGCGCGATGGACGCAGGGATATGGAGGAGACTCATCGTTATACCGTTCACCGCAAGGATCACCGGAAGCAGCGACAAAAAGAACTACGGCGAGTTCCTTTTAAAGAATGCCGGTCCGTATATCGTCTCATGGATCATCGAGGGGGCAAAGAAAGCCATCGAGGCAGACTTCCGGATACCGCTCCCGAAGGTGGTGCGTGATGCCATCGAAAGCTACCGCTCCGACAACGACTGGCTCGGCCACTTCATCGATGAGTGCTGCGAACTGGATGATACCTTCCAGGAGAAGTCAGGGGAACTCTACCAGGCTTACCGGGCGTACTGCAGCCGGACGGGCGAGTATGTCAGAAGCACAACGGACTTCTATAACGCACTCGATTCTCTGGGCGTGGAACGCAAAAAGACCATGTACGGGGTCATGGCGAAAGGAATACGCCTGAACACTGAAGAATCAACGGATGTGCCGTTTTAGCAGACAGTGATATGAAGGTCTATGAAGGTCTCTGTATAAAACCCCCTTTAGGGCAGTTTTTTCACAAAAACCGTTCTAAGAAGAGTTTACGATATGACCTTCATCGACCTTCATACCCAGAAAGGAAATGAGACAAATGCTGGAAAAGGAGATAGAGAGAAAACTGGTGCGCACCGTTCAAATGATGGGTGGCAAGGCGGTAAAGATCGCGTGTCCCGGATATGACGGAATGCCCGACCGAATGGTCCTTCTTAAGGGCGGACGTATGGGCTTCGTGGAAGTGAAGCGTCCAGGTGAACAGCCGAGGCCTCTGCAGGAGTCAAGGCACAGGATGCTGCGGCAACTCGGCTTTAAGGTGTATGTCCTGGACAGCATGGAGAAGATCGGAGGAATCATAGATGAAATACGAACCTTATGAATACCAGACATACGCCACCCGCTTTATCGAGGAGAAACCGGAGTCGGCGGTCTTCCTGGACTGTGGACTTGGCAAGACCTCGATAACGCTGACCGCCATCGACCATCTCATGTTTGACAGCTTCGATGTCCGCCGCGTCCTTGTCATCGCTCCGATCAGGGTGGCGAAGTTCTCCTGGCCGGATGAACTCAGGAAGTGGGATCACCTGAAAGACCTTACTTTCGCAGTTGCGGTCGGCACCCCGAAGCAGAGGATGGAGGCACTGGAGTCCGGAGCGGATATCGTGATCATCAACAGGGAGAACGTGCAGTGGCTCGTTGAGAAGAGCGGATACAGATGGGACTTCGACATGTGCGTCCTTGATGAAGCATCATCGTTCAAGAACCACCAGGCCAAGAGGTTCAGAAGCCTTCTGAAAGTGCGGCCGAAGATAAAAAGGATGGTCGCACTGACCGGAACGCCGTCTTCGAATGGTCTGATGGATCTGTGGGCACCGTTCCGTCTGATCGATAAAGGCGAGCGCCTGGAGCGGTTCATCGGAAGATACCGTGCAAAGTACTTCGAGCCGGACAGGATGAACGGGCAGGTCGTGTATTCCTACAGGCTTCTGCCGGGAGCGGACCGGGAGATCTACGACAGGATATCTGACATCACGATCAGCATGAAAGCGAAGGACCATATCCGGATGCCGGAACTGGTGTCATCGGAGTACCGTGTGTTCCTGTCAGATGCGGAGGCGCAGGAGTACCAGTCGATGGTTGATGATTTCGTACTGCAGCTTCCGGGCAGGGAGATCACGGCTGCCAATGCCGGAGTGCTTTCGGGGAAGCTGTCGCAGATGGCGAACGGTGCGATCTACGATGAGGAGAAGGACGTGACCTGCCTGCATGAGAGAAAGCTGGATGCTCTTGAGGACATCATCGAGTCTGCGAACGGGAAACCGCTGCTGATCGCCTACTGGTATCAGCACGACCGTGACCGCATCGAGGAGAGACTGGAGAGCCTGGGACTTTCATGGGAGCGTCTTGAAAAGGACGATGCGATCCGAAGGTGGAACGAAGGGAAACTGCCCATCGCCCTGATCCATCCGGCAAGTGCGGGACACGGTCTGAATCTTCAGAGCGGTGGAAGCACACTGGTGTGGTTCGGTCTGACCTGGTCACTGGAACTGTATCAGCAGACCATCGCCAGGCTGTGGCGGCAGGGGCAGACCGATGAGACTGTCGTTGTCATCCATATCGTGACTGCAGGAACGATAGACGAAAGGGTGCTGAAGGCACTGCAGGCAAAGGACATGACACAGAAAAGACTGATCGATGCGGTGAAGGCAGAGGTCAGAAGCAAATGACAATCAGAGTCAATCAGAGTCGATCCGAGGGAAGAAATCTATTTCGATCCGGAGGTGACCAGATGACAGCAAAAGAATACTTAAGCCAGGCGTTCTGGGTGGATGTCGGCATCGGCAGCAAACTTGACCAGCTTGACAGGCTGAACGCATTGGCAACAAAAGCAACGACAACATTCAGCGAAGTGCCGTACTCCGGCACACCTGATCCGCACAGGCGTGAGGACATCATCGTAAAGATCATAGACCTGGAAGACCGTATCAAGGATGAGATGAGAAGGCTCGTGGATCTGAAGGAGGAGATCATGACAAAGATCAGTGCCGTTGAGGATCCGGAGCAGAGATACCTTCTGGAGAAACGCTACCTCGAGTTCAAGAAGTGGGAGGACATCGCAGACGAGATGTACCGGAGCCTGCGTTCCATCTACCGTCTCCACGGCGAGGCACTGAAAAACATCCGTGTGGATTAAAGTTGGCAGTCCGTGTCACTATCATGCATGCGGCCTCTATGATATAGTGTATGGTGAGAGAAGTGAAAAGAGAACACGGACGCGCGAAGCCCCGGAGGGAACAGACCCTTCCGGGGTTTTCTTATGTCCGGAAAGGAGGAACGGATGCCTTACAAACCGAAGCATCCCTGTGCTGCGGACGGATGCCCGGAGCTGGTGGAAGCAGGGGAAAGGTACTGCGAGAAGCACAGGAAGGAAGCGGCAAGGACCTACGAGAAGTACGGACGGGACAGATCTGTACGCCGCAGGTACGGACGGGCATGGACACGGATCCGTGCACGGTACGCAAGGGAGCATCCCTTCTGCGAGCAGTGCCTTGAGCACGGCGTTCTTGTTCCGGTCGAGGAAGTCCACCACATCATTCCGCTGGCAGAAGGTGGGACACATGATCCGGACAATCTCATATCCCTGTGCAAGTCGTGTCACTCCCGCATCCATGCGAAGCGGGGTGACCGATGGGGAAAAAACAAAGGGGAGGGGAGGTAGAAATCTCTGTGGCTTAAGGTCCCGGGGAACGGTGCCGGCCCGACGTGCGCGCAAAAGGCGATTTCAAAAGGGTTATTGAAGGAGGCGGTCAGAATTGCCGACAAAATCGAACAACACAGGCGGTCGCGGCGGCAAAAGACCAGGCGCAGGCCGTAAGAAAAAAGCCGTAACAGAGAAAGCGGCAAACGGAAATCCGGGAGGACGGCCTCTGCAGGTACTGGACATACCGGACATGGAAGGCGTGGAGATGCCGAAGCCTCATGATTTCCTGTCAGCAGACCAGCGTGATGGGAATCCGCTGCAGGCGAAGGAGATATATGAGGAGACATGGAACTGGCTCAAGGAAGTCGGCTGTGCTCATCTTGTTTCTTCCCACATGATCGAGCGGTATGCCATGTGCTCTGCCAGATGGATACAGTGCGAGGAGATCACGAACAAGCTGGGCTTCCTCAGTAAGCATCCGACCACGCAGAAACCGATCCCGTCACCGTTCGTGAATATCGGAATCAACTACATGAACCAGGCTAACAGGCTCTGGAACGAGATATTCCAGATCGTTAAGGAGAACTGCAGCACGGACTTCTCCGGACCTAATCCACAGGATGATTTGATGGAGAGACTGCTGCGTTCGAGAGAGTAACAGAAAGGAACGACTATGTTTGAAAAAGTGAATCCTTCTCATCCGGACAAGGTGGCAGACCGTATCGCAGGAGCGATGGTCGACCTTGCCTATGAGAAACAGACAGACCCGAAGATCGCGGTCGAGGTGCTGATCGGTCACGGCGTGTGCCATATCATCGCAGAGACTTCAGTTCATATCTCCACGGAAGAAGCGGAAAGCATCGTGAGACGCATCGCAGGGAATCTGCAGACCGATTATGCGGAAGTGCCACAGGACGCACACCTGGCAGATAACCAGTCCGGGAAGATCCGCTGCGGAGACAACGGGATCTTCAAAGGAATGCCGGTGACAGACGAGCAGTGCATCCTGACGGCAGTGGCTGATAATGTGTATCACACTTTTCCATATGACGGAAAGTACATACTTGACGGAGAAAGACTTATCATCTGCCAGAGCAATGCGGACAGATACACACTTGAAGGAATGTATCCGTCAGCGGAAGTGAACCCGATCGGAGACTGGACGGGCGGCCCGGATGTTGATTCCGGAGCGACCAACAGGAAACTGGGAAGCGATATGGCTGACAGTGTGACCGGAGGAGGCCTTCACGGAAAAGACCTGTCGAAAGCGGATGTAAGCGTGAACATCTGGGCTTGGATCCTTGCCCAGAAGACAGGAGAGCCTGTGGAACTGTGCTGTGCCATCGGTGATGAAACTGTCGCAGGGATCCCTTACCAGGAAATCGTGGAGACAGCGAGGGAGTACATCAGCAATATCGGCGGCTTTGAGAAATTTGCGGAATGGGGGTTACTCAGATATGAAGACAACAACTGATATGCAGCTCGTTCCGATCGAGAAGCTCGTGCCGTATGCAAACAATGCAAGGACCCACAGTCCGGAGCAGATAAACAAACTCCGCTCATCCCTGCGTGAGTTCGGATTCGTCAATCCGGTCATCATCGACAGGGACTATGGGGTGATCGCCGGACACGGCAGGATCCTTGCCGCCAGGGAAGAGCACATCAAAGAAGTCCCTTGTGTGTTTGCGGATCATCTGACAGAGGCTCAGAAGAAAGCATATATCATCGCTGACAACCGTATGGCAATGGATGCCGGATGGGATGAGGAACTCCTGCGTGTTGAGATCGAAGCACTGAAGGAAATGGACTTCGATCCCATGCTCACCGGATTCGATGAAGCGGAACTGGCAGAACTGTTCGGATCTGATGAGGATGAGGTCAGAGATGATGACTATGATCTGACCGCAGCACTGGAAAAGGCAGCCTTCGTTGAACGGGGCGATGTATGGACGGTCGGCCGTCACAGACTTATGTGCGGCGATGCCACGAGCAAGGACGATGTGGATACGCTTATGGACGGAAAGACGGCAAACATGATACTGACGGATCCCCCATACGGTGTTTCCTTCAAAAGCGAGGCAGGGCTGACGATACAGAACGACAGCATCAAGGGGACAGAGTTCTATCAGTTCCTCCTGGATGCATTCACCAATATGAAAGAACATCTGCAGAAGGGCGGGAGTATTTACTGCTTCCATGCGGATACCGAAGGTCTGACATTCCGTCAGGCCTTTTTAGATGCAGGCTTTCATCTGTCCGGTGTGTGTATCTGGGTGAAGAATTCCCTGGTACCGGGATACTCTGATTACCAGTGGAGACATGAGCCTGTCCTGTACGGATACCTCAAGGGTGCGAACCATAAATGGTACTCCGACCGGAAGCAGACAACGGTTTGGAATTTTGATAAACCGAAACGGAACAACGACCATCCGACTTCAAAACCGCTCGACCTGCTTTCCTATCCGATAGGGAACTCCACGCAGGCGAACAGCATCGTCATCGATACATTCGGAGGCAGCGGATCCACTCTGATGGCATGTGAGCAGATGAACCGCATATGCCTGTGTATGGAACTTGACGAAAAATACGCCTCGGTCATTCTGCGCAGATACGTGGACGGCGGGGGTGATCCGGCAGAAGTTTTCTGTGAGCGTGACGGCAAAAAGGTCATGTACGCAGATGTCGTGAAAGAGGTGGAGAGAAAAGATGGATAGGAAACTGACTCTCGGCAGCCTCTTTGACGGAAGCGGAGGCTTTCCGCTTGGAGGACTGCTCTGCGGCATCGAGCCTGTATGGGCTTCGGAGGTGGAGCCTTTTCCGATAAGGGTCACGACAAAGCGTCTGCCGTTCATGAAACACTACGGAGATGTGTCTGCCCTTGACGGAGGGCAGCTTCCTCCGGTCGATATCATCACATTCGGATCGCCGTGCCAGGATATGTCCTTGGCCGGAAAAAGACAAGGGCTTGACGGAGAAAGGTCAGGCCTTTTTCATGAAGCGATTCGTATCGTAAAGGAAATGAGGGAAAAGACCAATGGAGAATATCCAAGATATATCGTCTGGGAGAATGTCCCGGGCGCGTTCAGTTCGAACAAAGGGGAAGACTTCTGGTGTGTCCTCAAAGCAGTCGCAGGGATCAAAGACCGTGAAGCTGATATACCTCGATTTGAAAAATGGACAGGTGCAGGACTCATCATGGCAGAAGATCTCAGTATCGCATGGAGGCTTCTTGATGCTCAGTACTGGGGAGTGCCCCAGAGAAGAAAACGCATCTACCTTGTCGCAGATCTTGCAGGCGGGAGTGCCGGAAAAATACTATTTGAGTCAGAAGGCGTGTCTGGGTATTCTGCGGAGAGCTTCCGAGCGTGGCAAACAGCTGCCGGATGTTCTGAAGAGGGCACTGGAGAGACAGGCCGTATCTGCATGAACGATCAGGGAGGCAACCGGATGGATGTGACGGAGGATGTGACCTGCACCTTACGTGCAGAAGCACACCATCCGCCTATAATCATGGAATGCTTCGGTATCTGCTCCAAAGACAGTAATTCGATGAAGTCGGACAATCCAAAGTCCGGCTTTTATATTGCGAAGACTTCCAGGACGCTCGATGCTAACGGGGGAAACCCGACATGTAACCAGGGCGGGATCGCTGTGGTCGAAGGCAACGGCAGCCGTCCGTCTCATCATGGTGACGGATACCGTGAAGATGATGTCATGTACACACTGAATGCAACAGAGCAGCACGGTGTGGCATTTGCAGAACCGAAGACACTGAAGATCCGGTGCGGAAAGGAAGGCGGAGGCAAGGGGGCCCTGGTACAGGACAACAAATCAGCCACGCTTTCCTGCAACAATGACCAGACTCTCTTCGAACCGACCTGGTCAGCGAGCAAGGCGTCCTTTTTCACAAGTCCGGCAGAAGAAGTGGCGGG
>JNKK01000052.1 GCA_000702845.1 Lachnospiraceae bacterium FE2018
CAATGCACAACTGGCGGTACGGAACTTTTTAATTTTTCACTGTCCTCTTGACGGGTAGCACACCAGATGCTTATACGACAGCCCCTTAAACTGTGTTGATATTTCTGTTATTTCATAAACTGGTCAATCGCGTGATTCAGCGCATCGATGGTTTCGGTGTCACCTTCTTCAATTGCATGAACGATGCAGTGATTCATGTGGTTTTTCAGAACCACTTTTCCGGTGTTGTTGATTGCGTTGCGGACTGCCGCCAGCTGGATCAGCACTTCGCTGCAGTCGGCATCGTTCTCGACCATGGATTTGACTTTGTTCAGATGGCCGATCGCGCGGGAGAGGCGGTTCTGGATCGCTTTCTTTTCTTCATCACTGTGTGTGTGATGGTGCGCGTGGCTGTGCATATCGCCGGAACTTTGCCGGTGCGCCTGATCGTGCTCATGATCATGGTTATGTGTATGCGGATGCTCATGTTCATGGCTGTGTGTGTGCGGATGGTCATGTTCGTGACTGCTCATAAAGGTGATCTTCCTGTCTCCGGATATTTCACGGGAGCGCAGTGGCGCCCTGACGTGATTGGTTTCGCGGTACTAATCCCGCACCAATTATGCGGGATTTCCAGAAAAGTATATCATGCGGAATCAAAATTCGTAACCCCCCGAGGGGCTTCACGGCACTTTCGTTCTCTGCTACGATAAATAAAGACCTGGGGGGACCCGGACCAGACAGAAAACACAGGGGGAACAAGTTTATGCATATGGCAGATGCATTGCTGGCACCGGCGGTGGCAGCAACTATGTACGTGGCATCCGGCACGGCGGCCGGCGTGTCAATTCACCAGCTGAAAAAAGAAGATGATCCGCAGAAACTGCCCGTAATGGCAGTAACGGCGGCTATGGTATTTGCGGGACAGATGATCAATTATACGATTCCCGGAACCGGATCATCAGGACATATGTGCGGCGGTATGATGCTGTCGGCGCTTCTCGGCCCGCATGCCGGATTTTTGTCCATGATTGTGATCCTGGCAATCCAGTGTCTGTTCTTTGCCGACGGAGGGCTGATGGCCCTGGGGGCCAATGTGTGGAACATGGCGTTTTACGGGTGTTTTGTCGGATACTATCTGATCTGGCGTCCGATGATGCGCAGCAAACGGTTCTCCGCGAATTCAGCGTCAAGAAGGACAGGGATTACGCTGGCATCGGTCTTAGGGTGTGTCATAACACTGCAGATGGGTGCATTCTCCGTTGTGCTTGAGACCAGCCTTTCCGGCATCACGGAACTTCCGTTTGGTGCATTCTGCGCACTGATGCAGCCGATTCATCTGGCGATCGGACTGGTGGAAGGTCTGATTACGGCAGCTGTTCTGAATTATGTTTACGCATCACGCCCGGAACTTCTGCGGGATGTGAATCTCTCAGCGCAGGAACACGCAGGAAAGCGTTCGCTGAAGGGAGTCGTCGTGACGCTTGCTGTCGTGGCACTGGTGGTCGGCGGCGGACTGAGCCTGCTGGCAAGCAGCAATCCGGATGGCCTGGAGTGGGCACTGTTCGGCAACCAGGAGGCAGGGTACGCGCAGAATATGGGACTGGATGAAGAAGATTTCGGTGTTGCAAGTGCGGCGGCCGATACGGCGGGAAGTATTCAGGAGAAGACATCTTTCCTGCCGGACTATGCTTTTAAAAACAGCGAGAGTGCGGCCGGTACCACGGTTTCCGGCATTGTGGGATCCGTGATTGTCGCTGCAGTCGCGGTGCTGATCTGTATTTTGGGCGGCTTTTTCAGGAAGAGAAAGCGTGAGACGGCAGTTCAGTAAAAGAACTTACTGCCGCCCGGTGATGATCTGTGTTATGATAGTCACAGATTACAGGATTGGCAGACAGGTAAACGTATGAATAAAATGAATCAGGCGCTGCGCGAGCTGTCCGCTATGGACACGCTCGCTGCGCAGCATTCTCCGATCCACGGTCTGAATGCGGCCGCCAAGCTCATATGCACGGCCGCATATATTCTGATCGTGGTATCTTTTTCTAAATATGACTTCGGAAGACTGCTTCCGATGGTTTTGTGGCCGGTACTTCTGTTTCAGATCAGCGGGATACCGGTCCGCATCTGTTTCTATAAGCTGCGGATTGTACTGCCGCTTGTCATGGCGGTCGGACTCTTCAATCCGCTGTTTGACAGGATGCCGCTGCTGTGGATCGGAACGGTTCCGGTGTCCGGCGGCGTGATTTCGATGCTTACACTTATGATGAAAGGAATTTTCTGCCTGATGGCGTCTTTCCTTCTGATTGCGACGACACCGATCGACAGTCTGGCGGCTGCACTCCGGAAATTACATGTGCCGTCTATGCTTGTAACGCTCCTTCTGCTGACCTTCCGCTACGTCGGTGTCATGACGGAGGAACTGGCGATCATGACAGACGCCTACCATCTTCGCGCGCCCGGACAGAAAGGGATTCACATCAGCGCCTGGGGATCATTTCTCGGACAGCTGCTTCTGCGCAGTATGGACCGCGCACAGGAACTTTACAGCAGCATGCTGCTGCGCGGCTATCACGGCCACTTTCACTACGCGAAATGGAAACCTTTTGGCCTGATCGATGCGCTGTATCTTGCGGCAAGCCTGACACTGATGCTGCTCATCCGCATCTTCCCCGTCGCACAGATGCTGGGGGCGCTTTTCATATAGATGTCTTATTTACTGTTATTTCGTTTAACATTGTGTAAAAAGGAGTCTCCTATGATCCGATTCCAACATGTCTCCTACGCATATGAAACAGAACAGCCGGTGCTGACAGATCTGTCTTTCCAGATCGCAGCCGGCGAAGCTGTGGGCCTGATCGGCGCAAACGGCGCGGGGAAATCTACCCTGATGAAGCTTCTGCTCGGTCTGCTTTCCGGCGCGTCGGGGGAGATCCTGGCAGACGGCATTCCGGTTTCAAAGGAAAACCTGAAGGAAATCAGAAAAAAAACGGGTTATGTGCTGCAGAATTCAGACAATCAGATGTTTATGCCCACTGTCTATGAAGATATGATGTTCGGACCGCTGAACTATATGCTTTCGCGGGAGGAGGCCGAGCAGCGTGTCGATACTGTGCTGCAGAAGCTGAACATGGAATATCTGAAACACCGGCATAACCATAAGATTTCCGGCGGCGAAAAACGGATGGCGGCGATTGCGACGGTGCTCGCCATGGAGCCGGAAATCATTCTGATGGATGAGCCGACGTCTGCGCTGGATCCCTGTAACCGGCGCATTGTGATCAATACCATCCGCGAATTGTCCCAGACAAAACTGATTGCCTCGCATGATCTGGACATGATTCTGGATACATGTGACCGCGTTCTGCTGCTTTCCGACGGAAAACTGGCGGCAGATGGTCCCGCGGAAGAAATACTCCGGGATCAGAAACTGCTGGAAGAACACCATCTGGAACTGCCGCTGCGTTTTTCTTAAAATACCGGCTTTTGCCGGTATTTGACATTTACAGGATAGAATCTCAGAATTTCGGACTTAGAGCAACAAAAGGAGGACGATTTTTAGTATAATAGTGCGAAGGAGGATAGATCAGATGGATATGCAGATGACATTAGCACAAAAGCAGATTCTGACGCAGCAGATGCTTCAGACGATGCAGATCCTGCAGATGAGCGCGCAGGAGCTGGAGAGCTATGTCAATGAGATCGCACTGGAAAATCCGACCATCGATATTATAGAAAAAAATCACGGCGACGATATAGATTTTGAGCGGCAGGCGGATCTTGAGCGCAAGCTGAACTGGCTGGAGACGACAGACCGGCAGAACAGTGTTTACTACCGGGACGACGGAGATCCGGATAACCGGGAGGCCAATCTGATGGATATCCGTGATCAGGGGGAAAGTCTTTCTGAATACCTGGAGGCGCAGCTGATTCACCGGCCGTTTACCGGAAAGCAGCAGAAAATTATGGATTATCTGATTGCCGCGCTGAATCAGGACGGGTATTTTGAAGATGATCCGGAGCAGGCAGCGGCGTATCTGAATGTTTCGGAAGATGAAATACTGGATATGCTGAAAGAACTGCAAAAGCTTGATCCCGCGGGGATCGGTGCCCGCAATCTGGAGGAATGTCTGATGCTCCAGATCGAGCGGGAGGAAATCGATGCAGATCAGCGGCGTGATACAGAAGAAATTGTGCGGTCTTTTCTTCCTGCGATTGCAAGAAATCACTTGCATGTCATTGCGAAAAAGATGAAAATAAGCATGGAGCGTGTCAGCTTCTGCTGTAATCTGATACGTTCCCTGAATCCGAAGCCTGGAAATTCATTCAATGACCGGGAGCATTTTCACTACATCAGTCCGGAAGTCGTTGTCGTTAAATTCGGAGATCATTTTGATGTGCTGGTAAATGAGCAGCAATATCCGGCATTTCAGATCAATGCCTACTATCAGGAACTTGCAGATACGACAAAAGACCGTGAGGCAAGAGCTTATTTAAAAGAGAAACTGCGGCAGACACAGGAACTGCAGGACAGCATCCGCTACCGCGTTTCCACGCTTTCCGCCGTCGCGCATCTGCTGGTTGAAAAACAGCTGGATTTTTTCCGCTATGGCCCGGGGCATAAACATCCTATGCAGCTGGCGGACTTTGCGGAGGAGCTGAACCTTCATACGTCGACGATCAGCCGGACGCTGAGCAGTAAGTATCTCCAGTGCAGCTGGGGGATTTATCCGCTCAACTATTTTCTGACGGCGGAAGTGCGGGCAGCCAGTACCGGAGAGGCGACGACCCGGGAGCATATTATCGGCAGGATTCAGGAAATTGTCGGTGCCGAGGATAAAAAGAAGCCGCTGAGCGATCAGGCGATTGCGGAAGCGCTGAAATCATATGGAATTGAGATTTCCAGAAGAACCGTCAGCAAATACCGCGGAATCAGCGGCATCCCGGACAAAAGCGGAAGAAAGGAATTATAAAAGGAAACACAGATGAATACAGAAGATACCATGTTCACCCTGCGGGATGAAAACGGAAAGGAAGTCGGGTGTGAATACTTTGACTCGATTGAATACAAGGGACAGGAATATGCCGTGCTGCTGCTCAGGAACGAAGAAGAAGGCGAGCTTGTTTTCATGCATGTTCTCGGGGACCGGAAATTCGAACCGCTGAAAGACCAGATTACGCTGAACGCGTTGTACGGGATTTTTCAGGAAAGACATGCAGATCTGTTTGAGTTTGAATAAGAAGAAAACGGGGCTTTCGCCCCGTTTTCTTCTTATTCTGACTCAGATTTATTTGCCGCTGCATACTCCAGCAGCCATTCACGTTCATTTTTCTGCGGATCGTCGAGGACGATTTCCAGCAGTTCCTGCAGTATGGCACCGATGGTCGGACCCTGCGAAAAGCCGAGGCGGATGAGATCCCCTCCGTTGACGGCGAGATCTTTAACCGTGACGCATTGTTTTTCGTCCATGATCGTCTTGAAGACCTCCCAGACGTCAAGAATGCGCTGCAGGGTCTGCTCCTTGATGTAATCGCTCTGCGCCAGCGCGTCGGCATACTGCACCTGCATCAGATAAGGGAACAGTTCAGCGCCGACTCTTGCGGCGGCATGCCGGACCTCTTTCTGTTCGGGATGCATGCGCCAGTCGTGATATTTGATCAGCGTCTTTACTTTATGGATGGTGTCATTGTCCATGCGGAGCCGGTGCATGATTTTATCTGCGATGATAACGCCTTCCGGTCCGTGTCCCTTAAAGTGATCGACACCCCAGGAATCCGTGGTGCGACAGGCCGGTTTGCCCATGTCGTGCAGCAGCATCGTGAGCCGGAGAATCCTGTCCTCCGGGATGGCGCACATGGCAGTCAGCGTATGTTCTCCTACGTTAAGATAGTGATAGGGCGTGTTCTGCGGCGTCTCCATCATCCGGTCGAATTCAGGCAGGATGATTTTTGTGACGCCCAGTTCCCATGCGGTATACAGATAATCGGGATGTTTGGAAGTGATCAGCTTGACAAGTTCCGTGCAGATCCGCTCTGCACTGATATTTGCGAGCGTCGGCGCAAGCTGCTCTATTCCGGTGCGGGTTGCCGGATCAATGGAAAAACCCAGCTGGGCGGAAAAACGAACTGCCCGGAGGATCCGGAGCGCATCTTCGCCGAACCGCTCCGCAGGCGCGCCGACGCAGCGGACAATTTTGCGCTGAAGGTCCTGCATACCGCCGAACCGGTCTACCAGACCGTCCTCTTCGTTGTACGCCATGGCATTGATGGTGAAATCGCGGCGCGCAAGATCTTCGCCCAGACTGGCTGAGAAAGAGACAGAATCGGGGCGCCGGTGATCTGTATAGACACCATCAACGCGGTAGGTTGTAACCTCATAGGGCGTATGCGCGATCAGAACCGTTACCGTTCCGTGTTCAATCCCGGTGTCAATGGTACGTGCAAACACACGTTTGATCTCTTCAGGACGTGCGGAAGTGGTAATATCCCAGTCGTCCGGGGTGCGCATCAGAATCGTATCGCGCACACAACCGCCGACCGCATAGGCTTCGTAGCCTGCCTGATGCAGGGTGTCGAGTATGATTTTTACTTTTGCAGGCAATTTAATCTTCATATCTTTATGATACGTCATTTTTTCCGCTTGTTCAAGTTGACAACATCGCCGTTTTTCCCTAGAATCTTTTGTAGAGTTACAATGCAGGGAAGTGTCTCTGCGCCTGCAGATCATTTCCAAATAACAAGATCTTACGCATTGTAAAGCGAGAGGAAAACCATGGCAAAAGAAAAAAAACTTGTTGAAGCGATTACATCAATGGAAGAAGATTTCGCCAGATGGTACACAGATGTATGCATTAAAGCGGATCTGATCGGATATACGAGTGTCAAGGGCTGTATGGCGATCAAGCCGGCCGGATATGCACTCTGGGAAAACATTCAGGCGGAACTGGACCGCAGGTTCAAGGAGACCGGTGTTCAGAACGTGTATATGCCAATGTTTATTCCGGAAAGTCTTCTGCAGAAGGAGAAGGATCACGTAGAAGGATTTGCTCCGGAAGTCGCATGGGTGACACACGGCGGTCTGGATGAACTGCAGGAACGCATGTGCGTGCGGCCGACTTCCGAGACACTGTTCTGTGATTTCTATGCAAAAGATATTCAGTCTCACAGGGATCTTCCGCGTCTGTACAATCAGTGGTGTTCCGTTGTGCGCTGGGAAAAGACAACCCGTCCGTTCCTGCGTTCACGCGAGTTCCTGTGGCAGGAGGGACACACCGCCCACGCGACAGAGGAAGAGGCAGAGGAGCGCACGATTCAGATGCTGAATGTCTACGCATCCTTCCTGGAGGATGTACTTGCAATTCCGGTCATCAAGGGGCGCAAGACAGACAAGGAAAAATTTGCCGGTGCGGCGTCTACATACACAGTAGAAGCGCTTATGCACGACGGCAAGGCACTTCAGTCCGGCACCAGTCATAACTTCGGCGACGGATTCGCGAAAGCATTCGGCGTACAGTACACGGATAAGAACAATCAGCTGCAGTACGTACATCAGACATCCTGGGGAATGACGACCCGCGTGATCGGCGCGCTGATTATGGTACACGGCGATAACAGCGGACTTGTTCTTCCGCCGCGCATCGCGCCGACCCAGGCAATGGTGATCCCGATCCGCCAGAGCGCAGAGGGCGTTATGGATAAGGCGGTCGAGGTGAAGGCGGCGCTGGAAGCTGCGGGAATCCGCACGGCACTGGATGACAGCGACAAGAGTCCGGGCTGGAAGTTCTCCGAGCAGGAGATGCGCGGAATTCCGGTGCGCGTCGAGCTCGGTCCGAAGGACGTCGCGGCAGGACAGGCGGTACTGGTGCGCAGAGATACCCGTGAGAAACAGATTGTTCCGATCGAAAATCTCGCTGCAGTCACGGCAGAACTGCTGGAGACCATCCAGAAAGATCTCTTTGAGAAGGCACTGGCGCATCGCGAGGCACATACCTATGACGCAGTAACTTACGAGGAATTCTCAGAGATCGCAGATACGAAGCCGGGCTTTATCCGTGCAATGTGGTGCGGCGAAGAAGCATGCGAGAACAAGATTAAGGATGATCTCTCTGTGACAAGCCGCTGTATTCCGGGCGAGCAGGTTCATCTGGCAGACACCTGCATCTGCTGCGGAAAACCGGCGAAGAAGATGGTTTACTGGGGGAAGGCTTACTAAGGGTTTATGAGGCGGGCGGACAAATGATTGTCTGCCTGCTCAGGTGGAATTCGCAGGACAGACAATCATTTGTCCGCCCGCCGCGAAGGTGGAATTCGCAGGGGAGACAATTATCTGTTCCCCGCTGCGAAGGTCCGCGAGGGTGTTGAAGGAAGAGCAAACTGTAATGAAGGTATTTTAATTATAATGGGAGGTATCAAATGGGCTATCAGGAAACGTATCAAACATGGCTGAGCGATCCGTATTTTGACGAGGCGACCAAGGAAGAACTTCGCGCGATTGCAGATGATCCGAAGGAGATTGAGGAGCGGTTTTACATGGATCTGGAGTTCGGCACGGCCGGACTGCGCGGCATCATCGGTGCGGGCACGAATCGCATGAATATTTATGTCGTGCGTAAGGCGACGCAGGGTCTTGCAAACTACATTAAAAAGCAGAATGCGCAGGACCGCGGCGTGGCAATTGCATTTGATTCCCGTCATATGAATACGGAATTTGCTGACTGTGCGGCACTCTGCCTTGCAGCCAACGGCATCAAAGCATATGTGTTTGAGTCTCTGCGGCCGACGCCGGAACTCTCCTTTGCAGTCCGTTATCTGAACTGTATTGCAGGTATTAATATTACTGCGAGCCATAATCCGGCTGACTACAACGGTTACAAGGTATACTGGGAGGACGGCGCGCAGATTACGCCGCCGCATGATACAGGTATCATGGCAGAGGTTCAGGCTGTCACTGAGTGGGCAGATGTCCTGACGATGGAGAAGGATGATGCGGTTGTCGCAGATCTTTATCAGGTAATCGGCGCGGATATCGATGTTCCGTATATGGAGGCACTCAAGAGCCAGGTGCTTCATCCGGAAGCAATCAAAGAGATGGCGAAGGATCTGAAGATCGTTTACACACCGCTTCACGGCACAGGAAATATTCCGGCGCGCAAGATCATGCGTCAGCTCGGATTTGAGCATGTCTATCCGGTACCGGAACAGCGTCTTCCGGACGGCGATTTCCCGACCTGCCCGTATCCGAATCCGGAATCCGAGGATGCATTTGTGCTTGGTCTGGAACTGGCAAAGAAAATCGGCGCGGACCTTGTACTTGCTACAGACCCCGACGCAGACCGTCTCGGTGTCCGCGTCAAGGATGCAGAAGGCAACTATCACGATCTGACAGGAAATATGTCCGGCTGCCTGCTGGCTGATTATGAGATCGGACAGCGCAAAGCGGTCAAGGGACTTCCGGACGACGGTGCCCTGATTTCCACGATCGTTTCCAGCAACATGGCAGGTGCGATTGCAAGATATTACGGTGTTGATTTTATTGAAGTCCTGACCGGATTCAAGTATATCGGACAGCAGATCCTGCAGTTCGAGGAGAGCGGAAAGGGAACTTATCTCTTCGGATTTGAAGAGAGCTACGGCTGCCTCATCGGAACACATGCGCGCGATAAGGATGCGATCGTCGCTGTCATGGCACTTTGCGAAGCGGCTGCATATTATAAATCACAGGGCAAGACACTCTGGGAGGTTATGATTGAGCTCTATGAGCGTCTGGGATACTACAAAGATGCAATCAAGTCCATCGGACTGGCAGGCAAAGAAGGACTGGAGAAGATTCAGGGAATCATGACCTCCTTCCGTGAGAATCCGCCGGCGGAAATCGGCGGCTATAAAGTACTCGCAACCCGCGACTACAAGGCAGATGAGCGCGTGGATCTTGCAACGGGAGAGAAGACCGCGACCGGACTTCCGTCCTCCAACGTGCTGTACTATGAGCTGGAAGATGATGCGTGGGTATGCGTCAGACCGTCCGGCACCGAGCCGAAGATCAAATTCTACTATGGAATTAAGGGAACATCTCTGGAAGATGCTGATCAGAAATCTGCTGCTATGGGTGAACAGATCGGCGCAGTCATCGATGAGATGCTGAAATAACTGTGTATTCTTTAATGTAAAGAAGGTTTGTTAAACACAGAAAATTCAGAATATTAAGTTATGTTCTCCTTGACAAAGCAAAGTGCGGAGTATATAACTAGTTGTAGTGTTTAAAAAGATATTCAGGAGGTATTACCATGAACAAAACAGAATTCGCTGCTGCTGTCGCTGAGAAGACAGGACTTTCCAAGAAAGATGCCGAGGCAGCTGTAAAGGCTTTTATTGATGTTGTTGCCGAAGAACTGAAAGCAGGCGAAAAGGTTCAGCTTGTCGGATTCGGAACATTTGAAGTTTCTGAGCGCTCCGCACGTCAGGGAAGAAACCCGCAGACAGGCGAGACCATCGAGATCGCTGCTTCCAGAACACCGAAGTTCAAAGCAGGCAAGGCTCTGAAGGATCTGGTAAAGTAAATTATGCGTCTTGATAAATTTCTGAAGGTGTCGCGTCTGATCAAGCGGCGTACCGTTGCAAATGAAGCATGCGATGCCGGAAGAGTTTTACAGAACGGAAAACCGGCCCGGGCTTCTTCGCCCGTCAAGGTCGGCGACCGGCTGGAAATTCTCTTTGGAACGAACTCTGTTCAGGTCGAAGTATTGGATGTCAGAGAGACTGTCAGAAAAGAGGAGGCACAGAACCTCTATCGATATTTATAATTTGTATACCGAACCGATTTGGAAGAGTGAGTGGTGATACATGCATTCAAATAGACGAACAATGATCGGTATTCTGGCTGCAGTTCTTTTGCTTCTTGCAGTAATTGTATATCAGAGCTATCAGATGCGCGGACGGATTGCAAAAGGCAATCAGCAGATTGAAAGTCTGACGCAGGAGACAGAGGCAGAGGAGCAGCGCACAGAAGAGATCGAAGAAATGCAGAAGTATATGCAGAGTGACGAATACAAAGAGAAGACCGCAAAAGAGAAACTCGGTCTGATCAAAGATGATGAGATTATCTTTAAAGAGGCGGAATGATTATGTGGCTGCCATGCCGTGGGGTGTGGCAGCCTCTTTATATCCGGTGGAAGGTGATGAAACAACGAATCTATCAATACATTCTGGAACATCATATGATCGATCCCAGTGACTGTGTGTGTGTTGCATGTTCCGGCGGGGCAGATTCCATCTGTCTGCTGACAGTTCTGGATCAGCTCTGCAGAGAGGGAAAACTCTCCTGCACACTGATGGCCTGTCATCTCAATCACATGCTGCGGGGGCAGGAAAGTGACAAAGATGAAGCTTTTGTCAGAGAAACCTGTGCAAAACTGGGGATCCGGCTGATTTCCGTGCGGGAAGATGTCGCCCGCCTGGCGGCAGATGCGGATTTACCGTACCCGGCTCCCGCGCGGCAGGAAACTGCGGCAGCATCATGCCCGGCAGCATCATGCCCGCCGGCATCGTGTCCGACGGCAGAGCATCCTGCCGGTCTGGAGGCGGCCGGCAGGGCTGCGCGCGAGCGCCTTTATGAGACGTGCATCAGGGAACACGGTGCCGCGAAAATCGCGCTGGCGCATCATATGGATGACCAGGCGGAAACGGTTCTTTTTCACATGGCGCGCGGCGCGGCGCTCCCGGGCCTCTCCGGCATCCGGCCCGTTCACGGGTTTAAGATCCGGCCGCTTCTGGGCGTCCGGCGGACCGAGATTGAGAACTGGCTGACAAGGCAGGGGCTTTCCTGGCGAGACGACGCAACCAACGCGGAAGACAATTACGCGCGGAACAGAATCCGGCATCATATTCTTCCGGTTCTGGAATCTGAAATCAATGCGGGTGCGGTGCGGCATATTGCAGAAGCAGCCGAAACCATACAGCTGGCAGATCAGTGGATTCAAAAGGAAATGCAGGACCGTATTGCGGAATATCTTTCGGAAGAAGACAACACCCTTCAAATCAGCAGAAATCTGCAGAAGGAACCGGAATTCGTACAGCGGGCGGTGATTATGCATGCACTGACATCTCTGGCGGGGACACATCGGGACATTGGTCTGCAGCATGTGCGGCAGGTGGAAGATCTTCTGACGGGCGCGTCTGGAAGGAAGCAGGATCTTCCGCATGGGATTTCCGCGGCGGGCGGCTATCATTGTCTGGTCTTAAGGAAAAAGAAGCTGAATGAATCTGCGCGGAAAACAGAAGAGAAGGCGGAACAGATCTCTCTGCTGAACCCTGAAAAAGAGATCCGGGCAGAACTGTCAGGATTCCGGTTTAAAGGTAAAATTACTGAGATAATACCCCTTCCAATCCCGGAAAAAACATATACGAAATGGCTGAATTGTGATAAAATTAAAAGAACTATTGCCATCCGTACAAGACGTCCTGGTGATTACATTCTTCTGGATGCCGCAGGCAGGCGGCAGTCAGTCAAAGCATGGATGATTAATCAGAAAATCCCGCGGGAGCAGCGGAACCAGATCCCGCTGGTTGTTCATGAAAATCCGGACGAACAGCAGGGTGCCGAGGTATTATGGATCGTCGGCGGCCGGATCAGTGCATCCGCGAAAGTTGACAGCGGAACGAAATGCGTGCTGCAGCTGACAGCAGAGCGTATAAACTGAAGGCATGGCGGATTGACCGGAACGGACAGCAGTAATTTATTAATCTCAAAAGCAGCATCTGCAGCAGACAGGAATGCACAAGAAAAAAGGAGAGCGGCATACCATGAAAAAAGAACAAATCAGTGTTCTTCTGGAAGAAGAAGCGATTGATAAGCGTATTAACGAGCTGGGTGAGATGATCAGCCGGGATTATGAAGGCAAGTCGCTGCATCTGATCTGTGTCATGAAAGGCGGCGTGTTCTTCACATGTGAACTCGCAAAGCGGATCACAGTTCCGGTAACGTTTGATTTTATGTATGTCTCAAGTTACGGATCCGGTACGGAATCCAGCGGCATTGTCAAAATTGTCAAAGATCTGGACGAGACACTGGAAAACAAGGATGTACTGATTGTTGAGGATATCATTGATACCGGAAGAACGCTCAGCCATCTGATTAAAATGCTGAAACAGCGCAGACCGGCGAGCCTTGAAATCTGCTCTCTGCTTGATAAGCCGGACCGCAGGCTTGTCGATGATGTAAAGGTAAAATATCCGGGATTTAATATCCCAAATGAATTCGTAGTCGGCTATGGTCTTGACTATGATCAGAAATATCGTAATCTTCCATATATCGGCACAGTTTCATTTATAGAAGTAGACGAATAATGGAATCATTGAAGGCAGTGGAACGATTCCACACTTCAGGCTGCAGTGCGTCTTCCTGAAATACAGGGGGTCATGACTGCAGAAAAATAATCGCAGTAAAAGGAGTCAGATAATAAGGTGGCAAGAAGAAGGGGAATCGGCACATACATATTTATCATCGGTGTGCTGCTTATACTGTTTCTGTATCTTCCGAACCTGACAGACAACGGGGAGAGTGTGTCAAACAGTCAGTATCAGTCCTATCTGAAAGAACATAAAATCAGTTCTGCGGTGATCTCGCAGAATGCGCAGGTGCCGACCGGAAGTGTCGCATTTGTTCTGGAAGACGGAACACAGGGACGGATTTACGTCACGGATGTCAATGAGGCTGCGCGGCAGCTGGAAGAACAGAATGCAGATGTCATTGTAAAAAATATATCCCGGGAGGGAATGCTGGAGAATATGCTCCTTCCGGTTCTTATGTGTATGCTGCTCGCGGTTGTCGTGATTGTTTTCATGAACCGGCAGGGCGGCGGAGCCGGCGGAACCAATGCCAAAATGATGAATTTCGGCAAAAACCGTGCACGCATGTCTACAGATGAAGATAAGAAAATGCGGTTTGACGATGTGGCAGGTCTCGCGGAAGAGAAAGAAGACCTGCAGGAAATCGTAGAATTCTTAAGGGATCCGCAGAAGTATGTGCAGGTGGGTGCGCGGATTCCAACCGGCGTTTTGCTTGTCGGACCGCCCGGAACCGGTAAGACGCTGCTTGCCAAAGCAGTGGCAGGCGAGGCAGGCGTTCCGTTTTTCTCGATTTCCGGTTCGGATTTTGTAGAGATGTTTGTCGGCGTCGGCGCTTCACGTGTCCGCGATCTGTTTGAAGATGCGAAACATCATGCACCGTGCATTATATTTATCGATGAGATTGATGCAGTGGCGCGGCGGCGCGGCAGCGGTATGGGCGGCGGCCACGATGAGCGTGAGCAGACGCTGAACCAGCTGCTTGTCGAAATGGACGGCTTCGGGCCGAATGAAAACATCATTGTAATGGCTGCGACCAACCGCGTCGATATCCTGGATCCCGCAATCTTAAGACCGGGACGTTTTGACCGCAGGGTGGCTGTCGGAAGACCGGATGTGCGCGGACGCGAGGAGATTCTGAAAGTTCACGCAAAAGGAAAACCGCTCGGAGATGATGTCGATCTGGCGGCAATCGCGCAGACCACGGCCGGTTTTACCGGCGCGGATCTGGAGAACCTGCTGAATGAGGCTGCGATTTCAGCGGCGAAGCAGAACCGTGTCTATCTGACACAGGCAGATATCAAGGGCGCGTTTGTCAAAGTGGGAATCGGCACGGAGAAACGGAGTAAAATCATTTCCGAAAAGGAAAAGCGGATTACGGCGTATCATGAAGCCGGACATGCAATTCTTTTCCATGTGCTCCCGGATATGGATCCGGTTTATTCGATTTCCATTATACCGACCGGTCCCGGCGCGGCAGGCTATACCATGTCTCAGCCGGAGCGGGATGAGATCTTTAATACCCGCAGCAAAATGCTGCAGCACATTACTGTAAGCCTGGGCGGAAGAGTCGCAGAAGAAATGGTTTTTGACGATATTACCACCGGCGCTTCACAGGATATCAAACAGGCGACGCAGATTGCCAGATCCATGGTCATGCAGTACGGCATGTCTTCAGAACTCGGTCTGGTCAATTACGGCAGTGATTCAGAAGAAATCTTTATCGGCAGAGACTGGGGCCATACAAAAAACTTCAGTGAGAAGGTGGCCGCAAAGATTGACGATGAAGTCTGCCGGATTATCAGTCAGTGTCATGATCAGGCGAAAGAACTGATCACAGAGCATCGCTATGTACTGGAAGAAACTGCAAGACAGCTGATTGCGAAAGAAAAACTGAACCGCAGCGAATTCGAGGCCATATTCGAGGCGGAGGCAAAGCAGAATGAAGCGGAATTGTGCGAAATGCACAAAAATGAACCGTGAATTTTGTGAATATTGTGTAGCGTTTTAACAGAAGTGATGGTATTATAAATATCGTAAAAACCCCCAATACATCACATCGTTTTTGCTACACCCCATAAGAAGAAATACCTTCTCTAAAAAAAGACGGCCTTATGGCCGTCTTTTTTTTCTCTGAGAACCGCACGTGCAGTTTGCGAACGATGAAATAACTGAATACACGAGGATAAAACATGAGTGTTGAACGTCGAATCGATTACATCATGCATATGCGTCCGCTTCTGGATAAAGAAGCGATCTTTTCTGATGAGACGGAGCTGTTTGTAACTCCGTCGGAACCGGATGCCGGAGAGCGTGTCCGGATCCGGATCCGGACAGCCAGAGGCAATCTGGATGCTGTAACACTGATCCGTCTGGACGAGCAGGTGATGCATCCGGAAGATGACAGTCACATAGACTATGTGCCGCCGGCACAGCGCGTTTCCATGTCACTCGCATTCAGCCGCAGTGGTTTTGATTACTACGAGACATGGGTCACAATGGGCCACCGGCCGCTGCAGTACTATTTTGAACTGCGTCTGGGAACGGTTATCTGCTATTATGACCGCTTCGGACTTTCAAGGGATATCCGGACAGAGCACGCGTTCTCGGTGGTTCCGGGATTCCACACACCGGAATGGGCGCGCGGTGCGGTGATGTATCAGATTTTTGTTGACCGCTTCTGCAACGGTGATCCGGATAATGATGTCTGTTCAGATGAATACAGTTATATTGAGCAGCACGTTCATCATGTCGACGACTGGTATCAGCCGATTACAGGCATGGATGTCCGCAATTTCTACGGCGGCGATCTGCAGGGTGTCATCGACAAGATGGATTATCTCGCTGATCTGGGGATCGAAGCAATTTACCTGAATCCGATTTTTGTTTCACCTTCCAATCACAAATATGACATTCAGGACTACGATCACATTGACCCGCACTTCGGAAAAATCGTTACGGAATCGGAAGGTGTCCTGGACGAGTGGGATCAGGATAATACGCATGCGGCGCGTTATATCAGCCGGGTGACAGGACTGGACAATCTGGAGGCCGGCAACCGTCTCTTCATTCAGCTGGTTGAGGAGGCACACCGCAGAAATATTAAAGTGATTCTGGATGGTGTTTTCAATCACTGCGGCTCATTTAATAAATGGATGGACCGGGAGCGGATCTATGAGGGTAAGGAAGGATTCCAGCCGGGTGCATTTGTATCGCGCGAAAGTCCTTACCATGACTATTTCCGATTTTATTCCGATCAGTGGCCGTACAACGATGATTTTGACGGATGGTGGAATCACAAGACGCTGCCCAAGCTGAATTATGAGGATTCCCAGCGCCTGAAGAATGAAATCTACCGGATTGCCCGCAAATGGGTCTCTCCGCCGTACAACGCGGACGGCTGGCGTCTGGACGTTGCCGCGGATCTGGGACATTCTGCGGAATACAATCACGAATTCTGGCGCGGGTTCCGGCGGGAAGTCAAGCGGGCCAATCCCGAGGCACTGATTGTCGCCGAGCATTACGGCGATGCGGCTCCCTGGCTGCAGGGCGATCAGTGGGACACTGTCATGAATTACGATGCCTTTATGGAACCCATTACCTGGTTCCTGACAGGCATGGAGAAGCACAGCGACGCCTACCGCGAGGATCTGCTGGGCAATGATTACTCCTTCTGTGAGGCGATGCGGTACAATATGGCGCATCTGCACACACAGTCTCTGCTGACGGCAATGAACGAACTGGATAATCACGATCATTCCCGCTTTCTGACGCGCACCAATCACCGCGTCGGACGTGTGGAAATGTGCGGACCGGAGAGCGCAGAGCAGGATATCGATAAAGCAGTCATGCGTGAGGCGGTTGTTTTTCAGATGACCTGGCCGGGCGCGCCGACCCTGTATTACGGAGATGAAGCCGGCGTCTGCGGTTATACCGATCCGGATAATCGCAGAACCTATCCATGGGGCAGAGAAGACCGGCAGATGCTGCGATTCTATAAAGCAGCTATCTCCGTTCACCGGAATTATCCGGTCCTGCGCGCCGGTGCGACAAAGATCCTTGCACATGAGTGGAATATCCTTGTGTTCAGCCGTTTTAATGAGACCGACCGCGTGATTGTCGCGATGAACAACCGCGATCAGGAGGTACAGATCGATGTTCCGGTCTGGCTTGCAGGAGTCTCCAGAACCAAGGCGGAAGTAAAACTGCACTGTGTCTTTGAGACAGACCGCAGCGGCTTCTCCGCGCGCAGGCGGTCCCTGCATGCCGGCGGCGGCATTCTTCGCCTGCGGATGGCGCCGAAGAGTTCCGTGGTGCTTTATCACACAGATGTGAAGCGGGATAAAAACGGGAACATCCAGCACGATCCCCGTGAAGTGTACAATTACCGCGGACGGCGGCCCTACGCGTCACCGCGTCAGGGCGGGAGAAAGAACTTGCAAACGATACGTAAATGAGATAGAATAATTTGGTCAGAAAGCCGCAGTGGCGGAATTGGCAGACGCCCGGGACTTAAAATCCCGTGGGTAGTGATACCCGTGTCGGTTCGACCCCGACCTGCGGCAGTTAAAAAGCACGTTTGAGATATCTTTTATCTTATGCGTGCTTTTTTGGTGTCCGGAAAAACGTTCTGCGCATTTTGACATGCAATCCCGTAAATGATATGCTAATTACAGATTACGCTTAAAACAGAGAAACAAGGAGCAGCAACATGAAGCATTTGTTGAAAAAGGGAATCCTTCTGATCCTGACACTGGCGATGATTCTTTCATCTGTATGCGTCGTTCAGGCAGTGCCGCAGGACGGATGGAATAAAGGCCATACCCTGTACTATCAGGGGGGTGAACTGTACACCGGTCAGATAACGATCGAAGGAAAAGAATATCTGTTCCGGAACGGAAAACAGAAGAAAGGGTTTCAGGATATTCTCTATAAAGGGAAAATCATCCGCGTCTATTATGATAAAAAGACCGGCGTCATGGTGACCGGTGAGAAAAAGATCAAAGGCGCCTGGTACTATTTTAATAAAAAGACAGGCGCGATGAAAACCGGATGGCGCAAAGAAAAAGGAAAGAAATACTTTTATGATTCGGATGGCCGCGCATACACGGATCACCACATCATAAAGAAATCACTCTATGTATTTGATGACAACGGCGTTCTGACAAAGAAGGTTACGCGGGCAAAAGCGAAAAAAGCCACTAAGAAGGGTAAGGGAACGAAGACCTGGACGCTGATGGGGCTGTCAGAAGCGGAGATTATCGAAAAAATGGGACCGCTTTTTACAGAAGATCAGAAACAGACAGGTGTACTTGCATCGCTTAGTCTGGCGCAGTTTATTCTGGAGAGCTGGTACGGACGCTCAGAACTGGCACTGATGGCAAATAACTGCTTTGGAATGAAGACATATCTGTCCGGCAACACGTGGCCGGGATCAGCCTGGAACGGCAGAGCTTCCTATACCAAGAAAACGAAAGAAGAGTACACACCGGGCGTACAGACAACCATTACGGCAGCGTTCCGGAAATATCCGAGTATAGAAAATTCGATTGCTGATCACAGTGCATATCTTACAGGTGCGAGAAACGAAGCGGGCAATCTGCGCTATGCGGGACTGAAAGGCTGCACAAACTATAAAAAAGCGGCAAAAATCCTCGTAAAAGGCGGATATGCAACATCAAGTTCCTATGCAAAAGTGATCTGCTCGATTATACGCGAGTGGGATCTGACGCGGTTTGATGCGTGATTCCAGATCGGATAATAAAGGACTGTACGAAAAATACCGTCAGGATACGACTTGTAAATAAGAATTGATGATGTTATATTATAGACAAGCAAAGGCGTCACCGATAGACGGTTAGCCCGAACGAAATAGTTAATAGTTACATGAAAGTAACCGCCTAGTTGTCCAGACAGGGGCGGTTATTTTCTTTGTTTGCGCGCCATGGGCGCGCTCTTACGGGTGAAAGTCCCGAGTACGCGTAGGCAACGACGAAGTACATAGCTGAACAGCAAGGGTGTCCGCCACGAGGTGGAATCTGAAGGAAGCTGTAGGCAAACCCTTGGCCTGACGAACAGGAACCACATATAAGGCTGGGAAATAGGGATAAGTCGGCAAAGAGCGATGAAGTCCAAAAGTTGCTGGAAGTACCAGTAAATGTGGCAGGTAGATGAGGGGAAAGAGCGTGCACCTTAAGCGTGGAGATCTCACAGGCGGTC
>JNKK01000053.1 GCA_000702845.1 Lachnospiraceae bacterium FE2018
ACAGCCGCTCTTGTTGAAGCTCTGTTGTTCCTGATGATACCGCCGCTCATCGAACACGAGACCCATGACTGCAGTGCCGATGCTCCGTCATTATTCTGCAGCACTGCATCCCCGGTGAGCTCGAAGCTGCCGTCGTTATACACCAGGCAGGCTGTTGCTTGTGTTCCGATATTCTCTGCTCCTTCTGCTGGAGTCGATGGTTCTCCGTTCTTCGTCCAGACTGCACCTCCGTCGATCACTACGGATCCACCGAGCTTGAGCGATGCTCCGCTGCCTACCTTGATCAGAGTACCTGTATACCCTTCTCCCCGTGTGATTGTTCCGCTTCCGTTCAGGATATATTTGCCTGACTCTATATTGATGTAATCTTTTGCCAGACTTATATCTCCATTCAGTGTAATGGTGAAAATGTCATCGCTCTCAGTATAAGTTGCCTGACCGCCAAGAGCATCAACGAAACTCTGGCCATCGGTCACCTCACCACCGTTTGCTTCTACAACATTTGTCCCTGCATACGATATAATCGGCATCATGGCGAGCGCCAACAGCATAGCCACAAACATTACAAGCAAGTTCCTCTTTTTCATATCAATCCTCCTATACTTGGGAGATGAAGTTATACATAATTATTGTACCAAGTTACCAGGCAGACGACTAGCTTAAATAAGAGATCTGACACATAAATTCAGGTATCATGTAACGCGGCAGCTTTTGCCGCCGCATTCTGTCCCTTTAAGATATGCCTTCTATGCAAACGCCAACCTCTGAAGCGCATAGAAGGCATATCTTTTTACACACCTAATGTCATTGCCTTTCTTCTGTTTCCACCTTTATACTAATAACAAAGGAAACCATTTCGATTCCGGAGTCCGAATTCCATGAATAAACAAACTCACATCGAGCAAATCCGCCGCGATTATCTTGACGGTATGACCTACAAAGATATCGCGAAAAAATACTATATTGATCAGCGAACCGCGAAGCGTTATGCGGAGAACAACCTTCCCTTGAGCGAACTCGATCATAGGTCATATTCATCAATACTAGATCCATACGAACCATTTTTACGGAGTATTCTTAAAGAAGGTCCTGTCTTTGCCAAAACCATCTACATGACAATCAAGGACATGGGATATACGGGCGGTTATACGCTTGTAAACCGACGCGTTCAGCAGATCATCCGGGAAAATGAAGCTGCCGGCTTATATCCGCCGGACAGTCCGCGCACAAGAACTATAACCACGAAACAGCTGTCCATCACAAAACGTATAAGCGAGGAAGAAGACTATGTTGCAAGCCGTATTAGATAAAGATACTGTTGGCATTATTATTCGAGGAGAATTTTTTGAACTTGATAAACTCTATTTTCTGAACGAGCGCCTGGCAGGAACTTACGGAATTAATAATATCTGCCTTTTGGAGGGATATCAGGAGGCGACAGTTGTTCTGAAGAGCTTAAACTATGAAATCCGGCACGCTGAACACGGAGACCGGGATCTTTATCTGGCATATAACGGGATTCGGAAAGACTGGTTCGCCCCGAAAGGGACACCTGATGCACAGATCGTTAAAGAAGAGAATGCGAACGACCCGCAGGAAATCATTGATGAAATAGAAGATGCTGTTATGATGGATCTGGATATGGATCTTGAAGAATTTTATGACATGGATGAAGATGAACAATGCGATGCGCTGGAAGAATTGAATCTGGATTATGATGACATTGAAGTCTATTTATCATGGTTCCACAAGGACCAGACCTGGTTCTTTAAGTCTGAAGATTATCCAGACTTTTCAGAGAATAACACTTATCTCCAGTTCCGTATACCATTTGCGGAAGGTCTTCTTTACGCGATGATCTATAGAGATCTTCTGAGCAAAAAAGCGGAGTTTATCGAGAAGATGATCCAACAGGCTAAAGAATCCAAAAACGAACTGCGAGATTATGAACTGGATTTTTGCAGGCGCAGACTGCCCTCTGAACTTCTCCTTGCCGAAATGCTCATGACACAATTATTCAGCTGTGTATACGAAGCCGTTGGGGATGACGATTATGAAAAGATTGAACAAGCCCTGCCGCTACCAGGCACTTTTAAGAACATGACTGCAGACGACATACTTCAAGTAGAACAAATAACTATTGAATATCCCGAAATAGATGTCACGAGTATTCTTAAATTTATGAACCGATTGATTTCCCTTTCTCATCGCCAGGGTTAAATTTCATGTTCTTTTGCGCCTCCTCTCTGCTGACGGCAGTATCATCCGTTTTTGAAGGCGCTACTTGATAGCCATGAAGTGTTATTACAACGTCTCCATTTCCCAGCAGTTCTGTCATCTCACCTTCATCGAGATTCACATGGCCAAGCCGGGTGTATGCCCAGGAATTAGATCCATAAAAGACAACGATCTGATCTCCGGCGTACAGAACGATGTCACCAGGTTCCGTCGTGGTTTGCTGATCATTACGCGCAATGGCCTGGCCGATTGAACCGACCTGCTCGAAACCTCCATACATAGACATCTGTATTGTTAACGGTCCTTCCTTTATCAATTCCCCCAGCGCATCTACAGAATCATTCTTCTCCCAGCTTACCGGGATTTCTGTGTCTCCGATCTTCAGCTTCATATCCTGTTGCTCCTCGTCTTTCAACTGCGTTTCAGCAGCGCTTTCCTGCGAAAGATCTTCCTGCCGGACACTCTCATAAGTACCTTCCAGCATTCCGTATCCGATACAATTATCATTTCTACCGTCTTCCGTAACGGTCAGTTCCTGCAGAATTCCATCCGGATCATTCCCTCCGGCATCAAAGTGAATGGATTCCGGTACCCTGCTTTCTCTGAGCGCAAATACATACACGTCATACCGGTGCGTTCCTTCTGGGGGGTAGGGACCGATATATTTACCGGAACCTTCTCCTTCTGTTGTAAAGCCTTCCTTAATATCCGTCTCCCTGATGTCTGTTTCAATCCAGTGAAGCCAGTTATTTCCGTCCGGGTCTATCATTACAATTGCATAACACGCTGCACCATCCACGGCATCCCAGGAAAGCTGCGGAGAGACATTATCACCTTTTTCGGTATTCGTAATCTGATCTTCCCATCTGCCATCCTGCAAATTGTCAGAAGTGATAACTACCTCCTGCAACTCTGCTTTTCCGGCGTTTTCATTTTTGGCAGAAGAATCAGAATTCTGCATTTTTTCACTGCATCCTGAGAATAAAACTGCTAACACAATGATTGAAAATACAATTGCTTTCTTTGCACCATTTTTCATATTATTTCCCACTATATCACTCTCATCAGTGTTCCGGAAACCATCTCATCAGAAACCAAATAATTACAACCTGCAGAATCAATATCACCGGAATTCCGTACTTAAATGCCGGTTTCCGCGTCTTATGATGAAATAAATACATCGCCAGCAGGCCGCCAACTGAGCCGCCACAGATGGAAACCCCAAATAATACCGCTTCTCTGACCCTCCGCTGGTCGTGAACCGCTTTCCATTTATCAAACCCGAACAGGATAAACGAAGCAATATTAATAGATACAAGATACGACAAAATGGGTAGAATGGTCATTGCTCGATTTCCTTCTTATGCATCAAATGAATCCCAATATGTCCAATCCCTAAAATCAGAACAGCAACTCCAAGAATAATATTCTTTCCATATATGGCCAATAGCAGGAATGCCAGAACAGGAAGTGTTGCTCCTGCAACCGGTATGCCAAGGATGCTGCTGTAAAAATCCTTCATGGTCTTCTCGCTTCTGAAATACCTGATCCAGAAAACCTCATACAGCACCATCAGCGCAAAAGCTGCCACCAGCCACCATGACCAGTTTGACCATGACCTGAAATTGAAATCTGCAAAAATGAGGGCGGCACAAGAAACCAGCACCTCTCCGATTCTCTCGAAGGCCAGCAACACCTTATTTTCATTAACAACATATTTTTCATAATTTTCCGGCTGATTCTTTGTCCATATGATGTTTGGCAGCATCAGCATGACAAGGAAAATCAATCCTACATATGAAAATCCAAACTTCATTGCTTACTCACTTCTTCTTTTTCTTTGGCGCCGGCAATTCATCATACATCGCATTCAGCAGTTCTTCCAGAAACTCCCGGTTATCAATTCATTATGTGTGAAAGTGCATTTTCATATACACGCAGGGTTCTATCATCAAACAGAACCCAATACACCTCATCAATCTGACCCGGATGATCATCCAGAAACTGCTTCACTGTCTTTATCGCAATCTGCGCTGCTTCTTCTACCGGAAAATGATAGACTCCGGTCGAGATAGATGGGAATGCTATCGTCCTGATCCCATTATCAACTGCGACCTGCAGAGAATTCCGATAGCAGTTTGCCAGCAGCTGCGGCTCATTACGATTTCCGCCGCCCCAAATCGGACCAACCGTGTGGATTACATAGTCGCACGGCAGTTTATATGCTTTCGTAATCTTTGCTTCGCCAGTCTCACAGCCATGCAGGGTTCTGCATTCTTCCAGCAACTCTTTGCCGGCGGCACGATGAATCGCACCATCAACGCCTCCGCCGCCGAGGAGTGTTTTATTTGCTGCGTTGACAATCGCCTGAACGTTTGTGATTTTGGTGATATCACCTTTGATGGTATGGATCATTTCTATACTCCTTTACAACCTGTAATTATATGAAAAACGAGTTTTTATTGGGAAGTCTTCATGTTTGAGGACCTGGCATTTATTCGACAAGCCTGTTATTCCTAATCTCCGAGATACGCATTCAAGAAAAATGAAGCAAGACTCCCTTTTTTAATATTCTCTCTGGCCTCGTCAGGTGTGAACCATGCATAGGAATCTATCTCATAATTTGCATCCATTCCACTGGCATCTTTAACAAATACAGTAAAATTACACATTAATGTGTCAGATGGTTCGAAATACTTCGTCCGGTTGAACTGAATCTGATCAGCCGTCATACCAGTCTCTTCCTTCAGTTCCCGCGCGACTGCATCCTCCAGCGCCTCTGTTTTTGCAACATATCCGGCAACGAGAATATAGAATGGTCTTCCATACTGCTTGATCAGCAGGATTTTTTCTGTCGCTTTATTTACAACGATCATGCTGACTGCAACATTATATTGAGGATACCTGTATTCTTCACATGACGGACAGTATGGAACGATCCCCTCATGCTCCAGTTCTCTCATCTGCAACTTCGTTCCGCACATCCGGCAGAATGTTCCGTTCGTATTCATATGATGATCCCCTCAAGATGATCGCATTCATGCTGGATGATCTGTGCTGTCCATCCGGAATAGGCCTGCAGGTGTTTCTTCCAGCTACTGTCGTAATATTCGACCTCGATATTCTGATACCGCGTTGTCTTTCGGACGCCGGTCAGAGACAGACATCCTTCCTCGGTCTCATACGGTGTATCTTTCTTCACTATGACCGGGTTGTACATCACGACATTCATGATGCCCATATTAACAATGATGATCCGTTTCTTTACACCAATCATGTTCGCCGCCATGCCGACGCAGTGATCCTGATTTGCCCGCAGCGTATCCATGAGATCCTGACCAACGGAATAATCCTGTTTTGTTGCCGCCTCGGATTTCTGCCCGAGGAAAAATACATCTTTTACAATCGATTTAATCATCACGCATTACCTTGTATGGTTCTCTATTATTGCCAGGCCTTCCAGACATCAGGTGCATATCCTACAGTGGCCTGACGGCCATTCCGGACAATCGGCTGGCGAATAACACTCTGGTTTTCCATCACCTTTTCTGCACGTTCGTCTGCAGAAATATAGGTAACCAACGCAAGCAGATGCTTAATAATCGTATTGATTACGATGCTGCTGTCATTCATCTTCATCCTCCGCAAGCTCGTAGTAAAGCATCTCATTATACCGGGCGTTTGCTTCTTCGCTGGCCTTCTTCTCACGCCAGGCGTCGATCTCACTGCGGATTGCCAGCATCTCATCCACGATCAGTTCTTCACTCTTAGGCTTCACATAATCGAGATACGATATCATCCGCTCCATTGCTTTGGGACTGCCCAGATGTTTTGCGATTATCTCACCCAGTTCCGCGGGAAAGCCCAGACGCTCGACAGCACGAACAAGATCATCCCTTGTTCGCGACCACAATCTCTGGTTTGAAACATTTCTCGTCATCGAATCTCCCGTTCTTCCTCTATAATCTCCGCCTCCGTATTATCTTCTACGAAGCGAGATATATCATCCATCAGGCTGTCTGCCATGGCTTTGTGTGGTACGATCGCCGCCACACCGATCACGATAATCTGATGCGTATCCTGCTCATCCACTTCTGCCGCTGAAACAGGATATCTATTCTGCAGCTTTGCAATCAGACTTTTTACAATCATGCGCTTCTCTTTCAGACTATGTACCCACACTGCCCGCAGTCTGAATGTCATGACTGCTATCTTAATACGCTTACCGTTTCTGAATTTATTCTTTAATTGCAGAAATGAAGAAGCCGCGTTTCCATCGACAGACTCCCATGTAAACATTCTTCCCCAAGCTGAAGCCAGAAAATCATCCAATAACTGCTCATATTTATAATAACAATCAGGATGCAGTACAAAGATGTACGAACGCTGCGTCCCTCTGTGACAGGTAACCGCCAAAATCTGTGCATCTCTGATATATTCTCTGATTTGTATCTTGGTCTGTTCCCAGGCTTCCTGCTTTCTTCTTCCTTTATGACAATAAAAAACTACATTCTGTCCACGGTTGTAATATTCACAGACCTCTTCAGGAAGGATAAACTTCTCACTGTCTTTCGTCCTTGCGGTTTTGCTGTAACTGATTCCGTTGTCTGGATCTGCAAATATTAGGTCGGCACCTTTCAAGAGCAAAGTTGAATTATTAAACCATAGTCTGCGATTCCACTTCCTTGCATCCGGTTCCAGTGTAGAGCTTCTTAGGAACTCCCTATAAAAATCAGCTTCCGGTATAAGACCAGCCTGTTCAATCATTTTGACATTTTTATCTGAACGATTGGCTATCTTTTTCAAAGCATCAAACAGTTCCGGATCGTAGATCCGCTCCGAATCCTGTTTTAAATAGCTCGTAATTTTACCGTCAGCAGAACCATCATTCTCTGTCAGATACCAGTTAACGCCAATCTTTATTCCATGAGCTGCCATAAAGCGCAGCAGACCGTATTTTCCATAGTCACCTATATCTCCAACGTACTGATCCTTCATAGCTGTTCACCCCTCGTCACAAACACCTGCTATATTCTTCTCTCCACATTCGCGCTGATTTCAGCAAGTTTTTCGAATGCAAGAACAAACCACTCCCTGTTTTCTTTTTCGAGAAGGGATGTCTGTGTCCAATGTGTAATATACCTCCAACGAGATAATATTGCTGTTCCCATAAATACAATATCATCTATGGAATCTACTACATTCTTAAAAACCTCAGAGTGGTAGAATGCCTCCTTTGCGTATCTGCCTATAAACGAATCTCCGGCATCCATCTTGAATCCAAGCGATCTGCTCTTTTCATAAAAATCAATATCCACTTCACGTTCAATGGTTTCAGACGCTTTATACAGTTTCAGGTATTCACTGGCATATTGATAAACCTTTTCTCGATAATCTTTTTGTGATAAATCTGACATAGTGTACCTTCCTCACGTTAAACCCACTCAAACATAGGCTTATCTATCTTTCAGGTATTCCGGCTTAGGTATGGCAGACGTAAAAAATCTCACATTCTGAATGTCTTCTTTTCGTAATTCCCAGAAAGTCGCCTGAATAGAATCTCCCCGATGTGCCCATCCATTGTCGAAATATGTCAGGTTAAATGCCCGCTCCCAATTGTTATCTCTATATTGTTTTTGATCCATCTCAAGAAGATTATTGTATTCTTTTTCCAAGCTTACATCCTCTTCTTCAGAATCGGATAACAGACCGTTAAGCAAGATAATACTCCATGAATCAAAATCAGAAAGAACGACGTCTTTTTCGGGAATGTCGATCTCCATACATGCGAAGCGGTCACCTTTCCATCCATTTCTCCATCGCTCTCTTCGAAGATCAGGCTTTTTACGAACACCTTCCCACATATACCATGCCCAGGCAGGATAAGAGACGCCACACGGTGGAGGCCCGATTTTAGTTTTCATTGAATTTACAAGCCAATCATATTGATCTCGATAGTCTGCCAGAAATGATTTTTCAATTATACAATGATACACTCCTGACTTCTGAATCAGTTCATATACTTCAATTGGCTGAATCGTCCATAAAATCAATAATCTAATTCTCCTGTAATGAGCATATCATAACTACTTAGCACTGAAGCCAAAGTTAGCTATTTCAATGAAGGTCACCTGTCTTCCTGCCGGTTTTGGCAAAGATTAATGCTTCATCATAAGAACACCCATGTTCCCGCGCATAGATCAAAATTGCTCTGTCCAGATATGGATATTTCCTCGGATCCACAAACCCCATGTGAGCTTCGTGCCACGCCCGATGGTAAAAAGCTCTCAATTTTTCATCTGTAATATCAAATAATCCCATGATCAGATTCCGTTTCTCTCATATGTGCGTTTAGCCTAGCCAGCTCTTTTTGTTTCATGACCTGGTTTTTTTCAAGGACAGGAATCATAGACTTATTGATCTCCTCATATCGATAACTTGTTCTGCCCAGTTCTTCCATCAGGCCTTCAATATCCGCTTCGCTGCAGTGGATATAAATAATCCGGTCACCCTGTAGCTGCAAATATTCGAACTCAAGATGACTTTCCAGTGCTTTTTCAAAGATCCAATCGCTTTCTTCTCCACAGCCGTTGCTCCGGTTGTTTATGGCTTCTATATTGAACCACTTTAAGTCCTCAGATTTGGGAATCATTTTCTTGCCTCCAAATATTTTTTCAAAAGCACTGAGCCATTATTTTAAAGATTCGTGAAAGGTTTCTGTGTTACATTGTGTCTTGTTGGATTTGTCGGGATTACTGTTCCATCATTATGAACAACGAATAGTGCCGACTCACGAAACAAGGCTGCTGTTTTTGAGTCAGTGCAAATGACATATTCATCATCAATAATCCAGTAGCCCTTTATCTTTTTGTCCGGATATTTTTCTTTAAACACTTCAAGTGCCTTTTTCAAAGTCATTTTTTACCCCAATATCAATTCTGAATCCCTGAATCTTTCTCGTTAATCCATGAAGAACGCATCAATATCATCGATGGATTCCAGTATCTCACCCTCTTCTACCCCTGCCTGCCTTGCAAGCTCAGCAGACTGCAGAAGTGAATTATGCAGTTCCGGAGAAAATGCCGCATCAATCAGTCCCTGGAATCTTTCAGCATATTCCTGCAGTTCAGTCAGGAATGCATCATACTCATTCCGAAGATGTTCATCCAGCTTCTTCTGATTTTGCAGGTAGGATTCTAGAATTGCCTGTTCTTTAGCATATAAGATATACCTTCCGTATTCAAATGCCAGCTGTGAAGCAGCCTGCGCCAGTTTGCTGAACTCCGGACCGATTAATGAAGTAAGCGACAGCGAAATCAGCTTAATCATTGCTTCCAGAGATAACCACAGACATGCGTCCACATATGCAGACTCGTCAATCTCCTCTGCGCGAAGTTTCTCAGTATTGTTGCGAATGGTCGCTGATATTTCTTTAATTGCCCCGATCTGTTCCTCTGTTGCGGAAGCACACAGCGTTTCTGCAGATAGATCGATGTAATCAGCATACATGGTGAATACAAATTCACTGTATGTCTGTCCATCTTCCAAAACTGCATATCTGGATACTTTCTCTGCTATATTCAGCCAGTCTTCTTTGGTAAGATCTTCCGGTTTTTTCCCGCCTGCAAGTGTATCAATCAGAAATATCTGAAACACACTCCCGATCTTGAGCAAATCCAGTTGCTGACTGTCTTCACTGGTGAAAACAGCATATACATTTCGCTGGACTTCTTCGATTACATCCATAGCCTGTTTCATCTTCTGAACAGCCGGGATTGAAAGAAGTTCCTCGATGCCTGTTTCCTTTAAATACTCCATATGAATCTGGTTCCTCTCGATTAACTGATCGTCTTTTCAAATAATGCCGACAGCGCTTTCGTATTGTTTACTAACGCACCAAGGCTTCTTTTCTGGTCGTCATCAAATGAAGTGTAATCTTTTCCAAAAAGGCCAAGACACTGCATGTATGCGTTGTTCAGACCATTCCTGATCAAAATCGTTTCGGACAGGATCTGGTTGATTTCTGCATCCATCTCTTTTACTCTTTCGGTATTCTTCTTTACAGCCTCAATTTCTTCATTCTTCTGTTTGTTCAGTTTTGCCTTCTTAGTCGTAAAAAGAAGAATTGATGTCAGCAAAGTTGCACCGGCAATCGTCCATCCGATCGGGCCGGCCATTGCCAACAACGCATTTCCGGCTGCTACACCGCCTCCTCCGGCTGATAATGCACCGCCACCCAGCCAGGCTAATGCAGCGTTTGAAGCGGCTGCGCCGGAAAGCGTAGAAATCGCAGTACCAGTTGACGCAGTTCCAAATGTTGTCGCAACCCACATTGCGGCTGTCGGTGCCATAAATGCAACTGATGCACCTGCCGCCAACCCGGCTCCGGCGCCGCCGGCAGCTTCTCTGGCTGCCTGCAACTCCCGCTGGCTGAAATCACAGGAATTCAGAAATGTAGCTCTGCTTGTTTCGATCTCTTCGAAATCCGCATCAAAACTCTTCGGCCGGTTTGCAATGCTGTTGATCAGGTTCTCTACGAATCCAATTGTATCAACTGCCCTGTTTCTCTCCCCGAAAAGCTGCACACCTTTATCATTCATCAGAGTATAGGCATCATTATATTCTGTCACAGAAGTTTCCAGCATACGATCCAGTTCTGTAAGCTTTTCCGTTATATCCTCTTTCATTGACATAGCAGATTCTTTAATATCGGCTGCTTTACTGCCTAGAACGTCACTTGCTTGCAGCACCTTCTCTTTGGTTGTTTTCTTTACTGCATCCTTATCAATCGATGAAAGACGATTAGCTGCCTTATCTTTAATAGATGCAAGACGAGATTTTTTATCAGACATAGCAAAGTCTCCCATATTTTTTTCTAAATTATCTCTCCCTCTTTCGCTAGGACATTCTCGATATTAAATCAACACTCCATAATATACTCTGACATTGAACTACAAATCTTTTTAATTGTTCCGGGTGATTCCATATAAATAAACCCATTAGTCGCTTGCCAAATAACGATACCATCAATATAAGTGTCTTCAATAACATACCAATCATCAGGTATTTCACTTACATGAGGTAATTTCCTTTTTTCTAACGTAACGGACACGACATCATTACGTGGAATAATACCTATGCCTGTTAATTCATGACCATTTACATATGCAAGACCGAATTGTTGAAGATACTGCTTATAATCTTCGGAAAAAGTCAATCCGAGAGTATTGGAAGCAGCATCAATCAATTTCTTAGATGCCCCTTTTCCTGCCGAAAAATCGTCGACTGATCTGAGAATATCAATTATATTATTCATGCGATCACCCCACCATTTTAGCAAAATCCATCCAGAATTGTTTTCTAATGGAATTAAATTCCTGACGATCTATTTGAGATTCCTTCCCAAATATATTCAGGATCTCCGAGTTTCCTTGATGTTCAGCCTCTGTCAAGATAGCCAATGTTCCATTTGGATTTTGATTAATATGGTGCAACTGATAAGCCAGTTCCTTTCCACTTGTAGGATCTATGTATCTAGGCGCATAGCCTTTCGCCATAGCTTCAAGATTTGTCATTGTTTCTCCGTTAGGAAAGGTGGTTTTATAATTCAAATCAATATTTCTAATCAACGCAGATTTTCCACCGACCTGCGACGCCTTTAACCCGGCATTTTTATAAACATTGTATTCATCCACTGACTTAAACTGCTTGATAACATCAAGCGGATATCCTGATTCCTTCTGAATAGCGGCTGCCTCATTCATCGTTAATCCATTCAGCGTTGCCCCATGAAGTGCTATTGCTTCAGAAGCGCCGCCCATTAAAGCTCCAGAAATTGCACCCCATTTGAATCCTTCGCTGCTTGCCATCAAACCAGCCTTAAAAGCAGCTTCCGGGTCATGTGTTTGATACCCAGTTGTAATCGTAGCAGCTGCCCCTCCTAAAGCAGCGGATGAAATCGCAAACGTAGTACCTGTTTTTGCAGCTGCAGCGAAGATCATGCTAACTGCCGGAGCGCCAACACCTGCAGTCACAACAGAAACAGTCACACAAAGAAGAATGACACCTCCCCCAACTGCAACATTTTTAATGATTCGTTCCGTTGAGTTATCATAGTCGGTCTCCATTTTTTCGACCGTTGTTTTTCCGTCATCCCCAAGTGTGAAGATATACCTGTCACCCTGAAACTGCTGAAAAAGTTCTTCAATCGTATATCCAAAGTAAACATTGGCTTGAGAATTATAAGTTGATTCGTCAACATATTCCTTTGAGATATAGATAGCTTCAACATTTTCTACAAAATATTCATCACTGTCCAGTGTTCGAACCAGATTGGCATATACATTGTTCTCAACATAGCTTAACAATTCCGGATCATCCATCCCCCGGAAACTGGGCTCCACCTCTTTTAATTCCATTGTTTCTGAGGTAACAGCAAACGAAGTTTCTTTGGAATCTTTGCCGTTCTCTTCCTTCCTTTCAGTCTCAGTTGATATTGATCCCTCCCCTGATAAGGATGACTCTATATGTGAATCTTTTGATTCAGTTGCCTGCATATTCGTCCCTGAAGAGAAAGAACAACTAGAAAGAATCATCGCTATACAAATAATAAGGGCTAATACTTTTTTCATAATAAAATATCCTCCTTATTTCTTCCGACGATTCATTAAGAAAAATCCACCAACAACGGCTGTCACGGCAGCAATAGATATCGGTATTATGGGTAAACCCGCATTCTTGTGAGCAGTTTGTTCTTCGGTGATATTTTCAGTTTTTTTAGAATCTACTTCCGTTTCATTCTGATCTAAACTATCTGGCACTGATTCTTCGACACTTTGTGTATCCGCAGCCTCATCTATATCTTCTACTTCAGCACTAGATTCGGATTTCTCTGCCGCCTCCTTTGAGTTTGTGTCTACAGTGGAATCTGAATCTGGTTCTGGTGGTATGATAGTTCCATTATCAGTAATCGTTGCTCCTAATGCTATCATTTCCTTGATTTCAGAAATAGGGATATTGTTTACCATATACGCTTTCAAAATATTATTACTTCCTACATATACCCGCTTTACAGTAGGATCTACATTTTCAAAATCCCTGTTTGTAATTGTCAATGTGTAAACGCCTTCATCAGTAAACTCATCCCCATCCGCTGCTACACTATTGAATCTTGTATCTTCTGTCAGACCTTCATACCCATCTTTTAAGATTTCTCGTTTCACGTTTACCCTTAAGTATTTAGAGTTGGCAAAATTAATTTTGAATCCATTTTCTGTTATAGACCCACTAGATAATTCAGACCCAGTTTCCTTATCAAAAAGGAACGCCATACTGTTCCCGTTTCTAACTTTAAAACTGAAAGAAACTCTATACTTTGCAGTCTCAGGAAGAATAGACTTTCCAAAGATTTTCGTTTTATCAAACTTCAAAGCATAATCCAATGCAACTTCATAATCACCTTCTTCAAGCAAATCCACTTTTGTGATAGCATCGGTTGATGCACTAGCTTCCAGATAGTTGGTATATATCTGAGGATCTTCTTCTTGATTATCAGGGTTCGTTTTTCTGAGGATTAATGCTCCTCGACCAAAATCTATGGTTTCATTTACTCCACCCGGAACTTCTAATTCAGCATCATATGCTTCGTGATCTGCAACCACCCTAATCTCATTTTTTCCATAACATTTATCTATATCCTGCTGGAGTTCGAACCATAGACTTATCTTATCCCCGTTATTTTTCAAGAAGATTGGAATAGTATCTGTTCCTTCTTCATAGTCTGTATACCCACCGATGAAAAACTGACCTATATCCCATCCAAAATGAGGATCCTTATTATTCATCGTAGTATCTTCATTTTCAATATATCCTTCATTTTTGGTCCTGGCTTTTTCTCCTAGATTACACCTGTTGTTATCCTCAGGAACAGACGTATTTATTGTTGTCTCATCGTATGCGTAAAAACAATACACCTCCTCATATTTTTTATACTCGTGTTTCTCGCGTTTGGGCGGAAATTTTTGTGCCTTCTGTGTTCTAATCCCGGTCTTATATGCAATAAGTATTCTGTAATAACAACCGTTTACTGTCTGGACGTTCGTTGTTGTATAGAATTCCCTAAGTCCATCGGGATTGTCTTTAAATACATCGATGTACGTTTGTTCTGGGATATTAAACCATATTTTTCCATCCTTAGAAGTTTGAACAATTAATACACCCTTCTTGATATCGGAATCCAGAGTTTTTCCACTGACCTTCTTTCCATTATCATCTACAAGATGCTCTTCATCTTCTGATGCATTTAATAAACTATCATCGTAAACATACGAGAATGTCAGATTTCCACCATTAACAGAGTATGTGGGAAATCCATTTTTTTCTGAGACCGAACTGATATTACCTACAATACTGAACTCCCCACCAGTTTTTGTACCAGATTCAGTTGAAGAATACTCTTCTGCATTAGGAAGATCATAGTTTTCTTTTTCTTTAAACTGATATACGGTTCCTACAACCTGCTCTGTTTTTTCTATATTCTTTTCTGCATGTACACTATGTATAATCCCTATCAGCATTCCACATATCATGATGACTGTCACAACAAACAAATGTAAACATTTATTATTCGTACGCCTATTAACATTATATCCATAATCTCGCATTTCCCATCTCCTTCACTACTATTCAAAACCCCAAATTTATTATACAACAATGATTCTTTTCAGAAAACTCAAAAAATGTATAATCCCCTAAAATCACTAAGGCGGCAGCTTTCGCCACCGCCTCTTGTTCTCAGTGCAATTTCATGCAATCTGCATGTTGATAAACAGATCTCCCAGGCTGACGCCGATCGGTTTCTTTGCTTCATGGAGATCTTCTTTGAGTTTCCGTATAGCAGTGCCTCTGCCAGACATTTCTTTGTAAAGATCGGCTGTGGCGACTGCGTCGTCCAACGCGTTGTGCATCCTCCCGCGGTATTCGATTCCTGCGGTTCTGACTGCGATCGATAGTGCTGTTGGTCTGGAAAATCCAAGCAAATGTCCGAACTGTTCCTGTAAGTCGTTCCAGTGTGCGAACATATACTCGATCTCCGGCAGTGTCTCGCCGGCTTTGAAGCTGTATTCTTTGCGCAGCTGGCTCTCATCAGATCCGCTCCAGCTGAAGATTTCGTAATCCTCACCGCACCAGCACAGGAACTGCAGGAATACTTCTAGAAAATCATCCGCATTCTGAACCTGCTCTGTCGTGATACCTGTCAGGCGCGTGATCCGACTCTCGATCTCTTCGTTATAAGCGGGTTTTACATAGCTCTGAAAATGCGCGATCTCTACATTGTTTTCATCCAGCTTTACAGCCCCGAATTCAATGATTTCTCTGGTGCACACTTCACGGACTTCCGTATATTGCCGATCCACCCCATTCATTTCGAGGTCCAGAAATATCTTCTTCATGATCATTTCCCCCACTTTCCTGTCATCTATTCGCAGATGGCAGCCTCTTTAGGCTGCCATCATGTTTCTCCAAGTGCTTCACTGTTCAGCTTTCACCACCGCCCATGCCTCATTGCATTTCCCCGGCCACCGCTCCGCTCTCACCGTGCTTTCACCGACCCGGTCTCACTGCGCTTTCGCTGCCCCAGTTTCGCTGTGCTTCCGTTGAATCAAGCCCATGTCTTTATCTTGATCACCAGATAGATGAATGCAAACAGTCCGAGTACTCCAATAAACAGAAACATCAGATATGGATCTCTCTGCTCCTTCGGTTTGTCAAATTCATGATAGCCATACCAGAGGATGCAGCCGATGATAAATACCAGTGCCGTCATGTCTGATCACTTCCTTCCGTCTTTTCCGTTTCTTCCGTCTCCGAAAAACCGGTAGAACAGATAAGCGAGTACACCTGAATTGAAAAACCATATCACTACAAGCAGCAGTGCCGGTACCTCTTTCGGCTCGATATCAAACAGGTAGAAGAACATCGCTTCGATTACCAGACCTGCGATCGTGATAAAAATTGATACTGCAGTTCCTCCAAAGTCACTCATCTCTATTCCTCCTCCGCCATTTATATATCTTAACAGGATACGTTCTTACAACAGCGATCGGGGTTCATTCATCTATGATTACTTCGTCGTCTTTGTGTCTGGACATCTGAAAAATCTGATAAAGAATGGTTATGATGTAAATCAGATCATCGCTCCAGCCGACAACCGGAATCGCGTCGGGAACGAAATCTAACGGTGAAAATAACAGCAACGCCATAATGATTAACAAAACTGTTCTGCCTCTGTTTTTCATCTTGCTCTCCCTCCATCCATGCGTGTTTTTAGTCTGTTAATGTTTCCTTACACTTACTTACGAGTCTTGATTACTTCTTTTTGTTCCGCCGGATTTTCCGCTGCGCTTTCTGTGGTCACATCCGGCATTACAGGCATTATCACACCGATTGCCGCCGCGTATTTGCGCTGGCGCTGAATGCTTTCAGAAAGCCGGATTGCCATGATTCTTTCTTTTGTTGTCAAATCCGACACCTCCTGCGGATTGTTTTTTATTTCATTTATTGTACCGTTTCCGCAGGGGGAACACCATGACAGGAAATGCAGGATAGAATGGCGTATTTTGCATTTATTGAGAAAAAGCACCATGATCTTCACGACCATGATGCTTTGGTACTATCTTCGTTTGAATGCGAAAGTATTCTGTCAACCCGCCCGTTCATTTCTTCTTTGCCGCATTATAGGCTTCCAGGTCAATTTCTCCTGCGGCAACTTTCTGCTCTGCCCACAACTGCAGCGTCTCGACGGTGATGGAGATCTTCTCGAGTTCTTCCTGGATTTTGACGAAATCCGCCACTTCTTCTTTCTCGATAATTCCGTCCGCAGTGATCTCGATGAGCCGCTCCTGCTGCTTCTTCAGTACGTTCAGAGACGCGAGCATCTCCAGTACGATCTGGGAGAGATCTTTTACTTTCACTTCCGGCACGTACTGCCTGCCGATCTCGCACTCGTGCGCGCAGAAGTGATTGCAGAGATGCGGGTCCTGGTACTTCTCTGCCATCATGATGATTTCGTCCGGATGGGCCGTGTATTTTCCGCTCTCGATCCGCTCAATCCGCTCCGGCGTGATCCCTTCCAGCAGTTCACTGGCCTTCTCACGGCTCAGCCCCAGTTCCTCACGCCTTAACTGATAAATTGTTTTATTTACTTTCGTTGACGATCGTGCCATTTTTTATCTCCTTCATGCGCCGCAAGTCTGAAAGGTAGTATGTGGCTTCCATCTGCGCATCCTCGTTCTCCGGTAAATAAAGATGTCACTGTTTCAGGGAAGCCCCAAACGCCCGCAGCTCCTCTCGTTTCTCCTCCGACAACTCCGGATCATAACCCTTCGTTGTGAACACGCCCATTCCTTCCAGCTTCAAGTAATCCAGAAAATCTCCCTGATAAGAGAATAATGCTCCGTCATACATATCCGAATCTCCCGAGCTCAAAAACATCGCTACCTTCTTCAGCTTTGGCGGCCTGTTCGGGAAGGCTGCGGCATAGAAACGGTCAATCGCGCATTTCAGCTGACCGGACATTCCATGATAGTAAATTGGAGAAGCGAGAACCAGCATTTCCGCCTCCATCAGTCGACTGTAGATACTCTGCATGTCATCCTTCTGCACGCACGCGCCATTCCCCTTCGTATGGCAGTATTCGCATGAAATACAACCGTGAATATTCATTTTGCAGACATCAAATACATCCCATTCGTGACCGGCCTCTTCCAGGCCTTCACAGAATGCCTGAATCATCTGCTTCGTATGCCCCTTCGGTCTTGGACTTCCGTTTAAGATCAATATCCGCATCTTTATTTCTCCTTTTCAGTCTTTTCCGGCGATCACATTCACCCATTTCTCATGACTTCTGACGCTTCGGACATCCTGTGTGATAAATAACTCTTTTATCGAAAATCCGGCTTTCCGGAGCAGATCCCGGCATGTATCTTCCGTCAGATCAAAAAAAAACCGGCCGTCCTTTTCCCGTTCTCCGGTTCCGTATTTAAAAGATGCGTATAATACGCCTTCCGGCTTCAGAAGCCTGTGCAGCCGCTGTAAGACATCCGGAAGGTCTTCCGGCTTCACATGCAGAAGTGACGCGCATGCCCAGATTCCGTAATAAGCATCTTCTCCCTCAAGTTCTTCAAAACGCAGCTGCCTTACTTCGATCCCAGTTTTCTCTGATGCAAGACGACAGATCTCCGCCGATGCGTCAAAGGCCTCCACTTCATAGCCGGCCTCCTTAAAAGCAATTACATCCCGACCGCTGCCGCAGCCGGCATCCAGAATTCTCATCCCAGGCTTCAGATAATGCAGAAACCGCTCCCTGCAGTGCTGCATGTCTGCGTTTTCCGTGCCGGCGATAAAGTCTCTGGCATGCATATCATAATAACGGATCGTCTTATCATTCATGACTGTATTCCCATCTCCGGAAGCCGCAGTTCCAGGTATCCAATTTGATACTATTCTATTATCTTAAACCCCAAAAATCATATGCAACAATCGCACAGTTCTTAACCCCGAAAGCAGCATACTCCTTATTTGTCATGGAATGGAAATAAGATTCCACAACCCTGGCGATCCCGTTGTGGGCAACCAGCAAATATGTCTTTCCTTCTGGATCCGCTTTTAGTTCATCGAGCAGGTTGTAGATACGCTGTGCCAAATGCAGCATAGACTCGCCACCTTCATACCGGTCAGCGAAGTGTTCCTTTGCAAGGGCAAACTCAGCGCCATCCCGGGCAGTGGATTCATACTTCCCAAAGTTTTGTTCGGTAAGGCGCTCATCTATTCGCATCGGCTTTTCCGTAATTTCAGAAATATGCCGGGCGGTCTCCGAGGCACGGATGAGGGGCGAACTAAGAATCTCATCAAACTCAATATATTTATTGCATAATGTAATTACCCAAAATTGCAGAACCTGATGGAAGAAATTGCATCTCCAAAATGGAGAAAATTGCAGAGGGTTCTTCCTGAACCATCAGGCTGTGAAAAATCCATTGCAGACATACCACTTAACCAATACCCTTATGTTATTGAGACCAATCAAAGACATAAGGAGGAAGGAGTATGTTAGCAATGGATCAGATACATCATATCAGAGCCCTGTATTATGAGCAAGGATACAACATATCCGAGATTGCAAAAGCTACAAACCATGACTGGAAGACAGTGGCAAAG
>JNKK01000054.1 GCA_000702845.1 Lachnospiraceae bacterium FE2018
TCTATAATCTCTACTCCTTTGTATGCGCACAGATCATGTAGTATCTCCGCTAAATCTTTCTTGTATTGATTGTAAATTATTTTCCGCCTATACTTAGGGGTGAAGACTATATGGTACTTGCATAGCCATTTTGTATGTGCTGAACTATTAGCCTTCGGCATGAAATCACCTTTCCTTTCTCAATAGTGGCTTGGACACCTCTATTGTATCGAAAGGTGATTTCTTTGTTAAACCCTTTACTCGACACCCGCAAAGCGGGTGGTTTTTTGTTTCGCATGGATATGTTTGCAAGCAAACACATCTCGTGCTCAACTGACTAAAGTCAGATTCAAGAAATATCGGTACCTGCATGAAGTCATGCAGGTACCGAACGGGAATTTAACGCTTTACGGCAGGGGGCGCCCTTTCAGGGCGCTCATTTTACCTTGATTTTCATCGTCTTCGTCCATGCACCATATACTTTTTCCTGCTGACCTTTCGTGTTTTTCACCATTGTAAACGGACGGATTCTGACGAAGCATTTCTTTTTAGGTTTGATCTTCTTCAGCTTTAAAGTGGCTTTTTTCTTTGTTCCGCCTTTTACAGTGATCGTTACTGCTTTCTTAAAGTTTTTCTTTGCGCTGTACTGGATCTCATAACCACTTGCACCTGCTGCAGCCTGCCATGTGACATTTGCTTTTCTCTTCTTCACAGCTTTAGTCTTCGGCTTCTCTTTAACAACATATGGCGATTCGTTTCCCGCCAGATATTCTATTGATTCAATCGGATTCTCAATGATCGTTACAGGATAAGAGAACTCCATAGAAAAGGACTCAGTATAATATCCATACCTCACCTCATGTTCGCCGATTCCCCAATGCTCGTCTTCCTGTCCCGAATAATAAGAGATCGTTCCAGGCATGATCTCGCCGTCTTCTGCAGCAACCACCCACTTTTGTAACGACTCATCATAATAATAATGACAGATAACGCTCTCACCATTTTTATAATGAAAAACCAGTTCATCATCTTCCGCTATTTCCGGCGGATAATAGCTATAGTACCTTTCTGTTTCATCTCCATCATCCGGATCAACCCACTCCCCCATTGTGTTTTCAATAATTGTAAAACGGGATTCATCCGCCGGGATCCATTCAATCGATTCAATGTCTTCATCTTCATAAACTGTATCTCTTGATTCTTTCGCAGCTATCTTGATTATCTCTTCTGCCGCCGGCTGAATCGTATCATCATTTTCTTCAGCAATTGTGTCATTCTCATCCTGCTTAAAGACATTTATCCTGTCCTGATCTTGTAAAGATAAATGCCCCGGCCATTCTGGTCGAGGCATTTTATCATTCTTTATCTTCTTTTGGGTTCAGTTTACTGATTTATTTTAGCTGGGTTTTTGATCCGCACAGTATCTTCATTTCCATACAGCTTTGATTATTTAACCGTAACCTTAATGGCTTTCATCTGGCCATTCTGGGCATACGCATACACAGTACATTTCCCTTTACTTACCCCTTTGATCACACCCTTCTTATTAACGGTTGCAATCTTCGGATTCGCAGATTCAAACGCAATCGGCCGGTGCTTTTTGATCTTCAGTTTGGAGGACTTCGGAATCACAGAAGCTTTAATTCTGGCTTTTTTCTTAGCCTTCACGGCAACCTTTGCTTTTCTGACCTTAACCGCCTTCGCATTTCCCACCTTGCCGCCTGTCGTCGCAGCATGGATCGTCTTTGATACTGCCAGTGCTTTTTCATTACCGACGGCGACTACAATGTATTTATAGTACGTTCCCTTCTTCAGCTTTTTTTGCGTGAAGCTTGTTCCTGAAACAGTAGCTATCTTCTGATACTTTTTGCCTTTTCCACATCGATTTCCATAAATCGTATAATCGGACGCACCGGAAACCCGCTTCCATGTAAGCTTAACACTATTTTTTGTCACCTTCTTTGCCTTGGCCTGCAACAGACTAAAAGTGGATCCCTTCAGATCTTTTTCGTTTGACTGTGCAAGGATTTCTGCTTCCTTTGTGTCAACCGGTTCGATCGGATTTCCATAGATATCTTTCTCAGGTACCGGTTTGTCCGGTTTTGGTGACGGCTCATCCGGCTTTGGTGTCGGCTCATCCGGCTTGGGCAGTTTATCGATTGCTCTTTTCTCAACGTGGCTGGAATCATTTTCACAGACACGCTGCTCTTCGCCCTCGGCATCTGCAGTCGCCGGTTTCGTCACTTTCCACTCACCCCACTTATGCCCGGTTGCCGGAATTTCTGTCTGCTCTTGCAGAATCTCACCACAAATCGAACATTTCGATCCGTCTGTCAATCCGGTGGCAGTGCAGCTTGCTGCTGTTCCCGGAATAACTACAGGAGAATGATCATGTGTTTTGATTTTGGTCGACGGATCGACACATAACCAGCATAACTCCCTATCTTGTTCCGGGTCGTAATCCGGGTCATAATAAGGATTGAGGATTTTATAACTCATACCCCACTCGTCAGGCTGACCGCCTTCCTCATATGCTTTAAGCAAGTGATCACACGATATAATATTCAGTTCCTTCAAATTCTTATTATTGTAACAAAACAAATACCTCATTTCCGTATGTCCGCTTACATCCAGACTTGTAAGATCATTATTATCACAATGCAATTCAATTAGTTCAGACAATCCACTCACATTCAGGCTGCTCAGCTGGTTTCCTCCGCAATACAAATACTTCAGCTTCTTAAGAGAGTTCACGTCCAGTTTCTGCACCCCGCAATCTGAACAATCTAAATAAGAAAGATTTTTAAAGTACTCAATTCCCTGAAGATTAAGACTTTTGAAGCCATACTCATTTAAATCTATTTCTGATACTGCGTCTATTTCTTCTTGTGATAAAGACCCACTGTAATCCATATCAAACCAACTGACATAGTTGAGAAACCCTATATCAGGAAAATTATCTGCGTTTATTTCTACCTCACCTTCCGCTGCATATACTGCTTCTGGCCATACACCATTCCCCAGCAACAAGATCCCGGCCAACAGGAAAACCGCCAATTTCTTCATAATCGACCTCCTTAAACACCTTTTCCGACAGTGCGTCTGCTTGTTCGTAACCTGCGCAACTGTCTGTCATATGGATTTGATCCTATTATAGCATAAATTTATATCACAAATCATTGGTAGTTAGCTCAATTATTTAATCTCCTCTTTTATGGTGACAGGCACCCTATTTCCCTACTTCCCGGCGTGTTTTCTTTGTTGTCAGCCAAAATCAGCTGACGTATAATTAAAACTGACTAAAACAGTAATTTGGGAGGGTCTATGAGATTCAGACATTTCATTATAACAGCGATTCTGACGGCATTGCTGTCCATCCTTTTCGGCGTACAGGCCTTTGCGGAAGATGAATCCGGCGGCAATCTGGAAGTGACGGCGTCGACCGTATCATCCGCGGAAAGCGAACCTGGCGGCGAGTCGGAAGATACGACGTTGACCGTATCATCCGCGGAAAGCGAACCTGTCGACGAACCGGAAGTGACGGCATCGACCGAATCATCCGCTGAAGGCGAACCGGAAGGCAATCTGGAAGGCGAACATGGCGGCAATCCGGAAGTGACAACGTTGCTCGGAGATCACGCGGACTACGAGGTCGATGCGGATAACAACGCCACGCTGATCCGGCTGCATGATTTCAGCGACGACATTGCAGAACTGGTAATCCGGGATAGCGACGAGATAGACGGGTGGGCGTTTACGATTACCGGCATCGCTGCAGGCTTTTTGTCGGATGCGCCGAACATTCGAATGCTTGCTCTTCCGACTTCAGTGACACATATCGATGAGAAGTTTCTGGCAGGGTCGAATGTGACGAATGTCAACATTCCGTCCAACGTGGAAGGCCGTCTGCTGCTGGAAGGCTCCAACGTCGAGCGCATCACAATCGAATCCAGGGATGTTATTGAAGCGGATCTTCTGTACCAGCCTTTGCCGGTCGACGAAAGTTGGGAATGGATCCATACGGATTGGTGGAGATATCCGTTTACCGAGTATCCTGACGTATTTGAAGAATTGTGCGAACAATACTATAACGGTGAAAGCCGATGGGCGCTTCAGGAGGTGGATTTCTACGGGCATTTCGGAGAGATCGAGGAGGATGCATTTGCCTGCTGCACCGCTCTGCAGTTCGCCCATGGGCTGGCAAACGTTGAGCGCATCGGCAGATTTGCCTTTGCCTACTGCGAAAGTCTGGAGGAAGCGATTCTCGAAGTATCTGAAATCAGGGAAGGAACCTTTCTGCACTGCGTGAATATGAAGCATGTCGATATCAACGAAGACAGCGCAGTCCGCATCCCGGTCGGGGATGGAGCCTTCATGGTCTGTACGGCCTTAGAATCCTTCCCGGAGAACGTTTCAGCCATCGGGCAGTTTTCTTTCGCCGTCACTTCTTTCAGCAATGACATTACGATCCCGGATGTTGATATCCCGTACCGCGCTTTCTGGAAAAGCTATGCTCCATCCATCGCGATGGAAACCGATGACGGGCAGTCGGATGTGATGATCGGCAATGAAGCTTTCCTGGGCTGCGGCGCACCTGCGATTGTATTGTCAGAACACGCGCATACGCTGGGGGATTCCGCGTTCATGTCAAGCAAGATCGAATCGATCGATCTGACTTTTGTGACATCGATCGGCAGCAGCGCGTTCTACGGGTGCTCGAAGCTCGCCAGAACGGTCAGAATCCCTGCTGTCACGATGAGCCCGGGCGCTTTCCGGGACTGCACAGCAATGACTGGCGTGAATTTCTTCTTTCCGGACGGCAATATGAATGCGTACGAAATCAGCGCATACGCCTTCACGGGATGCAGCGCATTGTCGTCAGTGACACTGCCGGATGGCCTCAATTCCATCGGGGATTCGGCGTTCGGCGGCTGCACGAGCCTGCTGTCAGTGGAAATCCCGGCCTGCAATGCGATCGGTAAATCGGCGTTCAGCGGATGCACGAAGCTGAAAATCGCAGTCCTGCCAGAGGCTGTGACGTCTCTCGGAGAGGAGGCATTTTCCGGCTGCACGAAGCTGACAACTGTAAACATCCCGCGCGTAGAAACGATTCCGTCGAAAGCATTCTACAGATGCCTGAATCTCAAGGAAGCTATCGTCCCCGAAGGTGTCGTTACGATCGGTGATGACGCATTCCGCAACTGCATGTACATGGAAAACATCAAACTTCCGGATTCGCTTGAACGAATCGGGAACCGGTCGTTCGCCATTTGTCAGTCCGTGAAAAGCATTGATCTCGGCAACGGGGTGAAGTACATCGGCACCTCCGCCTTTGAATACTGCGATCTGAATCTGTCCGAAGTGACAATTCCCTGCTCTGTGGTGGAAATCGGTCCGTTCGCTTTCATGTCGTGCCAGTCGCTGAATGCTTTAAATCTCCCGGCGCCGTCGCATCCGAGAACCATCGGGGGAGGGTTCCTGTACGGCACGAAAATCATAAGTTTTACGCTGTACAAGGATGACAGCTTCACCCACGAAACGCACCATGACGGCGTTCTCGGAGGAAGTGACGATCATGACTACGGCGCGCTGACCGGCGCAGGGGCGGATGTCATGCATATTATTGTGAATGAAGATGTCACTGAAATACCGTCCTATTTCTGTTACAACCGCGAGCTGGTGCAGCGAAGCATGTCGATCAATATTCTGGGTTCAGACATACGAATTGGATCGAAAGCATTCTACAACTCTCATCAGCTCGGCCCGATCATAGACTTCTATGCCGGCCCGCCGTCCTTTGTCGCGGCGGACGCCTTCGGTACCGACGCTGGAGAAGACGCGCTGACCGGTTCCGGTACGTACAGGGAAAAATCGGAAGCGTGGACGGCGTGCGATCAGGCATTCGAACAGGGCAGCTATGGCAGGATTATTAACTTACGGTATGTCCAGCCTCCCGAGATTGTGTGGAATCTGAGCGATGACGACGTATTGACAATCAGTACGATTGGCGGTTCTGCCCTTATGCGGGATTTTTACGATCCGAATGAATACAATATTGATCCGGACGATCCAGAAAGCGCAGATATGTCTGCTTTGTTCCCGCCCTGGGCTGAAGAAGCCAAATCTGCTAAAAAGGTTGTTATTACAAGCAATATTCTTAATATCGGAAGATATGCTTTCAGCGGAAGCACTACTATTAAGGAAATTGAAATTCAAGGCGATCTGTGGTACCTGCGCCCGACAGCTTTGTATGGCTGCAGTGGACTGAAAACATTATATATCAAAGGCTCTATGCCTTATTTCGACTGGCTCGTATTCGAAACCGGTCATCACTGTGCCGTCTGCTATCCGGATAATGACGATCCCAGCTGGGATCCAGTAAGAACAATTGCGGCATCGGCTGGTACAGATTCCACTCATTTTTACGGCGCTGAAAGATTAGTCTGGATGAAGGACAGCTCATTCAATCTTTACAGGGACAATAACAAGGCATCTAACACTTATTCTTCTAGTGGATTGTTCAGTGACTATAATACAAAATACTTGTATTACATGCATCAGGCGGTCACGGAAGAGGAGTTTTCGAAGGTCGAGTCCGAAGCGCACCAAAGAATCAAAAGGGCAACTGACTTCTATGGAGTGTGCTGGGGTCTGTCATCTACAATGATGCTGCATGCGATGCATGTGGAATCACCATTTTTCGGATCCACGCCTTATTTTGACCTGAACCTCACAGGGGATTACAAGGATGTCATCAAGTACTATCATCTTGTCCAGTTTGCTCCGGTATCATTCAGTCCGACAGCATCCATAGTCAAGAAAAACAACGGAGATTATAACGAGATGGAACTGCAGGCACTGCTCAGGAAGATCGTAGAACTTTCTTCCATTGATGATAATATCTGCTTCCTGAGATTCGGTTATAATTCCAGAAAAAAAGAGAACGGAAGCGCACATGCCGTTGTAGTGTGCGGATGTGAATTTGGCAATTTTGATAATAAAGGGGGCAATGAGTATGCCGTAAGGATTTATGACTGCAACGCTTCGACCCGGTATTATTATATGTTTATCGATGAAAACTATCAGTGGTTTACTTTCCAGGACAGCAATTTATCGGCCTCCGGAGAAAAACTTGAAGATATATGGGTGGATTTCAAGTTGTTCCAGTGCAGTGACCTGGATGACCTGACGCATCCGGTTATCAACAGTAAGTCTCCTCTCCGCAGTCTGAAAAACGCCTCCACCAGGGCCCGGACTTCAAGTTCGGAGCATGCGGTTATCATTGTTTCTGCAGACCGATCCTTTGAACTGGTGAATGCTGAGGGAGAGAAACTGATCGCAGCAGACAACGGATTGAAAGGCGATATGCCGAGATACTCTGAGATCAGCAACATCAGCATGGACGGGGAACGAGATTTCTATCTCGAAACCAATCCAAGCGAAAGCTATGAAATCAGTAACATTGACGGCGATTTCCGGTTCATCGCGAAGGCAGGCAGTAAAGTCTGGAACTTGTCCGTCAGCAGCGCAGATGTCAGCCGCGTCTCCGGTGACAAAGGAATAGAGATCTCCGGTGCCGGCGAGAAGACTTATACCCTGTCGATCATGGATCCGGATCAGAACAATGCGTTCACGCAGGTCAGCGGCACCGTTGACGGGGATATCTCGATGACAATGCAGGACGAAGACATTGTCGTCCGCAGCGCAGGCGCAATCAGGAGCATGGATATTCTGTCCGACGCCTCCGGCGATCTGACCGAAAAGGAGCTGACCGAGGCAGACCTCGGCAGTGCCTGCAGCAGCGTCTCGTTCAATCCCGGCGCTCAGAACAGCATCACTCCGGTCATCGCCAAAGACGAAACCGCACCGGTTGATCCGGTCATCGACAAGGACGAAGCCGCGCCGGTTAATCCACAGAATGATAAGCCTTCTTCCGTCACGAAAAAAGCCAATCCGATGACGGTCAAAGGCAAAACCGTCAAAGTGAAGCATTCTAAGCTGAAGAAAAAAGCGGTAAAGATTACCGTCAGAAAAGCCATGACCGTCAGCAACGCCCAGGGTATGGTGACCTACAAAAAGGTCAGCGTCGGTTCCGCGAAAGTCAACAAGAAATATGGCAAAAAAATCTCAGTCAATTCGAAAACAGGGAAAATCACTGTCAAGAAAGGTCTAAAGGAGGGGAATTATAAGCTCAAAATCAAGGTTACTGCCGCAGGCAGTTTATTATACAAGAAAAAGAGCAAAAATGTAGTTGTCAAGATTAAAGTAGTGTAACACGAATTGTTAAGAGTTGTTCGGGGCTGTGTAATGCAACCCCCGGCTCCAATCATAATCATACAGCAGGGACAAACGTCCCTGCTGTAAATGTTTATATATGTTCTTCCGTCCCGGATAAGACCCTGTCGATCCGCGTAAATATCTTTGAAAAATCCACTTCGCAGAGTCCGTTGCTGATCTGGATCGGAACCTTGTCATTCTCCCCGAATATCTTCGGGACCGCATCATTCTCAAAGTAGTAAACAAGGATCTTCCGTTCGTCCGGATAGATGATCCAGTATTCCCGGACTTCTGCGTTCCGGTACTTCAGATATTTGATTCCGGTATCTTTTTTCTTTGTCAATTCGGACAGAATCTCAACCACAAAATCAGGTGCGCCGTATACGCGCCCCTTCTGCAGCTTTTTCAGATCACACAGGATCAGAACATCCGGCTGGACCATTGTGTACATGTCACAGTCCAGCTGCACATCGACCGGAGAGATCAGGGGCTCACACGCCATCCCGTGTACCGTCGCACAGCTCAAAAGCTCTGCATAAATCATGCCTGCTATGATCTGGTGTGCAACTGTCGGTGCAGCCATGTCATAGATCACGCCGTCAATTAACTCCACGCGTTTCTCATCCGGGATCCTTTCATAATCCTCGACCGTATAGCTGCCCTGTCCGGTCCACTCCCACGCACCGGACGCATGTCCGTACTGTGCTTCCTTCTCCCGCACGGCATTTGGATAGGGACCTCTGCCCGGCGTCATCGGCATCGGGTCTGCCTGATCAAACACCTTCCCCAGCGCGGACAGTGTCTCAAACCGCGGCGACTTTGTCTGCCCGCTCAGGATCTTCTGAACCGTCCCGAGCGGAACCCCGGACAGCTCTGCCATCTGTTTATACGAATATCCATATTCTTTTCGCTTTTGTTTGATCTCCTCTAAGGTCATGTAATTCTGTCTCCTTTTTTAGGCACATCCCTCTCTTTCTTCCTCATTTTACCGCACGCAATACCGATTTACAACCGTTTTAGATTCGTATTTCAATCATCCGGCAGTATTACGGTTTTGAATGTAATGTTCTCTTCATTTAATTATTAACCTTTTCGAACTCGAATCTGAAAACATAATGGTGACAGGCACCAATGCCCTTGAATAGAATCGCCAGGGCTAGCAATCACGCAACAAGAAATCTGTAATATTCATGGTTTGAATTCCTTCATAATTGCCGCCGGCGAAATCATCCATACGAATCACATACTTCGGATAATTATCCCGGATCTTTAATAGTCTTTCATATTCCCGTCGCTCTGTCTCTTTGCTGTTAATTTCATACGTCACCTGTATATAAATCTTACCCTCTGGCTTAGATGCTACAAAATCAACCTCAGCAGTGTCCAGCTTTCCAACTCCAACCTCGTATCCTCTTGCACGAAGTTCAAGATAAATTATATTCTCCATCAATGCTGATACACTGTTCGGGTCATATCCCAGCACAGCATGTCGCATCCCCGGATCCGCCAGATAGAATTTTTCCTGTGTCTTCAGGTACTCTTTCCCTTTAATATCAAATCGTGAGCAGCGATGTAATATATATGCTTTTTCCAGTTTCTCCAGATAGCTGTACACAGTTTCAATATCCAGTTTTCTGCCCTGGCTTTTCATATACTTTGACAGTGTATTCGCTGAAAACGTCTGGCCGACATTATCAAAGGTGTATTTCACAACCCTTTCCAGCTGATCTATTTTCCGTATTCCATTTCTCTTCACAATATCTGTAAAGATTGTAGAATTGTAGATATCACGAATGATGGCATAGGCCTCATCCTGTGTGTAATCCACCAGATGGATCGCCGGGAAACCACCATACCGCAAATATCTTGCAAATTCAGTCTTTGTGTCTGCTCTTTCTGCATAGCTTTCCCTAAATAACAAATACTCCGAAAAGCGCAGCGGATAAATCTGAAATGCTACATATCGACCGGTCAGATATGTCGATATTTCTGATGACATCATCCTGGAATTTGATCCGGTCACATAAATATCCACATCAAAATCCGCCATCAAGGAATTGACTACTTTTTCCCATGACTCTATTTCCTGAATTTCATCCAGAAACAGGTACGTTTTTCCGCCGGTAAACAGATGCGCTTTCAGCTCTTTGTACAGTTCTATTGATATTTTGATATTCTCGTATTCAAGGGAGTCCAGTCGATAAAATAATATCTGCTTTTCCTCTATACCACGATGCATTAACTCTTCCCGCACCATCTTAAGGATTGTGGATTTTCCACTTCTCCTGACTCCCGTAAGAACCTTTATAACAGGCTTATCGATAAATGGCAGGATCTTATCCATATATGATTTTCTGTAAATCATTGTATCTCCCCCCTTTCGACAACTATTCTATCCGATTTTTATGTGTATTTCAACACGTTTTTCAGGTTATACTCCAAAAAACACACTGATCAGAATTCTCTCATGTACCATTTACAAGGGAAAACACATACTACGGATAACTTTATTATCCTGTATCCAATAATCATTAGAATATGGACACCGTTATAAGGTATAATGAGTCATAAGGGACGGTTCTTTTTGACTTACCGGAGGTAGATCAGTATGAAAAATAAACACTTTCCCCTGTCTGCTTTGAAGAAAAAACAAATATCCCAGTCTTCTTTGACAATGTATTTTGTGCGTACGCTTTTTGCTGTGCTGATGACGGCGGCTGCTATCCTGCTTTTCACACGTCTTTCTGTAAATGTTTATGCAGAAGAGATAAATGGCGGTACTTATTTTGCCAGTTCTCTAAAATCCAAGGCTGCCGATATAAAGTTTAAATCAAGCGCAACGATTATTATGGATCAGGATCTGGAAAAAACATCTCTGATCGGTGCCGACATCACAATTACCGGCACCAAAACGCTCTCGGTCAAAGGCAGCGACGCCACAATTCAGGCAGACGCTTTTAGAATTGAAAACGGTGCTGCAGTATCGTTAACCGTTTCAAGTAAAAAAACAACATCCTTTCCATTCTGCCTGATTGCAAAGAGTGTCACAATTTCAAATGGCGAACTGGAAATTAACAATGGAGTAGACGGTGGAATCTATTCCTACGAGGGTCTGACAGTTGATAAAGGAATCCTCAAGATCACTTCAACCTCTGATCCTGCTGTATATACAAATTTTGCGAATTCAGCTGTCACGATCAAAAACACGGAAATTGATTTGAAAACAGGCGATGATGCAGCAATTAACAGTGAAATTGTCCAGATTTCCAATTCTTCCGGTTCGATCTATTCTCATAATTCCCATGGAATTTATTCCCGCAAAAGAACTTCGCTGAAAAGCAGTGATCTGACAATACACGGAAAAAACGCGGCTGTTGCCTCTGATGAAACGATCGAATTAGATAACAGTATCTACGTGAAATCTCCGGAACACACAAAACTATCCGCTGCAATGGTCAATGGTCTTCATTTTAACTGTGTCCTGTGCAATTCAGACGGTTCTCCTGCAGCATCAGTCCTGCTTGCAAGACGCAGCCTCACCGCTCCTTTGTGCACGATCAGCAGCATTGCGGATCAGGCCTGCACAGGTGCCGCTGTTGAACCGGCAATTTCTGTCTTCTGGGAAGGAACAGAGCTAAAAGAAGGAACTGATTATACGGTAACTTACCGCGATAATATTCAGCCCGGAACTGCAGCCGCCACGATCAAAGGGATCGGAAACTATACCGACAGCGCGGATATCGTTTTCCGGATCACAGGACTTGCCCCCGGTAAAAAGGCAAAAGTATCCGGCCAGACCTACAAAATATTAAACAGCACGTCCGCTGCATTCATTAAAGCAAAAAACAAAAAATCGGTAACGGTTCCTGCTTCCGTTACCATTCAGGACCGCATCTATGCTGTCACACAAATCAATGCAAAAGCATTTAAAGCCGCAAAAATCCGCACGGTTACAATCGGAAAAAATGTAACGACCATCAAGGCAAATGCATTCAAAGGCAGCAGCGTCTCCAGACTGATCATCAAAACAAAACTTCTTAAGAAAAAGAATGTCAAAAATGCATTGAAAGGGTCTAAAATTGAAACTGCACAGATAAAAGCCGGCAAAAAAAGCACCATCAAAAAGGTACGCAAAGCCTATATGAAATTCTTCACGAAAAAAGTACTTGGCAGGAATATTCTACTGGAATGAGTTTATCCTGTTCCTAAAACAAAGGCGATGGCAGTGTACAAATCCGCATTGTCGCTACACGGCAAACGAAAGCTTTTTGTGAATACGTATCTCGCGCCGGGTACGGTGGATACTGCCTGCCAAACGAAAACTAATAAACAGCAGCCAGCGTCTTTAGACGCTGGCTGGCAACGCGGGCTTGTGTCATGCCCCATAAAATATTTTGCTGTAGGCTTTTATCTTCTTTTTCGGACACATTATACCTACTTTTTTGCTGATGCCGGTGAATGCATTCTTGCCAATCTTCTTTGCTTTGAGTTTTTCCGAATAGATCGTGATCTTTTTGAGTTTTTTGCAGTTATAGAATGCCTTTTTCCCGATCTTTTGCACATTTGTCCCAATGGTAAGGGTTTTGAGTTTCTTCATTCCTTTAAATGCGTTCGGCGCGATTTCCGTGACGGGATAGTCTTTTCCGTTTATACTGATTGACGATGGAATGTCTATTTTTTTCGCTTTCTTTTTGACCGGTTTTTTTACAATGGCTGCACCCTTTTTTACCTTATATCTCAAACCGGCGATTGTGACTTCCCCGGTAAACGGCCGGGGCTGAGCGGGATTAACGGTGGCACCGCCGGTATTCTCTGTGCTGCTGGAGTCATTGATCGCGATCCACTGCCAGTTGCAAGTATATGATGCGTCACTGGCCACGTATGCGTCCCATTCCTTTTTGATTTTGCTGATTGTCGAAGCGGCAATTGTGTCGGACGTGTACCAGATGATTTTGCGGCCGTTCGTCCACGGATCCCCATGCCCGACCTTGAAAACTTCTGTACCGGACGTTACCAGGCAGCTTCCTTTCTCAAAAAACACCTGATTCAACGCATCGCAATTTCTGAACGCGCCACTACCGATTCTGATTACAGATTTCGGAATCGCAACTTGCGTCAGCCCCGAGCAATTCTCAAACGCGCTGTTCCTGATTTCCACGAGCCCTGCCGGCAGATTGTTCATTATTTTTAACTTACTGCAACCAAAAAATGTTTCCTTTCCAATCCATTTCAACGTTGAGGGCAGGCTGATGCTCGTCACTTCAGAACAGTTTCTGAAAAGATTGTCTCCGATCCCAACGATTCCTTCCCCTACAACAATCGTTTTTATTACCTTTCTCGTATCATTCCCATCCTCTGGATCCAGCCACTTTGGCATTTTGTATGATCCATTTCCATCGGAGTTATACGAATAAGTTTCGCCCGACCCACTAAGAATCAGTTCGCCCTTTTCATCATTTAAACTATATTGTACATTATCACCGACATGGCCGGAAATAATCATGTAAGCAGAAACACTCCGCGGCGTTTTTGCGATCATAATCAAACCCAGGAAGAGAGGCATCCATTTCAGAAAAAGCCTTAACCCCGACATGTTTGAGGGCTTACTTTGAAACGGCTTGTTCAAATATTTCATGCGCTGGTCTCCTTTCATGAAAAAGATCCTAAATCTTGTACGCATCTGTTTTCCTCTGATTTCTTCAACGTTCCCGAAACACAAATTTCCTGAAAACACAAACAACTGACTTATATCCTACTATTATACCACCGTAACAGTGCATAGCAAGACACTGTATTGAACCTGCTGGAGATCGTAGAGGCCTGAGTTGTGTTCGGCCGCCTTGTCGTACAGGGTAAACCAGAGTTTTGCGCATAGCAAGCGGGTAGAGAGATTTTTGTCAGAAGAAGACAAAAGGAGCCCACTCACTCAGTATTCAGCTAGATATTTCTTCATCTGATATAGCGCACGCTTTCCGCACTGCTCTACATACCGGAAAGCATCTTCAATGGTCCTGGCGACAGGCACTTTTAACGGAACTCCTTTTTATGAAATCACAACACTATAAAAATGCCTCAGTTTTTTCTTTAAATACATATCCGTTTCCGGAACCAATTTGTCTCTAAGCAATCTGCCCAGTACAATTCCCGGATCACGATCAATATCTCTGGCGAACTCGCAGATAATTGATTCATCAAAATACCCATGACGACCAATGAATTCCTCATATCGATCCTGTGGAATAAGATTCATTTGTGCATAATGATCTGCTTCGTCTTCAGCCTCACCAGGAAAGGAAACTCCTAAATCACCATTCATAATATGACCAATTTCATGAAACAGAGTAAACCAGAATGTATCTGCATAATGTCTTCGATCATTTACCATAAGCATGATCTTGCCATCCACTCGCTTTGTAGCTCCATTAATACCCGAATTCTTCAGATTTGGAAGAGCAACAAGAGCCACCCCGGCTTCACCAAATGCTTCTTTTATTACAGGAAAGAATCCGGAATGATTCTGTGTCTGCGTCAAAGCGAATGAAACGGCTTTTTCAAATTTTCTTTTATTGTATTTCGGGATCTTCATCTTTATAGTATGATTGATACCGATCTGTACCATTGCGTTCGCATTAACTATATTTGATCTGCTCAGATTCTCAGAATATCTTCTAAAATTCACGGCCAGGCTTTCTTTCTCAAGTACTGTCAATGAAGATATAGAAAGAAATTCTCTAACGCATTTAATCTGTTCGTCCACCCTGCGCGGGAGATCCGGTAGTTTGAAGTTATCACGAAAATTCTTATAATCAATAAGTTTAAAAACGTCTCGTTCCCGTGTTAATTCTTCCTCTGACAGAATTTCAGCCAATCTCTCATCATAAGCCTGCTGCAGATTAAGCCAATACGTAATTGTAGTCCCTAACATTCTAGATAGCTTTGCAGCAACATCAATAGAAAGGCTCTGCTCTCCCCGGATAAGAACACTGAGATTCTTTGGAGTAGTTCCCAGTCTTTTCGCAAAATCCTCCTGCGTCAAACCACTCTCATCAACCACTTCTTTGAGATAGTATCCCGGATGGAATGCAATTGTATCATTATATTCAATGTAATTACTCATAATGGGCACTCACCTCTCTTATCTCCACTATTTTTACGGAAGATGCAATCTCATCTATATTTAATGGATCAAATGGGTTTTCAGTATCATTAAGCGGCTGCATGATTATTCTCCACCAAGAGACTGGCAGCCATCTTTTTGTCTCCGCCAAACAGTTTTGTCGCAGCCTTTAAGCTACTACATTGTCGTGCAACTTTTTCATTTGCATAATTTATCTTCACAAATATCCCCCAATGAAAATTACCCATCGGGTAATTTAATAATATCATGACTAATATAATTGTCAATCAGGTATTTAGTTATTGTAATGTTTTTATCGGATTAAATCGTTTATGCGAATAATATTCTCAAACAATTGGTACTTTCGCTATTACACGATGTTGAATGTCAAGTAGAATTGATCCACTTTTACGTTTAAAACTGACCCACCTTAGTGACCGGCATAGCGATTGCTAAAGCGGGTCAATTCTATTTGTCAATCCTGTTTTTTACACTGTGAATTGATCCACCTTGTTAATGAGTTACTATCTGATAACCATCTGCCGACAACGAAGTATGATCGATCAGGATTGTTCGCGACGAAGAATCCAGCGTGATATATCTGCTCAGCGTCAGCAGGCGGTCACTGATCAATTCATGAATCAGCTTTTCCATTGATGCAGGTCTGACATCGAATGCCGGTGAAGCTGAAACTTCTGATTTACCCAAAGGAGTTCCACATAATTCGTCCAGATCCATAAAAACGCTGTCAGAAGCATTCTCGTCAGTTCTGGAATACTGATCTGTTTCCGGATTGTAAGTGTACTTTCCGCATTCTCTGATCCGAGTCATCACGAAATAGGGATTCTTAATGCCATACCGGCTTCGAAGCAGGTCATATGCTGCCGTTTTACCGCAGGAATTATACTGATCTATGATTTCCGGAAATATATCTTCTCCAATGATTGTCTTTCCCATCCTAAGTCCTTTCATTTAACACTCTGTTTTGACCCTTTGACACGATAGCTGTCACCCGTTATACTCAGGATATGGCAGTGATGCACCAGACGATCCAGAATCGCAGTGGCAGCAAGCTTGCCGGTAAACAGCTCGTCCCATCTGCCCATTGGCAGGTTGGTCGTGATAATGAGGGAGTTCTTTTCATACCGTTGGCGGATAACCTGGAAGAAAAGGCTCTCTCTTTCTCTGTCCATCTTTACATATGAAAGTTCATCTATAATCAGCAAAGGGATCTTGCTCAGCGATTCCAGTGTTTCACGCAGAGTCCCGTCCTGCATCTTTTCGTGCAGTCGGTCAACCAGATCTTTCGCATTGACAAACAGGACTTTATAGCCGGCATTGACGGCATTCATACCGATTCCGGTTGCGATCATGCTTTTTCCAACCCCGGGAGGTCCGATGATTATAACGTTCTCGCCAGTGTCTATGAAATCAAGTCTGCCCAGTTCCGTTATCTTATCCCTGTCGAGAGACTGATTAAAGCTGTAATCGATATCTTCAAGGTGTTTTTCAGATTCAAAGCATGCTTCCTTTCGAAGCTTTTCCGTCCGGCGTCCGCGTTTCCCTTCCTCCTCGACTGCAAGCAGTCTTATAAGGAAAGATTCATAATCCATAGAAGATGATTCCGCCTCCAGAATCAGGTCCCGGTATTGTTCACGCATATCAACCAGCTTGAACTGCTTCATCATGGTCTCGATGTATTCTGCATTTGTCGAATAAGCCTGCTGTATCATCCCCGTACCTCCACGAATGCATTCGCTTCATAATAGCTGCAATCACGAAGCAGGGCCGGATCATCATCCCGATAATCCGATGTCTCCGAAGATTCTATGGCATCTATTACAGCGACGTCCGGAAGAACCAGGTTTCCGGCATTGTATTCTTTAAGAATCCTTTTGAATGAGACGATGTCCATCTTTCCGACATCAACACTGTAACCGATAAAGCGGTCAAGCATGGCATCGTCGTAGAGTTCTCCGAGAAGCATGATCTTTCTCGCATAATGCGTCGGCTGGTCAAACTTTCTGCCGGCTGCGTCGAGATATCGCTTTCCGTTTGTAAAGCGCCGGATGAAGTCCCTTCGAATCTGTGGGATAGAAGTACTTACCGGTGTCGCAATCGCTTCATAGTGTGCCGGCTCTGTTCTTACATCATGAGGTTTGTCGGAAACTTCTAATGTCAGAACCGCTCTTTCTTTCATGTCATAGATTTCAATTCGAAACCCGTAGGTGATTCTGAACTGAAGTGTCTTATCCACGTACTTTACGGGTACACTGTACTTGCTTCCGCCGATACTGATGTAGCTGTCAGGACTGATAATACGCTTTTGCAGCTTTTTATCCCGGTAGTGTTTTTGGGGAAGCTGAAGCAGTGTGGTTTTCTCTTCAAGCAGGTAATGCTGGTTGGGAATTCGTTTTGTTGTACCATGTACTTTATCGCACCAGGCATTTATAAACGTCTTGCCCCGCCTGTTCAGTTCTTCCATTGTTGCGAACGTATTCCCCTTTATGAACTGCTCCTCAATGTACTTGAACGGAGATTCGATCTTGCCCTTTTTACGTGGCCAGTAACAGGGGCATGCATTCAGTTCCGTCCCTAAATGTCTGGCCAGTAACAGTGCCTTCGGATTATACAGGATCTCATTCTCACTCTTTGGATTGTTCTCAATTACAAGTGCTTTCGGATTATCGATCAATAATTCAAGGGTTACCCCGCCGAGATCATCAAACAGTTCCTGGATCGCCTCGTAAATCGCGTCTGCATCTGCTTTCAGGGAAAAGCAGATAGCTTTCTTTCTGGACGCAGCCAGAATCATTGCAAAGCAGTATACTTTCCGCTCCCGGCCGCCAATCACCATGGAATACTCTGACCAGTCGAACTGTGCCTGATCTCCGGGAGGAGTTTCGATCCGGACAGTCGCTTTGGAACTGATCAGGCCCACATCTTCATCCACTCTCTTCAAAAATCTGTAGACCGGACCGATGCTTCCGGTATATCCCCTTTCCTGTAACTCACTGAAGATACGTGTTCCATTAAACTCATATGGTTCACATCTCCATTTGATAATGAGTTCCTTAAACGTATCCAGACATGAATGATAAACCGTTCGGTTGTAGACGGGTTCTTCCTTGAGTTCCAGCAGCTTTTTTACTGTATTACGAGACATCTTCAGAATACGCGCGGTTTCACGTTTGGAATGAGTCTGCTTATAAACTCTATGAACAGCTGCCCAATCTTGCAATCCATACACCTTCTTTCGCCCCCTTTCCGTGACTGATTGCATACGGAAAGGATTCTACTTTGCCTGATTGGGTGGGTCAATTCTAAGTGTTAAATTTTCAAGGTTCAGTGTATCAGGATATGGCTTTACTAATGCGAGATCCAGCAGCTAAGGTGGATCAATTTTCAACGTAAAACCTGGGTCAGTTTTAATTGTAAATCAATA
>JNKK01000055.1 GCA_000702845.1 Lachnospiraceae bacterium FE2018
ACAACTCCTTCCATCTTTTCCTTTTGCGCTAAAACAAAAGTCGCATCACGCCCGCATTCGAACGATCTGCCATACACTTTTTTTGTACGCCTCCGAAGAGGTGGGTCTTATGTGTGACCAGATGGAAATCGCTGTATTTTACTTCCCGCTTCGGAAGGTTCCCGGTTCGTCCGTCACTTCGGTTGCTCAGGCTGCTTTCAATTCGATTACTCACAGCATTGCATGACTCCCTACTGCTCCAACTGTTTCGCATGGGCTACTGTAGTGCGTTCAGGTCATCCATGGCCGGTGCCATTGCGTCGCATCTATGTAAAACTTAGAATATAAGTGATAGCTTCAGTTTATCAAGATTACAGGGAATGACCACCAAATACGGATTTTGCCAGCCCACAATACACTTGGGGACGTTCTCAGAAAACTTGCATATATTACCCGTGGTTTCCTTCATACATCGGTTTACCCGTACATGAAAAGAAACGGTCCATAAGGGCCGTCTCTTTTCATATCCGGATAAACCGATTGTGTTTACATTTTGTTTTCAGGTCAGTCAGCCATCCAGCCGCCGCCACCTACATTTATCGTTTGTCCTGTCAGCCATTTGCTTTCATCAGATGCCAGGAATACAACTACTACATCTCCTGATACCTGTGATAACTTTGATCAGATCTTTGTCTTTATATCGTTTTGCCGGCGCCCCGTTCTATTCTTCTGTGAATCATCCAAATTCAAGTTCGCTGCTACTTCAGCGTCACTTTCCTTCCCAGAACCTTCTTCGTGAAGAATTTCTTATAAGCTTTCTTTATCTTCTTGTTTGTGCTCGACTTTCCGACCTTCACCTGCGCGGTTTTTATCTTCGACCCTTTCAGCGCATTTTTCACTGTTTTCTTCTTCAGCAGTTTGGTCTTGAGAATCAGCTTCGTTGCCGGGCTTCCCTTGAAGGCATTTGCCTTGATTTTCGCCACGTTCTTGCCGATTGTTATGGTACGAATCTTCTTGCCCTTGAATGCTTTCGCATTAATCTGCGTCACGGCAAATGTGCGGCCGTTCGCGGTAATCGTTGCAGGTACGGTAACGGATTTCTTGTTCTTCGCTTTCGTGAATGCAACTGTCGTCGCGTTGATGACCTTATATTCCTGGCCGCCGGCTTTTACTTTTGTGCCTGCCGGCATGGAGTCGGAGTCTTTAATTGTAAAGGTGATGTCCTTCGTTCCAGTGTAAATGCCTTTGCCTGCAACAGTTGCCGTCGCAGTTCCGGCGTTTGTGTTGTTCTTGTAAGTAACAGTAAAGTCCGTGCCTTCTTTCATTGCGGTGCCATTCCATGTGGCCGTCACGGCAGGGGTAATGGCTGCGCCGGTGAAGTTCTGTGCCGGGATAGCAGAGATTTTACAGATATCATCTGAGACTCGTTTCTTTGCGATGATACAGCTTGTGACAGGTGTTCCGTCTACATTGCAGAGAACATTATTATCAACCTGCCCACCAACTTCCGCCTGACAGATTTTTGTATTGTGAGGTGATTTTACATATATGTTTTCAGAAAGAACTATCTTACCATGTTTCGAAATCAATCCGGCATCTTTATTATCTCTACAGCTGATTTGAAGTTCGCTATTATCAAGATTTATGTCATTTATTGCCCAAAGTCCTTCTTGCGAATCTATATTTGCAGTTGTATTTTGTATATTAATGTTACCGTTTGAGCTCAGCAAAGAACCTGCATTTGATTTCAAATTCAATTGTGATTCATATACTGTAATACTGCCATTCCATGCATGAATACAGTTATCTTCAGACTTAATTTTGACACTTCCTCCTGCTATAAGAGTATCTCCATCAGAAAAAACACCTCTGAAAATAGGGTTATCCACCTCCATATTCACATTTTTTAAGGCAATGTTTCCTTCTGCATAAATTGAAAACGGCGTTCCTGTACTCTCTTCATTCACCGTCAGTTTCAATGTCGTATCTTCGACGGTCAGATTATTCGCTGTTATCAAAGTGTCATTCCCGTTTATTGTAAGTGTTTTATTACCTTTGATTGTTAGGTCATGCGTACCTGTACTAATCGAATTGCAAGACGCATCTTCATCCATAATAATTGTAGTATCCTCATAAAAAGACCACTCCTTATCACTCAGAAGATTAAGGCTACTTGCTTTCCACTCACCGCCTGGCCAACTGAGAGCATACACATCCCTCTGCATCCACCTGCCTACGCCAAATGCCATCACCACTGCAGCAAGGATAAAACACGCTCTGACAAGCCGCAGATACAACCTGCTTTCCATTTCATTTTTCGCTCTCATCTGCAATTCCTCTTTCTGAATCTATTTCATTTTCGTTTGCAACGGTTTTTTCTTCTTTTCTTATCCGCATAATAATCTAACCTAAGTGTATCATTTCCGGTTGTGAAAGTATATTGACGAACACACCGTATTTTTGAAGAGGAAATTGTGGATGTTTGCTATGAGGTCTTTTCTTCCTTCTGTCGTATAGTTTGGAGATGCCCGTATCCTTCTTGACAGTAACTGGCTTCGTCCCTAATCGCCGTTCTGCAAGATACTCTCTCTTGAAATACGGTTTCCAGTGTCTGTCAATCACAGTCCTCACTGTAAAGTATAATCCTCATACAGAAAAAGAGCCATGACAGTAAGCCATGACCCTTTCCCTCGCATCTCGAAATGTAGAAATTGTTTACTTTGATTGTTTCCCCATAATGTAATTCACGGCTTTTTCCGCCTGTGCGGCAGCCATGACGATTGCGCGTTTGTCATTTTTCAGAACTTCAATCCAACTCTGCACGTAGCAGGTGGAATTCCTGAAACTGGTATCTGTTTCGATTCCCAGGATGTTCAGCATTGAAGCGGCACCGATTTCGGCGACCAGTTCTTCTCTGCTGTAGATCCCTGACCCGAAATTGATTCTTCGGACGCCTTCACGTGCCAGCCGGTTATTCTTTCCGGTGGAATGGATGCACTCATGAAACGCTGTGGAGTAAAACTCTTCTGCGCACTCAAACTGTATGAGTCCCGGAATCCGGATCATGTCGAGCGTCGGTGAATAGCAGGCCTCATCGTACCCTTCCTCCAGCAGGATATTCTCTCGTGCAATGTAATCACGAAAGATTTTATCTGCTTCCGGAATCGGATCTGTGTCATGAAGCTTCTCTCCTGTCGGAAGTGGTTCCACGCCTTCAACCTGGCTTACGTGAAATACACGATGCCATTTCAGAACGGGAATATTGTTTTTTCGAGTTTCCGCAGGCCCGTCCGTGCTGCGTGTTTCAGCAGTTTCGGCAGACTCATGATCACTATGAGCATAATCAATGTCTCCATCATTCTTTGTTTCCCCTTTCTCCAGAAATTTCCAGAATACAACCATTTCTGATTTCTCACCTTTGCGGACGTTACCGCCGAGTTTGTTCCACTGTTTGATCGTCGCCCATTCTCCGCCTTTTGAAAGAAGCATACGGTTCAGAAAACTGTATGTCTTCCCTGTTACACGGTTATGAGCTTCCTTCCCTGCAGAAAACCATGGTCTTCTCCACGGAACCGTTCCTGCTTCCATCTGCTCGATCATGCGGTCTGTTACAATCTGATATACATCTGTCATATCACACCTCCGCCGCGATTACGATTCTGTCTTCCATCAGGTTATACCGGTAGACGACTGGATCCATCTGGATCTCTTCGTCAACGCATGATGCATTGATATCCCGAACCATCTGTGGGAGTGTCTGCAGCTGTTCTTCACTGACATCATTCTCCCCGAGGACAAGAACCTCATGGGTAGAGGAAGGCAGGATGTAGCATTCCAGGATCTCATGTTCCAGACAGAACTGGCGGAACACCTCGTTAAACAGAAGTGCCGTCGCACCGTCCCATCCCGTCTCTGTTGTTACAACATACAGACCGCTCTCATCGTCAAACGGGAATGGAAACATCTCGGAAAGCTTTCTGGTCCTGAACCGGTATTTCGTATTCAGCTCCGCAATCTTCCAGAGTTTTGCCTCCATAACGCCCATTGATTTCCGGAACGACTCTGTAACCGTAAGAGAGATACGTGCCTCCCGTTCATCAGAAGGCAGAAGCACTTTCATGCAGACCTCAAAGTTCAGATAGTGTTTTTTGAGGATGTCACCAGTATTCTGTTTCTGAACACATAAGAAGACGTGATTCTTAATGTAATTCCAGTCACAGATGCAATCCTCAAGCTGCTGTTTCCTCATTTCAAAATTGTCAAAGTTCGTCATTGTTACTGTCCTTTCCGCCCGTTTCGTCTGAACGGGCTGATCAAATGTGCCCGTCCTGCAGACGGAATCTTCAGTTACGAGATGCGAATCCCGTTTGTGCATGGGTTCAAAAAGATTACTGACATGCACCTTTGCGATCTTCCTCTAAGCAAAAGGCCGATAGAAGAATCGCTGAATAAAATAGAATATAAATAGAGTGTCAACGAAGGCCGGCAGCCCGGCCTTCCGCTTGCGGCTTAATGACCTGTTTATCCTCGCCGCAACGAGCGGTCCTTATTTCTTCTTTCTAATGTCACGTTCCCGTTTGTCAATTCCCATGTTCCTGCGTTCCCTGCTGATTCTATACAATACGTCCGCCTTGACTTCATCGCTGAGATCATCTCTGTCGCAAATCTGCCTTTTCTTTTCTTCGAAAACCTCTGCCAGCTCCGGAATGATTTTCAATGCATCCGGATCTGAAATGGTTTTGAATTCTCTGCGAAGTCTTTCCATGGTATCCATCCAGGACCGGTTGTCCAGAAGATCTCTGGTCGTCCTGTTCATCCGTTCTTTCCAGTCATCTCCATATGAGATATACATGTTTGTCATGGCGTCCAGCGCCACTGATAATCTTGTATCCATACTTAAAAGCATTTTTTATTATCCTCCCTTTTTCGGCAGGCACGTGACCCTGCCATTTTCATTCATCCGCAAATCCTCTGCAGCTTCCAGATCGACAAGATACCTTTTCAGGGCATCATTTCCATGACAGATCTCAACCCATTCCTTTTCTGTTCGAACCGGCTGGTCTGTCAGGGTATATGCCGTTGCTTTTTCCATCACTGCAATCGCCTTGTCAGCGACTGCCTGCTCACAGAATCTGTCACAGAAAATACCGGAAGAATATCTGCCATTGCGCTTTTCGATGTTCAGAAACCAATTCTTTAACGCCCACTCCATCTCCTCGACAGTTGATGGGATTTTGAAGGTCTGATCTGTTACTCTTAAATGAACCAGCGTCCAGAAACTCTCTTCACGCGCGTCTACAAGATACTCCTTCTCAACAAAGCCTTCATATAAACTTGTCTGTATCAGGCATGTCAGAATACGATATTTCATCTCTGCAAGTGCCAGCTCCTCCAGCTCCAGTTCATAGAGCAGTGTCTCAATTTCTCCCGGATCCGAACGTTCCGCGAGACTGATTTTTGCCGATTCTTTTTCAAAAAGTTCATTATATGTCATCTCTCTGTCGTAGGATTTGACGTATTCCTTACGCTCTCCTTCATCTCCAAACGGAAAAGCAACTGAAATGATTTCGTCCATCATCTGCATCTCATATACCTGCTCTGCACATACCTGAACATCATACTCTTTGCAGGTGCGGTCAATTACAATTGCAGATTCCTGGCAAAAAATCACAGGTTCGCACTTCTCGATATACCCCTCCAGAAATAAAATCGTACCCTGTACACAGGAAAGACGTGTGCAGATCACATTCAGACAACTGATCATCTGATCAATCGGAAACGGATATGAAATATCCTTCTGATCATAGATGTCCTGCACGGCAATGCGGGAAGGCTGTCTGTCATCCTCTCCGAAAAACTCTGTGATAAAATAATCCCTGTTTTCTGAACGCCCGAATGCTTCCAGCACCGCTCTCGTCCGCAGCACATCATCCACTTTGTAAAGATCCAGCAGATCATGCAGCATATCTTTATTTTTAAACAGATTGGACCGTTCCCAGTTCTGCACGGTATTCACAGAAACACCCATCGCCTCGGCAACCTGTTCCTGCGTCATTCCGGAAGTTTCTCTGATCCGTTTAATTAATGTTTTCGTTTCCATTATCCTTAACTCCTTTGCCCTGATGGTATTATTTTATGACGACAGTTTTTGTTACACCACCAAAGTGGGAATGATTCGAACACCAAAGTAACTTGTGGGTTCGGGCTTTAAGAAAAATCGAAATACGACGCCATCCAGCGCCTGCATTCTTCAATCAGTTCACCAAATGTGATCTCTCTGGTATCCGGCTTCAGCATGATTTCAACGTATTCTTTCGCCGTTCCTCTGTTCATCGCGATTCTGCTGAAGAGCAGAGGTGATGTAGAAGTTGAAAGATGCAGGTAGCGGAAAGCATTAAGCGGTTCCCTGCTGTAATTGATAATAAAGTACCCGTGCAGGCTGTCAGGTTTACAGCCGAGGTACAGCTTCGCCCCATCGCCCTTTAAAAAGCTGAACCGGTATCCTATGTACTCATTGATTATGCTGATCTGTATCCTCAGGTTGTCTTCATAGAGTGCAGTCATCTCATCCAGAGACAGCGCCTTCAGGTTTTCAGCCTCACAGTATTTGAGCCACGGTCTTTGTATGGCATTAGCTGCCAGCAGGTCCATCCTGTCATATTCGGTCATGATTAACCAGCACAGATTATTCAGTTCAGATGTAATATCATAATCCTGTCGTACTGCCAGACTGCTCTCCGGTTTTGTCTCATCCAGACACTGAAGATACAGCTTTCCATTTCCGTCGGTCAGAATTCTTTTTTTTATCTCATGTTTCATAAACAGACTGTCCTTTCATATATGCTGAAAAAAATAATTAGTAACGATCACCGGCTTTTCCCGATAGTCACCGGGTGTTTTCTTCTTACGCTCACAGTTACCGTTATACTCCTCGAACGGACAGGGCAGGCGTGTAAGCGCCCTGTCCAGTTCGGGAGTGTAACGCAGCCGAAGTTCACTTTTTCTTCTACAGTATCTATATATACCAGTGTAGAAGAAGAAAATAATTTATGTTCTTCTACAGGTCTCTGCAGGTTCGTAGAAACATTCTCATGCTTTCTTCTACAGGGTTTCTATACCTCATAAAACAATCCATTCCGGTTTTTGAACCTGCGGAATCACTCATGATCAGCCAGTGTGTCTGTACTTTCTTCCATTCGAACAGAATCACCTTCTCTATGATGAATACATCCGTTTTCCAGGAAGTACTCGCCTCCCAGTTTTCTGATCCGCGCGTAGACTGTCTTGTCGGATAAGCCCATATATTCCATCATTTCCTTCACGGTAACCTTTCCGTCCAGATTCAAAACATTGTATGCCGTTCGGAATTCCTCTGCCGCTTCTTCCGCCCTTTTACTCCTGGGATTACGGACACGGCCTGCTTCTGCCGTTCCCTGTGCAGGCAATCCGGAAAGAAATCCTTCTGTATCCAGCCGGTGAACCGGATAATCAAACCAGAAATTGACCGGTTCGATATTGGCAAACTCCCGCAGGGATGATTCCATCCGCCAGGCAGTCGCATAATGATCCGCAACGTTATTTTGCAGATCTTCCGAAAGTTCCAGTTCAATCATGTCAAGCTGTGCGTCCGGATCTCTGGCAAACACACCCGATCCGGACGCCCGGTCCATTGCACGCTTCTGTCCCTGTGAACCTTTGCTGTGATGATGGCAATAGATGGTACTGCATCCGGTAGCTGAACAGATTCTGTCGAACTGATTGCAGAAGAATCCCATATCTGAAGCATTGTTTTCATCACCTGTGATAACCTTATAAATCGGATCAATAACAACCGCATCAAAGTGCCTGTTCCGCATCCGCCTGATCAGCACTGGTACCAGTTTGTCGAGCGGAACTGCATGACCGCGCAGATTCCAGATGGTGACAGAATCCGCATTCGCCGGTTCCATCTCCATTGCCTCATAGATCTTCAGAAAGCGGTTAATGGCGCTTGCGGGGTCAATTTCCAGATTGACATACAGGACACGTCCCTTTCTGCAGGGAAATCCCAGCCATTCCTTTCCCTCAGCGATCGCAATACAGAGCTCCATAAGCAGGAACGATTTTCCAGCTTTCGAAGAACCGGAAATCAGCATCTTATGCCCCTTTCGAAGGATTCCTTCGATCAGTTCTTCGGGCAGGTCAGGCGGTTGTCTCCGGTACTGCGAGAGAGACACCAGCTCCGGCAGTTCATCTGTCTCACCTTCTGTGAAATCAACCCAGTCCGCCCAGCTTTTCTTCCCGATATTGACCGCCACAAGATACTGTCTTTTCCCGTTTCGTGTAACGCCCGGCATTCTGGAAAGTCTGGATGGATTACAGTTCTGCCTGTCGATCTCAATTCCCTTCTCTTCCAGATATCCGTACAGGAAACGGACACGTTTCCTGTACTCTTCGTAGTTCTGTGCATCAACACGAACGATTGCATGCAGAGACTTGCCGCCACTGTGAACCAGCGTTGCAATCGGGAGTTCCAGTTCCCGGAACAGTTTCTCCTGCTCTCTGACCGGCAGTGTGTCCGACTCGACCAGTGCATAATCAAACCGCGTAACATTCTCATTCCTCACATCTTTTCCGTCGATCGGATTGATGCGGATCCATGCACCTGCTTCCTCTTTCCAGTCTCCGACTGTCGCACCGAGATCATCCGGATACTGTTCCAGAGAATCCAATAATTCTTCTGCTGTTCGATGGAGCACTCCCTTCTTTGGAAACCATTTCCCATCTGCATCTTTCCAGACATCTCCGGTGACGTAGCCGATGTATTCCTCCGGCTTAAAAAGCGTGTTGATGAAAGTTCTGAAATCCAGTACAGGATCCCAGTCTCCCATAGTACGATCAGTTGTTAATATCGTTGTTGGTGCAGTGCTCCCGCCATCCTCTTCTGCAAGTTCTCCGCCCCATGGAAGTGCGGCATTCCAATCAGCATTCGCGCAGGTGTCCCGCCGCATTGTCCCGGCATCTGCTTCTGCTTCATCTGCCGGATCCCATCCGCACTTCTCTGCCAGATAATAGATGGTTCCTGCCGTTACAGGTCTGTCACTCCCATGGAATGAATTCCACTGCCGCTCACACTCTCCTGCATGATAACGGCTGTCATCCCGGCTCCATTCATCCCAGACATTGCAAGGATATCCTTCCTCTTTTAATGCCATTCCGACCTGGATCCATTCGGCACGGGTCAGGATCGATACAGGAATTTGATGTAATGCTTTCAGGATTCTCTCTTCCACCGGATCCCCACCTCCTGCAGTTCATCCCGGTACTGTTCCCGGTTTTTATAAAATGGACAGTCCCTGCCGCCAAAATCGTTATCCCACAGAACGCTGCACTTTGATTTCCTGTTTCCGAAGCAGTCGGTGTGCGCAGTGCACACCGGCTCCGGAAGATTTCTTCTCTTGTCAACAGACATAAGCGGCAGTTTCCTCAGTCGAAAAGATCACTGATATCTTCGGGAATATCGTCGAATTCATCTTCCGATAACATCTTTCCGATGTCATAATCCAGATACTTTCCGACTTTGTTGTTCTGGCGTACGTTCCCGTTTTTATCCGTGTATTTATTGACAACAATGTATGCATAACCTTCAGATCCCGGAACAGTATTCCAGTTCATTGTGATCCGCTCACCTTTTTTCTTCTGTCCGATTGAACGGAAAAATGAGGACAGTCTCCACTCCATCTTCTTATGCAGGATCAGGTCATCATACACAATCACTGTTCCCTGGCCCGATATAATCTGCAGCTTCAGCTGTGCTTTGTTGCAGGCGCACATCTTATCGCTTCCCGGAAAGCTTCCTCTTTCAAATCCGACTACCTGAAATCTGTACTCACCTTCCGGCAGGACCGTATACTCAGCCCCGTCATTTTCCAGTACATCATTCCAGCCAAGTGCAGAAGCCTTGTCTGTAATCTTTGTCGCTGTCGCATTTCCCTTTAATGTATTGTTTTCTCTCATCTGTTCTTTCTCCTTCGTATTGTTCTGATTGTTTTATTACTTTCTTCCGGCTTATCTGTCATGCCGGAAATTGCATCCAGATCCTTCCGGATCTGCGCGATGTTCCATCTAATTTCTTCCAGTCTCTTTTCTTTCTTCCTGCGTGCGGTCTTACTTGTTTCATGGAGCTCGGATGCTGCATAAAGTGCCAGCAGAACCAATGTCACAAGCCCGACAGCACAGAGCACTACTGTAATAACATGCATCAATCACCTGTCTTTCTTACGTTCATCGAAAATAATCGTCCGGATTCTGTCCCAGTATTTCAGCACCCATCCTGAGATGAATTTCTCATCATATTCAGAAAGTGCTGTTCCGGCAGGATATTTGCCTTTATCGGATACAACCTTCTGCAGCTCCTGTTCTGATATGCTGTACTGTTTCAGAAGCGCCTGCACCTTTTTCAGTGGAGCCTCATCGTCCGGAAGCTGTTCGTCTCCCGATATAAACAGCGATGCAATGTTGTCGAATGACAAATCCATTTCTTCCGGCAGACCGTGGCGGTTCTTCGCGTCCCAGCACGGATGATGACTGGTATAAATAACACGTCTGCCGCCCTGTGCCTTCCTGATATTTCCTTCCGTTGTCACGACAAGCGTCTTGTAATTCAGGAACAGAAGTGCGTCGCACCATTCCTTCAGCAACGGAGCAACCTGCCTGGTCAGTTTCATTTCCCAGCGGTCAAATGCACCTGATTCATCCGGCAGTTCCTGTTTGCGCATCTTTGCATGCGCTGTCACGACAACATTGATTCCCGCCGCCAGAACTGCATCCAGCTCTTCCAGCAGTTTTGAAAATGCCTCCTGCAGGATTGTGTATCCTTTCCCGTAACCAAACGATTCCAGAGACGTCTGCCGGTATTTTCTGCAGATGTATCTGACACAAAGCATCTCGCACCAGTCAGCTGTATCAATCACAAGTGTTCTGCAAATCTCCGGTGTATCGGCTATTTCCTTCACGACTGCAATAAGCGCTTCCCATGTTTCCGGTCTTTCCACACGCTGCACATCCATCTGCGCCGTTCCGCCTTCCACATCGATAAACAGCGGTTCCGGCGCCCCGGATGCAAGCGTACTCTTCCCGATTCCTTCCGGGCCGTAGATGACGGCCTTGACAGGTCTTCTTATCTTTCCATTAATAATGTTCAGCATCATTTTTCCCCGTTTTTATTTTTTTCCTTAGTTTTCTTTTCATCTGTTTTTTATAATTGTTTCCTTCGGTCATTTTTGCTTTTTCTTACGGCATCCCCTCCTTCCTGCTCTTCCCTGAATGAGTAACCGGCTTCCCGCTCAATGGTCAGCTGGCGTTATTAAGCTGTCTGTTCCATACCGATGAGCCACCGCTGATCAGGCGATGCAGTATGAAGCAAAGCCACAGAAGAAGAACTTGTCTTCTGCGATATTCATCATAAATGCGTTCAACAGCTGTGAATCAGACACTTCATGTCTGGTTTTAGGCACAAAAAATAAGCCATTTAACAACTGATTGTCGTTAAATGGCTTATCTGCAATGAGAAAAACAGACTTTCCAGGTCTGCTTTTCTCAGTTCATTATATATAAACGCCGCTGTTTTTTAAAATTTCCATTATTTTTAAATATGGCTGCCCTCCATAATAACAGATTGTTGCAAAAATCACCATGTCCTTATTATTGTGCAGGTCAAGTCTGTTTGGTGCATTATTTAAAACATGCAGGAATATCGGAGTCGGCAATTGGAGGAAAAAACATATTTTCACGATTGTATATTTATCGTGGGTACCCTTTCCTCTGATAGTTCTTCCCACCACATCGACATTCAATCCGGTGTTTTCTGCTATCTCCTTATAAGTAGTCTTCCTCCATTCTTTCAGCAGTTTCAGCGAATCAGCATAATCATTAGGAAGCTTTCTGAACATTTTAATCTCATCTTCCACCTGCTCATTAAACAGTCTCTGATCCCGATTCATATCTTCACGTTTTTCATGACCATACACCTTCGGACCAACAGAACAGGAAGGCGCAATAAAATGTATAATCGCTGAACTCTCATATGGTCTTTTCGGAACAGAAAATCCAAAAGAAATACAGCATGATTTTAAGTCCTGCCATGCTGATTCTTCAAGTCTGTAATTTCCATTTTCTGAGACTGTTACATACTCAGGAGATCTGACCACAAGATAAGGCTCAATGTATGTATATATCCCTTTTTCAATTTCCTCCCTGAACTCAGCATTTTCATTAAACATGCGGTACGCCTGATTCTGATCTACTTCGAACCTGAATGAGAGTTCCGCATCTCGTACAGATTGTCCTGAAATAATCTTCTTCCATTTTTCCGCTTTTATAACACCGAGTACCGGTAATGAAGCCTGATTCCTGATCCATATATACCAGCAATCGCCTGGTTCCAGTTCTGTATGTATCCATCTGCTGTTCAGATACATTGTCATCTCATTTTTTCCAGGCTTAGAAAACTTACAGGGGACTGCACAATACTCTCCTGTATTTATTTCGCCGTTAGAGCATATTTCAAATCGTACAGTCTGGTCATCTTCATCCGTGATTCTGGGAATATTGTCCTCTCCAAGAAATCGAATCAGCAGATCCCGCATGGCTTTTTTTACGTTAATCGTTTTCTTCTCAATCTCCGGACCGGTTAAGATAGAAAATGCTCCTTCTTCAGCGCCAAAATATTTCCTGAGATTTTCGTTAAAGATTCCAGCTCTTTTACTCTTCTCTGACACAGCCATATCAAAACTCTCCTCATTCAGTCCAGTCCTATATCTCCAGCATCGTTTCTTCTGATCTGAGAAAGTGATCTATGCTTTCAAGCATCTGATTTAGAAGTGCCTCATCTTTTATCATCTTTTTCACAGTACATTCCCAGACGATCAGGCGACGGATTCCAGCCTTTTCCAGTTCGATACTGACACGTCTGTCACGTTCAACATTTTTCTGAAATTTCTCTGTCCAGAATTCAATTCGACTTTTCGGTGTATAGGCATATTTACAGCCTTCATGCCTGTGCCAGAAGCACCCGTGAACGAATACTGCTGTGTTATACTTTGCCAGCCATGCATCAGGATGTCCCGGTACATTGCTGACATTCTTACGATACCGGTAACCACGTTCAAACAGTCGCTTTCTCAGCCATACTTCCGGTTTCGTATCCTTACTCCGGATTTTTGACATATTCCGACTTCGTTCTTCCGGGGATTTAATATCAGTCATCTGATACCTTCCAGTTCTTTTACGTAATTAACGAATTTTCCAATTGACCAGATCCTGTCCCGTCTGTCTTTTGGATATGCGGAATGATATTGTCTGGGAACAACAAGAATTACTTTCTCAGACTGCATCTCATCCATCTGTGATGTGGATATCCCCTGCTGCATAGTACAGAGATACTTATTCTCATCCCGCAGGCGATCTGCCTCATTGATAATCTGACGCCATCTGTCCTTACAGGTTGTTTTGGACGCGAGAACACAAAGCTTTTCAACTGAAAACATCGGATCATGATATGCTTCTATCGACGGAAACAGAAAATCCGGTTTTTTGTTTCCTTCAGTAATTGCCTGTGCAGAGTAACTGATTCTGTTCTCATCAAATATAGCTGCCAGATGGTGCTCAAGGCTCTTTCCTGCACGACTTTTACGTCTGTTCAACACCTGATTGGCTACGACTATAAAATCATCTACGGATGAGAATCCACGGGCTACCGTCTCCCCATATCTGGCATGCTCAATGGCACGAAACAGACGATACTCTTCTTCAGACCACAGCAGGAGAATCGAATCTGGATCTGTTATTGCCAGCTTCCTGTTCATAAACACATTATACTGTATTGCTCTTGCCGCAGCAGACATTTCTCTTGTTGCCGGAAACTCCACCTGAAGACCAGCTATAAAAGCGTCTATTGCATTTTTTTCTCTGAGCTCCGTGCTGACTTGATTAATCTCAATTGGTCTGTTTGTCTCTGCCGGGGTTAATCCAAATGCATCCAGAAATTCTTCGATTTCATCGTCTGTATTCATCAGGAAACCCTGATATGCTTCTTCTGAGTCCTTTACCAGAATAAATAATGCACCTGTGTATTCTGCGCGGAGCGGGGATTTGCCTCTTCCAAATCCTGTTATTCGCAGCTCATTTTTACTCTCATACCAGGTAAATGTACATGTTGTGGTAAAGTCATTCTGCCATCTGATTTCTCCATATTTTTTCAGAATATGATTTGTCCGCAACTCTTCCTCTTCCCACAACATTGCTTTTGCTGTCATGGAAATCAGAATTCCTGACTGATGACCACCTGTTTCTCCACTGTCATTTGCTGATAAAAACTTGCAGTATGATGCTTTTCCTTTCAGAACGGCATCTATTGCCACCGCTACAAGATTATCATTTTCTGTCATGTCATCACCAATTCCTTCTCCCGATCGGCTGACTCTGCTGAATATGTCCCTTCTGAGATGAATGAGAGCTGCCCTGTTCTGCTGTCTATTGCCAACGTATCAGCGGACCTGTCTGCCCCAACCCTTTTCATCAGCATCTCTGTCAGTTCTTCCGGGGACAACTGTTCATTTTCCTTTTTTTCCTGATCCAGTTCATTTAATTTTGCTACAACAAGGCTGGCAACATTGCTCATCAGCGGAACTACTACCGAGTTGCCAAACTGTCTGTATGCCTGCGTATCAGAAACAGGAATCTTAAATGTATCCGGAAATCCTTGGAGCCGCGCACACTCCCGTGGAGTCAGTCTTCTGGGATTTTCACCTTCCTGCGCAATCAGGATTTCCGACCCATCCTTATAATATCTGGCGGAAAGTGTTCGTGCGATACCATCCGGTTCCGCGATACCATATCCGAATCCGTTTCCGGCCGCACGATGTTTTGCCGCATAGTTCTGCAAATAGGTCCACAGTTTATCGGACAGCGTATACTTATGATCTACATCAACCTGCAGAATATCCTTCATGACCGGTTTCGGATCAACTGGCGTGATATCAAAAGAAAAGTTAATGTTCCTTCCATATCGCTTTCTGTCAAAACCAATAATCAGAATACGCTCGCGATGCTGCGGAACGTAGTTTTGTCCATCAAGAACAGCATGAAATACTTCATAATCCAGCTCTTCCAAAGACTCAGTAATGATTTTGAATGTCCTGCCTCTGTCGTGACTTTTCAGATTTTTCACATTCTCCAGCATAAATGCTTTCGGCCGCTTCGCATCCAGAATACGGCAGATATCAAAGAAGAGTGTTCCCTGCGTTTTATCTGCAAAACCAGTTTCACGACCCAGACTCTTTTTCTTGGAAATTCCTGCGATTGAGAATGGCTGGCAGGGAAATCCTGCCACCAGAATGTCATGTGCCGGTATTGCATCTGCTTCTACTGACGTAATATCTCCATCAGGCTGTTCGCCAAAATTTGCAAAGTATGTCTGCTGACTGTATTTATTCCATTCGTTTGAGTACACGCAATGTCCGCCTGCACTTTCAAATGCAATGCGCATTCCTCCAATCCCGGCAAACAAATCTATAAAAGTAAAAGTAGAATTCTCCGGTATGGATTCTCTCATCTCACGCGTCAGAAATTGCATCAGTGCATTGGAGATTGCATCCTGCACGGATGTTTTGCTTTTTGTATTGTATGCTGTCAATGCCTCAAAGACGGCATCATCCAACCTGACATGTACCTGCTTTGCCATATTTGCACCTCATTTATGGGGTATTAAATTATACCTGTTTCATCCCATTATAACAGCGAGTTGTACTTGATTCAACAAATCTGGAAAAATCTGGTAGATTTTCTTTCCCTTTAATACTTTTTCACCATTTATCCTTCACCACATTATTTTTCAAAAAATATTCAGCATATCTCCTGAAACAACAAAGGAGTTATGACGATGAATGAATTATTGAAATTTTATATTGACCATGGGATAATCAGTCTGGACATTGTTTTTTCCTTGGAACAAGGAGAAATCATGAACAGAATCTTGAAAAAAGTACACCCGTACAAAATTCATTTCATGGAAAGCAGTCAGCTGTATGCGACTTATATTTCTGATGAAACCAGACCCGAAGGGAGAAAACGAATTACCAGAAAAACAAAATCCGCACTGGAGCGTTTTCTTCTGGACCATTACAAATCTCAGATGGCACTCCCTGTAACATTCGAATCGATTTATCAGGAGTTCATGGAGTACAAATCACGAGTCCGTGCTGAAACGACAGTCAATGCTTATGTGAAAACATGGAAAAAATATTACAAAGATGACCCAATCATAAAAAAGGACCTGCGGGAACTCACCACACCAGAACTGGAGATCTGGCTTGCTGATCACATCAAAGCAGAACAGATGAATTATAAGAAATTCAGCAAATTCTCCGTATTATTCCGACAGCTTTGTGAATACGCCAGAAAGCGGAAATATATATCTCAAAATCCATTTGACTTTATTGATTACGCTGAACTGGGAATCTTCAAAACCAGAAAGAAAAAATCCACGCAGAAGACTTTTTCCAAAGTCGAGTCAAAAGACATCAACGAGATTGCTTTTGAGGATTTTCGAAAAAAGCCACATGCAGTCCCCCTGGCTGTACTGTTTGTTTTTCAAACAGGAATTCGACTCGGAGAAGCTGCGGCATTGAAGTGGTCAGATATTGATGGACGGATTCTGCATATTCAACGTATAGAACGTCGATATCAGGATGCAGACAGTGATTTTAAATCTCTTGGGAAGTATCACTATACAATTGTAGATGATACAAAAGGCGAATTCGGACCACGGGATATCGTTTTATCCGATGATGCTTTGTATATTCTTGAAATCCTGAGAGATTTTTATCAGGATCAGGGAATTGTTTCTGAATGGTTGTTTTTCACCAGAAAGACAGGAAAGATTCATGACAGGGCACTGGATATACGCATCAGAAAATACTGCCGTGAAGCAGGAATTCTTGAACGCTCCATGCATAAAATCCGTAGTACCTTTATTTCTTCACTAAGAGACGCAGGGATGTCCTTTGAAAAGATTGCAGAAATAGTCGGTCATAAAGATGTGAGGACAACAATCGGCAATTACTCTTTCGATGTAAATACCGATGAAGAAAATCTGAGATTCATTAATTCGCTGGATTTTCTGCCGAAAATCAGCTGAATTTCACGAATTCATACTGTATTTTTAGCAGGTGACCCAAGGTGACCCAAAATCCGAGTCATTCTCCAAAAAACAAAAACCCGAAATTCCTTGATTTTTGATATGCTCCCCACATGGTAGACATTGGAAATATCCAAAATCTATCATGTGAGGAGCATATTTATGTCAAACAGGAAGTATAGCAAGGAATTTAAGCTAAAGTTAATAAGGGAGCACGAGGAAAATGGGGTGTCCTTTTATCAGCTCGAGAAGGACAATAATATTTCCTTCGGCACCGTGAGGCACTGGCTGGCGGCTTATGAAAGATTTGGAGAAAATGGGCTGGTGCGAACCAACAGCATGCTCTGTAAGTATTCCGCTAGTTTCAAACAACAGGTTGTGCAGGAGTATCTGTCTGGCGGTATTTCCACACTGGAACTGGCTCATAAGCATGGAATACGTGCGG
>JNKK01000056.1 GCA_000702845.1 Lachnospiraceae bacterium FE2018
TGCATGCCTGCCCGATGATATAAGGCATGCAGTTTCTTGATTTCAGTTTGATTTGCATGCCTGCCCGGACATATAAAGCATGCAGTTTCTTGATTTCTGTAACTTCTGCATGCCTGCCCGGACATAAAAAGCATGCAGTTTCCTGAAATTAGAAAAAACCGCATGCTTTACATCATGATACAGACAGAAATAATGACTGTCATTTCGCAGTAAAAGTATTTTTCGAGGAGTGAACCGCTAATATCATTGACGATGTACGTACAAAGACGTACAAAGCGAATATAGACACCTCCGGCAAACCCCGATTCAAAATTCAAATCTCTCCCGTGAAAACAGTCGTGGCGGGACCGGTCATGTAGACCTGGTTGGCTTCGCGGTCCCACTCGATTTCAAGGGTTCCGCCGAGCAGCTGTACTTCAACAGGCCCGTCAGCAACCTTGCCGTTGATAATTGATGCGACTGCGGCAGCGCAGGCGCCGGTTCCGCAGGCGAGTGTTTCGCCGCTGCCGCGCTCCCAGACACGCATTTTAATCATGTGATCCCCGTACACTTCTACAAATTCTGTATTGACACGATCCGGAAAGATCGGATGATTCTCAAACCGCGGTCCGATAAGATCCAGATGCAGCGGCCGCACACGTTCCACATATACCACGGCATGCGGATTCCCCATCGAAACACCTGTGAATTCATATTCTTCTCCATCTACGATGATGGGGACCTGAATGGCCTGCTCGGTTGTGACATCCACAGGAATATCTGCTGCCGTCAGAATTGCCGGACCCATGTTGACGCGGACTTTCACGACCTTGCCGTTTTCCGGATACAGCTTCAGTTCTTTGATACCGCTCTTGGTGCTCACTGTGATGACTTCCCGGTCTGTCAGGCCGAAATCATAGACATACTTTCCCACACAGCGGATGCCGTTGCCGCACATAGCGCCTTCGGATCCATCCGCATTGTACATTTTCATTTCAAAATCCGCGCAGTCAGAAGGTCTGATCAGAATCAATCCATCCGAACCGATTCCAAAATGACGGTTACTGACCTGAATTGCCAGTTCCTTCGGATCCGTCACAGTCTCCTCAAAACAGTTTACATATACATAGTCATTGCCGCACCCGTGCATCTTTGTAAATTTCATGTTGTACTTCCCTTCTGAAGTCTACTGGAAATCCCGATCTCAGGAATCCCTCAGCCCGCCTTTCCTGTCATAACTGTATTTTCGTTTTTTCTGTTATAACTGTAGTTGCATTTTATTTTCTTTTCAGACGGATATAGATCTGCTGCTGTCCGTTCCCGGCTGAAATCTTACGAACTTCGTAATCTCCCAGTGAATTAACAAATGATGTGAATTTCTTATAGCCGTAGTTTCGCACATCAAAATCGGGGAGACGTTTCGAAAGCTGATCCCCGAGCTTTCCGGAAAAGATCCAGTCCTCTTCATCGGAGAACTGTTCAATGATCGCATTGATCGTGCGCTTGATGCGGCGCAGTTCACGCTGCCGCTGGCTCCTGCTGCGTCCGGTATTTCCGTAACGGTTCCGGTTCTGCTGCTCCTGCTCGACACCGGCCAGAACAGACGGATAGTTTGCGTAATCCACTTTTCCGCTCTGGTTCTGTCCGCTGCGAACTGCAGCAGCCGCAGCAGCTTCTTCCGCCGCATCCGCTGCATCATCTTCTGCATCCTCTGCGGCTTCCTGCAGTCGCTGTTCATACAGAAGGTCCAGGTACTTAAACTGATTGCACGCGGAAATAAAAGGCTTCGGCGTCTTGCTCTCACCCATGCCGATGACCTGCATGCCCGCCTCGCGGATTCTCGAGGCAAGCCGCGTGAAGTCACTGTCAGACGAACAGAGACAGAACCCGTCGACTGTGCCGGAATACAGGATATCCATCGCATCGATAATCATCGCTGAATCCGTCGCGTTTTTCCCGGTCGTGTAATTGTACTGCTGCATCGGAACGACTGAATTTTCCAGCAGAACACCTTTCCAGGAATTCATGCGCTGACTCGTCCAGTCGCCATAGATACGCTTATATGTGGCGATTCCATTGCTCGCCGTCTCATCCAGAATAATCTTAATGTATTTGTCTGAAATATTATCTGCGTCAATCAGGACTGCAAACCGCAGTTCATTTTCCATATATTTCTCCCGTTACTTTAGAATCTCCTCGAGTGCCGCATAAAGCGCTTCCATCTCTTCCCGCGTTCCGATGGTAATACGCAGATAATTGTCAATGCGCGGTTTATCAAAGTAGCGCACGTAAATATGCCGCTCCCGCAATGCATTAAAAATCATTTTTGCAGGGACGCGTTCGTGTTTCACGAAAATAAAATTGGCTTTTGAGTCTCCAAACGAAAAACCAAGTTCTGCAAAACGTTTTTTGGCATCTTCCCGCGTCTCTATGATTTTTCTGCAGGTGTCCTGAAAATATGTCTCATCCGACAGTGCCGCTGCGCCCAGGTTGATGGCAGCGTCGCTCATGGTATACGAATTGAATGAGTACTTAAATGCCTGCAGGCAGCTGATCAGTTTTTCACTTCCGATCGCAAAACCGATCCGGGCACCTGCCATTGAACGGGACTTGGAATACGTCTGTACAACCAGCAGATTGTCATATTCTTCTGTCAGCGGGATGACAGTTTCCGCCCCGAAATCTACATATGCCTCATCTACAATCACAACGACATCCTGATTTGCCTGCAGGATGCTGCGGATCGCTTCTTTTGACAGTGCAATGCCTGTCGGCGCGTTTGGATTTGGAAAAATAATGCCCCCGTTCGGGATCCGGTAATCTTCCGCGCGAATCTCAAATGAATCCGTTAACGGAATCTGCTGATACGGAATCCGGAAAGCATCTGCCCAGACATCATAGAAGGAATACGTGATATCCGGAAACAGAACCGGCAGATCACTGTTGAAAAACGTCTGAAATGCCATCGCCAGTACATCGTCTGAACCAACGCCGACAAAAATCTGTTCCGGTCCGACATCATACCGGTCTGCCAGCGCTTTCACCAGCTTACCCGCTGCCGGATCCGGGTACTTGCGCAGCGCATTCGGAGACAGACATTTCAGCATATCCTGCACTGCCGGAGCCGGCGGGTACGGATTTTCATTTGTATTCAGTTTGATTATATTCTGTTCCTGCGGCTGCTCGCCCGGTGTATACGGTACAACCTGCCGCACATTTGCTTCCCAGCTGCTCAATTTTCATTCTCCTTATCTTCACAAATCCGGGTTTGTCTCTGCCTGATCGCTGCAGCAGGATGCCTTTTCTAAAGCAGCGAATTTCATCTGAGCTGCGCAGAAAACGGCATCCTGTGGAAGGCGATTTCCTTTGCAAAGTCCGGCTCAACGTTTTTTCCAGGTAGGCGGATACAGCAGAATCAGCACCGGGAAAATCTCCAGACGTCCCGCAAGCATATCGAAAATCAGAATGATTTTTGAAAACGGCCCGAAGAGCGCATAATTAGCCGTCGGTCCCACTTCCTGCAGACCGGGACCGATGTTATTCAATGTTGCCGCAACAGCCGTGAAATTTGTCTCAAAGCCAAACCCGTCAATACTGACCAACAGGGTTGAAAGCGCGAAAATCATGATGTATACCACCAGGAACACTTCAACACCGCGCACCTGCTCTTCCGGCATGGTTTCGCCATCCATCTTGATTCTCCGGACACGCTTGGGATTGATATAAGTGGACAGTCTGCGGAATGTTGACCGCACAAGAATAATCACGCGGGAAACCTTAAATCCGCCGCCCGTACTACCTGCGCAGGCACCGATGCACATCAGCATAACCAGAATGCTCTTGGAGAATGACGGCCACAAGTCGAAGTCCTTCGTTGAAAATCCGGTTGTCGTGATAATACTTCCCACCTGAAACAGCGCAGAGCGAAATGTTTCTTCCAGCCCGCCGAAATAGCTGCGGGTGTTGACCGCAATCAGCACGACCGCTGCCACGATAATCGCCAGATATACACGCACTTCATCCAGACGGAACGCAATTCGGTGTTTCTTTGCAGTAATCAGGAAATAAAAGCTGAAATTGACACCGAACAGTATCATAAAAACTGCGATGGCATACTGCTGGAATACCGTATAAGATCCGCAGCTTGCATTCAGCACACCAAAGCCGCCGGTTCCGGCGGTTCCGAACGTGATGCAGATCGCATGGAACCAGTTCATACGACCAAGCAGCAGTACAACAAATTCTGCCACAGAGAGCGCCAGATAAATTTTGTACAGAATCCTGGCTGTACCGCGCACACGCGGAACGAATTTCGACACATTGTATCCCGGACTCTCTGCACGCATCAGGTTCATCTGCGAGCCGTTCTGCACGGGAAGCAGCATCAGAATAAACACAAGAACACCCATGCCGCCCAGCCAGTGCGAAAAGCTGCGCCAGAAAAGCGATGCATGTGTGAGTCCCTCAACATTATTCAGAATCGATGCTCCTGTTGTCGTAAAACCGGAAACAATTTCAAAGAGCGCATCCAGATAAGACGGTATTTCTCCGGAAATTGTAAACGGAGCCGCGCCGAGAAAACTCATAATCAGCCATACAAGCGCAGCTGTCACCAGTCCTTCTTTCGTAAATATTTCCGTGCGGTCCGGTTTGTAACGTGAACCGATGTATCCGATCACAATACACAGGCCCGCCCAGAAAAAATAGATTGTGCCGACTCTTTCACCGTATATCCCGGCAACCATGCACGGGAGCAGCAGAAACAGTCCCTCGATCTCAACAACCCAGCAGAGAATATACCGGATCATCGATATATTCATTCCTGCTCCGATTTCAAACTTCTTAATGGATATCTTCATTGAAAACACAGTCCTTATGCAAGAATATCATTAATATCCGTGTAACCTGTATTGATCGTAACGACAATCACCGAATCGCCCGGCTTGATTACATCCTGGCCGCCCGGAATGATCAGTTTGCCCCTTCTCACAATCCCGGCAATCAGAATATTCTGCTTCAGTTTCAGATCCATCAGCGGAATGCCGACGACCGGTGCATTCGGCTGAATCGCAAATTCCAGCGCCTCTACTTCACCGTCCAGCAGCTGATATAATGTCTCGATATTGCTGCCCATTCCGTTTGCAGTCGCACGGACAAACTGCACAATTGTTTCAGCCGTGATGCTCTTCGGAGAAATAATGCTGTCGAGATTCAGATTCTTAATGACACCATTTATTTCGATATGGCTGACATCGGTGACCACCTTATAATGAATCTTATCCCGGGCATAGAGCGAAAGAATGATGTTTTCTTCATCCATCTTCATGCTTGCCAGCATCGCATCAAACTGCTCGATACGCTCTTCCCGCAGAAACTCGTGATTGCTGCCGTCTCCGTTAACAATGTCAGCTTTTTCAAGCTGATCCGCCAGTTCCTCGCAGCGCGCCAGATCACGCTCAATAATCCTGACTTCGATATCCGAATTCTCCAGAATTTTCGCCACATAAAAGGAAAGTCTGCTTCCGCCGATCAGAAGCACATTTCTGATCTGATTCGTACGTACACCGATCCGTTTGAAAAACTGCCCGCTGCTGTCCCTGTCCACAATAACAGATAGAACATCGCCCGGCTCAATAACATAGTTGCCATCCGGAATAAAGACACTGCCGTCATGTTCCGCAATACAAATCAGTACATTCTGTGTCTCGTGACCGAGATCTTTGAGTGCCCTGCCTGCAAGCGCGGAATCACCCGGCACACGGAACCGCAGCAGATCCGCGCGTCCCTTTGCAAAGCGATCGACCTCGATTGCAAACGGATAGCGGAACAGCCGCGCCACTTCCAGCGCCGCCTCAAACTCCGGATTAATGATCATGGACAGACCCAGTTCTCTGCGGAAGAAATCCCGCTCTCTGGAATAGATCGGGTTGCGCACACGTGCAACTGTCAGGCACTTCGTCCGCTTTGCGATGACACAACAAAGCAGATTGACTTCATCGCTGTTTGTAACGGCAATCAGCATATCCGCATGCTCAATGTCTGCTTCTGACAACACCTTAAAGCTGGTTCCGTTGCCGACGATTCCCATGACATCATAGAGGTCCGAGACCAGCGCAACCTGATCTTCGTTGGTATCAATTACAGTAATATTATTATCCTCACGCGTCAGCTGGGAAACCAGCTTCCGTCCGACTTTTCCACATCCGATGACAATAATCTGCATAATTCGTTTCTCTTTCTTTCACTCGCGAAAATCACACAATCCGATGATTAAAAACTTATCATAATAGTATAACATATAAATATATGATTCGACAGAAAAACTTCCCTGCGAACACAAAAGCCCGAGCACAAAAGAAGACGCAGTCCTGAAACTGCGTCTTCCTGTCTGGCATAAATCTGTTAAAGTGTGACTGCCTTCAGTGAGAAATCTTTTCCCTCTTCTGCATAATCTTTGTATTCATAGATCGACGGGCAGTCATAGGAATTCACCCGGCTGCTGCGGAAAACAGAAATATCTGTAATGGTTGATCCCGCTGCGCCAAAGGTATCGCTCCACTTTGTTCCGGCAAAAGCGCTGTCGCCAATAATCATATCGCCGTTCTCTGTGATGCTGTCAATAAAAATATAATGACCGTCTGTCACGCCGCCGACTACTGTCGCGATCACATAGTAGCCATTATCCAGTTTTTCTTTGATCTGACTGATCCGGTCTGAAATCTGTCCGGTCAGCGGTGTTTTGTACTCGCAGCAGGTAACATTCGGATAAGCCTCGCGGATGCGCTGGAAATCCATCTTGCCGAAGCTCAGATAACCATCGATCGCTTCCATCTTATCCAGTACTGTAACTGGTGATTCTCCGCCAAGGAGATCAAGCTCGCCCATCTTCAGCAGCATAAATGCCGCCGCAAAGTAGGAGCATCCGCCGTTACCGACTGTTGTATAAGAAGTACCTTTTTTTAATGTACGCTTCTCAGTTGCCGGGATGCGGCCCTGAAACCAGGTGTCCACTTCCGTGACATCAACCGGCGTACCGTCTTTTTTCTGCGCTTCCAATACTGCTGTCGCCTTCTCTTTATTGAGGGCAAATACCGGAACAGACATGCTCAGCATGAGAACCATTGTCAGTACTGTCAGCGAAATTCGCTTAATCATTTGCATACTCATTTCCCGCCATCAAAACTGCTTGTAAAGCTCTTTTGAATCCGAGTTTCTTTGACGCATAAAAGTTCATTCTAAGCAACGATACGAGTATAGCATAATACAATCTATATTTCCAGTACTTTTTACATTTTTGTTAAGCTTGTATTTCGTTTGTGCAATCTTTTGTGTCTGCAACCTGCTGCCGGCACAAGATCATGTATATTGCATTTGCTTCCTGAACGCCTTCGTTATTCGAACGTCTCCGCGACGCGCTCCAGTTCATCCCGGATCGCAATCTGCTGCGGACAGACGCCCTCGCATTTCCCGCATTTGATACATGCGCCCGGCACGTCTTTTCCATGTCCGCCGACCAGCCAGCCGAACTGCCTCTGCGCAAACTGCTTATTTCCATAGAGCGTATAGATATTCATCGCCGTAAAGGATCCGGAAATTCCGATATTCTTCGGACAGACTTTTGCGCAGTAATTACAGGTTGTGCAGGGAATCAGCGGAATTCTGTCCAGAGCATCCTGTGCTTTCCTGATCACTTCCTGCTGCGCGTCCGTCAGTCCTGTAAAATCCTTCATATAGGCAAGATTATCTTCCATCTGCGGTACATATGTCATGCCGGAAAGCACAGTAATGACACCTTCAAGACTCGCCGCAAAGCGAATTGCCCAGGACGCACAGGAACTGTCCGGCTCGGCCTCTTTGAGGATTTTTGCGACAGATTCCGGCGGATTTGCCAGAAGACCGCCTTTAACAGGTTCCATGATCACAACCGGCTTGCCGTGGCTGCGCGCCATTTCGTAGTTGGCCCTGGATTGAATCGCCGGATTCTCCCAGTCCGCATAGTTGATCTGCAGCTGAACAAACTCCGCTTCCGGATGCTTTGTCAGAATCTCGTCCAGCTCTTCCGGCGTGGAGTGGAATGAAAATCCGAGATGTTTAATCAGTCCTTCTTCTTTTTTCTTCAGAAAATAATTCCACAGATCAAAGTCTTCGAAAACTTTCGTCCGGTGTGCGCCGAGGTTGTGAAGCAAATAAAAATCAAAATACCCTGCCCCGGATTTCTCAAGAGACAGATCAAATTGTGCAAGCGCTTCTTCCCGGGTTTTGCAGTTAATCCATGCAGCATTCTTTGTCGCGAGCGTGAACGAATCGCGCGGATAGCGCTCCACCAGCGTCTTCCGGATCGCCTCTTCGCTGCCCGTATAGGCCCACGCTGTGTCAAAATAGGTAAATCCGTTTTCCATAAACAGATCCACCATCTTCTGTGTCTCCTCCAGATCAATCACACCGTCCTTCTGCGGCAGACGCATCAGTCCGAATCCCAGTTTTTTGATTTCTTCGCCAAGATACATGGCCCCTCCTTATAAGTGCCTGTTCAGAACTGCACGCACTCCGGTGCCTCCGTAAAAGAACTGAACGTCGCAGTCGCATTCCGGAAAAACAGCATCTGCATGTTATCGTCATCAGCACTGTACATCGCCTTCAGTTCCGGCATTTTCTCAAGCATCGCCACCTTTGCATCATAATTGTCGTCATTGATCAGTTCGCCTGCAACACGAAGCCATCTGCCGTCTTTGAACGCACATATTTCAGCTTTCGGATTGGCTGCGAGCTGTCTGGAAACATCTTTTACTTTCCCTGTCTGAATGTACAGCTTTCCATCGAAAATCAGAACGGTTCCGAACGGTCTGACACGCGGCTGATCGCCATCTACGGTTGCGAGATAATAAGTCTGTGCCTCTTCAAGAAACTGACATACTTTTTCGATTCCTTCCATTTAACTGCTCCTTTCTGAAGTAAATCGCGATCTCCGATCGCGTGCGAGCTGCGCGACGCACCTGTGCGTCTTCCTCTGCGACGTCTACGCTTCGCTTCGGTCATATAATTATTCTGTTTCTCAGCTTCCCGGATACAAAATCACGCGGCAGGCCTCTTTATTTCTAAGAAGCGAAATTCCGGTGTGAATCTCCTCAAGCGGAAGTCTGTGTGTAATGAACCGTCCCAGATCCAGTTCCGGGTTCTGCAGCAGTTCCAGCGCACCGGGGAAATCCTTTCCGAGCGCGCCGAACAGTGAAAGCTCTTTTCCGACGATCAGAGACGGCGGAACGGCTGATACCGCGTGCCGGTCATAGCCGAACAGAACCATTCTGCCGCGGCTGTTCAGAAATTTGATTCCCTCTGTCAGCACATCGGCGCGGCCGACTGCATCTATCACCAGGTCTGCCATGAACGGCCAGTTTTCCTTCATGACATCCTCAACCGTTTCTTTTGCGACGTCCACGACAATATCGGCGCCGCAGGCCTTTGCTTCCGCCACACGCGCTTCCCCTTTTGCTGTCATAATCAGATTCTTGACACCATATGTCTTCAGTACACGCAGGAATGTCAGACCGATCGGCCCGGCACCATACAGCAGCACATAATCCACCGGCGTCGGTCTTGCCATGTTGATCGCGCTCATGACGCAGGCGAGCGGTTCTGTCTGGGCTGCCAGGTCGGGTTCCACGCCATCCGGCACCCGGTACATCTGTCCGGCATCCACCAGTGCATATTCTGCAAAGCCTCCGTCACCCGTTTCACCGTAATGGTATGTCTCGGAACAGAGATCTCCGCGGTTATGTGTGCACTCATAGCAGTGACCGCAGCGCACGCGCGGATTGACTGTCACGAAGTCTCCGATTTCAAACGCCTCTACGGAAGTTCCCTTCTCTACAATGGTACCGCAGAATTCGTGTCCGTAAATGATATTCGGCGTATGAACGACGCCGGGCGGAATGGTGAGGCCGTGCAGATCACTGCCGCAGATACTTGCCGCATCCACTCTGATCAGGACATCCGTATCTTTTCGTACCTGGGGAATAACAACTTCCTTCACTGTTAAGACGCCTTCGCCTTCATAAACTGCTGCCTTCATAGTTCCCTGCATTTTGTCTCCTCCCGATGCGTTTTTATCGAATAAAATTGGTGTGAATCCTCTCTTCGTAAACAGGCACGTCAATTCCGGCTGCTTTTCCCGCTTCAATACTCTTCTGCAGCCATGCAATATTCTGCCCGAGTACGCGCATTGTCTGCAGTCCTTCCTCGTCTTTCAGCACTTCCTCTGCCTCCATGCCGTGCACCTGATTCCAGTACTCTGATCCGACGATCGTCATGGAACAGTTCAGGAATTTCTGATTCAGCGCCATAAATGCGCCGGTCGCGCCGCCGCGTCTGCATGACACCACAGAGGCAGCCAGTTTGCGATACAACCGGCTTTCATTGACAAGACAGAATCGGTCAAGAAACGCAATGAGCGATCCGGACGGTGTCCCGTAATAAACCGGAGAACCTGCCACGATTCCGTCGATTGTATCCAGGCGCTCCGTGAGGTCGTTGACCAGGTCATCAAAGACACATTTTCCGGTTTTCATGCAGCTCATACAGGCCGTACATCCCTGTACGGGACCCTTCCCCAGCCAGATCAGTTCTGTCTCCTGCCCCTCGTTTTGCAGCGTCTTCTCCAGTTCCTTCAGCGCAGTATATGTGCAGCCGTGTTCATTCGGGCTGCCGTTAATCAATACTATTTTCCCCATTGCTTACACCTCTCTTGAAACTGTTTTCACTATTTTTTCATTGTAGCATAACATTGCTGTCATTTCATCCCTGTGTCTTATTCCTCTTTCATATAATCCATATATTCATCTTCGCTTGAAAACAGCATATACCGCCCGTTTACGTATCCCATGTAACCATTTCCTGTATAATAACCCTTCATGCCGCAGCCTCCTTTCATACTATATGAGACCATTTTCAAAGTGTTTTCGCTCCTGTGACGATCTGTAATCTCATTCTAACCCGGACTGCTGTACAACTGTATGTACACAGACGAAAGGACAGGCGCTGCCTGTCCTTTCGTCTGTCATTTTATTATCCCGTTTTTTATTTTCCGGCACCCGAATATACCTTCAGCACATCCTGCAGAAATTCCCGATATTCCTGCCGGACATGTTCCGGTGAAACTATCTCTATCCCGTTTCCGAGTCCGGTCACCCAGCCGAAGAACTGCGGACTGACCGAGACCGGCATGTGCGTGCGGATATGATTTTTACCGTCCGGCACGATCATGATATCCTTACCGAACCGGTCGATCAACACACCGGCCAGCTGCTTTTCACAGCGCAGTGTCACATCCGCATCCGCTCCGCCATACATGCCGAATGTCTTCTTTGCAAATGCGGCCAGATCAAAATCCCGGAACTGCTCACGGCCGCTGCGCCGTTCTTCTTTCAATTCGATCCGGATCATCTTGTCGACGCGGAAATGCTTGATTCTGCTGTCAATCTCATCATAGGCAATCAGGTAATAGTTCTCGTCATTCCAGGTAAGTGACCACGGACTGACACGATATATCTTCCCGCCTCTCTTTGCGACCAGACGCTTTGCCGTATTCCATTCACCGTACTGAAACGCGATCTGCCGGTCCACATTCATGGCATTATGCAGATCATCAACATTATAATAGACCTTCTCGTTGCCGCTCTTCATCCGGTTGCGGATGTACACGGAGCGGTTCAGTTCCGAAGCCTTCTGTTCGTTGGTCAGCTTCATAAGCTTCCCGATCAGTTCCTCCGATTTCTTTTCTGTAATGAACTTTGATGCCTGCACGGCATCCACGAGAAGCTTGAGCTCAGGCAGTTCAAACTCGCGGGAAGCGATAAAATACCCCGGCGCATCCGCCTTCTTCTGGACATCGATGCCAAAATCAGAAAGGATCTCGACGTTGCTGTAAATCGTGCGCCTGTCGGCATTATATCCGTACTTTTCCAGGATACGGATCAGTTCGGCGGCATTTAATGTATGATCTTCATCTGTTTTCTGCAGCAGCTCCTTCAGCATAATAAGGAGCGCCATTTTATGATTATTGGTGAGTGCCATGATTCCATTCCTTCTTTACGTATCTGAATCATTTCCGACTGTCAGACTGCTTTTCTGCAGTTCAGAACGGTCCATCCTGCAATAGAGTTTCCATGCCAGACGGCATTCTCTTTCCATTTCTGATTCTGCCTCGCACGTGATTCCCAGCCATGATGCACAGTCATCCAGGGAATGCATCTGTCGTTCCGGCATATGAATGCTGATCATTTTCGCCGGATCAATCACATGATTGGAAAATGATTTACCAAGACAAACGCCGTATGCGTCTTCCAGCAACTGTAATTTATGTCCGCTGATGCCATAGGAAATAATCGGAAGATATCCCACCATTTCTTCAAACACATCAAACTTCGCTCTCTGCTCTTCTCTGCCTGCATCTTCATCCAGCTCACGGCAGTATATGCCGCGTTCTTCTCCGTTGATGATTTTCAGTGCGCAGATTCCGGTGATTGTTTTGCCCTCTGACATCTCTTTTTCTTCCGGTTCCCGGGATGAATGCTCCTCCGGAGTACCGGATTGCTCCGCTTCTTTTGCGCGCCGCTTCAGTTCTTCTTCATATTCTTTCTTTTCTTCTTCCGCCTGCTGTGCCGCCTTCTGATACGACATCTTCTCGCGGCGGTTCAGCTGTGCGCGCAGCAGTTCAAGAATTCTTTTCTTCTCCTGCAGATACAGCTGCGCTGCCAGAATCTCGCGCTCGATGCTTCCGATCTCTTCCTCATAAATGGCCCGCAGAGAGGGACAGATACGATAAACCAGTTCGTCCCGCAATGCGGTCAGGCGGACGATCTCCGCCCGAAGCACACTGATCTCCTGCAGAAGTTTTTCGTATTCAGATGATGCAGGGATAATATTTCCTTTCATCTTAAAATCTCCGTTTACGGATCCTGTGCCCGGTTTTTATTATACCGAAGGGATTTTCTCAAACAATTCTCTGACTGCGTACCAGCCGGGTTCTTTCCCGTTCGCCTGTGTATAGAGGTCTCTTACTTTATGAATTCCGCTCTGCCGCAGCCGGATCTCCGCATGATCTGAAAGATGAAACGCACCGATGTCTGTATCCCAGAATTGCTTTGCCGGCCGGATGATTACCCTCCTGACGGCGGGATCCACGGTTTGCTCAGCTCCCTGCATTTTAATATCTTCCTGATATTGCTCGACACGCGCAAGAATCTCTGCCTCGCTCCGGCTGCCGAGATTGCGGATCTGCCTCAGGCCGCTCCTGTCTTCCTGCAAAAGCTTCACCAGCTCACCGATTGTATGATATCCTGCCCGCTTCAGACAGTTATATGATCTTACACTTAATTCCAGTTCCTCAATATCCCGATCCAGTTCTTTCAGATCTGGCCGTCTTTCCTCCTGCTTCCATATGTTCAGGTTCCTGATATCGTACATATTCAACGCCTCCGTCCACATCCATCATCGTCGAGAGCACTGTGTGGCAGGCGATCCGCCGCACGCCCAGCTGACTCCTGTAGATGCTGTTTGAAAAATGCTCCAGATTTCTCACATTGTTGGCAAAGCCTGACGCATGGATCCTGCACTCGCCTGAGACACTGTAGATCTGGCGGACCATCTTATTCTTCGAGAGATACTCCACGACATCCTCATAATGCTCCGGCGCACATTCCACATCCAGGAAAAAGCGAATCCCCTCCGGGACATTTGTCGGGTCAATCACGGTCTGAAACCCCTTAATAATCCCTTTCTCCTGCAGCGCATCCATACGCGTTTTAACAGAAACCCGCGAGATGCCGGCCTGCTCCCCGATCTCCTTGTAGGTCAGCCTGGCATTGTCCCTGATGATATTCAGTATTGTGTTGTCGATTTCATCAATTCCTTCAATCCACATGCGGCACCTCCGGCTCTGTAATGCCTGCCAGTTACGATTATGGCGTCGACTCCATGGCTTTATGATAAATGTGTTTCACAGAAGATTGCAATAGCTCTTCTTTCAGAACGTAAATCATAAGCTTCTTTATAGCCTTATTATACGCAGTAAATGCATATATCGCAATTTTTCTCTTACGTATCGAAAGTACATCTGCAAAAAAAGAAATACTTCTGTCCGAAGGCTCATTTTTACACGGCCGGTTCTAAGACAGCAGTATCTCTTCCAGATATTCTCTGTACGCTTCCCGTATTTCCGACGGCCTTACAATCCTGATCCCTTTCCCGATCCCGGCCAGCCATCCAAAAAACTGCGGACTGACAGCCACCTTCACACTGACATGAAACTGATCTGCACCATGCGGAATCAGCATGATATCAGTACCAAACCGATCAATGATTACCCCGGCAAATTCATTATCACATTCCAGCGTCAGACTGCGCTCTTCGCCTGTAAACATGCCGAAGGTCTTCCGGGCAAATGCTGCCAGATCGAAGTTCTGAAAGTGCTCCCGTCCGAGACGGGCATCATCCAGCTTTTCAATTTCCTGCATTTTATCCACGCGGTAGTGTTTGATAAGACCGGCTTCCGCATCATAGCCGACAAGATAATAGTTCTCATCATCCCAGGTCAGAGACCAGGGCGATACGATATAATCTGCTCCGTTCTTTTTGCGGACCAGTTCTTTTTTTACATTCCACTCACAATATTTGAAGCAGATCTGATGATTATCCCGAATCGCTGCATGAATCGTGTCGACATTTTTATAAATTGCATCGTTATCCGTTTTGATCCGGTTATAGATATAGACCTGACGATCCAGCTGCTTACCGTTTTCCCTGCTGGTCAGCTGTTCCAGCTTGCCGATCAGTTCTTCAGATTTCTTCTTCGTGATAAACTTCGAGGACTGCACTGCGTCCACCAGAAGCTTCAGCTCCGGCAATGTAAACGTACGCTCTTTAATATAATAGCCAAAGCTGCTGCCCTTGATCTGCTCAATCTGCAGACCATACTCCTGCAGCCGGCTGATATCCGCGTAGACCGTCTTCCGGGTATAGGTAAGATCGTACCGCTTCTCAAAACGCTCGCAGATCTGCGTCGCATTCAGCGGATGCGCCTGATCCGTCTCATCCATGAGGAGCTGCATCAGATATAAAATTTTTAATTTCTCATCTGCCATTTAATTCGATCCAGATCTGATTGTATTACTTACGTTACATTACTATAGATTTCTTCATCATATATTGCTTTGATTGTATCACAATTTTTGTCAATCCTCCATGATTTCTTTTTCTCTGTGAAGCCAGTGTAAACCGCGGTGTCTGCGTTTCGCTCCGGCCGATGCGCAAATCCCCTGTCTCAAATACCTTACCTGTTTTGCCATGGCAAGCTTCCTTCTCCTCGTTCTGTATTATCAATGCGGCTGCATAAAGCGAATGACCTCGTCCCGGAAGCGCTCCGGGAACATCAGGACCAGCTCTGCGTGGGCCAGACCCTTGAACTCCTTCGCTTTGGTCTGAGGAAACGCCTTGCGCGTATAAGCCAGATTATTCTTCCTTGCCTTCTTTTCTTCCTCTCCGTACCAGTATGCTATCTCTGTATTCACTATGGGAACCGGATCCGGCATAGAATAGTTGTTCGCGGACCAGAAGACATTGTAGATCGTCTTTGATGAAAAGTGTTTCTTTTCGAAAGCAAAGATCTTCCTGTAGTGATCTTCCGGATCTTCCCCCCTCGGCGTCCAGCGTTCCGGCGGTGCGGCCAGCTTCATGAAGAAATACGATTTTGTAGCCAGCATGATCGTGACCCAATCTTTCAGCGCGATCAGACGGCACATCAGCTTCGGATAAGGATAAGGCGTGATCCCGGCGTCGATGATTGCCTTGTCCACGATAATATCCTGTGTGGCAAGAAATCGGATGACTGACGCGCCTCCCATGGACACGCCGTAGAGCAGATCAATATAGCAGATGCCCTTTTCTTTCAAATATGAGGCGGCATCATCCACGTATTTCTCGATCGAAACAAAGGTCGTGCCCAACTCGTCATGACCGTCGGCAATGAACAGAAATACATGATATTCCTGCGCCAGGGCTTTTGCAGAAGGGATAAACACCCACCCGGGCTCCGCTGCGCACTGAAACATGGCAACGGTCTTTTCGTGTTCTGAACCGTATTCGTTTACCTTCATAAGACTGCCTCCGATATTTTCGGGCTACCGCTTCCTGCTTACCAGAAAGCCCTGCTCATCCGACATGGTTACATATTCCCCTGCGATGGGATTATCACTGCCCACAACAAGGTAGTCACAGACATCGCTGTTTCCGCAGGTGCCGCAGCGGATCAATGTCCCATGGATTTCGCTGATCCCGAAGAAGTCGCTGTTGCACAGAAGCGGCAGCACATGAAGAAGACCGTGCTTTTTGGCAAATTCCGCGTTCGGGCACTGTGTGAAGCTGTAGCTTGCCGCATGATGCTCCTTATCATAGGGGGCATTAATATTGACGAACCCTTCCGGATATTTTCGTATATCTTTGCGGTCCCTGTTCCCGGACCTCCGGAATACTTTATCGATCAGCCACATGTGGGACGGGCGGTTCAGATCAAAGATCTTCCCGAGCTTTGTAAAAGGCCCCATAAACATATTCTGTACAAAGTCCTGCAGTTCGGAGACCGGCGGCTGATCCGGCAGCGCCGGATAGAGCGAGAAGATCAGAAGGCCGCCGTAGATCGCTCTTGCGTGTCCGTTTTTAGATCCGCCGTAGTCCGGCAGATCCCGGAGATAGTTCCGGTAGTTCTCCTGTGTCTGTTCCCAGATCTGATTTGCCTCAGTTTCTCCGTAACGGTCTTTCAGCCAGCTTTGAACCGGCTTTCCGTAAGGAAGCTGTTCGATCGTCATATGATGGGCTATCATTTCAATTTTGCACCTCATCTTTTCCCAACAACAAGTCTCTATGTATGAAACGGTCAATGCCAGTTAGCTTTTACTAACCTGGCTCTATATTATATTCCATTCCCGGAATAAATCAAGAGGGGAAATCAGGAATAATGCCGTTCCGGCAAGCCCTCTATCAGACCTACACCGGCAGTAATCATTACCAGCCCCCCTCACAATCAGATTTGGCTATCAGCTTAAGCAGAAACCATGAAATCCAATCAAAGATTTTCGGGTATGAAAAAACCCCGGAAACGTTGAATTTTGATATGCTCCCCACATGGTAGACATTGGAAATATCCAAAATCTATCATGTGAGGAGCATATTTATGTCAAACAGGAAGTATAGCAAGGAATTTAAGCTAAAGTTAATAAGGGAGCACGAGGAAAATGGGGTGTCCTTTTATCAGCTCGAGAAGGACAATAATATTTCCTTCGGCACCGTGAGGCACTGGCTGGCGGCTTATGAAAGATTTGGAGAAAATGGGCTGGTGCGAACCAACAGCATGCTCTGTAAGTATTCCGCTAGTTTCAAACAACAGGTTGTGCAGGAGTATCTGTCTGGCGGTATTTCCACACTGGAACTGGCTCATAAG
>JNKK01000057.1 GCA_000702845.1 Lachnospiraceae bacterium FE2018
AAAAAGCAAACCGTCATCTCCTCTACCGACGACAAAAAAGTTATTCTGGTCAATTGCCCGCAGGGAACAAATCCTTTCTATGAAGAAATCATACGGGGCACTATCACTTCCGCAGAAGCGCACGGATACTATCTCGTGCTGAACTACGATCATATTCATCCCGGGACCATTGATACTTTCATCAGTCTGATAAAAAGAATCAACGCTTCCGGTGTCATTCTTCTAAGCCGGCTGTCCGAGGAACTTCTCAACCATCTGCACAATGTCGTGCCCCTTGTCCAATGCTGTGAGTACAATGCCGATGCAGATTATCCATATGTCAGCATAGACGATTACGCAGCCGCATTTCAGGCCGTCAATTATCTGATCTCCGCACAACGCAATAAAATTGCCTTTGTTAACGGACCCGGTCATTTCAAATATGCCCGAGAACGTCTGCAGGGCTATCTGGACGCCCTGTCAGAAGCGGAACTCTCTGTCCCTTCCGACTGGATCCTGCAAATACCTCAGATCGACTACAATATGGCCTACTCAGCTGTCAGCCAGCTTCTCAGATCGGATGAATTGCCAAACGCATTCTTTGCTGCATCTGACGTATTCGCCGCAGCTATTATTAACGCCGCCAGGAAATTCGGCCTCCGCATTCCGGAAGACATTATGGTTGTCGGCTTTGATAATATTTCTATCTCTCTGATGGTGCGTCCCACAATTACGACGGTGAACCAGCCTAAGCTGCAGTTGGGTTATACAGCCTGCGAAATGCTCTCTGAAATCATCGCACATCCGAAAAATGCAGCAAAATCCATTCTGCTCTCAACAGAACTGATCATCCGCGAATCTGCAGCAAATTAGAACGGATCTTCCGTAATATTTAATACAGCAGGCATATGATATAAACGATACAACCCCGGGTTCATAATCGAGTAGGAGGGGAAATTGATATTTCCCCGACTTCTCACACCACCGTGCGTACCGTTCGGTACACGGCGGTTCAACCAATTTAACAAGTGACACGCCTCTCGGCGTAGTAGTCAACCATGGAGACTAATCCAAAACGGGTTAGTCTCTCTTTTGTAACAGCCATATTCATAGCGCCACGCTGGCATACAGAGGCAATCCTTGCCCCACTATAGGCCGTGGACCATGCATACTTCCGACTGATTCCAAGTTTAATCAGGTTCTTTGCTCTGTTCTTCGGAGTTTTCCAGTGCATCCAGATACACATCCACAGGCGGTATCTGATGTTACTGTCCAGCCGCCCGCATAGTCCTTTCATGTTTCCGATTTTGAAATAGTTTCGGATCTTTGAGCAGATCAGGCTGCATGAGCTTCTCTGTACTGCTTCGGAGTCAGATAATTAAGCGAGTATGCAGGCCTTTGCTCATTAAAAAAGATGATATATTCATCTATTTCCTGTTCCACCGGTTTTTCGCCGGTGACATGGAAATCCATAAAAAGCTCTGCTTTGATCCAGCCATTGATCCCCGGTCCAGCATCAGGCTGTATAAAAGCTTTGCGTCTCCACTCAATGATTTGAATTCCGGCTCCTCCAGAAGAAGTTTTGGAACCTGCAGAAACGAATAACGCCGCTCTTCTCCGTAATCAAAGTATTGAAAATTCATGCATATACCCGTATCTCCTTTCTGAAAGCATTTCGTTCCTTCTGCCACTCTTCCAGAATCTTCCGCATACAGAAGCTGACACACGGACGGCCCTTTCCATAGGGACAGTTCCAGCAGAAAACGGGGCCGCCAATCAGATCCGGCTGCTTCATTTCTTTTGTGGTGTCCTGATTCAGGATGCAGTGGTTCAGGCCCATTGTGCAGATTTTGAATTTTCTGTTATAGTACAGACAGTTTTTGCAGTCCCTGACATCCCTGATCGAACGTTTCTTCCGCCTCCGTTTTCTTTTCATAAGACAGCACCGACTCTCTCCGGCGCAGATCTTTGTTTTGGCTGCTGCTCCAGGGATTTCTGCCGGTTTTCCGCCAGACCCTTCAGGACCGATCCCCGTCCGCTCTGCTCTTTTTCCATCTGCCGTTCCGTGAAATGTTTCGCAGTTTCGAAGACACGTTCTTCGGCATCGTAATGGTATACGTTATCCGACAGACGTTCATTCGGCGCCACCTGCGTTGCATTGATCTCCCTCACCATAAACTCCAGACCGCGGTAATCCGTATTGCCGTCATCTTTTAACAGGAGTACTTCGTGGATCGAAGAGGGGAGAATGAAATAGTCGCCGTGCAGCTTTTCCGCAGCTTCCTCCATGAATTCCGGCATGGCAATCACACCGGCGCCGTATATCTTCTGCTCGTTGGTTGCAACCAGCAGGCTGTTGTCCGGCTCCATCATCGGGTCGCCTGCCAGGACCGGGTCAATTTCGGCAAGCACGTTGAACAGCGGCGTGATGGAATACAAATTCTGCTCGCGCATGCTCTGCACAGTATCTGCATACAGCTGTTCGGGCGTGATCCCGTATTCCTCCAGAAGCGGGTTTGTTACAAGATAAGACATCTCCCCGCGGCCGTCCGAACTGACCATGACCCGGTACACGACAGCCATGTCTTCCATCTCCCGGTGCGGCATATCCGCCAGCCTTTCCTCATTTCCGCGGATCGGGATTGCCTGCATAATCAGGCTGTTCTTCGCCTGGTCATAGTGGCGCAGATTTTCCGCGCTGATCTCCGGCATAGCATTCAGGACCGAACGGGCCGTATCCGCCAGATCCGCAAGAACCTTTTCATAAGGTCTTACCACCTTCATCTCATGAAACGCACCTTCCAGATCGATGACCGGCGATGCCAGACCGTCACCCCTGTCGATCCGAACCCCCAGATACGATTCTCCCTGCAGCTTGTCCACGTGCTGAATATTAACCTGAAGCTGCGGGTACATTCCCGAAAGACGTTCCTGCAGATCCTGCCGGACCGCCTCCGCAAACTCATTCATAGTTACCGGTTCCGTTCTCATATAGTCCTCCTTTACATCTGCGGTATCTGTTTTGGGCAATAAAAAAGCGCAGTAGAGAAAACTCTGAAAATGAGTTCTTTCATACTGCGCTATGTAATATGGAGCATCTAATGCGAGGCGCGTGCTTTGCTGTATGTTAGATCATCTAATAAACCAGGCCTGCTCTATCTAATGCGTATTAGATGGGAGCAGCTTTTTCCGAATGGAAGATAGATGATCGGAAACGATCAAACGCGGTCTTATACGCATTTTCAACCATAGTTCGTTTTTAGATGGCTGTCTTTTGGGGACTTGATTTTTTCTGAATAAATTCTGTTTTAGATATCCAGCAAATATTTTAGACTCCATCTAATGGCCATTAGACGGATCGTTCCGGAAATAAAAAATGTCGCCGGATCATGCCATAATGGCAAAATCACCGGCGGCATCGCCGTTCCTGGCGGGATTCGAACCCACGACCTTCCGCTTAGGAGCTCGAAAGGTGTTCGCTCACCCTCGTCATGTGACGCATTAAATTGTCAGGAATTGTAAGGCTTAGAAACGATTCCGCTGTCTTTTTGAGTCATCCTCAGATCGTCTCTGTAAGCCTCGGATTTACCCTTCTGATTAGCTGGCGATTAGCACAGCTAATTTTAGGGTTCAGTCTCCGTGAAACTTACCAGTCATAAACATTGGCCACCATTGCCGGTTTCATACGGAAATGACAGACAATATTCAATTGACCAGATATACTATTATGATACATCGGGAGATGGCAGAAGTCTAATGGTTTTTAACTTATTTGCGAATTTCCACTTCCAGTTCGGACGTTACTCCCAACATTTCAAAGAACTCTCTTTTTCTCCTCTTCACCCACTGAGTTTTCCGAGGATTGATTCCACCACATTGATCCCATCTTTTCAGTACTTTTCCACTGTTAACCCCTGCTATTGTTTTATGATATATATCTGTATCGATTTTACGGAGCTCTTTTAGGAAATCTAATGCATTCCTATCTATAAAATCAAGAGCACAGACATTACTATATACTTCAGAAATGAGTGGAATATTACTTCTCAAATACTCCACACAAAAACATTCATCTGCTGCATACAAAGCTTTTAATGCAGCAAGTTTATAATCCCAATGGTGTTCCGTAAATAGATCTAGCTTAACATTTTTCTCTTTATTTGCTTTTATGGCAGATTTTGGATCTATACTAACCATTACCGGATAATATACGGTTACTCTGCCTTCGTTCATTGCAAGAAAGGCTTTTGCAATAGAAGAATCGGCTGTAGCCAAGAACTCTAATATTAGTGATATTTCATGACTTTGGTCCCAACTATTCTTAACTTTATCCGATAATCGGTTCAGATCTATTTGTTTAACAGTATTTTTATATTTCTTTTTGTCAAAACTAAATATAAAGTACAGAATATCTCGAATCGCAAGCCATTCATGAACGCTACTGTTTGAAATCACATCTGCTAACTTTTTTTCTGGTATTACATCAACGAATTCTTTTGCAGTAACGTTCGCGCTCTCTATCCTTGATTTTTTATCTTCAAATAAGTCCATTCCACAGATATTCCACATAAAATCCCAATTCACAAGATGAATTGCCTGTTCAGTATTATTCTCAAAAAACTGCTTATAAACAGGAATAAGTGCTGGGAACAGGGTATGAATCTGAAGGTGATTTAAAAATGATACCGAGGACAAAAAGGCTGTAATTCCTTCAATATTGAAAACGGTAGCTTTCGGTATTAACCATTGTATGACTGTATACATCTTGTCACTATAATTTGAATATCGATTCTTTCCTAATAATGATAGCCCTCTATTAAACAGTCTCCCCCATGAATAATAGTTAGGAGCCGTCTCATGCATCATACAATCCATGAGTTTATCCCAAGAAATTTGACTTGATATACTATTGTGTTTTTTGTGATCATAATTGTATAAAGAGTTTAATAGTTCGCTAAACCCCCATGCTGAAATACTATCAGCACGGTCAATCATCCCTATTATCTGATCTCTATTCTCCAAAATTATTTGTATGCCTTTTTCCTTCTTCCCAGAAACCAGAATCTTCTCAAGTAGATACATAATATTTCGTGCGTCTTCTGATGTTTGAGGTTCATACAACTGCATAGACACATTTTCAATAATACGGTCTGTCAAAAACCTATCTTCGATGCGCCAATAGTGATTTATATATCTATTACAACCATTGCATAGCCAAACTATCCCCAATGGAGATATTTCCTTGTTTATAAAAGCATCTTCTATCATTTTCAGAAGGATCGTTTGTTTTTCATTTTGGGGATTATCAAAGAACAAGGCAATAATAACATTTGCGCTTTCCATATGTACTATTCTTGTATCATCTTTTGAAAGAACAATCCTACGATTAATTAGGAGCTCCAAATCGCAATTACTCCACTTATAGTTAGGTTCTATTTCTTGTATTTTCTTACATATATTATTAAAATCGACCGCCTTATCTAACTGTAGTATTTGGAAAGTCGCTATTGCTGCAACAAGCAAGTCACAATCATTGTGATCGCAAATGGATTTATATAATTCTTTCATAGATCTCCATCCTCCACGAAGAATGTAAGAGAACTGCCATGGAGTATCTGCTTTTCTCGCATCTTCTAACCTTCTTTCAATTGGAAGATCTGAGAAATTAACACCAATTGTATTATCATAGAGCTTGACTATAGGCCATACTTCTTCTTTTTTATTTAGAAATTCTTTATATAATATATTTACAGCATCCTTTTTGGCAAGAATGATAGAATCTGAATTGGTTTTATCTGAGATAGTCCGCGCAAAAAGAACCTTTCTGTTAAAACGACTCTGTCTTGCAAAATGATCAAGCAAGCTATCAGGTAATGTTTGCGCATCATCAATTAAAAATAGCGACTTTTCAGTATTATCTGGTAGTATAGGATTGTCTCCATCATAACCTGTCTGCAGCAAATATACACTCCAGCCATTCTTGAAAAATCTATATGCTACCTGATACAGGGAAATGGATTTCCCACAACCTGTTTCTCCTTGTATCACTACATAATCTACTATTTTGAGCTGATTTTCTGTCGTGTTTACCTGGGGAAAGATCGGGCAGGCCTCAACATCCATACTTGTCAAGCGATAGCCCATAATCGCGTGAGATAAATCCCTCTGATCATTAAAACTCAATTCTTCCCAAACAGATAAATCAACTGGTTCATAGAAGAATTCTTTGTTTTTTCCCTTTATACGTTCAATATCAGATAACACTCTGGCCAAATGTTTTCTGGCAATTTCATGATAATATCTTAAATTTGATACCTTAAAAACATGATTGCTTTTTTTTAGATTGCATGCAGAACAGACTGGAAGATAGTTTTCAATTGAATCTTGAATAAATCCATCCTTTTCAAGTTCTTCAATATACTGTTTTACTTCCTCATCATTAATATCAGCTTTGTTAGTAGGCAAAATATGATCAACATGCATGTGTCGCAATTCTAGAGTTTCACTACAATAGACGCATTTGCAGTCATAAGCTTTATATAAAGCCTCCCGCAAATAAGAGCTGTTCTTTTTATAATGGTGATACACGGTTATCTCCTTTAAATATCTTTAGTTTCCTTCACTATTTTTCAGCCACCTATAGAACTAATGAAAACTTGTATTTTTCTATCTGGCGTAATCGGAAACACAGATGCACGTTCATCTTTTTCCGTATATTCCCATTCCACTCCGCCAATAGGCGTGTTTATACCCGTTATCCGAATGCCCATTATTATTTTGACCTCTCCGTACGGTATATTTCTTGCTCTAACGACTATCTCTCACATAACGAAATTATATCGCTCACTTATCACTCATGAGCGATATATATCGCTCATGCAGTACATATCGCTCATGCAGGCTTCCTTCTGTAGATCCTCCCTTTGTTTTCTCCTTCAGGTATAAGAATATCTAACTCAATTAGTCTGGCGAAATAGCGATTTACCGTTGGGGCTGATTTCCCAGTAAGTTTCACTCCATCTGCATTTTTTATAACTGACTTTTTACGTCGCCGCACAGACTGCACTCATAATAGGTCCGCACCAGATGATGATCCGCGTCCCCCTTCTGAATGATCTGGTCAGACTGCTGCCAGTCATGTGTACAGGAGTCGTCTGCTCTTGCCGTAATTGGTGCAAATGTGATAGCCATGACCATTGCCAGAACAGCAGCTGATAATCTCTTTAATATTGCTCTCTTCATAATGATATCTCCCTCAATACGGTCAAACACCTCATCTGTTTAGAATCATTTTACCACAAGACGGCACAATATATGTATATTAGTAAAATATATTACGGTTATTTTTCCCTTTTTCAAAAACATGTCTGACATTTTATGTGAAATCAAAAAAGTATTCCTATCAGGAAAAGTCAACGACAACACAACCAGTTTCTCAGATTACATCCGTCTCTTGATATCGGTTAACTGCAGAATAATATTCTGTAATTTGATTACATCCTCGTTATTACTATTTTCCGCACCCTTTAGAAGATAATCTGTGCTCACCTTGAAAATACAGGACATCTCCACGAGCAGATCAAGGGAACAGCAGGCTTTTCCCCTCTCCATATTTCCGTAGTGGACTTTACTGATGTTCAGTTTTTCAGCCATTTTTTCCTGTGAGATTCCCATTGTTTCTCTGATCTTTTTTAATCTTCTTCCAAATGCAGCCTGATCAAAATACATTCCATTTCCTCCTTTTTCCGGAGCGGAAAACGGAAGCATTTCATTTGGATGCAGGTCAGCATCAGCCGGTTTGCCACAAACCGGTTCGGCTGAAATACGCACAAAAAAAGGAACTGCACAAAACAGTCCACTTATCCAATCAGATCCTTCTAAATGATCTTTGGATAAATGTTTCCGTTTTGCGCAGCTCCTGATGATTCGTGTCAAATTCAGCTCGTTCACAAACTCTTGACCAGCGGTGCCGCCCCTAACAGGTTCCTGCCCGATCCGACGATTCCTCCGCCGGTCTCACCCTATTCAGTTATATCGATCCCCTTGAAAATATCTTTATCTATTTCCGTATGCTGCAACAGGCTCAGCCACCATCTGTGCCTCTGCATATTTCTTCAAAATCAATACGCGGCTGCCTGTAATCTCGACATCCAGATTACTCTTACAGCGGCTGCATCTGATCTCCACATCACTTGCGGAGCTGCGGAACAGCTGATTTCCGCATACTGGACAGTACACATACAGTCTCTGTGTTTCGGTTTTTCTATTCATTCTTATGCCCTTCTTTTTCCTCAAGAAGCGTGTCTTCTAAACAAGTCCAACATCTAATCTACTTCTATGGAACAGATGGCAAATCGCCACCCGGTACGCAGCGTGCCCTTACCCGGACAAGGGAAAATCCGGAGGCAAGGGGGAATGCCGGTAATTCCCCAAACCCGGCATGGATCTTGTGGCATGCTGGTAAATGCCGCGGTGTTCCGAAATCGCTGTCGCCATATCAAACTTAAACAACGGTTGCAAAGGCCGGTTCCTGATCAAACCTCTTTGCCTGATCATCAAACAAAAAACTCCTGCGTTTTGTCTCTCTGGTAAGATCTGTTGTATCTCTCGAGAGGCTGCCACATCGCTCGCATTCCATCCAGCCGTTAGTATCCTCGAGATACAGATTTCTGTTCGAGTATCCGCACATCGGACAAATCCTTTTAAACGTTGCCATCTTATTTCTCCTTCACATTCTCCTTTTCAATCATTGTATGCAGAGAGCATACATTTGCTTCTCATACGCTCTTTACCAACTCATGTAAGATCCTTCAGGACCTTGATTGCTGTCCCTTGGATCATACAGGTCTCTACAAAGATATCTTCCATGCTGTTGTTTTCCGGATGCAGCCGAACGCGATGATTCTCCGGCTCCGGATAATACCGCTTCAGCGTTGCCTCTTCTTCCATCAATGCGACGACGATCTCGCCTGGCTCTGCGGTATCTTGCCTGCGGATCAGGACCAGATCTCCTTCGTCGATACCCGCTTCGATCATGGAGTCACCCTTTGCCCGGAGCAGAAAAAAATCTCCATTTCCAAAGAGCGCGACCGGCAGCCTGACATAGGCTTCAATGTTTTCTTCAGCAAATGCCGGAACCCCGCAGGCCACCTCTCCTAAAAGCGGCACCGGATTGAATCCCTCCAGATCATACTGAAACTTCTTTGTCCGTATGTTCCGATGGCCTTCGTAATCCAGCATTCCGTGTTCCCGCATATGCTGCATATACCGGCAGACAGTCGCTGCTGAAAGGCCTGTACCCTTCGCAATCGTCTGAATCGTGGGAGACGCGCCGTATTGCCTGCGGTAGGAATCTATGAATTGCTCCAGCCTGCTGAAGTATTCTGTGTTCTTGTGTCTCATGAGGTACCTCTTTTTTTCTATCTGAAATATTTATTTCATTTACAGTTATACTATAATTTCAGAACCTGCCGGTGTCAATCCGGTTTTGATCCATCGATTTAAAGAGTCGCATTTTTGCGCCTCGAAGTTGCGTAAGCATGTGAATTGTGGGAAAATAAACTGGGAATGAATCACATAAAGGGGAGCATATAGATATGTCTAAAATGAAAAATGCGGATCTCAAGGGATCTAATCCAACCAAGATCAAGCTGGTGAAGCTGCTGGAACTCCTGCGCCGTGAAACGGATGAGGAGCATCCGCTGACAACTGCCGGGCTGCTCACAAAACTGGAGGCAGAAGGGATTCCCTGCGACCGGCGCACCTTATCAAAGGATATCTCTGTGCTGAACAGTCACGGTTATGAGATCATGTCTGTCATGATCGGTCACGACAAAGCATACTACGTCGAAGACCGCAGCTTCTCTCTTCCGGAACTGAAGATTCTGATCGACGCCGTCCAGGCAGCTGCATTTATCACAGACCGGAAAACCGATGAGCTGATTGAAAAGATTGCCGCTATGGGCGGAAGCCATCGCGCAGATCTTCTGAAACAGAACCTTGTCTGCTTCAATACCCGGAAACACAGCAATGAGTCCATCTATTACAATGTCGGAGACCTTGAAGAAGCCCTGCAGCAGCACCGTAAAGTCTCATTCCTGTACTACGATCTGGATGAAGACGGAGAAAAACAATTCCGCCGGAACAAGACGCGCTATGTTGTTGATCCGTCTGCCCTGATTTATAACGAAGACAATTACTATCTGATGACCTGGTCGGATGAACATGGCGGAATTACGAATTACCGGGTTGATCGCATGTCGGATGTCCGCATTGAAAAAGATCCTGTATCAGAAAAAGCCATTATCCAGACAACCGAAGTGGCCGACTACACGGAACAGGCCTTCAAGATGTATACCGGTACCGAGTGCGCGGCCACTCTGCAGTTTGAAAACTCTCTGATTGGCGTCGTATATGACAAGTTTGGAGAAGACACAAAAATGACCCGTATTGATGAAAGCACCTGCACAGCTGAGGTCACCCTCCAGATCAGCCCGACCTTCTGGGGCTGGCTTCTGCAGTTCCCGGGACGAATGAAGATCCTCGGGCCGGATGAATTGACAACGTTGTACAGGGAGTGGATTGAGAAACTATCGTAGAGGAATCTGCTATGCCAATGCGGAACCCCTGGCACGGGTGTACGAAAAAACAAAGAGCGGCGTCTCACTCCGCCCAAATATTATTAATGTGTTTTTCCAAGTTGCTAAAATATCCCGAAAAATCTCCCAGACGAAAGGACTACTGTCTTGTATCCTCCAATTCACCAGAATCCAGAAACAAAATACAACTTTGATCGGCTCGATATACTATGGAAACGATACCCGCAGTATCATAAAATGACTGTCTTTTCGACGCTGGATAAACTTCTTGAAGACCACGCGTCCTATCAAAAGGACTTCGAGGATCTGCGTGAGGAATACGAAGCAAACGGTTATGAACGCTTTCTTGTCCGGCTGGCATGGTCCGATCTCCCATACCGATATGAAACAAAAAAACTAATTAAAAAAGCCGGTCCCCTGGCGCCGAATCCCTTCGTTGAAGCGTTTATCGCGCAGTTTTCAGACCTTGACACGGACCACAAAGCCTGCTTTCTGTTTCCGGAGAGCTATGTGTCCCAGTTCTTTGTGGTTGTTGAAGTCTGCAGGCGCGCAGAATCATTCCGCCAGATTCAAAACCTCTTTCCGGACGAGGAAAAAATCCATTATCTGGCAGTATTTGACAAAAAGAATATGGACGATGTCCTCCTCATGTACCACCTGCTCTATACCCATCCCTCGCAGGAAGTTTTCGGCGGATACTCTCTCTATGACTACTCGCTGCCGTGGTATCAGAATCATCTGTGGGAAAAAGGCACTGTTCTGCGATCTCCATATCTGCCGGACCGCATTGCCAAATATCAGGGAAATCTCCCCTTCTACCACAATCCTTCAAAAACAGTATATGTGCGGAGAAATATTGCTCATATGTTGGAAAAAGGATATTTCTCTTCCGAACTCGAATGTTTCCGGCAGTTCACAGAGATTATCATGCCATTTTTTCAGTGGTGGTATGAAGATCTGTTCCTCTACGAAGAGAAAGACGGATTTAAGACGAACTGGCGCCTTGCCCGCACAGAGATCCGTACGCAGCTTACCGCAGATGGGATTATCAAACCCAAATGGAAGCATGAACTCAGCCTCTTCCATGCTATAAGGAAAAAGCATCCGGACACACTCTATCAATACCGCCCGGACTGGCTTGGAAGACAGAGTCTGGATCTTTATATTCCCTCTCTCAAAACAGCGATCGAATATCAGGGGATTCAGCACTATCTGCCGATCGAATTCTTCGGAGGTGAAGAAGCACTTTCTCTCCGTCAGGAGCTTGATCAGCGCAAGTTGGCCCTGTGCGAAGAAAATGCTGTGCGGCTGATTGAATGGCCATACGACACCGAACCGACGGATAAGAATGTAGAAGAGATGCTTTCATAGCTTATTTTTCATCCTTCCCGACAAGTTTCATTGCGCATACCAGATATAATGTCAGCCATCCGAAGGATTCAAAGCCGGAATCCAGGCCTTCCATGATCATATTCATCAGCTGGCCGATAAGCGCTATAACCACAGGATTGCAGATCAGCGCGATCTTTCTCACCGGCAGCCTTCCTTTCAGAACCATCCCGATCCAGGCCACCATAACAAAAACATCACAGATAATGAAACCCGCTATCAGCGGAACAGCTATGCTTTTTACCACGCGCATGACCATGTCTATAGAAGCGGCCATGTCCCCGGTCGCAGCCATTCCGGCATTAAAAACCACAGGCAGCATACAGATACCAATATGAATAAACGCAAAATAGAGGATACCGCTCCAGATGACGATGAAGTGCTGAAAGTACCGAACCCAAGCAGATAATCCCCGATCATCGCAAGGATCATAGCATACACGCCGAACAGAATTTTTTGTCTTGATGTAAGACGATTCATAATGGTCATTTCCTCCAATATCGTTAACTCTATATCTAAAGTACCGTTACAAGGCATACATTATGCATGACTCTCCCCGGTCTGATAATCAATTGTTACCCCGGGCTGCTGGTTATAAACAAATACATGAAAACGCACGTTCTTTCCATGATCTTCGCTCATGTGATCCACCCCTCGTATCTGCGCATTTACCGCAGCTTCTCGCAGAAAACCTCGATCTTTCTGTCATTCTCCTCGCTTGCCTTTGTTTTCGGATCGATCAGTACCAGCTCCGCTTCCAGGTCGTCGATACCGATCGCTGTTTTCAGCCGCGTATTCCGTATTTCCCTCTAAGGAATAGTAGACGATCAGTGTTTTCATTCTCTGTGAACCCCCTCCCTCATTAATCTTCATAATCGATCCGCTCGACCTTAAAGATCACGGGCCGCGTCCCATCGGAGCAGCAGCAGATCATCTTGTCTTGCCGCCTCTTTTTTTATGATGATATTTCAGCCCGTTTTCCTTACACCACTCCTCCGCAAAGGAGCAGTATGAGGCAAACCGGAAGTCATAGTATTCCTGCAGAAGATCCAACCGGTCCGCCGTATCCTTGAAATACCGGTACGGGTGGCGGCCATGCAGGGCACTGAAGAGCCGGTCGCCTTTATTTCCGCCGACAGATTCCGCGAAATCATACATGACATTCTTTTCCCGCAGCTCATACTTATCCGGGAGGCGGACATAATCATCCGAAAACGCGATTTCATCATAGAGTTCTTCGTCTTCGTCCTCACGATCTGCATAGTCGTTGTCGGCATCCGGCAGGGAAATGATCTCACAGGTCTTTTTGTTCAGAAACTGCGACCAGCCATCGAACATAGCCTCGAACTCATCCGCCAATTCCTCAATGCATACCGTCTTGGGCATTTCTTCGCCTGAGTACTGATAATACAGCTCCAGGTATTCCTCTTCAACGTCTGTAAAAGGACGTACCTCATAAGATAGTCCGATATGGATCTCCGGGATCTTCCCCAGCTGCAGTTCACCCAGAAGGTTCTCCAGATCATACCAGAGCAGGGCATCGTCGATCTCCTTAACGGCACGGCTTTCCGCTTCCGTAAGGTCCGAACCGAGGAATTTCCGATAGATGACAGAAAGGAGTGTTTTCTCCATGCTCTGATAATCCGGCATTTCCTTTTTGACCGGCCGCGGAACATCCGAAAGATAACATTCTCCGGCATCATGCAGAAGGCAGGCCAGAACGATCCGGTCCGGCAGCTGTCTTGCCGCAGCTTCTTTTGCGCAGGCAATACAGTGCTGGCCCACCGACCAGAACGTCTTCACATGGCCGTTGCCCCGACAGATCAGGGGAAGGGCATGTGCGATATCATCGATCTGGAAGTCCTCTGCTTTCGGTTCCGACGGGATCATATGGATCCCGGTATAGGTTGTTATATAGTCTGCCATAAAAGGGCCTCTTTCTTATCTCGCTGATTTTCTTTTTTTGATATAGCGCGAGCAGATCTGTTACCTCCCGCGTCAACTCCTGTTATGCTTTATCCCCCAGATATGCATTCAGAAAAAATGAAGCAAGACTCCCTTTTTTAATATTTTCTCTGGCCTCATCAGGTGTGAACCATGCATTACCTTAGGCCTGCTTTTTTTATTCATCTGGCATCATGGAAGAAAATGGAACGAAGCATTTCCATCGTCAGATCGTATGCCTCCGGGCATTCACTTGCCCGCGGACCACCGACACAGAGCTCAGTGCCTTCCGGCAGAATACGAATCCACTTGATAATATCCGGAACATCTACCATGCCTACCGCCGTATACATTGGCTTTCCCAGAGATTTTCCTTCTTCAAGGCCGACATTTGTTCCCGGAGAAACTGCAGACCCATCCGGAACAATCGTCAGAATCGCATCTGCATCCCGCATATTCCATCTAGTCCGCTGCTCCGTCCCGGATGAAGGAGTCTCCTGTAATTCCGGATAATCCCGAAGGAGTCCCGGAGGATCCGGATAGTCCTCCGCCCAGCCGCCTTTCGGACACCATCCGCAATAGGGGATTTCATGTTCTATTGCAAAGTCCATGGCAGCTCTGTCGACGCCGCTCTGGCCGCCGGTTCGGATTCTTGTTATTGTTTTACTACCTGCTCTCATAGCCGGAATCACCTCGGTCAAATGAAATTCGTTATATCTTTTTTCTCTTGTTCTTTATTATGCTGATAATTATAAGTGTTTTATTTGTTTCTTTTTTCATATTCTGCACACCATGATATATTCTTCGTCATTTTCATCTATTATCTCAAATCCGATATTCCTATACATTCTGACCGCGTAGTTCGCTTTCTGCACAGCCAGCGAAGTCTGTCTGTAACCATTTCTTTTCAGCAGAGAAAGCATTTCTTTCATCATTCTGGTTCCGATTCCGCAGCTCCTGTATTCTGGAATCAGGGAGATGGCAAATGACGGTGTTTCATCATCCACGTGACCATAATCATTCATAATTCTTGTCCATACGACTCCAATGATACGGCCGTCTGCTTCAGCCACAAGACAATAATCCGCCGGTCCCTGACCAAAATTGTCATAATAGATTCGTAGTTCCGGGTGTTCAACGATATCCCTGGCAGGCGGTTCCACTCCTTCCGGAATGAAGATTGCCTCATAGAGAAAATCTTTCAGCAAACCTACTTCATTGCTGCACAGTTTTCGTATCAAAACGCCATGATAAATCATGGCCAGATCTTCCACGTCGATTACATGAAAACTGTTATCCATCAGCAGCCTTGCAGTCACACCGGCGCCGTCCACCAGCGTTCCTGTAAATGTCCCGTCATACCGCTGTTTTACTCCGCAGCTGGGGCTTCTGGACTGCAGCACGATCAGATCCGGCTGCTCACGCCTGGCAATCGCAAGGCACCTCGCTGCTCCGGCGTTAAACTCGGCATCCACGATCCGTCCATCCTTCGCTGTAACGATGCCTTCCCTGATCTCAGACGGAACGCGCGGTGTCGGAAGCCCGCCCATTAGCTCGGGGCAGACTGTAATCACTTCGTTATCTGCCATAAACCGCAGGACTTTTTCGTTTCGATTGTTTCCACCGTTATATTTGCAGTTTTCACCTGTCAGGCAGGCGCTCACCATGATCTTCATCTGAAACCACGACCTTTTAGCTTTTCTGTCACTCCCCGGTTTGCTTTAATTCATCAGTGGTATTGGTTCCAACCTGTATGAGTTGTTCTTCCACTGCTTTTCCTATATTGGGTAATTTGGATAATTCTCCCATACGCTATCGAATCTCCCGATCCTCCTCTATGATCTCCGCCTCCGTATTCTCTTCTACGAAGAGAGAGATATCATCCATCAGGCTGTCTGCCATGGCATTGTGTGGTACGATCGCCGCCACGCCAATCACGATAATCTGATGCGTATCCTGCTCATCCACCTCGGCTGCCGAAACATGGTATCTGTTTTGCAGCTTAGCAACCAGGCTTTTTACAATCATTCGCTTTTCTTTGAGGCTGTGCACCCAGACGGCCCGCAGTCTGAAAGTCATTACTGCTATTTTCATACTCTTTACTCATACATCATCGATACGCATCATATTCATCGGTGGATGCAACGCGGGAACTCATTTAACAACCACCTTGACTTTCTTGAATATGCCGTTCTGGGTAAACACATATACGTAGCAGGTTCCTTTCTTCTTTGCCTTCACAACACCCTTGTTGGTAACCAACGCGATCTTTGTGTTGCCTGACTCGTATCTGACAGCAACATGCTTCTTTGCACCCAGCTTACTGATCTGCTTAACGCCCTTCGCATTAAGCTTCAGGGTCTTGCCTTTTTTCAGTTTCTTCGCTTTCGTAAGAACGGACTTCTTTACGCTGACGCTCTTGTAATTCGTATACTTGCCGCCCTTTGTTGTAACGTGGATCAGTTTCGAAGTGGATACTACTTTATTATCCTTGCCAAGAGCAACTACAATGAACTTGTAGTATGTCCCCTTCTTAAGTTTCTTGCCTGCTATCTTGTTGATGGTTTTTGTGTTATTGTTTTTTACTGTCGCAAGTTTCTTCGGCTTGTTCATCTTGCCGCACTTGTTACCGTAAATGACATATTGTACAGCCTTGCCCTGCTTATTCCATTTGAGATTGATGGAATTCGCCGTCTGCTTCTGCGATCTAAGCCTGAGCCCCGAGTAGACCGCTCCAGGCAAATCGTCATCACTGGTCATAGTTGTGATAGCCTTTTCAGCTGCAGCAGCGCTGGATCCTTCACCTACGGCTGTGCCGTCATAGCCCATCAGGTTCAGACCGCTTTCCTCTGCAGGAGTTGGAGCCGCATTCTCCTTCCACTTCGCTGTTACTGTCAGATCAGATGTAATGTTGTTGAAGTGTGCTGGATCCCAGCCAGCGAAGGTAAACCCTTTTCTTATAGGATCTTCAGGCGCCGTTGCTGGTTTGCCTTCTTCAACAGTCTCTGTCTTCAGCGTATTTCCCTGGCCATCAACGAACGTTACGGTGAACGTCTGAGCAGGCTGTGGCGGTACCGCGTTCTTCTTCCATTGTGCCGTCACTGTAAGATCTGTTGTAACGTTGCTGAATTCTTTATCCCAACCGTCGAAGGTGTATCCTTCTCTGGTTGGATCCGAAGGTGCTGTAGCTGACTTACCTTCCTCAACTGTCTCTGTTTTCAACGTATTTCCCTGGCCATCAACGAAGGTCACCGTGTATTTCTCGATTTCCTTCCACTGCGCTGTCACTGTCAGGTCTTCTGTAATGTTGCTGAAGTCTTTGTCCCAGCCGTCGAAGGT
>JNKK01000058.1 GCA_000702845.1 Lachnospiraceae bacterium FE2018
TGTTCCTTAGATTTTTCATTTTTCTTTTCAAACCTTGAAAAAGTCAGCTTTTATGCGGGTTTTCCGCCAGGTCAGCGCCAGGGAACAAAGGAAAAAGAAGAAAAAACCAAAGAAAACTCCCGTGAAAAAAAACTGACGCGGACGAGACGGAAGCAGGACCGAATCCACAATCGGTCACCTGCGGTGGAGCCGGTCTCACAGCCGACGCGATGTCACACGAAGCGGAACAACAGCGGAGTGGGGCATCAAGGAGGCGGGCGGGAATCTGACTTGCCGTTCGCTGGCAAAAGCGGGGGTAGCGACCTGATTCGACCCGGTGAGCGCCGGACGGAGCGGGAAAGAAAAGAAGAAAAAAAGAGGGACCGGTTGCGTTGGAAAACGCGTTCCCGGTCCAAAGCCGGTGAAAACAAAAAAGGTAAAAAAGGAGAAAAATAGTGTGTCGCGTATGAGCGTAGCAGGATACGTGAAAATTTGATGGGCGGGATAATTAATTTCTGCGGGGACATAGTATGTTTTGAAAATGGCGAACGGGGCGGGCAAAACGGGCGTAAATCTTTAAAGTTTAAAAGAAAAAGCGGGATTTCTGCGCCGAAATCCCGCCCGAAACAGCAAAACGGGCGCCCGTTTTGAATTCGGGGCAAAAACGGGGCGTTACGGGGCAGTTAAACGGGCATTAAGAAATTGTGAACGGAGGTGTAGGAAGTGTAGAGGTTCATACGTTAAAAGAAAAATGGAACTGTTGTCACAAAAGAGCTGAATGAAAGGAGACACCAATGAAACCAAAAGGATACAAGAGAACCAGATGCGAAAAGAGAACAATGAGCAAATGCGCTGATGGAATTGCAAAGACCTACAATACTCTGGAAGCCAGATTTGCTGATATGTTACAGGAAGATGATGCGGTGGAATCCTTCCGTTGCAATGTTCTGTTGGAAGATTTCCCGGAAGGCGAATACTGTTCCGATTTTGTCTGTGTGAAAACAAACGGCGATCTGATGGTCAGGGAATGCGTCTACCGAAAGAATATCATGCGGCCGAAAACAGTGCGCCTGCTGGATGCATCCCGCGACTATTGGATCCGGCGAGGTGTATATGATTGGGGACTGGTTATAGACAAAAAGAAGGAGGACAGCGATGAGAGTTAAGCAATTGATACGGCAGGACAATTCGATCTACCGTGTGCTTGCGGTTGAAAATGATAACGTGCTGGTGATTGACTGCATCAATCGCGCTATGCCGGTGTGGAAAACGAAGAATGAGATTTCAAAATATGTGGAATGCACGGATGCTGAGATGCACGAAGCGACAGGAACAATTCTTCCAGATCTGGGAGATGCGAATCCGAAACTGCGGGCGGAGACACTCAGACGTTACACAATCATTGCCGGAGTTCTTGCTGTTATCAGTGATGACCGAAAGCGGTATCTGGCAATCAGGGAGACGGCAGACAGCAACAGAATCTCCCGGCAAACAGTCCGAAAATACTTGTGTTTGTATCTGGTGTATCAGGATGTTGCCGTACTGTTGCCGGAAAAGCGCGGACATTACAGAAAACCGCTGACACCGGACCAGAAAAACTTTCGATGGGCAATCAACAAGTTTTACTACACTTCGCATAAGAACTCTCTTACGGATGCGTATACGTTCATGTTGAAGGCACGGTACTGTGATGAGAACGGCAAATTGTTGGAGGTACACCCGACTTTCAATCAGTTCCGATATTTTTATTCGAAATACAAGAAGAAGCAGAATGCCCTGATATCGCGCGAGGGAATGAAGAAATATCAGAGAGATTACCGGCCATTGCTGGGGGACCGGATCCAGGACTTCGCATCACATGTCGGTATTGGGGAAATCGATGCGACGATATGTGACATTCATTTGGTAGATGACTATGGGAATTATCTGGGCAGACCCATTCTGACGATCCTGAGTGATTCATACAGCAATGGATATGTATATGGTTACTCCCTCACACTGGAAGGCGGGACATATTCCCTGCGGAATCTGCTGTTGAACTGCCTGACTGACAAAGCAGAACTCTGCCGGCAGTTTGGAATCTTCATTGGAAAAGATGATTGGGATGTAGCAGGTGTTTTGCCTGGGACAATCGTATCGGATATGGGTGGAGAGTACAAATCAGATACGTTCGCGCAGATTACGGAGCTGGGTATCACGCTTATCAATTTGCCGCCGCTCCGTCCGGAATTGAAAAGCATTGTGGAACGGAGCTTCCAGCTGATTCAGAAATCGATGAAGCCTGGATTATTTGAGCATGGATATGTTGATAAGGACTATGGCAAGCGTCTGGCAAAGGACAGCAGGAAAAACGCCGTGCTTACCATGCGGGAATATGAAAAATGCATCATATATTCAATCCTTTATCACAACAATCAGCGGATTCTGGAAGACTACCCGTATACAGAAGAGATGCTGACAGAGAGAGTTGCTCCGCATCCAAAAGAAATTTTTGCGTGGGGCAGGAAGCAGGACGGTGCGAATCTGATTTCTGTGAAAGAGAGGGATCTGGTGATGACACTGCTACCAAGGGTACGAACCAGATTCAGCAGAAAAGGATTGATGGTGTTTGGACTTCGGTATGACAGCACAGCGGACAGTTTCACGGAAGATTTCCTGAACGGAACAGACGCGCTGGTTGCTTACAATCCTGACAACGTCAATACCGTGTTTCTGATTCGGGACGGACGATATATCGAATTCTATTTGATTGAATCCAGATTTGCAGATCGCAGTTTTGAGGATATCGAGGATTTTGAGAATATGAGAAAGGAACTTGTGAAACAGGCCATGCATGACAACTTGCAAGGGAAAATCGATCTGAGTGTGAATCTTGAAACGGTTGTCACTGGAAAGACGAGAAACACAGACGTGAACATCAAAGACGTACGAAAAACACGGTCCCGGGAACGCAGGGACTTACACAAAGATTTTGTGATGGAGGTTGAGGTATGAGTATGAATACAAACGAGTTATTAGAATACTTCCCGCCGATGTTGCTGGGAGAGGAGCTGGATAATGCGATGCGTTATCTTCCAACATACAATCCGGACATCTGTTTTTTGGATGCGGGAATCCGTCTCAGACAGCTGGATAAGCTGAAAGAGATTTATATTCCATTCAAGATGTCACGGGAGATCTACGTGAAGCTCTATTTAGCTATGGTTCGTTCCATGGAAAAAAAGCACACAGTGGAATCTATCCGGCAGGGTGTGCAGAATCACAGAAGGATCATCGGTCTGGACAACAATTCTGTGCTCGGAGGAAGCGACAGCTTTTCCATTATAGGGAAATCCGGAATCGGGAAGAGTACGGCGATTGCTAAGAGTTTGCAGGTTGCCGGCGGAACAGATATTATCAGGCACGGATTTTCAGCGAGTATCATTCCATGTGTTAATATTCAGTGCCCGCAGGATTGTTCCGTGAAAGGACTGCTGTTATCAATTCTAGGAAGTGTTGATGATGTACTTGGAACGGAATACCAGAAGCGGGCTACCAGGAGCAGGGCGACTGTTGATAACCTGATTGGCATGGTCTCGCAGGTTGCGGTCAATCATATTTTGCTGATTGTTGTAGATGAGTGCCAGAATATTGTTCGGAACAAGCATGGAATCAACGTGGTTTCGACTCTCACACAATTGATTAACAGCAGTGGTGTATCAATCTGTCTGGTCGGTCTTCCTGAGACAGAACTGTTCTTCCAGGAAGAAATGCAACTTGCGAGAAGAAGTATCGGACTTTCTTACAGGGAATTCCCCTGTGATGATTTCTTTATATCATTCTGTCAGCAGGTGTTTCCGTATCAGTATGTCGCGAATCGTGTTCCACTGACAACGGAAATCATTGAAACACTGTATCAGTGCAGTAGTGGTATCATCGGAATCGTGTTGTCACTGCTGATAGAGAGTCAGCAGGTTGCAATCATGACGGGGCAGGAAACTATCACAAAGGAACTTCTGTTAGAAACATTTGCAAGCAGGATGCATAACATACAGGGTTTTGTTGGAGTGAGGAAAGAGAAGCGCCCGCAGACAGCCACCAGAGAAAAGAAAAAGGACCATGAATCTGAAAAAACTCAAGAGAGCAAACAGTCCGTCAGCGCAACAAAGATGCAGGAAGGTGTAATCAGTGTAATTGCTGAGCGAACACTGGAAGAAAATGCTGATATGATTTCGTTGTTGGAAAAAAGCGGAATCTGTATCACGGAGGTTGTGGCATGATTGTGTATCTGCCGGAACTATATGAAGATGAGCTCTTTTACAGCTGGGTTGCGCGATACTTTTGTCATGTGGGATATAACGCGTATGTGTATGCAATAGAAGACTGGTTCCGGGTGAGGACGATACGTCCCGATATGGAATATGTTTCAGAACTGAATCCGGAAGCACACGCCGTGATATCAAAAAAGATATCGATACAGGAGCTGATCCAGAATCATAGCATGTTCCCGCTGGCAAGATTTGCGGAGCCCGCCAGATTGCAAAACGCATTCCATGAAATGTCCAAACAGCGTGGGAATCCGCACAATCTGTTGCCAATACCGGCAGACAGTAGGAAGCGCACGTTACGTTATTGTCCGCTATGTACGCAGGAGGATCGGGAGAAATATGGTGAGACATACTGGCATCGTTCAGCTCAGATACCGCAGGTGAATATCTGTGCCAGGCACGGATGCGGGCTTGTCAGCACAGATATAGATATCAAGGGTCAGCAAAAGCCGAGATTGTATATTGCGGATATTGAGATTGAAGAAATCGAACCGGAATTGATTTGCGATGAGAGAGAACTGCAATTTGCCAGGTATCAGCATGCTGTATTTCACAAGCCGGTGGATCTGAGAAATGATATCAGCGTTTCTGATTTTCTCCGTTCAAAACTTGAAGGAACAGAATATCTTAGTGTGCGCGGACAACAAAAGAATATCAGCAGGATGTTCCACGACATGATGAAATACTATGACTGGAAAAAAGAATCCGGAATCACAGAAATACACCAGCTTCAAAAATGTTTCACCGGACATCGTTACAGTTTCCATGATATCTGCCAGATTGCGTATTTTCTGAACATACCGGCAGAAGAATTGACAGCGCCAAAACTTCCGGAACAGACACAGACAGAGCGGTTCAACAGGCGGGTAGCTGATCTTTCTGCAAGCGGACTCGGATGTTACCGGATTGCAAAACAGGTACACGTATCACCGACGACAGCGCTTAAAGCGAATCGGAATAAGCAACACAAAGAACACAACTACGCGACACGGACAGGAACAACATGGAAAGACTGGAATTCCCTGGATCAGCAGTTGTATCCGCTTGTAAGAGAGAAATGCAAAAGAATGTACGGGGAAGGAGATGCCAGGCCCAGGTGTGTCCGCCAGAAGTCAGTTGAGCGGGAGTTGGGACTTCCAATAAAGCGGTTGAATTATCTGCCGAAGTGTAAGGCGGAGGTTTTGAAATACAGGGAAACTCAGGAACAGTATTGGGCACGCGAACTGGTGTGGGCATACAGACAGTTGACAGAGGAAGAAATGGAAACTTGCGGGTTCACCCGATTGCTCCGTCTGACGAATATGCGGAAAGCCGATATAGCGGCCTGTATGCCGTTTCTAAGCATGTTTTGCAATGAAGATGAGAAAACTTCCATTGAGCAGATTGTAAGGCCATATTTGGATGAAATACGCTTATAAACAAAATGTATCACTGGCAACAAAAGTACGTCTTGAAGTTATTTATATTACACTCTATAAATCGGATTTTTCATCGCATGAAGAATAGAAAATTTGGTAAAAATATAGATTGGGTATTGACTGGCCCGAAGGGCCAAGATTTATAATCAAAAAAACAAATTTAAGGGGTGTAACTTGATGAAAACGATTAGAGAATTATGTAAAATAATGGGCGTGACACGAAAAACACTACGTGGTTACGAAGAAATTGGTCTTTTAATACCGATCGAAAAGCCTGAAAAAAACCATCCCTGGCTTTACGATGATAGTGCATTATCAGACCTGAGTGTTATACAAATGTTTGTTGAAGCAGGTTATGAACGCAAACAGATAAAAGAGATAATGGATTCTATCAGGAATGGATCAGATCCAAAAGACCCATATCAAGTCTTGTTGAAAGAGTTAAGAAACAAACGGAAAAAGTTAGATATAATGATTCGGCATCTCGAAACTCAATTAGATTTATATTCGAAATTATCCGAGTTGACGAATAATAGAGTACCAAAATCTGTATATTCAATAATGGAATCTATTAATGATTATGCAGGGAAATTGCATGAAATGTTTGAAGCAAGATCAAAGTATGATGAAGATCAAATGCAATTTATGGAGTTGGCCACAACGGTAATAAATCGATTTCTGATATTAGAGTGCTTACGAGACAAGGATCCAAGTGATAAAAGTGTACAATTAATTGTAGATAACATCTTGTTAGATATAATTGATTCTAACCTTTTAGAAATGGCTATCGAAGGCATCGAAAAGTATTCTTTCAATATGAAAAAAATCATATGTCTTGAATATTTAAAAACTATGTGGAAAGAGCTTAAAGATGACATAGATGAAGAGACGGAAACATTGTTAAATAGGCTTTTTGATAAAGAGGACAGATTGTTTATCCGTCAAGCGCTCCGGGTTTATTATCAAGAATGCTTAAAGAGTACTGGCGATAATATAACAGTGAGTTTCGAGACATGCTAAATAGCACATATTATGATAAAAGATTGGAGGAGAGTAAATGCAAAAATCGGCAAGAATCCTTGGAAAGGATTACGGATTAACAGGTCAAGAAATGAACTATATTCTCATGAAGGAGGGATTCTTAGAAGGAGAGCCTGGTAACTATAATTTGACAGAAAAAGGGTTGAAGTTTGCACACGAAAAAGATTTCCACCGGGGACCGGGCGGATATTCAATGTACAATCGATACTGGACAACTAGAACCTATGATGATTCCATATCACAGGAATTGAATATCACAGATGATTTGATTTCGGATGTAAGAGCAGAGTTGGCTGAGAGACGGAAATTTAATAGATTAAATAATATAGCAGAATCTTATGTGGATATGAAAGATGATCTAAGTAAAATATCTGAAAAACAGCCAAACGAATCTATTGATCTTATCAAAAAAATTGGTTTGATAGGAATTGGTATAATCTGTGTTGCTGGTATAGGTTATGGGATTTACAAACTTGTTCCACGCATAAAAAAAAGAAATAAGCGAATTAGTGAAGCAGAAGAAAAAACCGAGAATGAAGATAATTGATTTAACATTGTTATAATAAGGAGATGATCCATACTATGAATAAGAGAAAAGTAACAGCTATTGCCGTAGGAATTGCCACAGTTGTCGGAGTTGGATTGACATTCTTTATGGATAAGGAACCTGAAAAATATAGCCAAGGCTGGATAGAAGGCTTGACTCCTGAAAGATGGGAAGCGGAAAGAGAAATAGTAAGACAACAATTCTGTTCATCTGGAAACAATAAGCCTCTTGCAATCAGGTTGCAAAATCTTTTACGCTTATTTGATAAAGTGAAAAGGGATCGTGAATGGACAGGAAAAGAATATGGATTTCCAGCTCCCAGAGAGCATGGATGGTATTTGCCGAACGATTAAAAAATGAACTCAGGGCAGGGAACGAAATGAATCGTCCCCTGCCCTTTGTGTATCAATAATTGGTGATGATGACCTCGGTTCCCTTTCGGTCGTTGCCATTCCGGTTGATGGACCGCCGGACATCGACGACTCTGATGTCGAAATCAAAATACAGATTTTTGATGTATTTGGTGTTGCTGTTGGTCAGCATACACATGACACCGCGGTTTGTCAGGTCTTTGAACAGATTATGCAGTCGGATGTGATCCGCTTCGCTGAATCCGCCTGCCTGGTAGGTATCGAAAGTGCCGTAGTATGGAGAATCGAAAAATACGAAGTCCCCAGCCTGAGCTTCCATGCAGGCATCTGCAAAGTCGCCGGTGCAGATTCTGGCGTTTGCAAGAACATTTGATACCGCTTGCAGATTACCGGATTCAAAGAGCTTTGCCCGGGCATACTTGCCGAAAGCTGTGTTAAACTCTTTCTTCTTCTTACTGACTTTGTAAAGACCGTTGAAACAGGTTTTGTTCAGGAAGATGAACTGAGCGGCAGAGTGTAATGTGTGCAGTTTCTGAGTCAGATTCTCATTGTATTGTACTCTTGTTTGGTTGTAGAGCGCTCGTTTTTCATCCTGCGTTTCCAGACTGTTGTAACGGTCCTGCATCTCTGTCAGGTTTGCTTCCAGGGCGGAGCAGTTGTCACGAACCTGAATGTACAGATTCGTAAGCTGGCTGTTGAAGTCATTGATGACTGCATCCTCCGGTTTCAAATCGAGGAAGAGCGCTCCGCCTCCGACAAAAGGTTCGTAATACCGGTTGTAAGATTCCGGGAGCATTTCCTTGATCTGCGGGAGGAGCTGACGCTTGCCGCCTGCCCATTTGACGATTGGTTCAATAGTTACTTCTGAAATCATTTTTTTTGCCATTCTTTTTTCTCCTGTTATGTAGATTTCTTTGTTCGGCTTCACAGGTAATATGCCAGAAAATTCAGAAACTTAAATTTCTCAACAGCTAAAATTGTCAAAAACGGAAACAATTAGCGAGATTGTTAAAACAAAAACTTAAATTTTCAACAGATAAAAATGCAAAAAAATAAGCCGGCAAGAATGCCGGCTTGTTCGGAAGTGGAGCAGTGACGTAAGGAGGTGAAATGAAAAAAACGGATGTTTTACAGATCGTGCCACTGTTCCTGGTGAATTTCTTGGATCTTCTCGCCAACCGCGAGTCCCAGAGCGGTTGCTTTTTTGAGAAGACCGTTGAAAGTTTTTACGAGTGAATTGTATTTTTGAGCGAGAGAGGAGTACCTGGATTTCAGTTCCTCCATCTTATTTCGGATGCTTTCGGTTTCAGATTTTATCTTTTCGGATTCAGCTTTTGCTTTTTCGGCTTCTTCTTTGTGTCGGGAAGCTGATTCGCGTGCTGATTTGATTTGTTCCTCTGCGCGGGATTTCTCAGCAGAGGCTTTTTCTTTTTCTGTTTTTGATTGTGCTTTTGTTTTTTCGATTTCTTTTTCAATATCTTCCAGTTCGGTCTGTGCTTTTTCTTTTTTCTTTTCGATTTCTTCGACTTCCATACGTTGGCGGGCCTGCTCGGATGCCGAGCGTAACTCTTCGACAGAACGGCCGTAAGGTTGACGTGCACCGGACAGGAACGGGATGCCCAATTCTTCTTTGCAGGATTTGTCGATGGTCCGATTCAGATCCCTCATGGCGGATCTGGTCATGAAGGTCTTTGCATTGACGCCTTTGCCGGGGACATACGGGACAGCGGTGCAGTGCGCGTGGACGCGGGATGTGACGATGGTTCCCAGCTTCTCCGGATCCTTGCCGGTGTTATTTACATTGACATACTCATGGGTTTCATCGCGGTGGATATAGAGTGGAGAAATGTTTTCAGGACCGCCGGCTTTTTCTGTGAGATGACAATAGACAATGTTGAAGAACTGTTCTTCCTGTTCCGGTTGCAGTCCCTCGGGTGCTGAGACTGTGAAGCTGATTGCTGTGACGCGGTCCTTGCGAACACGTTGCGGCGGCTCCACTGCATCGATTTCCTTAACCCGATTCCGGAGCCGTTCGGCCGCCTCCCTGCCGGTTTCGAATTTCGAAGAGTGGGAGAGTCTTGTGTTCAGGTGCGTTCTGGATTTGTCCAGGAACGGGTTTTTGTACTGGACATCCTGGTCGGTATCATCGTAGCGTGCGGCGTGACGGAGCATCGCAGTTGATTGCGTGTATTTCAATTTCTTCCAATTGACAGATGACATGAAATCACTTCCTTTCTGATATTGATAGGTATTAAACCTATGACTTTTTGAAGATTATGAGAATAATGAGGATATAGGTATTAAATTTACGGCTTTTGAAATTCGGGAAGATAATGCGATAAGTATTAAACCCAAGGCTTTTGAAAATATGAGATTTTTAATGATTTATCTGCCATTACTAAGGGCGTAGGTTATATATCTTTTGATGAAATTAAGCTGAATCATGATGTTTGTAAGTGATTTTTGGAGGCGCGAGGGGCTATGCACCTACGCCTTTAACACTACGTTTTTAAAGGCGAGGTGCCGGGGCGTTGCGCCGCCCCAGGACCCTCGCGCTTCTGGTACCGCTGTTCACGCCAGTCCCGGAAGACTGGCTCAGCGATTATGCCCGCTTTTGTTATCAGCGGGAGTCATTCCGGCAGACTGTGCGGCAATGCGTTCAGGGGAACGCGGGGATCGTTCGGAGAGCAAATTGCCGTGCTCGTCTGTCGTCGGGTTACCATTTTCTAAATCGGGTGCGGAATCTTCCGGCTCAATCGGAATCTCCTTTGCTGGACTGTATGCCGCTGTCGCTGATGTTGCCGCTTTCTTCCTGCGTTCCTGTTCCAGTTCATACCGAATCTGCGCCAGCAAAAAGAATTCATTGCGCCAGTCCTGCAATTCATGACTCGACCTTCGTGCGCCATAATTTTGCGCAGTCAGCTCCGCAAGCCGTTTTGTAACGAAATCATCAGACCCAGGAAAATCAGACAGGATCTGCTCTTTGAATTCATCTGCAATATATCGATCGGACATTTCGTTCACCTCGCTCATTCATATACTTTGAAATACGTAATTTCCGTGTGCCAGAATCCGCTGATTGCTTCCTTGTACGCTTCCAGACTGACCCCGGTTTTTTTGGCAATAATCATGAGAGAATCGACGTCATCCTTGCTGTATCCAAGCGGAACAACAGGCTCCAATTCTTTCGGAAGAATCTGCCGGTTCAAGCTTGCGGTCATCGCCTCATCAATCAGCGTCATGCTGATTCGGGCATCATCCAGCAGATTCGCGGCTTCGGTCAGATAATGAAACAGTTTTTCATCATGATGGCCGGCAACATTCATGACATCATCGTCTTTGATTTTCTCTGAGACGATTTCGTCCAGCTTGTCTGTCAGCTCAGTCTCCATGCGCTGGACAATCAGCTGGTCCCGGCTTCTGGATTGCACCAGGCCAGTGTCATTCGGATCTGAAAGTTGCCGGATCGCGTCACCCATTTTCAGGACAGTCGCGTACGGGATCTGTTCCAGACACTTGCGAAGGTTCCTGTCATAGTCCGGTTCGTATCTGTTGAATTCCTGTTCGGAAATCAGATCCACCGTCTTGTTTTCTCTGCGCTCCGCCCGTCCGAAAACGAACCCCTGCGCGTCGAACTGGATATAATGTTCTCCGGTCCCGACAATGAATTTTCTGGTTCCGTAATCGGCAACCGCCGCCAGAACATCCTTTGCAACAGTCAGGTCTGTTTTCTCTGCCGCAAGCTGGATTGAACAATTGGTATCCGCGAAAAGTCCTTTGGCTTCCAGGTACATCCGGATTATGAGCTTCCCAAGAAATCCTTTCTCAACCGTGTCCTCGGAAAATACGACGGTGTACGTTCCATCTTCCATTTCAGAAACAGAAATCTTATCTCCATTACATGATTCATCGCAGAGCCGGAACAGAATCAGCGCCTCTGCTTTCGTCAGGTTGCTGACAGCCAGCAGGTGCTTACCTACGTTCTCCTTCTTCTGCTTTCTGTAATCGATATTGAGACAGTAGTGCATCTTCATCCGCAGGAAATCCCGTTTGATCTGTTCAACGGCATCCCGGTCGTAGATCCGGTAAAAGAATCCGACCCGTCCGCTTTCGGTCCGCATCGCGACGAAAGGTATATTTTGATATATGAAATGTTTAGACAGTTCATCGCTCTCGGCTTCCCGGCAGTCAAACATCAACAGTTCGCCGCCGTTTTCGATAAACTGCAACAGTACGTCTGCTTCAACAAGCGATTGCCGTTCTCTCAGATAGTCAACAATCGGACCATAGACAAAGGCATCCACCGGTGTGCGGATACTCGTAAACACATCTAAAAATCGATCTGATGATTCTTTGAAAGACATATGCATCCCTCCTCATCCGTTTTCATAGATATGCTGAAAACTTTTTCAAAAAATCACAAACGAAAAATCGTTGAAAATAAACGGAAAGCGCAAGAGTAATTACACTGATTACACCGGCTGTGATACGAAGATACGCAGGGACAACCGCATTCGAAGTGTAACGAGTGTAATTTCTTCCGGTATCTCAACGATTTTCAAAAATGGGCAAAAATGGCTATTGAGAATTATTCTAAAAAATACGATCTGGCATACTATATATGAAACCGAAAACAAAAACTGAGCCAGAGGAGGTGAAATTGCAGGCTCAACAAGACATCAGGGACGATACTGAGAAAAAGAAAAATACAGAGAAAACAAACCAGGGCAGGGACTACACGAAGATAAGAGAGAAATACATAGATTAAGATTTTCCTGCTGTCCTTTATGAAAAAACAGACATCAGGTATTCCGCAGAACTGGAAAAACAAAAGAGTTTTCAGCACATCACTTGCGGGGTCGAACCAAACAAAATTTTCAAAAGGAGAGCATAGTTATGAAAGATAATTTCAATAGATACAGAAAAGAAATCAAGGAGTATCTGGCAAAGAATGATCCGGCAATCAAGCAGGAGTTCAGGTACGGAACGCATCTCACAGACAACCCGGAGCTGATGGACGCAGTCGTTGAAGCGTGCGAAGCTTCCGGAAACAAGACACTGCTGGTCGCGCCTTGCGGTGCGGGAAAGACATACAGTTTCTGCTGTCAGATTGCGAGACGGGAAGAGGGAAAACGGCAGGTTATTCTGCTGGTGCCGAACCGGTTGCAGGCAGAGCAGAACGAACAGTACGGATACAAAGAAAGCGACGGTGCCAACGGACATGTGATTTCAGTTACAGCAGGCACTGACGGGACATTCCAGTATGACTGCAAGCAGGCCATTTCAGCCGTTTATGACTCTGTACACCGGATGATGAACGCAACGACGGAAGAGCTTTCCAGGACAGTTCTGGTGGTGGATGAAGCGCATCAGCTTGTGTCTGCCCGCGGATACCGCAACGCATGCATTGAGTCCATTGAAGGAGTAATCAACCGCGTCATTGAATGTGGAGGATCCGTTATCTTCATGACCGGAACCGAGCGGAAAATCCGTGCCATGTATTACGACAGGCTGATAAAATGCATTCCTGCAAATGAAAAGGTGATCGGTGCCGGGCGTGTGGAAATATCACGGAATGCCAGCCATACAATTAACATGAAAGAGCATACATTTAATTACATTGTACGGCAGTGTGAGCGAGGCTATCACCCTCTGGTTCGTATCAATCACAAAAACTATATTGAGATTCTGGCAACAAAACTGAGAGCGGCGGGATACTCGGTGCTGACTCTGAGTTCCGATGACAAGGGCTATTACGTTGACGGAAGTTCCTGTGAACGGTTTTATGATTCTGAGGTATACCGATGCATCATGGAAGAATCCGCGTTGCCGGCCGCAGACATCTATCTGACGACCAGCGTCCTCGAAGTCGGAACATCAATCGCCGGAATTAAGAGTGAAGACGGAACTGTTTCACAGCCGTCTACGATGATACCGACGTTCGTATGTCTTAAACCTGATGATTTTGATGTCGACGATCTGATACAGTTTTTCTCGCGATTAAGATTCCATTATGAGAAAGCCGCGATCCTGGTAACAGATCCGAAGAAAAAGGATGCGGAGTGGAGTTCTGAACCGAGTCATGAAAAAGTTCTGTTGCGCTCCTACGCGTCAGCGGCGGAACGTTGTGAAGCTTTTAATTCAGCCAGCGCAGGGAGATCGGAGTATATAGATATGAATGGAAAAACAGAGAAATCCGGCCTGATTGTAGGCAGGAACGGAAGAGTTCAGATTGATGTGCAGGATGTAATTGGAAGGAGTTACGGCGATTATTTCAGGGCTACGTACATGCAGAAAGAGACCATCGTTCCATTGCTCCGAAAGGAGCTGGATGTGCCCGTGGACGAACAGGAAGAAGCATCAGAATCCGTGGACAGCATGAGGGCGGAAGGAAAGCCGGTTCCTGCGGATTTGCAGGAGGAATTGCGAAGCGCAATCAGGCATCCTTATTTCAGGAAGGCGCTCACAAAGGCGAAGGGCATTGACGGTAGCAATGATGAAATCAAGGCAATCAGAAAGAAGCATCCCGACGCAATCAATCTCATGAGAGAGATTAGAAATCTGCTGGTGTCGGACGCGATTTCGTCGGATGGCGCGGTTGAAATCGCAATACGTCAGAGAGAGGAGCCCGGATTTAAGACAGAAGACGCACGGTCAGGAAAGGTGATTTCATTTCAGGAAGTTGCAAGACGGGGCGTTTTCAGAAGAATGGAAGCATGGGACGCCACTAAGATTCTGCGGATTGTGAACACATGGAAATGCCTGCACGGGGAGAATTCCGAAGGCTATTTTACAACAAGCGCGTATTCGAATGTGCTGACGGAAGACAAAGATCTGTTCGCGTTTAACGCGGTAGCCGAGACGAAGAAGATGGAATACCTGGTAACAGCATTTACATGGTTACCGGTAGTCAGGAAATGGCAGGATCTGTGCAGGTTTTTCGCTGAGCATGGTGAGCGGGAATGTGTCTCCTACGTTCGTATTTTACAGTGTATCGAGATGAACAAGCTGTATCCGGGTACCAAAGAGTACAGAAAACAGGTACTGCCGGACAAAACGGTTCTTGGAGCGGAATACAACGCGTTTCGGTGTCCGGAGAGGTTTTTCCTGAAAGAGAAATCGAACCTTGCGGACCGGGAAGAGAAGAACGATTTCCTGTTTCCTGACGGAATCATCGGCAAGACAGTAACACATAAGATGATGCTCTCAATGTCAAAGCAATTGAACGGGATTGTCCGCAGACAGTGCAGGAACGCGCGGCGGGACAACGTTTACACAGCGGTCGATATAGAGCTGATGCTGAAAACCGTTTACAGGGTACGGAAGGTCTCCTCAAAAAACCATGACGCGCTCGTGATAATTGGTCTTCGCAAGAATGCTTCAAACGTGATTCCAGGTGAAAAGCCTGGCAGGGATGAGATTGTCAGATTCTGTGACAAGGCTATATCAGGCAGTCGGTATCTTTCGAAGGATGAGCGGGTCAGAATCTTTGACCATGTCATGAGGTGGCTCGAAGCGGAATTCGGACAGGACATCATCAACATATCAAAAGCCAGGATTGCCGGATGGATCAGGTGTTCACAGGATACAGAAGAAGCCGGAAGCGTATCCTACACAGAAGGTGAATTAAAGAATCTGCTGGATGAACTGACGCTGGGAAGAGCCGGCTGATGACATTCATAGATGCGATATACGAAAGCCCTGCCGGCACGGCGGGGCTTGTTTAATCCCATGGAAGGAACTTTGTTTTTTTATAGGTAATCCCCGAACACAAGAATCCTTTATTTACAGGCTTTTTCGGGGAAAAACTCTGCACACTTTTTTCGAAAGTGTGTTGAATTTTGCGTAAAAAAATCATGCTGAGATGGCATGTAGTTATCGTGATATTCTGAGCAATGAACCGCGCGCACCGATCGAAAATCATCGCACCGGCCATCACAAAAGAACCTTCTGTCTGCCGGGGTGCATCTTGCCGGACGTCACTACGTAACGGCTCCTTCCGATGCATCCATTCGCTTGATTCCAGGAGCCGCCGCTCCTGAAACAAACGGGATATCCTGATACATAAGGATTTCTGATAAAAACGATTACACAGGAATTTTTACTGCGGCGGCCGCCACCGCCGCGTCTTCTTTTTTATAACTGAACAGCATGGAATATACGATTATAATGACGACCTCGGAAATACAGATATAGGCGGTGGCAACAGAGAGATTATCTTCATTACCAAGCGCGAAGCAGAGCTGTGACAGGCCAATCAGGAACGGTGTCTCCGCTATTCAGTAAATATCTGACAACACGCCATTCAGGAATTCTAAGCTATCAGGACATTCGGAATCTACTGACATCAGACTGAATGTGACCGGCATCCGCAAGGTTCGCCTCAGGTCGGCATCGCGTTAGCCAGGGGGAGTCCGCAAGGTTACGCGCGTAGATTCGGAGTCAATCGAATCCGGGGTAGAAAGTGTACTTTTTTCGGATCCTTCATGATACAATAATGTACAGGAAATCTACACTTACTTCATAGTAACCAGGAGCTGACAGCATGAGAATAATCACAATCCCAGAAGAAGCGATCCAGCTGGACGAAGCCCGGGACATTTACCAGAGCATGATGAATCTGTTGGATGAAAACGACGCTGACCATATGGAAATCTATGAGAACCTTGTAAAAAAATGTGTCAGATATTCCGAGTTCCGCGGGCAGTGGCCACTGCTTTCGACAGAGAAAAAGCTGGACATCGACAGCTCCCGAACAAGTGCACACAATTCTGCAATCACCGCCTTTAAAATGCTGTCCCGGATTCAGGGTGACCAGTCAGCTGAATGGGTGGAAAAGATTGATTTTGATGACCGGAAACGTGTGGGAGATATGGCCTGCTACATCACGCTGTTTTGCGGGCTGGATTCAAGATAAACAATGAACAAGTTGAGTGACATGCATGAGGAGGAGACAAATGAAAAAATCAAAAAGAGTCATCAGGGTATTACTGATTATGATGCTGGCAGTGTTCCTGTTTAATGTACATGGAACATCAAACGTGCAGGCGGCAAAGTTGCCGAAGAAATTGTATAAGCTGGTGAAAGGGAAGTGGTACACGGAAAATTCGGCCAGTGGATACAACATCAAATTTACAAGAACACGTGTGAAGTATTATGACCGCCAGACAAACAAAGTCGTTAAAAGTTGCAAAATTAAGAAAGTAAAGAAAATTAAGAGTGGAAATTACAAAGGCGGTTACCGCATTGTCTTCAAAGATGGTCGTTGGATAGCATCGTTCATAAGTACCGATAAGAAAGCAAAATCTTTCGACTTTTTCGATATTACCGACGGAGGTAGCAGGTATTCAGGAGGCGCCTGCATAACACGAGGAAAGCGGTGAATAATGAATCATCGAAGGCCGGGCCCACGCCCGGCTTTCGCTA
>JNKK01000059.1 GCA_000702845.1 Lachnospiraceae bacterium FE2018
CAAGAAGCAAGAGATGCGGATGCCCAATCAGGCAAATGTTGGAAGGGCCAAGAGATCAGAAGCTTGAAAAGTGCATCCGCAACTGCCAAGAAGCAGGGAATGCGGATGCCCAATCCGGCAAATGTTGAAAGAACCAGGAGAACAGAGGCTTGAAAAGTGCATCCGCAACTGCCAAGAAGAAGAGGATGCGGATGCACAATCAGACCCGGTCTGGACAAAGCAAATGCTGGAAAGAGCCAAGAAATCAGAAGCAGGGAATATGCATCCTGGGGGCGGACGCGGCTTCGATAAACCCCGATTTGCAGATGAGAGAGGATGATCGAATATGAGAGAAAAAGAAACTGTCGTGATCACAGGCATGGGAGCGGTCTCCCCGATCGGCAGTACGGTGGAGGAACTGTGGGATTCTGTTGTGACCGGCAGATGCGGGATTGCCCCAATTACGCGTTATGATACCACAGACAGAAAAGTAAAGCTGGCAGGTGAGGTCCGTGATCTTGATTTGTCATTGTATCTGGACAGTAAGGATGCGCGCCGGATGGACCGCTACTCACAATATGCGGTGGCGGCAGCGGTGCAGGCCATGCAGGATGCGGGAATTACAGAGCCGGCGCCGGACACACCTTTTGAAGCACGGATGCGCTGGGGGTGCATGATGGCTAGCGGAATCGGAGGCCTTCGTACCATCGAGGAGGAGCAGATGCGCGGGGTGGAAAAAGGTTTTGACCGCGTCTCGCCGTTCTTTATCCCGAAGACCATCGCAAATATGGGTGCGGCACATATTGCAATCCGCTATGGTCTTCACGGTGCCTGCACCTGCGCGGTCACAGCGTGTGCCAGCGCTGCAAATGCGATTGCCGATGCTTACCGGATGATTTCCGACGGCTATGCGGATCTGATTCTTGCCGGCGGTGCGGAATCGGCACTGACACCGCTTGGGATGGGTGGATTTACCTCGCTGAAGGCCCTGACAGCCGCAGAAGACCCGGATCGTGCGTCGATTCCTTTCGACAAAGAACGAAGCGGTTTTGTCATGGGCGAGGGCGCCGGGGCACTGGTGCTGGAATCTCTGAGCCATGCACAGAAGCGGGGGGCGAAGATCTACGCTGAGCTGACAGGATGCGGGATCACCTGTGACGCGTACCATATGACCGCGCCGATGCCCGGGGGAACCGGCGCGGCGGCCTGCATGCAGATGGCACTTGCGGATGCCGGGATTGAATCGCCGGAAGCGGTTGATTACATCAACGCACACGGCACGTCAACGCAGATGAATGACAGCTGCGAGTCGGCAGCCATCCGAAAGGTCTTTGGAAGTCATGCGGATCCCGGAAAAGAAGGATGTCTGAAGGTGAGTTCTACGAAATCCATGACAGGGCATCTTCTTGGCGCCAGTGCCGCAATTGAAGCCATCGTGACGGTGAAGGCAATTCAGCAGCAGTTTCTGCCGCCGACGGTCAATTACCGCATCCCGGATCCGGAATGTGAACTGGATGTCGTACCCGGAAAAGGATATTCCCATCCGATCCGGACGGCACTGTCAAATTCCTTTGGATTTGGCGGGCATAATGTAACACTGGCGTTTGGTGCTTATGATTTGACAGAAGGAGAATAAAATGCAGCTGAATTCCAATGAAATCGAACAGATTCTTCCCCATCGGTATCCGTTCCTTCTTGTGGACCGGATCACCGGATGTGAGCCTGGAAAATACGCGGACGGCCGGAAATGTGTCAGCGCAAATGAGATCCAGTTCTGCGGTCATTTTCCAGGGCAGCATATTATGCCGGGGGTTCTGATTATCGAAGCACTCGCACAGACCGGTGCCGTCGCGATTCTGACAGAAGAGGAAAACAGAGGAAAAACCGCGTTGTTCGGCGGAATCCGGAATGCCCGGTTCAGAAGGCAGGTCGTACCGGGAGATGTGCTGGAACTTCACTGTGAGATCACAGCCCGCAAAGGACCGGTCGGCAAAGGAACAGCGGTTGCAAAAGTGGATGGTGAAACTGCCGTTACGGCAGAACTCACATTTGCCGTTTCATAAAATACCGGTTTCTGAACCGGTTTCGGAAAAGGGTGCGGAAAGGCACTCTTTTTTTGTCGATAAAATAATGGAATTGTTTTGACAGATCTGTGAGTATTGCATAAAATTAAAACTCAGGGAATATGTCAGTTCTGCGGGACCTGAAACTGCACAGGGCTCAGAATGGATCCTGTGCGGGATTGCCGACCGAAGCGGAGCGTTGACATCGCAGAGGAAGACGCACAAGTGCGTCGCGCAGCTCGCGCGCGATCAGAGATCGCGATTTACTATAATAATACGGGGATAAGATCGTGAATGTAGTCGAAGCTTTTGAAGAAGTATATACCAAGTTTAAACTCCATTTTTACAGGGAGGTTTTCGGACGGTTCAGCAACAGGGAAGCGACGCTGACAACGGTTGAAACTTTCTGTATGGAAGTAATTCACGCAATGGATATGCCGACAGTCAATGAGTTTGCTTCTTTTATCAATATTTCACCGCCGAATGCAGCGTATAAAGTGAACAATCTGGTCAAGAAGGGATATCTGGAACGGATTCCTTCTGAAAAGGACAAGCGGGAGGTGTATCTGCGTCCTACACAAAAGTATCTGGATTATTTTGATATCAGCAGCAAATACGAACATGATGTCTGGGACCGTCTGGAGAAGCGGCTTGCACCGGATGAACTGGAAGCACTCCGGCGCGCGCTGGTGATCATGACAAATGAACTGATGGAGGAAGTTCCTGCCTACAAGAAGAACAGGACAGAATAACCGGACTGCGCAGCAAATATGATAGAACATCGGAGGCTTGAATCTTGCCGGAAGTGAAGCAGAAAAGAAACAGAAAAAAGAAGAGAAAATCGCTCTCCAGGGCAATGCTTCGGATCTTTGTAACAGCGGTTCTCGTGATTCTCACAATTTCGACGATTCTGAACTGGAGATTTATGAGAGCCGGTGTAACAGTGCTGCTTTCCATGAGCGGATCCAATGCGGCAGTCGGACTGAAACAGACGGTTGGGATGTCTGACGGGTTCGCGGTCTATGTTGACGAGGTGCTGGGAACGTATCAGCAGATTCCGGATGACATCCGGAACGATATGGATTCGGAGGAATACCGCGCATATTTTGAACCGTTTGAACGGAGTGCTTTTTATAAAAAGCTGAACCATGTTCTTGAGAATGAGAACGATCAGTTTAATTACGTTACGAAAGACGTATATCTGGCAATGTACGACCGGGACAGAATGACGATCGTCTATCTGCTGGATCCCAGGGATTCGGAGAAGGAGAGAAACTGTAAAGTCGGTGAATGGGAATCGGTGGATCAGGAAGAGATCGATGCTTTTTTCAAAGATTCGGAAGATACACTGATATACCGGAATTCTTCGGATCATTACGGAGAACTGATAACGATTGCAGATCCGATTACAAATGATGCCGGTGAGATTATAGCATTTGCAATGTCGGATATTCCGCTTGCCTTTGTCAATGCTGCTTCCCTGGTCTTTACCATATTATATGCAGCTGTTCTGGCAATTGTCATTGTCATTGTCATTCTGGTCATTCGCGTGGTGATGCAGCGCCGTCTGGTAAAACCGATCCGCGAAGTTTCCAGCGCGGCGGAACAATATGCCATAAGCCGGGCGGATTCCGGTGTTGAAAAGAATTTCTTCAGCCGGCTGAACATTCAGACAGGCGATGAGCTGGAAGAACTGAGCCAGGTTATGGCTGATATGGAGCAGGAAATTGCTGTTTACGAAGACAACCTGACGAAAGCTGCGGCGGAAGAAGAACGGATTCAGACGGAGCTGGGTCTGGCAACAGCCATTCAGATCGGCATGCTGCCGCAGATATTCCCGCCTTATCCGGAACGGAAAGAATTTGATATATATGCCGTGATGGATCCGGCAAAAGAGGTGGGCGGCGATTTTTATGATTTCTTCCTGATTGACGACACGCATCTGGGTCTTGTCATGGCGGATGTTTCCGGAAAAGGAATCCCGGCGGCGCTGTTTATGATGTCATCAATGATCGTGATCAACAACCTCGCATCAGAGGGATATTCGCCGGCAGAGGTTCTTCGCCGCGCCAATGAAAAAATCTGCAGTTCTGCGAAAGTAGATATGTTTGTGACAGTCTGGTTTGGAATTCTGGATCTTCGGACCGGTGTCGTGACATCTGCAAACGCCGGACATGAGTACCCTGCCGTGCGGCATGCCGGCGGGCAATACGAGTTGCTGCGTACGAAACATAGTTTTGTCATCGGTGGTATGGATGGAATGAAATACCGGGAGGAAGCATTCACACTTGAACCGGGTTCGTCTCTGTTTCTTTACACAGACGGTGTGGCGGAGGCTACAAATGCGCAGGAGCAGTTTTACGGATATGAGCGTATGCTTGCAGCACTGAACACAACAGAAGGCATGTCTGCGGAGGAAACACTGCGGACTGTACGTGAAGATGTGGACCGGTTTGTAGAGGAGGCGCCGCAGTTCGATGACCTGACAATGATGTGCATCACATATAAAGGATGTTGATTTTTTGGATCATTTCCTTCATAATTGGACACGACTCCAGCGCTTTTTCCGGATTTTCCTGAAAGGACAGGAGAAATACGTAAATAGCGGCTGATAAGAAATAACGAAAGAGGAAGAACTACTATGCATTGGTCAGATGTGATCGCTGAAGAATTGATTAAAAGAAGTCCGGATAAGGAAGAATATGTATGTGCGGCGGGAATCAGTCCCTCCGGTTCCATTCACATCGGAAATTTCCGGGATATTGCCACCAGTCTTTTTGTTGTCCGCGCGCTGGAGCGCAGAGGCAAAAAGGCGCGTCTGCTGTTTTCGTGGGACGAGTTTGACCGCCTGCGCAAGGTGCCGGTGAATGTTGAGAAGATCACGGAAGGATTTGAGAAGTATATCGGATATCCGTATGTGGACGTTCCGAATCCGTTCCCGACAGAAGAAAAGACATACGCAGAATACTTCGAAAAAGAATTCGAACAGGCAATTGAAAAATTCAGTATTAAGATGGATTATCGTCATCAGGGTGAGCTGTACCGCTCAGGCGTTTACCGTGATGATATTATCACAGCACTGGATAAACGCGCGGAGATTTTTGATATTCTGAACAGTTTCCGCACACAGGATGCCGCGGAAGGTGAGAAGGAAGCTTATTATCCGGTCAGCATTTACTGTCCGGAATGTAAGCGCGACACGACGAAGATCACCGCTTACAGCGATGAAACGAAGACAGCGCAGTTCGCCTGCAAATGCGGTCATACCGGAACTTTTGATTTCCGGAAAGATACCAACTGCAAGCTTGCCTGGAAGATCGACTGGCCGATGCGCTGGAAGTATGAGCAGGTTGACTTTGAGCCGGGCGGCAAGGACCACGCTGCTCCGGGCGGTTCCTATGATACCAGCCGTGTCATTGCAGAGAAGATCTACGGCATTAAGGCACCGGTCTTTAAGGGCTATGAGTTTATCGGCATCAAGGGAACCACGGGAAAAATGTCCGGTTCCTCAGGTCTGAACCTGACACCGGATACATTGCTGAAGATTTATCAGCCGCAGATCCTGCTGTGGCTGTACTCCCGCGTCGAGCCCAATAAGGCATTTGATCTCTGCTTCGACGACGGTATTCTGCGGCAGTATTTTGAGTTTGACAAGCAGTATAATCAGTATATCAGCGGTGAGGCGGATGAGCGTGTACAGACCATTATCGAGAACTGCCTGCTGACAGATGAGAAGATCAAGACCGTTCCGATGTCCCTGCTGGTGCAGCTGGGATCGATCGTAGATTTCAACGTGCCGATGCTGGAGACAGTCTTTGAAAAGATCAACCAGCCATATAAGTACGAAGACTTTAAAGAACGTCTGGATCTGGCAAAATACTGGCTGGAGAACTGCGCGCCGGAAAATGCAAACAAACTGATCCCGTACCGGAACTGGGAAGTTTACGAGGCGCTGTCTGACGATGAGAAGAAGGAAATTTCCCTTCTCTATGAATATCTCAGCACACAGGAATACAATCTGGACGAATTGAATCAGGAACTTTACGCGATTCCGAAGCAGGTGTTTGGCGAGAATGCTGAAAACCTGAAGAAACTGCAGGGCGCTTTCTTCAAGGCGGTCTATAAGCTTCTGCTGAATAAGGAAAAAGGACCGCGTCTGTATCTGTTCCTGTATGCAATCGAGAAAGACAGCTATCTGCGGCTGCTTGATTTCTCCGCGCCGAAGACAGAAGAAGAACAGATCCCGATTTCCGAGCTCGGAAAAGAGCCGGAAGAGGAAGAACAGACCGTTGAATACGGCGAACCGGATCCGGTCGAGCCGGTCAAAGAAGAAATCGCGCTGGATGTATTCGACCGGCTGGATCTTCGTGTCTGCAAAATCGTGAAGTGCCAGGAGATCAGAAAATCTCACAGCTGCTACAAGCTGACACTCAATGACGGTCTGAAAGAGCGCGTGATTGTCTCTTCGATCAAGCATGACTACAAGCCGGAACAGCTGGTCGGGAAGAAGATCATTGTGATCGCAAACCTGGAGCCTGCCCGCATCACCGGTGTTAAAAGTGAGGGTATGCTGCTGGCGGCAACCAATAACGCATGCGGCTGTCAGGTTGTTTTTGTGGACGATATCGTGCCGGAGGGTACAAGAATTAAGTAAATGTGTCCGCGGATACCGCCGGATGGGGGTATCAGATTCTGAATATAAAGAGGCTTAATATTGGACAAATACACAGTTACAGGCATGAGCTGCGCGGCCTGCCAGGCACGCGTGGAAAAAGCGGTCGGGAAGGTTCCCGGTGTCACATCCGTGGCGGTCAGTCTGCTGACCAATTCCATGGGTGTTGAAGGGACGGCTGCGCCGGAGGAAGTCATCCGCGCGGTGACAGATGCCGGATACGGTGCCAAAGTGCAGGGATCATCTGCAGATACCCGCGGCAGTGCGTCTGCAGAAACCGGCCGCGGCGGCGCGTCCGCGCAGGCAGCATTTGCCGCGCAGGAAGAGGCGCTGCGGGATCATGAGACACCGCTGCTGAAGCGAAGGCTGATCCTGTCGGCGGCGTTTCTTGCCGCACTCATGTATATCACAATGGGGCATAATATGTGGGGATGGCCCCTGCCGTCATATTTTCACCACAATCATCTGGGCCTGACGCTGACCCAGATGGTGCTGGCTTCCATTGTCATGATCATCAACCGAAAATTTTTCACCAGCGGGTTCGGTTCGCTGCTTCACGGAGCACCAAACATGGATACCCTGGTGGCACTGGGCTCCTCTGTATCATTTTGCTGGAGCCTCTTCGTGTTTTATAAAATGTGCGGAATGATTACCGCCGGCGCGGACAATATGGCGCTGATGGAGCTGTACCACAGTCAGCTGTATTTTGAGTCGGCAGCTATGATTCCCGCGCTGATCACGGTCGGGAAAATGCTGGAGGCCATGTCCAAGGGCAGAACGACCGATGCATTGAAAAGTCTCATGAAAATTGCCCCGCAGACAGCAGTTGTACTGCGGAACGGAGAAGAAACAGAAGTCGCAATCGGAGAGGTTGCGGCAGGTGATATTTTTGTAGTCCGGCCGGGAGAGAACATTCCGGCAGACGGAACGGTTCTGGAAGGAATCAGCGCGGTGAATGAATCGGCACTCACCGGAGAGAGCATCCCTGTAGACAAGAAAGCAGGAGACCACGTCAGTGCGGCAACGATCAATCAGTCCGGTTATCTGCAGTGCCGCGCAGACCGGGTCGGTGAAGATACGACACTGGCGCAGATCATTCACATGGTCTCGGATGCGGCGGCGACCAAGGCGCCGATTGCCCGGATTGCCGACCGCGTATCAGGTGTATTTGTTCCCGCGGTCATCGGGATTGCGGCAGTTGTCACAGCAGGATGGCTGCTGCACGGTGAGACGCTGAGCTTTGCGCTTGCCCGCGGCATCTCGGTTCTGGTGATTTCCTGTCCGTGTGCACTGGGTCTTGCAACGCCGGTGGCCATTATGGCAGGCAACGGACTGGGCGCGCGGAACGGAATTCTGTTTAAAACAAGTGAAGCACTGGAAAATGCCGGAAAGACAGAAGTAATTGCGCTGGATAAGACCGGAACAATCACATCCGGAGAACCGGCTGTAACGGATCTGCTGCCGGCAGAAGGCATCTCGGAGAAGGAACTGCTCACAGCCGCATTTTCGCTGGAGCAGAAAAGTGAGCATCCGCTGGCGAAGGCGATTGTCGACAAAGCCGGACAGGAACAGATCGCAGCAGAGGAGGCGGAGGACTTTCTTGCAAAGCCCGGAAGCGGTCTGGAGGCGGTGGTTTCCGGCAGACATCTGCACGGAGGAAACAGCCGTTATATCAGACAGTTCTGCAGCGTTTCAGCAGAATTTGAAGCAAAAGCCGGAAAACTGGCGGAGGAAGGAAAGACGCCGCTCTGGTTTGAGGCAGACGGCGAACTGCTCGGTGTGATCGCGGCTGCTGATGTGATGAAAGTGGATTCTGCCGAAGCAATCCGTGAACTGCAGAATCTGGGGCTGCATGTTGTAATGCTGACAGGTGACAACGAGAAGACTGCCCGTGCGATCGGCGCAGCCGCCGGCGTGAATGATGTGGTGGCCGGAGTGCTTCCGGACGGGAAAGAAGCCGTGATCCGGGAACTGCAGAAACGCGGCCGCACTGCCATGGTCGGCGACGGAATCAACGATGCGCCTGCGCTGACGCGCGCAGATACCGGCATTGCAATCGGTGCAGGAACAGATGTCGCAATCGACAGTGCGGATGTCGTACTGATGAACAGCACACTGAAAGATGCAGCTGCGGCAATCCGGCTCAGCAGAGCCGTGCTGCGGAACATTCACGAGAATCTTTTCTGGGCATTTTTCTATAATCTGATCTGCATTCCGCTGGCAGCCGGGCTGTTTGTCTGGAAAATGAATCCGATGGTCGGCGCCGCTGCAATGAGTCTGTCGAGTTTTACAGTCTGCATGAATGCTTTGCGGCTGAATCTGTTCCGGGTGCATGACGCGTCTCATGACCGGCCGCTGCGCAGCAGGAAAAAGGCAGACACAGATGAATCCGGTTTTCAGAAGCAGGAGAATGTGCCGGAAAGTGCTGCAGACAGCACCGGCATGCAGATGGAAACGGAAAGCGCTGCAGATGGCACCGGCATGCAGATGGAAACAGGAACAGCCGCAGTTACAACAGCAAAAGGAGGAGATACACAGATGGAAAAAACCGTACAGATTGAAGGAATGATGTGTGCGCACTGTGAGGCAACTGTTAAGAAAGCGCTGGAAGCGCTTGATTTTGTAGAAGAAGCTGTACCAAGTCACGAGGAGAACCGCGCGGTTCTGAAGCTTTCGGGTGCGTTTGACGAGGAAGCGGTCAGAAAGGCGGTTGAAGATAAGGATTACACGTTTGCCGGCGTTCTCTGATGATAACCTGAATGAGATAACCTGAATGAGATGAGAACGGCGCATGGGGGAAGTTTGTAAACGCTGTTTCCGGAAGGAGAAGGTTTTATGTTTCGGGAATCAAAGAAATATGTTGTACGGGCAGGTGTTTTTCTTGCCGCTTATCTGGTTTTCACGCTGATCGTACGGTTTGTTAACGTCGAACCGATCGGTCCGGAAGGGAGTTCTGTCGGACTCGCAAAGCTGAACGGGGCAGTTTTTAACCGGATCGGCGGATTTCATGCAGGGTTTTATAAGCTCTCAAATATTCTGGGCGCAGTCATTTTGCTGGGCGGATTGTTCATTGCGCTTCTCGTAGTCCTGCAGGCAATTCAGAAGCGAAGCATCCGGAAAGTAAACTGGGATCTGAAGGTATATATTCTGTATGGAATTGTGGTGCTTGCAGTTTATCTGATCACAGAACACTTTTCGATTAACTGGAGGCCGGTTATTATAGATGCGGAGAAAGGACTGGAACTCTCCTATCCGTCGTCACATACGCTGCTTTCTGTCTCAGTGATCGGGGCTGTTGCTGCACAGATCAGACTCCGGGTGAAGGACAGCGGCACGCGGCGGATTCTTCTGATCGCGGTATGGGTTCTCGCGGCAGTAACCATTCTGGCGCGTTTTCTCGCAGGCGTACACTGGACAACCGACATCATCGGCGGCATTCTGCTTGCCATGGTGCTCTGCGAGTGTTACTGCGCGGCAATTAAATACCGGTACCGGAGATTCTGAACGCAGGCGGAGAAGCATCGGGACCGCCGCAGTGCGGTCCTGATGAAATAGTATAGAACGTAACTTTAGACAGGCATAATTTATGAGGAATGAAAATGTCATCTCCAATCATTGAAATGCGGCAGATCACGAAGACATTCGGTCCTGTGACCGCTAACAGCGGCGTCAATCTGGAAATCTATCCGGGCGAGATCCATGCGCTGCTCGGAGAGAACGGCGCCGGAAAGAGTACGCTTATGAATGTCCTGACGGGCACCTATGCCCCGGACGGAGGAGAAATCTACTATAAAGGCAAAAGAGCAGACATTCGCACGCCAAAAGATGCTGTCGCGCTCGGAATCGGTATGGTGCATCAGCACTTCCGGCTCATTCCGACGCTGACGGTGGCTGAGAATGTCTTTTTAAATTCCGGCAGCAAAAGGTTTTTTCTGAAAAAAGACAAGATTGAGCGGGAAATTAATGAATGCGCAAAAAAATTCAATCTTGCGGTTGATGCATCCGCTTATGTCTGGCAGCTTTCTGTCGGCGAGCAGCAGCGCGTCGAGATTGTGAAGCTGCTCTATCAGGGCGCGGAGATCCTGATTCTGGACGAGCCTTCCGCAGTCCTTACGCCGCAGGAGGCGCAGCATATGTTTGATACACTGCGCAAAATGGCAGATGACGGAAAAGCAGTGATCGTTATTTCACACAAGATGAACGAAGTGATGAACAACGCGGACCGGATTACCGTGATGAAAAACGGAATGGTCGGCGATACCATGCTGGCGAAAGATGCGACGGTCAACCGGTTGACGGAAGCCGTGGTCGGGGTGACTGCCGGGACGCAGAAGCGGTCGCTGGACCGCGCGCCGGGAAAAGATATCATATTTGCCATGGAAGCGGTATCAGCACAAAACGACAGAAACCTTCCCGCACTCAGAGGAATCTCCTTCTATATCCGGAAAGGTGAGATCTTCGGAATCGCGGGTGTAGCAGGCAACGGACAGCGGGAACTTGCGGAGGTAATCGCCGGACTCAGGCCTGTTTCTGGCGGTCAGATCAGGATGCACGGGAAAGACATCACAAAAACATCCGTGAAAGAAAGAATTAATGCCGGTATTTCATTTATTCCGGAGGACCGTATGACGACGGGACTGATTCCGGAACTGGATATGAAGCAGAACCTGATTCTGAAACACTTTAATACGGAAAAATACAGCCGGCGCGGCGTTCTGCTGCAGGAGCAGATGCAGAAAGATGCAGAAGCCTACACAGAGGCATACGAGATAAAGCATGCAGGTGTGTCGTATCCGGTCGGACTGATGTCGGGCGGCAACCAGCAGAAGCTTTTATTTGCGCGCGAAGTCGCGGGGGATCCGGAACTGATTGTCGCGGCTTATCCTGTACGCGGACTGGACATCGGCGCGGCGGAAGCGATCCGTTCGATTCTGATGGAGCAGAGCTGGAAGGGCGCGGCAGTTGTTTTTATTTCAGAGGAGCTGGAAGAAATTTTCACATTGTGTGACCGGGTCGGCGTTCTCTGTGACGGCGAACTGATGGGAATCAGAGAGATCGGCCAGACAGATATCATGGAAATCGGAAGACTGATGACCGGAGAGACAGGAACGGGAAGCAGTGAACCGGCAGCAGACGGGAAAGGAGGAGACAGCTGATGCGCGGACGGGTTTATATCAAAAAACGTACCGGCGTACCGACCTGGTACCGTATACTGAATCCTGTGCTCTTCGTCATGCTTGCGCTGGTATTCAGCGGGATTTTTCTGACAGCGGTCGGATTTAATCCGCTTACGGTTTACGCCAAGATGCTGAAGACGATCTGTTCTCCGAGCGGTCTGGTGCGCAGTATTGAAGCGGGTATGCCGCTGATGCTGACCGGCCTTGCGGTTGCGTTCGGATACCGGATGAATCTGAACAATATCGGCGCGGAAGGCCAGTACGCGCTCGGCGCGGTTTTCTGTGTCGGCTTTGCGCTTTACGGACCGGTTATGCCACCGCTGCTTAAAATTATCGGAATGTTTATCGCCGCGGCGCTCGGCGGAGCGGCAGCGTCCCTGATCGCCGCAATTCCGAAGGCGTTCTGGGGTGTTAATGAGACAATTCTTACCATGATGCTGAATTATATCTTCCTGTACGTATTGAATTTTCTGATGTACGGACCCTGGAAAATGCTGAATCAGATGGTGGCACAGACCCGCATCATCGATGAGCGGTACTGGCTGCCGGAGATCGGACACACGGGGATTAATTCCGTTCTGATCATTATAATCCTGCTGGCAGCTGCGCTGCAGTTTTTCCACACAAAGACGACACGCGGCTATCAGATGGAAGTTATTCGCAGAAGTCCGCGTGCAGCGCAGTATGCCGGTATGTCAGTTGCCAGAAACATTCTGATGGTACTTGGCGTCAGCGGTGCCATTGCGGGACTTGCCGGTTTTGCCCAGGTGGCGGGCATCATTCACCGGGTTCAGGCGGATCTGCCGAACAATGCGGGATACACAGGGATTGTTGTGGCATTTCTTGCCGGACTGAATCCGCTCGTCTGTCTGCTGGTCGGATTCTTCTTCGGCGCTCTGCAGATTTCTGCTGTGGCAGTGCAGATCACGGGAGTGCCGTCTCAGGTGGCGATGATGATCCAGGGCAGCATTATGCTGTTTGTCATAGCCGGTGAATTCTTTATTCGAAATCAGTTCGTCCGGCGGAAAACGACGGAAGGGGGTGCGGACGCATGAGTACAACACTGCTGGTTTCGATTATTTCCACGGCGGTTGTCTATGCCGTGACCGTGCTGTATGCTGCCATCGGTGAAATCTTCGCCGAGCGGGCGGGCGTCATGAATCTCGGGTTGGAGGGAATCATGCTGATGGGTGCTGTATCAGGATATCTGGTGGCAGTTCACCGGCAGAATCTTGCGCTTGCGATGCTGACAGTTGTCATTGTCGGCGCTGCGCTTGGCCTCGTATTTGCTTTTCTGACAGTCAGTCTGCAGTCGGATCAGACAGTTGCGGGTATGGCGATGCTGACGTTCGGCACCGGTCTTTCCGGATTTATCGGAAAAGGTGTCAGCGGCGTCAACGCGAATCTCGCATTTAACCCGATTGCGATTCCCGGCCTTTCCAGAATTCCGGTGATCGGTCCGTCGCTGTTTAACCAGAGTATTCTGGTCTATGTGATGTACCTGATTGTTCCGCTTTCCATGATCTATCTGTACAAGACACGGGCGGGCATGATTTTGCGCGCGCTCGGAGAAAATCCGGCAGCACTTGACTCCGCGGGCTATAACGTGTATGCTTTGCGCTATGCGTATGTTATATTCGGAAGTGTGATGACAGCGGTCAGCGGCGCCTGCATTTCTCTGGATTATACTAATTTCTGGAGTGACGGGATGACCAGCGGAAAAGGATGGATCGCGGTGGCACTGGTTGTATTCGCCGCCTGGAATCCGCTGATTGCCGTGTTCGGCGGTCTGCTGTTCGGCGCGATCAGCATCATCGGAATTGATATCCAGATGTATTTTCCGCAGGTTCCGTCGCAGTTTTTCTCGGCGCTTCCGTATGTCGCGACCATTATCGCACTGATCTTTACAACCGGAAATTTCCGGAAACGGCGTTCCAGTGCACCGGCTGCTCTTACGATCCCGTATGACCGTGAGAGCCGGTGAGGAAATATATTCTTTTTTACAGTCAACATCAGGAGGAGAAAGAAACATGAAAAACAAAGTCGTAAGCATCTGTCTTGCAGCAGTTCTTGCAGCATCTGTTTTTGCGGCATGCGGTGAGAGCGACCAGAATGCAGCATCTGCCGGATCTGCAGCAGCATCATCTGCAGCAGAAGCAGCATCATCTGCAGCAGAAGCAGCATCATCCGCAGCAGAAGCAGCTTCATCCGCGGCTGAAGAGACCGCAGAAGCAGCATCTTCAGCGGCAGAAGAAACAGCTGCAGCCGGAGAGATCGTCTGGATTTCTCAGGACGCTGAGGATCAGGCGCCTGCAGAGGATACTGATTTTTCAAACATCAAAATCGGTGAGATCGAGTCTTATGTCATCAACGACGGCGGCTGGTGCCAGGCAACACATGAGAGCATTGTCGCGGCAATGAATGAACTGGGCATTCCGGAAGAAAATCTGATCGTTCTCGAAGAGATCGATGACACCGATCAGGCAACCACGCAGGCAGCTGCAGAAGAGCTGATCAATGAAGGCTGCAATCTGGTCTTCGGCGCATCTACAGGATATGCATCTTTCCTGCCGGAAATCGCAGCGGCAAATCCGGATGTGTATTTCGCACAGTGGGGTAACAAGGTGGACAACCTGATCGCTTATGAGATCAGAAGTTACGAGGGCATGTTCCTGGCAGGTTACGCAAGCGAGCTGCTTTCCCAGGATGAGAATACGGAGCTCGGATTCTCCGCGTCCTACAACGAATTCTCTGTCCGTACCGCAATCAATGCATATGCGCTGGGCGCAAAATATGCGAATCCGGAAGCAACTGTCAAAGTTGCATCTGCAGACAGCTGGTACGACATCGACAAAGAGACCCAGTGCGCACAGTCTCTGATCGACGCAGGCATCAAGTATATGGGTATGGAAGCATCCTCACCGGCAATCCCGGAGACCTGTGAAAAGAACGGCGCGTTTGTTGTCGGTTATCATAATGATATGTCCTACCTTGCACCGGAGGCAGTTCTGGTATCCCATACCTGGAATTTTGCACCGATCTTCAAGAACATTATGATCAATGTTGCTGAAGGCACTGCTACACAGAATGATGCCTACTACTGGGGCGGCGACTGCTCAAAGCTGACAGAGTTCGCAGAATTCGTACCGGAAGAAGTTGTAAAACAGGTTGTAGATCTGCAGACAAAGATCGAATCCGGCGAAGTCAACGTATTCGCAGGCGAGCTGAAGGACAATGCAGGCAATGTTCTGGTTCCTGAAGGCGAAGTAATGGAAGATGATGACATTATTCTGCAGAACTTCTTTGTAGAGAATGTAACGACATCCTGGCAGATCGGACAGTAAGACTGTGCGGGGCTGCCTGCAGAGATGAATACGGCTGCCGCGTGAGCGGCAGCCTTTCTTTGTTTGCGCGCCATGGGCGCGCTCTTACGGGTGAAAGTCCCGAGTACGCGTAGGCAACGACGAAGTACATAGCTGAACAGCAAGGGTGTCCGCCACGAGGTGGAATCTGAAGGAAGCTGTAGGCAAACCCTTGGCCTGACGAACAGGAACCACATATAAGGCTGGGAAATAGGGATAAGTCGGCAAAGAGCGATGAAGTCCAAAAGTTGCTGGAAGTACCAGTAAATGTGGCAGGTAGATGAGGGGAAAGAGCGTGCACCTTAAGCGTGGAGATCTCACAGG
>JNKK01000060.1 GCA_000702845.1 Lachnospiraceae bacterium FE2018
GAGGCATGCAATTTCTTGAAACAGGGAAGAACTGCACGCCCGGCCAGAGATAAGAAGCATGTATTATCAATATATAAAAGATTTTTACATGTATTTGCACGATTGATAAGCATGCAAATCCCGAGACGAGGGCAGAGAATGCCATTGTCGGCGTAAGTACAAAGAGATAAAAAGCACCTCGATCAATCTCGATTTGAGAATTTGAGAAAAAGTTTATGGCAAAAAAACGAGATGACGAACTGAATATCAAAATCATCCCGCCGGAGGACGTGATCGCGGAACAGGAGAGGAACGCTGCGAAAAATGCATCTCCTGCGGCGCGGCACAGGAAAACTGCGTCAAGAGCCTCTTCTGCGGAACGGATGGATGTGCCTGCAGAAGAAGCGGAACCTGTTTTGGAACAGGAATCTGCTTCAGAACAGGAGTCTGCGCCGGCAGAAAGACGCCTGCGTCCGCGCCGCCGGAGATTTTTTAATATTCTTCCGGCACAGCGGCAGCGGTTTGCAGCCTGGGGGATTATTGCAGCAGTCGTCATAGTGGTTGTTCTGATTGGTGTGGCGATTATCCGGCACTGGTCGTATCATTCTTACAAGATTGTTGCGACACAGACAGTAGACAATGCCATTTCCAGTGAATACTGTAATCTGGGCGGGAATGTTCTGCGCTATGGAACGGACGGTGCTTCGCTGATCAGCCGGAGCCAGAGCACGATCTGGGAAGTTAATTACCGGATGGATGCTCCGAAGGTTTCAGTCAGCGGGAAAACGGCGGCCGTTTTTGACGGGGACGGATCGACCATTGTGATCTGCGACGAATCCGGAGAACTGGGTACGATCAATACGGACATGCCGATTGTCAGGGCGGATGTTTCCTCTGTCGGTACTGTTGCGGCACTGCTCGGAGACAGCAGCAGCAACAGCAATTTCCTCCGTTATTATAAGAGCAATGGAGAGGAAATTGCTTCTATTAAAACATCAATTAATGAACCGGGATATCCGATGGACATCGCACTCTCGGAAGATGGTATGCTTCTGGCGGTCTCTTATCTGTCATATGCAGACAATACCATGAAGAGCCTGATTCGTTTTTATAATTTTGACGATATCGGGCAGAACCAGATGGATAACCGGGTCGGTCAGTTTGAGATGGAAGATATCCTGGTTCCGGAAATAGAATATCTCAGAGAAACGACGGCAGTTGCATTCCGCGACAATGGCTTTGTTATTTTTGAAGGAGACACGGTTCCTGAGAAAAAGCAGGAGGTTAAAGTAACGGAAGAGATCGAGAGTATATTCTACAATGACCGGTACATTGGCCTTGTTCTGGATAATCATACTCACGACAGTCAGACACCTGCAGGTGTATCAGAAGGAGAAAGCGCAAATCTGCAGACAGATGAAACGGCGCAGGATCTGAATGCAGGGGCGGGTGATGCGCAGGCAGGTGATGCACAGACAGCCGGTTCCGGGACAGATCAGTCAGAGAAAGCATCCGGCGGTCCGGAAAATGCCGGGTCTGATGAAAAACCGTTTATTCTGAACATTTACGATCTGAACGGAAAAGAGCTGGCGCGCAAGCCGATGGATTTCATGTTCGAAACCGTCGAATTTTCCGGCAATCAGGTCAGCTTTTACAACAGAAATGAGCTGTGTGTCTTCGGACTTGACGGCACAGAAAAGTTCCGGGGTACATATGAAGAGCATACGCGGCAGCTGTTCGCGCTCGACACAAAACTGTATGTGGCGGCGGATGAAGACGGCATCACATGGTTCCGGTTGAAATAACGGAAACGGGCGGAAAATGCGGCGCGTCCGGTCTTCCGGGAAAGACAAGATTTCATTGCGTTTTAACAGTCATTATGCTATACTATCGGAACGGCTGTAAACAGGAAATCCTCAGGATTTCCATGTTTGCATGCAACAGGTAATGCCGAATGAGAAGAGATGATCCTGCGTTTGCAGGCAGCCAGTCAGGCATCGGACCTGCAAATGTACTTTTATACAAGGAGGAATACGACAATGAGTGTTCAGGTTGAAAAACTGGAAAACAGCATGGCAAAGCTGACAATCGAGGTTCCGGCTGAGGAACTGGATAAGGCGATTGAGCAGGTTTATCAGAGACAGAAAAAGGATATTTCCGTCCCGGGATTCCGCAAGGGCAAAGTACCGAGAAAGATGGTCGAGCGCATGTACGGCGCAGGCATTTTCTATGAGGATGCTGCCAATAACCTGATCCCGCAGGCATACGAAGATGCAATTAAAGATGTCGATCTGGATATCGTCTCCAGACCGAATATTGAAGTGACCCAGATTGAAAAGGGCAAACCGTTCATTTTCACCGCTGAAGTTGCGACGAAACCGGAAGTAACACTCGGAAATTATGTCGGACTCGAAGTGCCGAAGACAGTCATCGAAGTAACGGACGAAGACATTGAGAAAGCACTGAAGCGTGAACAGGAGCGCAATTCCCGTCTTGTCACGGTAGAAGGCCGCGCAGTCGAGCAGGGTGATACCGTAACACTTGACTATGCGGGAACAATCGACGGCGTTGCTTTTGACGGCGGCTCTGCAGAGGGTCATGAGCTGGAGATCGGTTCCGGTTCATTCATTCCGGGCTTCGAAGACCAGCTGGTCGGCCTGAACGTCGGCGATGAGAAAGATGTTGAGGTGACATTCCCGGAGAATTATCACGCAGAGGATCTCAAGGGCAAGGCAGCAGTATTCCACTGCACAATTCACAACATCCAGACCAAGGAACTTCCGGAGCTGAATGATGAATTCGCAGAGGATGTTTCAGAATTTGATACACTTGAGGAGTATAAGGCTGATCTCCGCAGAAACATGGAGAAGAGCAGACAGGAGCAGGCGGACCAGACAAAGAAGGATTACGCCGCATCCAAGGCTGCTGAGAATTCCACGATTGAGATTCCGGAACTGATGCTGGAGTCCCAGGCGGAGCAGATGCTTGAAAATCTGATGAACAATCTTCGCATGCAGGGCATGGATTATCAGCAGTATCTGCAGTTCACCGGCCAGACACAGGCGCAGGCAGTTGAGTCTATGAAGCCGCAGGCCGAGCAGCAGATCCGCACACGTCTGACTCTTGAAAAGATTGCCGAGGTCGAAGGATTTGAGGTAACTGAAGAAGAGATCGAGGCACAGATGGAAGAAATGGCTGCAGCATACGGTCTTGAAGTTGACAAAGTCAAGGAACTCATGGGTGATGCTGAGCGCGACAACATCCGCGATGATCTCAAAGTCCGCAAGGCAGTAGAATTCATCGCTGAGAAGGCAGTCGAGGTTGACGAGCCTGAGGAAACTGAAGAGGCTGCACCGGAGGAATAAAATGAGTTTAGTCCCCTATGTATTAGAGCAGACCAGCAGAGGCGAGCGTACCTATGACATATACTCCCGTCTGCTGAAGGACCGGATCATCTTTCTCGGAGAAGAGGTAAATGATGTGACTGCCAGCCTGACAGTTGCACAGCTTCTGTTTCTGGAGTCGGAAGATCCGGGAAAAGATATTCACCTGTACATCAACAGCCCGGGCGGTATGGTAACAGCGGGTCTGGCTATTTATGATACGATGCAGTACATCAAGTGCGATGTATCGACAATCTGTATCGGAATGGCTGCAAGCATGGGAGCTTTCCTGCTGGCCGGCGGCGCAAAAGGCAAGCGCATGGCGCTGCCGAATGCTGAGATTATGATTCATCAGCCATCCGGCGGTGCGCGCGGACAGGCGACAGAGATTGAGATTGCGGCGGAGCAGATTCTTAAGACAAAGCGCAAACTCAATGAGATGCTTGCCGCAAACACCGGACAGCCGCTGGAAAAGATTGCACAGGATACGGAACGTGATTACTTCATGTCAGCGCAGGAAGCGCTGGATTACGGCCTGATTGACCGTGTGATCACGAACCGGTAAGAGGAGAGATAAGCGAAATGAACGATCAGAAGATCAGATGCTCGTTCTGCGGAAAATCCGAAGACCAGGTGCGGAAATTGATTTCCGGACCGGATGGCGCATATATCTGTGATGCGTGCATCGGTCTGTGCCAGGAAATCATAGAAGATGAGTTTCAGGATCAGGAAATCTTTGATACTGAAATTAATCTGATGCGTCCGCGCGAAATCAAGGCATTTCTGGATGAGTATGTCATCGGGCAGGATGACGCGAAGCGCGTTCTGTCTGTTGCGGTATATAATCACTATAAGCGGATCCTGGCATCTGATGTCTCGGATGTCGAGCTGCAGAAGAGCAACATTCTGATGCTCGGTCCGACCGGCAGCGGCAAGACACTGCTGGCGCAGACACTTGCCCGCATGTTGAATGTGCCATTCGCAATTGCGGATGCAACGGCGCTGACAGAAGCAGGCTATGTCGGTGAGGATGTAGAGAATATTCTGCTGAAGCTGATTCAGGCAGCAGATTACGACATGGAGCGCGCAGAGCACGGCATCATTTATATCGATGAAATTGACAAAATTACGCGGAAATCTGAGAATGCTTCGATCACACGAGATGTTTCCGGTGAAGGTGTGCAGCAGGCACTCCTGAAGATTATAGAGGGAACTGTTGCAAATGTTCCGCCGCAGGGCGGGCGGAAGCATCCGCATCAGGAGTTTCTGCAGATCGATACGACCAATATCCTCTTTATTTGCGGCGGCGCATTTGAGGGGCTTGATAAGATTATTGAGACACGTCAGGATACAAAATCCATCGGTTTTAATGCCGATCTCGGCGCGCGGAATCATGTGGAAGTCGGCAAACTGCTTCGGCAGGCAATGCCGGAGGATTTTGTAAAATTCGGCCTGATTCCGGAGTTTATCGGGCGTGTGCCGATTGTTGTCACACTTGACCAGCTGGATGAAGATGCACTTGTCCGGATTCTGAAAGAGCCGAAAAACTCTCTGGTCAGACAGTACAAAAAGCTGATGGAGCTGGACGGCGTCGTGCTCGGATTTGACGAAGACGCGCTTGTTGCAATCGCGCGGGAGTCACTCGGCAGGAAAACCGGCGCGCGCGGACTTCGTTCGATTATGGAAAAAACAATGATCAATGTCATGTATGACATTCCATCAGATGATACAATCCGCGAATGTCAGATCACGAAGGCTTCTGTCGAGGGGACAGAGGAACCCATGATCGTGCGCGGAGAGCCGGCAGTACCGCAGCGGATACCGGCGAAGAAGGTGGCGGGACGCGTCGGCGGACCGGCAACTGCCTAACAGGTTTTTTAACGGGGCTTCTGCACGCTGTTCATTGATGTGCAGCAGCCCTGTTTTTGCGCAGACATAAATAGATAAGGACTTTACAAATAATGAGTGACGTAATCATAAATGTGCCGTGTGTCCCCCTCCGCGGGTCGGTCGTCCTGCCGGAGATGGTTGTACACGTTGATCTCGACCGCAAAAAATCCATTCAGGCAGTACAGGAAGCGCTCGTTCATGATGAAATGGTTTTCATGGTGGCACAGCGGGATAAGGAAGTTGCAGAGCCGGAACAGAAGGACCTGTATGACATTGGTATGCTGGTGCGGATCCGGCAGGCCATCCGTCTTCCGAAAGAAATTCTTCGCGTGCAGGTTGCAAGCGTTTCCAGGGCACACCTTTACCGGTTTGACAATTCCGGTGACGCCTGTCACGCAGAGGTTGCGGAAATCGAAGAACACCAGGAAGAAATTCAGGATTCGGCAGTGGAAATTGCCATGTACCGGACGCTGACAGATTTATTTAAATCCTACGGACAACTGAGTCATAAGATCAGCCCGGATCTGATCAAGCAGGTACTTGGGACGCTGAATATTTTCCATCTGGCGAATCAGATTGCAATTCATCTGCCGATGTCATTTGAAAAACGTCAGGAACTGCTGGAAGCAGACAGTTTTCATGAGAAATATGTGCTTCTGTCCACGCTGATGACCAGTGAAGTGGAGATCAGTAAAATCCAGGCAGAACTGCAGGAGCAGGTACGTGCCCGGATCGATAAGAATCAGCGGGAATATGTGCTTCGTGAGCAGATCAAGCTGATCCGGGAGGAACTTGGAGAAGATAATCTCGAGAGCGAGATTGAGAAAATAAAAGAGCAGGCCAATGCGCTGAAGGCCTCTGACGAGATTAAAGATAAGATCATACATGAGGCAGAGCGTCTGCGCAACACAGTCGGCAATTCGTCTGAGAGCGGTGTGATCCGCGGGTATGTTGAGACATTGCTGGCACTTCCCTGGGATAAAATGTCCCGGGATAACCGTGACCTGAAGAAAGCGCGAAAGATTCTGGAGGCAGATCATTACGGTCTTGAGAAGGTAAAGGAACGAATTCTCGAGTATCTTGCCGTGCGTCTTCTGACGAAAAAGGGAGATGCGCCGATTCTCTGTCTGGTGGGACCGCCCGGAACCGGCAAGACGTCAATTGCGCGTTCTGTGGCGCGGGCCCTGAATAAGAAATTTGTCCGTCTGAGTCTCGGCGGCGTGCGCGATGAGGCAGAAATCAGGGGACACCGCCGCACCTATATCGGCGCGATGCCAGGCAGAATTGCCGAGGGACTTCGTCAGGCGGGCGTAAAAAACCCGCTGATGCTGCTGGACGAGATTGACAAGACAAGCGGAGATTACCGCGGCGCAATCTCATCCTCTCTTCTGGAAGTGCTGGATCCGGAGGAAAACAACCGGTTTTCAGATCACTATGTGGAACTGCCGATCGATCTCTCGGAAGTTCTGTTTATTGCCACGGCAAATGATATGCAGGAGATTCCGCGCCCTCTTCTGGACCGCATGGAGCTGATCGAGATCAGCAGCTACACGGAAAATGAAAAGGTTCATATTGCCCGTGAACATCTGATTCCGAAGCAGATCAAGACGAATGGCCTCAAGAAAAAACAGCTGAAAATCACGGATGATGCGATAGAAGACATTATTGCGAAGCACACCCGGGAAGCAGGTGTGCGCGCGCTTGAGCGCAAGATCGGTCAGATTTGCCGGAAAACAGCTCTGAAAATCCAGGAGAAGGATCTGTCACAGATTACGGTGACGGCAGATAATCTCGAAAAATATATCGGCCGCGGCCGGTACATGATCAATCCGGCAAATGAACAGCCGGAGATCGGGATTGTCCGCGGGCTGGCGTGGACGAGCGTCGGCGGAGATACACTTGAAGTTGAAGTAAACATCATGCCGGGCAAAGGAGAATTCCGCCTGACCGGACAGCTGGGTGATGTTATGAAGGAATCAGCATCCACCGGAATCAGTTACATCCGTTCTATTGCAGAACAGTATGACATCCGCCCGGAATTCTTTAAAGAACATGATTTTCATGTCCATATTCCGGAAGGTGCCGTTCCGAAGGATGGTCCCTCTGCAGGCATTACAATGGCAACAGCAATTCTTTCCGCAGTAATCCGGCGGCCGGTCCGCGCGGACTTTGCAATGACCGGCGAGATCACGCTGCGGGGCCGTGTCCTTCCGGTCGGCGGTCTGAAAGAAAAGCTGCTGGCGGCAAAGAAGGCGGAAATTAAAACGGTTCTGGTACCGGAGAAGAATGAACCCGAGATCCGGGAGATCGACAAAGAAATCACGGAAGGTATGAAGATTGTCTATGTCCGGGAGATGCAGGAAGTGCTGGAGAAGGCACTGGTATAAAACATATGAAAATTAAAAGTGTGAGTCTTGATATCGTTTGCGGCCCGACAAGTGTGCTGCCTGATACCGGGAAACCGGAGGTGGCTTTTGCCGGAAAATCGAACGTAGGAAAATCATCAATGATCAATGCGGTGATTAACCGCAAGGCACTGGCGCGCACGAGTTCGCAGCCGGGAAAAACGCAGACGATCAATTTTTACCATGTAAATAACGAGTTTTACCTGGTGGACCTGCCGGGCTACGGCTATGCTGCGGCATCACAGAAAGCGCGTGAGGCATGGGGGAAGATGATCGAGCGGTATCTTCAGACATCCCCGAATCTCCGCTCCGTTTTTCTGCTGCTGGATATCCGCCATGCGCCGTCTCAGAATGATAAGATGATGTATGACTGGATCGTCGATAACGGATATCAGCCTATTATTATCGCGACAAAGCTGGATAAAATCAAGCGCAGTCAGGTTCAGAAACAGGTAAAAATTCTGCGGGATACGCTTTCGATGCCAAAAGAAACGAAGATCATCCCGTTTTCCTCGCAGACAAAACAGGGGAAAGAAGAAATCCACGCCGCGATTGCGGATGCGGTCCGGTCAATCGATGAGAATGAAACGGTGTCAACAAGTACCGGCAGTCATTAACTTGAATGAGAGAAGGAAAACATGGGAATCATTCGTGCCAGAAAACTGGGATATGATTATTATGAATATCGTGAAGATCAGGAAAATCCGGAGATCCATACCGCGCTGAAAAATGTAGATCTGGACATTGAAGAAGGATCTTTCATTGCAGTGCTCGGCCACAATGGTTGCGGAAAATCAACGCTGGCGAAACAGATCAACGCGCTGCTTGTTCCGACAGAAGGAACCATCTGGATTGATTCCATGAACACAGCAGAAGGTGATGATCTCTGGAAAATCCGGCAGGAAGCAGGCATGGTGTTCCAGAATCCTGATAACCAGATCATTGCGACGGTTGTGGAGGAGGATGTCGGGTTCGGACCTGAAAATATCGGAATCGGCACAGAGGAAATCTGGCGCCGGGTGGATCAGGCACTAGAAGATACCGGGATGGTTGCATATCGCAAGCACTCGCCGAATAAGTTATCCGGAGGACAGAAGCAGCGTGTTGCGATTGCCGGCATTATGGCCATGAAACCGAAATGCATCGTCCTTGATGAGCCGACTGCAATGCTGGATCCAAACGGCAGAAAAGAAGTGATAGCGGCAGTCAGTGCGCTCAACCGCCAGGAAGGCGTCACCATCATACTGATTACGCATTACATGGAAGAAGTTGTCGATGCGGATCTGCTTTTTGTCATGGATGAAGGACAGATTGTTATGAGCGGGACACCGCGTGAGGTTTTCACACAGGTGGAGAAGCTCAAAGAACTTCGCCTGGATGTGCCGCAGGTTACACTTCTGACCCATGAACTGATTAAAGCCGGACTGCCGTTAACAGAGGGAATTCTGAAAAATGAAGAGCTGATCCGGCAGCTCTCTGAACTGCGGGATGCGCCGAATCTTCTTGCAGCCGCTGCGGACGTTGTGCGCGGGAAGCAGGGAGAGCAAAAAGATTTGACGAAAAAAACCGGTGGCAGTGCTGCAGATTCTGCAGACAAAGATGAAGATAATCAGAAAGGTTACACGAAAGCAGCGGGCGGTTCACTGGTATTGGATGATGTGTCGTATGTATACAGCAACGGGACAGCATACGAAATCACGGCACTGGATCATGTATCGCTGGAAATTCCGCAGGGCCAGTTCGTCGGAATCATCGGACATACCGGCAGCGGAAAATCGACGATGGTGCAGCATTTCAATGCCCTGATGCGACCGACTTCCGGCCGCGTGTTATTTAACGGGCAGGATGTCTGGGCAGATGGTTACAGCCGCCGGAACCTTCGGTTCCATGTCGGCATCGTATTCCAATATCCGGAGCATCAGCTGTTTGAAACCGATGTCATTACAGATGTCTGTTTCGGACCGAAGAATCAGGGACTTTCGAAGGAAGAATGCCTTGAGCGTGCCCGGAGGGCACTGGGTCAGGTGGGCGTTCCCGAAGAAATGTTTGAGAAATCGCCGTTTGAACTGTCAGGCGGGCAGAAACGACGCATTGCGATTGCCGGAATCCTTGCCATGGATCCGGACGTACTGATTCTCGATGAGCCGACGGCAGGTCTGGATCCCCGCGGACGAGATGATATGTTTGATGTGATCAATCATCTGCAGGAAGTCCGGAATATTACCATTATACTGGTATCCCACAGTATGGAAGATGTCGCCCGGCATGCAGATCGTCTGATTGTAATGAACGAGGGCAGGAAAGCCTACGACGGAACGCCGAAGGAAGTGTTCGCGCATTACAGGGAACTGGAAAAAATGGGGCTTGCGGCGCCGCAGGTAACTTACATTATGCATGCGCTTGCATCACGCGGTTTCCGGGTAGATGTACAGGCGGCGACAGTGGAAGAGGCGAGAGATACGATCCTGAATTCGATCGTAGGAGCTGATAAGAAATAAATTGTGTACAGGGGTACCATTCGGATCCCATGACAGGAAAAGAAAAATGCTGAGAGAAATCACGATCGGCCAGTACTATGAAGCAGATTCAATTCTGCACAGACTGGACCCAAGAGTAAAAATTATCGGAACGCTGGTTTATATTGTTTCATTGTTCCTGTTCCGCACCTGGGGATACCTCCTCGGGGCAGCGGCCCTGGTCTTATTAATCAGTCTTTCAAAAGTTCCCTTTAAATTCATGGTTAAGGGTCTGCGCCCGATCATGATGATTTTACTGTTTACGATGGTGCTGAATATCCTGCTGACGCCCGGAGAGGTTGTGTGGCAGTATCATTTTCTGCGTGTTACACGGCAGGGTCTGGTGCTTGCAGGAAAAATGGCAATCCGTCTGGTCTTTCTTGTGCTTGGTGCATCGCTGATGACATTGACGACGACACCGAACAAACTGACGGATGCACTGGAGCGTCTGCTCGGACCGCTGAAGGTATTTCACGTGCCCGTGCATGAAATAGCGATGATGATGTCAATCGCCATGCGTTTTATCCCGATTCTCATGGAAGAGACGGACCGGATCATGAAGGCACAGATGGCCCGGGGCGCCGATTTTGAGAGCGGCGGTTTGATTCAGAAAGTAAAGGCGATGGTGCCTCTTCTTGTACCGCTGTTTGTATCGGCCTTCCGGCGCGCCAACGATCTGGCTCTGGCGATGGAAGCCCGCTGTTATCACGGAGGCGAGGGCAGAACCCAGATGAAACCACTGCGCTATGAAGGCAGAGATTATACGGCATACATCATCATGCTGGCTTATCTCGCCGCGACAATCGTGCTGCGGGTGATGCTGCACGTATAGACCGTGCTGCGGGTGGTGCTGCATGAATAGATCATACTGCGGGTGGCGCTGCAAGGCTGGCGTGTGCTGAACGTCTGGATCGGAGGGTGTCGTGGCTGCAGCCTGATATGTATATTGGTTTGATTTAAGAATGCATCCGCAATTCAAGCCTTTGCTCAGATGCGGATGCACTTTTTACGTGTCAGCCTTCTCTTGTTTTCGAGAATAGCTTAGAATAAGCATCCGCAAGTTAAGCCTTTGCTCGGATGCGGATGCACTTTCTACGCGCCAGCCTTCTCTTGTTTTCGAGAATTGCTTAGATTGTGCATCCGCATTTGCTTGCTTTGGACAATTGCAGATGCACTTTTCATGTATCGAGTTTCTTTTTCTTTCTGGAACATGCATTTTCATGCATCCGCATTTGTCTCTTTCAAACAGTTGCGGATGCACCTTTCTAAAGTCAGGTGATTCAAACCAAGATGCTCCAACCAAGATGATCCAACCAAGGTGTTCCAAACCAAGATGATCCAACCAAGATGCTCCAAACAAGGTGTTCCAAACCAAGGTGGATCAAACCCAGATGCTTCGGCCTCAAGCTTCAGTCTCCAGTCTCCAGAATCATGTATATTTGATTTCCACGAGCCGCAGACCATGCGCCGGCGCTGTTGGGCCGGCAGCTTCACGGCTTTCAGCTGCGAGGATACCCGGAATACAATCAGATGAGAGTGCTCCTTTCCCGATTTCAAGCAGTGTTCCTGCCATGATGCGGACCATATTGTAAAGAAACCCGTTCCCGCTTACAATAAAGCGGATCATGCCATGATAGGCTGGAACTTCATGGCGGGCATCTCCGGCATCAGAACTGCAATTGAAAGAAACGTTATCGCAGAGCACATCTGCCCGGTAAATTGTCCGCACGGTTCCATATTTTTCTGAACTCTCGTAACTGCTTTTTTCTGCCTGTTCCGTCGCGCCGCCGCCGGCTGCAAATGAGGCAAAATTATGAGTACCCGCAAAATCCTGCGCGCCCTTCTTCATGGCGGCCAGATCCAGATGATAATAGCAGAAAAGGCTGTCAAGCCGCTGCAGCGGATCGGGCATCTGGCAGTTAAGAATCCGGTATTCATAAGTCTTAATACTGTTTACGAAGTGCGGATGCCAGTCCGGCGGCACTTCATCAGAACACTGTACCTTGATATCTGCAGGAAGCCAGGTGTTCAGCGCGAAAGCAAATTTATCTGCCGGAATCCGGGATGTGGTATCAAAAATCACGACATTGCCGGAGGCGTGAACACCGGCGTCTGTCCGGCTTGCTCCGATTGTGCGGACAGGTTCTTTTAAGATAGACTGCAGCGCTTCATTCAGCACCTGCTGAACGGTGACGCCGTTCGGCTGAATCTGCCAGCCGCAGTAGTTTGTTCCGTCATATGCGATTGTCAGCCGGATCCGTCTGTGAGCCATATATAAATCTCCTGAACTGCTTACTGATAGTATCCTGTTTATTCTTTCTATAATAGAAGGTTGAAAGCGCATCTGTTATGATTCTTCGAAAATCATTATAGACGCTCCCGGAAACGTTGGAAAGCATAAGAAAAAAGTTTCACTGTTTCCGGTAAATGTTATGGAAAAAAGGCAGGAAATAACTTGACTTTGCGGCACCTCTATAATAATATAGAAGGGCATGACGGCTGAAGCGGGCCGCTGCGCATTTTCCCAACGCGCAAGCACGTTATAAGCGCATGAAACCAGGACAGCAAAGCCGTTAGCCCCGGTGGAACTGTCAATACGGCAGAAACGTCATACGGACAGTGACATAAGATGCCGTCTTTGCCCGCATCATAAGACAAGTAGGAAGATGCGGGGCGAATATACCCAGGAGGAATACACCATGAACATGAAAACATTTATGGCGAATCCGGATAAGATCGAGAAGAAGTGGTACGTGGTTGACGCAGAAGGTCAGACGCTCGGCCGCATGTCTTCCGAGATCGCCAAAGTGCTCAGAGGAAAAAATAAACCGGAATATACACCGCACGTTGACACCGGCGATTATGTTGTTGTTGTTAACGCTGACAAGATCAAAGTGACAGGCAAGAAGCTTGACCAGAAGATCTATTTCACACATTCTGCATATGTTGGCGGTGCAAAATACACCACACTCAAAGAACTCATGCAGAAGAAGCCGACCAAGGCAGTTGAACTTGCAGTTAAGGGCATGCTTCCAAAAGGACCTCTCGGAAGACAGATGCTGAAGAAGCTTCATGTTTATGCAGGTGCAGAGCATCCGCATGCAGCACAGCAGCCGGAAGCGCTGACTTTTTGACAGGGAGGTAAATGAAAATGGCTAATGCATCTTATTACGGAACAGGCAGAAGAAAAAAATCCGTCGCACGCGTTTATTTGACACCTGGCACAGGCAAAATCCTGATCAACAAGCGCGACATTGATGATTATTTCGGACTCGAGACACTGAAGACCATCGTCCGTCAGCCGCTCGTACTGACAGAGACAACCGATAAGTTTGATGTAAAAGTCAACGTTGTCGGCGGTGGATTCACAGGACAGGCAGGCGCAATCCGTCACGGAATCAGCCGCGCACTCCTTGAGGCAGACGCAGAATACAGACCGGCTCTGAAAGCTGCCGGTTATCTGACACGTGATCCGCGTATGAAAGAGCGTAAGAAATACGGTCTCAAAGGCGCGAGACGTGCTCCGCAGTTCTCGAAGCGTTAATCGAGACCAAGAAAGATACGAAAACCCCGGAAATGGTGTGCGACCCGTCAAGTAGACAATTGAAAAAACAAAAAGTTTTTCCTGCCCGGTATTCCTGCCGGGCAGTTTTCATGCTGCTTCCTTCAACTTAGTTTCGTGGTATTCCATTGGTGTCATTACGTTCAGGTTTCTCTGTACGCGCTTGGTCGTGTAATAGATCATATATTCTTCAATGGCCTGCAAAAGTTCTTCTTTCGTCTTGAACTTATGTCCATAGTACATCTCTCGTTTCATGATTCCCCAGAAGCCTTCCATGGGGCCATTATCTATACAATGAGCCACTCTTGACATGCTTTGCGTCATTCCTGCATCC
>JNKK01000061.1 GCA_000702845.1 Lachnospiraceae bacterium FE2018
GCTGACAGACAAGCATACCGTCTCTATAACAGTTTTCATCATGAATATGTTCTGCCAGTCTGCTATTCCGAAAACAAGCACTTTTCTGTCCGGCGGGTATTATTTCCATCCACATTAAGTACGGGTCTCTCTTCATAACACTCACCTGTGTGCGTATGCACCGTGAAAACGCAGTCAGCCTTTTTACTGGCTGCTGCGTAGAAACTGCAGCTCCCTGCTCAAAGTGCACCTTCGGGTGCTGATTATTATTTTTACTGCTTATGATTGTATAAAAGATGTAATCAAAAGAAGCGTCAGATATTAATGATTTTATCATTTTTCTTATATAATTCAAAGCTTTTTATGTAATAATCCTGGTTTTGCACAAAAAACAAGCCCCATAGGATATATTTCTATGCGACTTTCTACATTTTGTGCTGTCTGTCAGGATCCGACTTCTAAGATTTCCGTCGGCATCATAAACCGGTTGGTCCCGATAACATTCATCTGTATGTTTATGCACAGAAAAATGGCAGGCCAAAACATCTGCGCCCGAAGGTGCAAGACGCAAGCCTGCCATATTCGGCACCTGAGATCTTTCCAGTGTGATCCCAGGTAAAATCATCGTGTATGTAACTATAAAAACAAGAACAAATGATACGATTGAACGGACACGTTTCCAGTTAATCCGTCCATGTTTCATAGCTTCACGTACTTTTTTTACGAACTCAAGATGCTCTTTCATGCTGTCTACCTCATACTTTGTTACGCTCTGGCTCTTATATTCTGTTGTCTTTTGCCAAATCAGCCTGCAGGCTCTGTGTCATATATTTACACTTTTCTGCTCTGTTCCTGCAAACCGTCTGCATACACTTATATTAATGATAAAATAATTTATCTTTATATTTTATCAGATATTCCTAAATATGCAATGCAATAATATGCATATCATTCATGCATCCTGATTGAGAATGTAGCGGTTAAGAGAAAGCTACTCTCTGAATTAGATAAACGCTGTTTGTCCAATTCGATCCTGCTATTCAAGAAAAACACTGCCAGTTTCTCAGTTTGCTACTATACCTGTGCCCACAGGATCGTCTTGATTATTGCGATCACCGCCAAATGTGCTGGGTAAAACGCATAGAAGAACCACTTATTCTGCTTACCTCGCTGTCCGTTGTAAAGAAGCAAAAGCAAGAATGCTGATAATGCATAAATCTCCGACCTGTCATAGATAATCAGAAGAGTGTATCCTGCAGTCATTGCCACGAGCGGCTTTCTGCGAAATACATAGAAAATAACAATCAGCAATAAACCCGCCCAACCATAGCTCACGTTGGCTATACTTGCGATAGCTGTTATTGCAGCAACTATGATCCCGGACAATGCCCATCCTTTTATCCCTTTTCGCTTCTCCATTAATATCTCTATCAGCCACACCGCTACAAGGCCCAGAGCCAGCGTGCAATAGATATTGAATTGATAGTTCCAGGGTTTTGTCCGATAAAACGCATAGTGATATGGAACTTGAGAGATCAGTGCAAATATAAGCATGTTCCGAAGATACTTCCACCGGTTGCTAGTATGTATAAACCCCTCCACTAAAAAGAAACAAAAGATCGGCAGGGCATTCCGTCCAACGGCTCTTAGAATAGTATATGTGCTTTTTACGGCAGGCAGAATATAAAGGCCATATCCTATATGGTCGATCAACATTGTGATTACTGCAATATATTTAAGTGCCGCTGCATTAACCGGCCACTTCGAAGACAGAGCTGTGAATTTTTGTTTTTCCATTATTTTACGCTTTCATTATATACCACATATGCCGGAACCCATCCCGGATTGTACGCAGCTTCTCCTGTCGCTGATTCTGTGCTCTTTTTAGCGGTACACTGACTTCTCCAATCCGCAGCCCCTTCCGACTCGTCTCGGCAATCATTTCTGTGGCAAATTCCATGCCATCTGTTTGCAAATCCAACTTCTGCAGGGCATCCTTCCGAATTCCGCGGATACCACAATGCCAATCATGAATCTTTACTCCGAACTTTACTCTGCCGCACCACGATAGGAATGGCACACCCAGCTTGTGTGACCAGCTCATTGCCCCATCTTCCATCTGCCCACCGAATCTGTCACCGGTCATAAAGTCAACCTTGTTTTCCGCGAGTGGCTGGTAAATCGGATCGAGATTGACAAAATCATATGTACTGTCGCAGTCGCCGAAGATGATTACTTCACCATAAGCTTCCTTTAATCCTCTGCGAAGGGCCTGCCCGTATCCTGGCCTGGGTTCATACACTACCCTTGCACCATGCGCCTTCGCGATCTCCGCAGAGCGGTCTGTGGATGCATTGTCAACGACCAGGATTTCCCCGCTTATGTTTCGTTTTTGAATATATTTCTGTGCCTCCTCGATGCTATACGCAATATTGCCCTCTTCATTTAAGCATGGCATAAGAATGGTAAGATCAATCTGAGTGACATGTTCATGCTGTGTACTCATTTTCCACCTTTATGTTTCTGTTTGAAATTGAAATCTACAAGTTCATAAAATGCCAATATGACAGCCATAATGCTGGCCGCCAGAGCTCTGTATGTGAACCACCCATGAACAGCGGAATGTTCTGATATAACAACAAAACGTAAGAATGGAATTGTTCCAATGACCAGATATAGTAACACCCATTTCTTCTGAATCTGTTTTTTCAGAGTGATTTTGTTGAAGTAAATCGGCAAAAAGACCATACAGAAGAAGAACACCAGGGTCAGAATGGCACCAATCATTCCGTAATTTAACGTAGATAGATTGTATATATTCCGGCGAATGCTCTTCAGCCACAGTTCCTGTAAGGGAAGCCCTTCTGCTGTTCCAAGGTGTTCCGTTATGCTGTTTTGCACGTAAGGCATGACATCTCTTTTCAGGACGGCCGCTGCGGATATCCACTTTGTCACCCACATCCCAACATAGCCAATTCCCCAAAGCACTGCGCATTTAATGGCAGGAATCCATTCAGGAGATCCCTCCCTCTGTCTGTGCCGGATCATATACATGAACATCAGAGGAATCAGAAGTGTAATCGTCTCTGTTGTGAAAAAATCCAGAAAAGCAGCAAGCATTCCCACACACAGGAAGATTCCGGGCATGCGCCGATATTGCTGCTTAAGCGAAAGATGGATCACAATCAGGGAAGTGACCGTCATAACCAGGAACATCCATATGTATTCCAGACACACAGGAACAAACCAGACGCTTACGGCGATCATGGCCAGGATGAACGCAACTGCTTCCTTTCCGAATCCTTTCCGAATCAGAATGACAATGATGCTTCCCAACAAAATCCATAAGACGGCTCCCAAGAGTCTGTAGATCCCGCTGATACTGAGCCAGATGAGAAGGGGTTTCACGACGATGAGCGATCCGTGCCAGTACCGGAGATACTGCTGGTTCGGGACCGGCTGCTTCTCTACAGCAGTCGGAAAATAGTCTTTTACCATGCCGTTCCAGTTAAATGCGTCTTCACTGTAGAAATGCGCCCATGATACAGACTCGGCAGGATGTTCGGAATCCAGATAATAGGCAACATTCAGGAGTACCGCGTCCGCATAATAGTCCGCTCTGCTGCAGTTAATTCCGAGTACAGTAAATGGAAATGCCGCGCCCTTCTCCTGCAGATAGTTTGCCGACTTTTCCATGTTGGCCTGTATTTTCTCCCGTGGCAGTAAAGCTGTCAGCATGAACAGGGAGATCAACAATGTTGCTATTATGATAGAAATGACGATATACCGAAGAATTGATTTAACTGTGCTCATCGATTTTTTTCCATTCCATGATTTCAGTTATGATGAAGCTCACGGCGAGGAGCGTTCCCGCCAATGCACGAAACGTAAAGGATCTGTGATACCAGGAGTGGTTGCGCAGCAGTGCAAAACGGAGTAACGGGATTCCGCCAATGAAGAAATACAGTACTATGATCCCTTTATTGATCTCATTCTTCAGAGTGACCTTGTCCAAAACGATCGGCAAAACGATAAAAGCAACGATCATCACCAGTAAGATGATGGCCCCGATCATTCCATAATCAAAAGGAAGCAGACACTTAACATTCCTTAAAATCGATCCGGCGATATAGCCGGCCAGAGATCCGGCTGGATTGACACCTCCGATCCGGTCGCCGATGTGACTTTCAACATAGGGCATGACATTTTCATGAAGCACCATTGATGCAAGCAGCCATTTTGACACCCACATGCCGACATATCCGATAATCCACAAAACAGAGCTTTTCAGGGTAAGAAACCAGGGGTTGATATCTGCAGTATTTCCTTTTTGCTTTTCCATAACCCTCAGGATCAGGAGCAGAGGAACAACCAGTGTGAGCGTCTCTGTAGAAAGGAAATCAAGATAAACGGTTACACCCCCTGTGATCAGAAATAATAATCCCAACCGGTCACTCTGGCCCTTCATGACCAACCTTATGCCGATGATGGAAGCGATCAGCATACACAGAAATGTCCACGTATATTCCAGACAAAACGGGACGAACCAGATGCTCACCATGATCATAGAGAAGATAAATGCAGCAGCCTCTGCATACATCCGATTTCTCATCAACATCACCAGCAAAAAAGCAAGAAGTCCTAAAATAACGGCAGCATGCATCCAATAGATTTGCTTAATATTTAAGAATATATGCAGCAGACGAACCACAGCGGCGGAGCCGTGCCAGTAGCGAAGATATTGCGTTTCTGCTTCCAAATGGTTCTGGACGGCGGTTCGCAGAGATGTATTCACATCTCCACCCTGATAGTAGTATCCGGCCCACATCACTGACTCCAAAGGATTTCCGTCTGAGAGATGGTAGGCAATATTGGCCGTAATGGCATCCGCATAAAGATGATTCTGACTGCTCTCTACACCCGGGATCACGTACCAGATCCTGTCATGCTCACAGAGGATATCCGCAGATTCTTCCATGTGCTTCTGGATTCGGCTTTGCGGTATACAGGCAGATGCAAGGAGAAGCCCTGCCAGAAGCATTGCAGAAACGGCGAATATTAAAATGTACAATGATACAGCTTTGATTTTTTTAGCCATGAAGCATTCATAATCCTTAAAAAGGCTGGCCTCTTGCGAGACCAGCCTCCATGAGGTTAGTACTTATTCATTCGAAAATGAACCTGATTATTAGTTCGCGTTCATTCTTCTGCGAGTTACCAGCAGGATGCCAGCGCCGAGAACAAGGATTGCACCGATTACGTAGAAGATTGTGGTACCGATGCCACCAGTGCTCGGAAGGACAGCGCCCTTTTTGTTTTCGATTTCAAGTGCATTTTCATCAAGTTCGTCAAGGTTTCTCTCGACTGTTGTTGATGTACCGCTCGTTGCAGTTTCTTCAAGCAGGTTGCCATCAGCATCATACTTTCTTGTACCAGAAGCCTCGTACAGGGTGGTCTCAAGAACCTGCGGTGTAAGAGTCTTAGTCTCAGTCAGCTTGTTGTAGCCATCCGGAGCCTTATACTCAGTAACAGTCAGGGATACGTCACTTGCAAGACCAAGGATATAAAGTTTACCATCTTCATCAGTGCTCATAACCGCGCTTGCCGTGGCACTTGTGGAGTCATAAGAAACAACTCTGTAAACACCAGCAGAAACTTCTTCAACAGTCAGACCAGCAATTGTGAATTGAGCGCCGTCAAGCGGTTCGCCATCCTCATCAACCTTCTTGATTGCTGCCGCATAGGTCTTGATCTCTGCGTGGTCATCCCAACTCTCGTCCCAAGGCTCTTTATCTCCATTTCCATTATCGACCTGAGGTGTAATAGAAATTGTGTTCTTGTCATCAGCGTTGATATTGGTTACGGATGTAAGAACTGCAGTATACTCAACTTTAATCTGAGATCCCTGAGCATATTTACTCGTAAAGGTTGCAGGAGTTGTGCTGGTATCTTTGTCTGCCCACGGAACTGTAATTTTCTTTGCTGTTCCAAATGTGGTTACTCCAGGGAAGTTTGTTGCATTAAGGTCATCACCTGAAAACTCAGTTGTTCCGATCGTGATCTTAGTAACGGTTACATTGCTCAGATAAGGCGGAAGAGTATCTTCGATAAGATATTCAACTACCTGCTGAGAATCTTTACCTTCACCCATATAGTTGGTAGTATCGAATACAGCAGTATATTCGATGGTATCACCGATAGAATAGCTTTCTTCTGCAACAGTCTTTTCAGCGCTCGGCTCATTTACGTTCTTGTCGTAAATAGAAGCGTCCGGCTGTGTGGAGTCAACAGTAATGAGTGCTTTTGCAGCTGTGTCATCTTCATGAGTAGTTGTTACTACATAGTAACCATAAGGAAGTCCTGTAAATGCAAGAGCTTCTTTACCATCACTTACTTCACTAGTAACTGCCGATGCACTTCCAGCCCATGTTTCCAATGCGGCTTTGAGCTCGTCAGTCATCTTAGTTGTCAGAATATTGCCGTCTTCATCCACCTCGTCAGCAATTGATGTCTTCGGGTGAATATATCCCTGTGCATCTGCTTCGAAGAAATCAGCCAGACCAGCCGGAACGGTTCCCTGATAGGAAATCTGACTTCCATCTTCACTTACTGTAGCATCAAATAACTTATACAGCTCATAGGTTTCACCCTTTGCCGGGTTATTAATGGTAATCGTAGCGTTGTCAGCATCTGCAGGGCTCAATGCCTTTGTCTGCGTAGCCGCAAATACCGTTGTGCCCATGGCCAGTACCATTACCATGGCAAGCGCCAAAGCAATCATCTTTTTCATTTTTTTCATGATCATTCATCCTTTCTTTTTAATCTGTCCCTTCAAGGACTTTTGTTAAAATATCCAGCCCATGAAGGGCATTTGCTGTTTCAAGCCACAACTGGCTCCCATTGTTTAAGCTCTAATGGTAAGAGTTCCGGCTGTCCCTCTGTCGCCTCGACCGACAAGCATCGGGCCAGCCCGTTATTTTGTTTTATCTTCCCCGCATCTTCTGACATATCATTTTCTGTCGTCTGCAGTTCTGATTCTATGCGTCTTCAGTTTCCGGCGTTAGTTATTCGTCGAGATCAGAGGCTTTTTTTAATTTAACCTCCTTTCTCTACGCCTCATCCTGAAGCCGTACATCAAAGCGGATGCCATCATAAGAGCGATACCGCTTAATGCATATGGTAGTGTGCCGGGGCCACCGGTGTGTGGAAGGGCAGCGCCGGGTTCATTTTTGATTATGAGATCTATGTTATTCTCATCTATTATTAACTTGCTTGTATCCTCTGTGTCTGTAGTCACATTTTTGATACTGCGACTTTCGATATCAAACTGTATGTACCTATATGTGTTAATATATCCTGCCGGTACAACTACCTCATACAGTCTGTATGTTCCATCTGGCAACCCATTTATTGTCTGAACTTCACCATTCGATTCAAACGCACTGGTATATGTCTTAGTTTCTCCGTTCACCGTTTTGCTGATCTCATCTAATCCAGAGACACTATCAATAAGGGAAGCATCCGACTCTGACTGACCTGTTTCTCCTACTTTTACCAGCCGGAACACTGCGCCTTCAAGGCCATCGCCTTTATCATCAGTCTTCTGGAGAGTGATGTCCGTTACCAGGCACTTGTTGGTATAGGTGATGAGGGTCTCCGTATTCTGGATGATCTCGCCCGTGATGTTCGCGTCTTGTACACTTATACTGCCTCCGGGGGCCGTCCCACTCGTTCCGACCTCACGATCGATGTCGATCAGCTGATAGCCCAACGCAGCGAGCCCCGTCTCCTTGATGGTGTAATGTGTATTTACGGGGACGTTGGCGATGTACAGCGTTTCAGACTGGGTGATCTTGGCTGTGCCCGTTACCTTTTTATAACCATCTTCTCCACTGCCGTCAGTCGGGGTCATTTGGTTGCCACAGATCGTCACAGTTTTTTCCTGACCGTCAACTAAATACTTGATAGTCTGCTCACCGGCGTAGTCCGGATTAAATGTATGGCCTACACCTTCATAGGGACCTCCTTCTTCCGTCGTCACCTGAAGCTTACCGTTTAAATATTCCGCCTGGTAATAGTCGTCATCAGCGTCAGCATCATGATAGTAGAGTCCGTTTACACCGTACCAAGGGATGTGATCGCCCTCAAAGACTGGCATGGCATTCGTCAGTTCTATTGCGAAGGTGAATTCCGTGTTGTCCGTTGTTAACGGGGTAGTACCGTCAGAATCAACAACCTTTTTATGAACGTTGATGTAGCCGCGCAGCGTATTGAATACGGTCAGAGCCGACTTGCCCGTAGTATCGATCTCCAGCGCTTCCATACCGGTGATACTCTTGGTGCCATCCTCCGTTGTGAATTTCACATCCATAAGGACACCGTCCACTAGCATCGGATGGTATGTAGGCTCTTCAAAGTCGAATTCATATCCCACAGCCGGCTCACTGATCTTGAAATCATGGCCGGGTTCGAGGACGTAATACCATATGTCATTAAACTTATACTTTTTGTCGTTATACAGGCTCTTGTCCAGATTACGTGCATCCATCTGGGTTTCACTCAGCATCAGACCTGTCGCGATGGAGAAATCCTGGCTCCAGCGCTTACTGAAGGTCTTGCCGTTGTACTCCACCAGATCTCCAGTTTCATACGCGCTCCAGTCATAAGTTACGCCATCCGTAGTCACGGTAGCTTCTCCGGGCAGATGCACCTGTTTGTATTCCTCCCCGTCCTGGTCAATCTCAAAGCCGATGTCAAATGCCACAGGATTGCCATCCGTGTCCTTCGATTCATACAGGTACTTGTACAGAATGCTGGGATCACGATTTATGTTCCATACCTTCTCCAACTGGGAAGCCGTCCCGGTCAGAGGCATGGGGTCGGGCGTCGGAAGATCTGTAGTATACGGACCTTCATGGGTGACTATCGGATCATTATCATCGACCTGTTCAGTTTTGGTGATCGTATACTTCAGGCTCTGATCTGTGTTTGTGAGCACGGCATAGGTCCCATCCGTGTACTTGATGATCGATGGATAGTCCGGAAGAGCTCCATTCTTCCAATAAGATCTCCCGTTGGAATCAGTGACTTTGTTTGCATCTGTCTCCACATTGGAATCCCAGGTGACGTCAACCGTATCTCCATTGGAATCCGTGATCTGTTCCAGCCCGTTGTTCAGGGCAGCGACGTAGTCGTAGGCATCCTGATCCGGCCAGACGGTAAAGCTGACCGCGTAAGTGTATCCATCCTCCAGTGCACCGATCCCCGCGAGATCCCAGTCCAACCTGCCCTCGGTCTTGTCTGCCAGCGTCATCTTGTACTCAACGGCGTTCTCTCCCTCCCCGACGGTGACGGAGTAATAGTCTTTGGTTTTATGAACCAGTGTGGTGCCGTCTTCCTGCAGCTCTTCATACTCATAAGTTTTTTTCTGGACGGCGGGGGTGGTATTTGCGGTATATTCCGTTCCGTTGATGTGGAAAGTGACGTTTGGTTCACCGCCCTCGACATCCGTGGCGGTCACAGTGTAAACGGGCGTTCCCTTCGAAACGACTTTGCCATCTGCATCCACGACCCTGTTCTTGTACACCGTATACTGAAAGCCGCTAGCGCTTCCGTTCACGAGTGTCGTCGTCATAGCATCGGTCGTAAGGCCGTCGGTGATGCTCACCTGCTCGTAAGCGACGCTATCAGAAATGAGGTTGAAGATATCCTCAAATGCTTCTGCCAGCTTTTCAAGGCTATCAGCATCGTAGTAATAATCATCCACTCCGTCTTCGTCTACTGCTTCCGTAGTAAAGTCGGTCTCGTTAGTGACATTCCCATTGCCTACATTTACAAGACGTTTGAGAAATTCGCGCATTATATTATTGGTCGCCCAAGTCATAATGCCATAGAAATGGATGTCCTCTGTAGCGGCGATACCAGACACGTCTCTCACGTAGTTTCGAGCAGCTTCATAGGCCGGCATATAATCACTGGCGTTATTGCCATAATAATATGCTCCGCTATGGTGCGTTGTCGTTGCCGTGGGCTCTCCATCTGTGAGGAATATAAGATAGTAATCTTCACCAGCTTGTGTTGGATCTTGCTTCTTTGCTGTAATCTGATCCATGGCATATTTCAATGCCTGCTCCCAGTTTGTACCACTCGGTGCGTACGGATCGTTTACCGCTTCCATGAGGGCAGTGTAACTCGTAGACCAATCCTGCTCTGAGCTCGGATGCGCAGTACCGTCGTTCTCGTCCATTCGATCTTTAGCAAAGCTTATGACAGATATCTCTACTATATCCTCTAGGGAAACACCATCATCCGTTGTACCTTCACCGTTCTTAGCTAACAGATCATAGATAAGCTTGTCCAGTGCTTCCTGCTCTTCGTCCAGCCGTGTTCTTGTCTTACTGGTATATATGTTCCCCGTATAACTTCTTGTTGTAGCTGTTGTTACTCCTTGAGAGTCATAGTAGTAAAACTGACCATTATTGTAGAAGAGTTCTCTATAGCGATTCTCGCCATTTGAATATATCTGTCCGTAATATGTTACTCCTGCCGTCGGTGTCCAAGGCGTATATCCATTAGATCCACTATAATACCTGCCCCTTTCATAATGAGCAACTTGTGTTACGTCAGCCCAGGCAAGATTATTGATCATACTGCTCGATCGATCCATGACGATGAGCACGTTGGACTTCTTGATCTCTGTGGTGATGGAAGACTTTGCGCGCCCGTCCACGGCCAGTTCCAGTGTGTACGTGCCGTCGTTCGTGTTTCCCGCCTTGTTGGGGGTCAGTGTCTTGGTAGCTATCGGCGCGGCCAGGTCTATATCTTCGCCTTCTCCCTCCTCTTCTTCTCCTTCCTCGCCATCACCGTTCCCGGCCGCCTTCAAACCTTTCGTGGCGGCTGCTTTGGTCTGGAGCATCGGGTACTGCATAGGCTCAGGGGCGGGCAGAACTACGCGCTCCGCGACCTCGTCATACGTCTTCTGGCCAACATATGTGCCCGTATCGGCAATGCTGGTCTGTTCGTATTTGAAAGCGAGGACATTGTTTCCCTCGGTGACGGTATCCACTTCGTCGATGAGTTCCACCTCATCACCCGTAAAGTGAGTCACACCGGAAACCGCTTCTCCGACCATCGTCATGCCATCGTCATAGGCAATCTCAACCTGTACTGGAACTTCTGGCTCAATCTCCTCGTCCTCATACTTGAGACTGATATTGAAAAAGCGGGCTTGGTCGAGGTTGATGAGAGGCAGCTCAGGCAGGTCTCCCATACCCTCGTTATAGTTTGCACGCATCTCCTCAACTTCAAAGTATTCGCGGTTTACCTCATCCCATGCCTGTCCCAGTCTCTGAATGTACTCGTCACTCTCCGGATCGAGTTCCTCGACCGTAAGGATCGTCCCCAGAGGGATCTGTGCCTCGGCTGTGTAAGTGACCGTGACGGTATATCCCTCGCCTCGGAATACGTAGGAACCCTCCTCAGACTCGACGACCACGACCGCAAAAACGGAGAATCCGTCGGTCTGGAAATTAAGTGTGTCAGAGGTGCGCTGCAGGTCCATAAGCTCGGCTGTTTTGCCAAAGTGCACCACCTGAGTGCTGTCTGTGATCTCGGTATCGATCAGGCGAATCTTCACGGAAACCGCCGCTGCGGGCTGGATTTCGTTGCCGTCCCGATCCACGATGCTAATATCAAAGAATCTGGCGTTGGAATCGTCAGTCTCGCGACCGATCGCTTCCTGGGTCTTGTCGACATACTCCTGGTGTTCTGCTGCTTCCGTGATCTCGCGCACACGCAGTTCCGCCCCTTCCGGGATCTGTGCATCGTCTCCGTAAGTCACAGTGACTTCATAGGTACTTCCGTCACCGGCCACAAACGGTGCTGTGATCGTCCCAGTTCCCACAATCGCAGTCACCGGAATCTCCGCAGCTTTCATCTGTACGCCGTCGATGTGTGTCTCATCGCCATAGACGAATGCATCGTCATTGACCGCCGGGACACCCTCACCAAACTGCACTGCCTGGACAACCGTTCCCTCTTCGATCTCTTCAGAATTCTTATAGGCAATGTCAACATCTACTTCTGCTTCCGGTGTTACAACTTCACCGTCGCTCACGATATCAACATCGAAGATTTTTGCGTAGTTGATAGATGCAGCGTCATCTTCCAGAACATCTTTCGCTTCTTCCATATAGTTCTGGTAAGCTCTGGATGCCTCTGTGATCTCTTTGACCTGCAGTTCCGCATTCGCCGGAATGTTCGCATTTGCGTCGTAGGTGACAGTTACGTTATAGTCGCCGTCTGATGTCATCAGCACGCCGCTGCCGTCTGCCGCAACATTATTACCCGTTCCATCGTTTTCGTCAGCAAGTTCGAAGCTGGCCTCACTGCTGTACTCGCCTTCGAGGCCATTCATGATCTCACCATTCTCGTCAACGGTTTCGCTCTCAACGATTACGAATGGAGAGAACCTGCTTGTCTTGAACAGCATGGTGTTCTCGTTATTTGCAACAGTATCCGGTTTCTCGTCAATGACAGCGATGTCTTTCTTCTCAATGACATCGGCATCCTTGATTTCACCGGTTTTATCATTTTCATTTACATGAACCAGAACCGGATTCGCGATCTCGCGAATCTTATCGGAAGTAATACGAACCTCGACCTTCTTCGCCGGCTCGATCTTCTGACCTTCCTTATTAAAGAAGTGAATGTCGATTGCCTGGTACTGTACGATTCTGGTGTCGTCTGCATTCAGCCCAGATTCGCCGGCTGCTTTCTTAACAGCTGCTGTAATGGCATCTTCCATGTCCTGCAGTCTCTGCGGATCAATATTGTTCAGAACCACTTCTGCTTTCATGACAGTGCCGGCCGGGAATGCATTATCTTCCGCGTCGACTTTGACCTTTACCTGTTTCTCGACAGGGTTGCCATTTTCATCGATGCTTTCGTTGAATTTTACAATCTGCTCAAAACTCTGTGCGGGCATTCCTTCTTCCGCATCGGTCTTTCCTGCATCAGAAGCAGACGGAGCAGCTTCTGTTTCCGTCTGTGTATATTCACTTACATCTGCAGCCCGTGTCGTTCCCTGGTCAGCAGTGGTGCTGACCGTCTGCTCTGCCGCAGAGCTATCAGCTGCCGCATTGAAGTTATCTGCTGCCGGTGCAGAAGCAGGAACGTCAGACTCTGTCTCGACCTCTTCTGCCGCCGATTCATCTGCCGCGACAGCTTCAGCATCCGGCTCCGTTTCTTCTGCCGGTGCTGTCTCTGCTTCAGGCGTTTCAGACTCAGCTTCAGCCATAGCGTCTTCAGAGACAGTTTCCTCAAGCGCCATGCCCGGTTCATTCTCCGCTGCTTTTCGCTCGAGTGCGACTGCAGGCATAATGAGCGTATACACCATTACAAACGTAACGATGACCGCCAGTGTAGATACCGCTTTCTTTTTATTTTTTGAAAAACGATGGCTTACGATACGGAATAAGTCTTTCATTTTTCTCTACCTCTCTGATAATTACTGCGATGATGCTCTGTGCAGTGCTCAAAACTCATCAGATTTTTTAACCAATCCACATAATGAATA
>JNKK01000062.1 GCA_000702845.1 Lachnospiraceae bacterium FE2018
GGCCGAAGGAAGCAAAACAAGAAAAGTGCATCCGCAAAGCAGTGGCCTGGCGGGATGCGGATGCCCTTTAGCCAGAGTCCAGACCTGGGCGAAGGAAACAAATCAAAAAAAATACATCCGCATTTGCAGATATCTGCAATTGCGGATGTACTTTTCTTGTTTTCTATCTGAGGGTAAGTTCTGTCCAGCTGGGATTACATGAAACTTGTCGAAGCAGAGCGCACACCTTTGTGCTCGTCAATAAACTGATGGAGGTCTTCCATGGAGATTTTTCCTTTGTTTTTCATGGTGACGCTGTAATGTGTGAGATTGTGGCCTGCCCGGTCGATGCTGTAGCTTGTGATTTTGCCATGCGTGGATTCGGCAAACTGCGTGAGAAGCGTCTGGAAATTAATATCGCTGTCCACATCAAATTCCAGAAAATTCGTCGTGAAGGAATCGGAGCCGATCGTGAATTTATGTGTGACGACCTGAAAGAGCGAAATAATCGCAGTCGCTACGATTCCGATCCAGTACATACCGGCCCCGATGGCCAGACCAATGCCCGCAGTTGCCCAGATTCCGGCGGCAGTTGTCAGTCCTTTTACAATATTTTTGTTGCGGAAGATCGCACCGGCTCCGAGAAAACCGACACCGCTGACAACCTGCGCTGCGATCCGGGCAGGATCTGTCCCTCTTGTTCCGTACAGCAAGTCCCCGTTCTTAGCGACCAAGTCGACGAAACCGTATTTTGAAACAATCATCAGTGACGCCGCGGCGCAGCAGACAATCAGATGTGTGCGGACACCGGCGTCTATAAAGCGGCGGCTGCGTTCGTACCCAATCAGCGCACCGCAAAAACAGGCGACGATAATCCGGATTAGAAAATCTATATTCTGTGAGGTTGTAAAATATTCCATCAGATTAAATGCGTAGGGCATAATACATTTCCTCCCCAAAAAGCTCTCGGTCTGGAATCTCTGACACCTTGTTAAATCGTGCATCCTGTTCAGCGTTGTCAGGGTATGATGTTAAACTTTTCTAATATCATCATAACATAAAATACAGCCGATGCGATAGGATTCTTGCTGTTTCGTTTAGCGGATTTATGATATGATGAAGTGTACCATTTAAGAATAAGGATGAATCTGAAAATGAATCTGAATCATATAACGACGGAGAACATGACGACAGAGAACATGACGACAGAGAACATGACGACAGAGAACATGACGACAGAGAACATGACGATGGAGAACATGGCAACAGAGAACATGGCGACAGAGAATATGACGACAGAGAACATGACAACTGAAAACATGACATCGGAAAAGCAGATCAAGTCCGGGTTTGTTGCCCTGATCGGCCGGCCGAACGTCGGAAAATCTACTTTAATGAATCACCTGATCGGTCAGAAAATCGCGATTACATCGCGGAAGCCTCAGACGACACGCAACCGGATTCAGACGGTCTACAACAGTGAACGCGGGCAGATTGTCTTTCTTGATACACCGGGAATTCACAAGGCGAAAAATAAGCTGGGAGAATATATGGTTTATGCTGCCGAGAGTACTATCCGGGATGTGGACGCAGTGCTCTGGCTGGTAGAACCGGACAGCTATATCGGCGCAGGAGAAAAGCATATTGCGGCCATGCTGTCAAAATCAAAGCTTCCTGTCATTCTTGTCGTCAACAAAATAGACAGGATCAAGAAGGCGCAGATTCAGCCTGCAATGGATCGGTACAGAGATCTCTGTCCGTTTGAGGATATTATTCCGGTATCGGCAAAACTCGGCAGAAATCTTGATACCCTGCTTGATACCCTGTTCCGTTATCTTCCGTACGGCCCCCGTTTCTTTGATGAGGACACCATCACAGATCAGCCGGTGCGGCAGATCGCCGCGGAGTTGATTCGTGAGAAGGCGCTGCGCTCGCTCGGAGATGAGATACCGCATGGAATTGCGGTCACAATTGAATCCATGAAGACACGTCCGGACGGAAAAATGACGGATGTGGAGGCGAGCATTGTCTGTGAGCGGGAATCCCATAAGGGAATCATTATCGGCAAAAACGGATCCATGCTGAAGAAGATCGGCTCCGAAGCGCGTCCTGATATCGAGCAGCTGCTGGAGACAAAAGTTAACCTGAAACTTTGGGTCAAAGTGCGCAGGAACTGGAGGGACAGCGACATTCTCATGAAGAATTACGGATATGATAAGAAAGATCTGAAGGGTTAATAAAAAACAAGATTGTAAGCACGGTGAGATCATAAACAATGCGTGAAACTGTAAATCTGACAGGGATGGTCCTGTCAGCTATGCCCATCGGCGAATATGATAAACGTCTTGTAATACTGACGCGGGAGGAAGGGAAAATCACGGCATTTGCGCGCGGCGCGCGCAGACCGAAAAGTTCCCTTCTTGCGGCATCCAATCCGTTTGTCACGGGGACTTTTTCACTGATTCCGGGACGGGATTCCTACAGTCTGGTTCAGGCGTCAGTCCGTGACTATTTTACGGAACTTTCCGCGATGATGCCGGGTGTATATTACGGGTTTTATTTTCTTGAATTTGCCTCTTATTACGGAAGAGAAGGAATCGACGGAACGGATACGCTGAACCTCCTGTATCTTGCCCTCAAGGCACTGATTCACGAACAGCCGGATGCCCGTCTGGTCCGGCGGATTTATGAAATGCGTCTCATGACAATTAACGGCGATTTTGCGCCGGATCCGGAAAAAACAAGTGGAAGCGCACTGTATATCTGCAGGTACATCATGGAAGCACCGATGACGAAACTATTCAGTTTTACCGTGGATGACGCGGTTCTCACAGAACTGGAACGACTGCTGGACCGCCGCAGAACACATGTGGTTGACCGGCGGATTAAGAGTCTGGAAATTCTGGAGCAGTTTCTCTGACAGAAGCTGCACAAAACAGGGTTTTACCGGAGTGATATTTATCATAGATGATGAGAGGAGCAGAACATGCCCGGCACGTTAACATTATGTGCGACCCCGATCGGCAATCTGGAGGATATTTCCATGCGTGCGCTGCGTGCGCTGCGGGAGGCGGACGTAATCGCAGCGGAGGATACACGCAACAGCATCCGGCTGCTGAATCATTTTGAGATCCGCACACCGATGACAAGCTATCATGAATATAATAAATATGACAAAGGCCGTGTACTGGTCCGGCAGATGCTGGACGGCGGTAATGTTGTGCTGATCACAGACGCGGGAACACCGGGTATTTCAGATCCGGGAGAGGAACTGGTCCGGATGGCCTGGGAGGCGGGCATCACGGTAACGGCGGTTCCGGGACCTGCCGCAGTGATTACGGCACTGATTATCTCAGGCCTGCCGACCCGGCGGTTTGCCTTTGAGGCGTTTTTGCCGCACGATAAGAAAGAGCGCAGGCAGGTTCTCTCGGAACTGCAGAAGGAGACGCGGACGATCGTTCTTTACGAGGCGCCGCACCGGCTGAAGAAAACACTTCAGGAACTCGCCGGTGTTCTGGGAAAAGCGCGGGAGATTTCGCTTTGCAGAGAGCTGACAAAACTGCACGAGACGGTGATGCGGATAACCATCGGCGGGGCGTGTGCATATTATGAAAAAGAGGAACCGCGCGGGGAATATGTTCTCGTGATTGCCGGAAAACCTGCAGAAGAACTGAAAAGCGAGGCCGTACGGCAATGGGAAAGCATGCCGCTGGAGGAACACATGCAGATGTACACGGACAAAGGCATGAGCCGGAAGGAAGCGATGAAACAGGTGGCTGCTGACCGGGGCGTATCAAAGAGGGATATTTACCAGGCACTGTTAGAGGATTGAAATCCTAAAAGTATATAAAATTTCCAAAACATTCTGCACAATTGTCAGGAAATGGCATATAATAGGGGTATCAGTTGACTGTGGATGAGTCTGTCCTGCCGCAGAGGAAGAGGACAGCATCCGCAGCAGTTCACAGTTCATTGACGGAGGAAATGAAAATGGCAAGTATTTTGAAGAGATTTAAAGACATTATGGCTGCAAACATCAACCAGCTTCTGGATAAGGCAGAGGACCCGGAGAAGATGATTGACCAGTATATGCGTGATATGGAAGAGGATCTTGGACGCGTAAAAGCTGAGACGGCAGCTGTCATGGCTGAGGCTACCAAAGCGAACCGCCAGCTGGAAGAACTCAAAGAAGAAATTGCCAAGATGGAGAAGTACGCGGAGAAGGCGCTGATCGCAGGAAATGAGGCAGATGCCAAGACATTCCTCGAGCGCAAGGCACAGCTGTCCAAGGATCTCGCATACAGAGAGATGATGGCTGCAAATGCAGACGCAAATGCCAAAAAGATGAAAGAGATGCACGATAAGCTGGCAAGAGACATCGATGAGCTCAATGACCGCAAGGCATCGATCAAGGCAAAAGTTGCCGCTGCAAAGGCACAGGAGAAGATCAATGACCTGACAGAGAAGGTCGGAAACATCGACACCAGCAGCAGCCAGGCGGCATTTGACCGCATGGAAGAGAAAGCAAACCAGATGCTTGATGAGGCGAATGCGCGCGCAGAACTCAACGAGTCCGCCGCACATCAGACAATCAAGGATCTTCAGGATAAATACGATACCGAGAGCAATCCGGATGTGGATTCCGAGCTTGAGGCACTCAAGGCAAAACTCGGCCTCTGATCCCGCATGACGTGTTTCAGCAGGTAAATCGTTTCTGATCCGGAACAGAATCCGGAAAAAAAGAAACAGGTTCACCGAGGGGAAGAAGCATGGATAAAAGCTATCAATGTGAGAACTGCGGAAGCCGCATGATCTTTGACGCAAAAAGTCAGACGCTGCAGTGTGAGAGCTGCGGACATCAGATTCTGATTATCAATGATTCGTCAAAAGTTGTGGAGCACAAGCTGACCAGAGATAAGCTCGCAGGTCTGCGGCCGGATCCCGGCCGCAAGACCAGCACGATGGAGTGCAGAGGATGCGGTGCCAAAATCGAAGTGGATGCGGACTGCACGGCAGGAGACTGTCCGTATTGCGGAAATGTCTACGTGCTTGCGCAGAAACAGGAAGAAGTGCTTCCGCCGGACGGGATTGTTCCGTTTAAAGTTGATTATAAACAGGTCGGCGAGATTTTCCGGAACTGGCTTGAAAAACGGAAATTCGCGCCGAATGCGCTGAAATCACTGTATCAGTCCGGAAAGCTGAGCGGCATGTATCTGCCGTACTGGACGTTTGATGCAAAAGCGCGTGCCTATTATACAGCACAGGGCGGAAAGAACCGCACGGAACAGCGGCGCGGGTCTGACGGCAAAATGCACACCGTCACGCACACAGACTGGTTTATGACCAGCGGAACCATTACGCATAATTTTGATGACGTGCTGGTAAGGGCTACGGAACATATGGATCTGGCACTGCTGGACAATGTGGAATCGTTCGGAACGACGAAGGCCGCGTCCTGGTCGCCGGATTATTTTGCCGGGTATCGTGCAGAGTGTTATACGAAGCCGCTGGAAAGCGGTCATCAGGATGCGCAGAGACAGATGGAGCGGCGCCTGGAGGCGGATGCCCGCCAGGATGTGCTCAGCAGGTTTGACGCAGTAAAAGATTTGAAAGTAAGTCCCTCTTTTATGAATGAGACATACAAATATCTGATGCTGCCCGTCTATACGACATCTTATCAGTACGGGAATGAGACATACCACGTTGTGATCAATGGAGAGACAGGAGCGATCGCCGGTTCTTATCCGAAGAGTCCGGTGAAAATTATCCTGTTTATTCTGGCGATCATCGTGATCATTCTTCTGATCATTGTAATGACGCACTGACCGCGGCGCTGAATTATAATGACGCACTGACTGCGGCGATGATCAGACGCACACCGGCAGAAGGAGGACATAATGGCCAGAGTAATAGAGTGGCAGGAATACGGAGAGGATGTCCTCTTCTGGAAATGGAAGGACAATGAAATAAAGAAGGGCAGCCGGCTGGTGATTCATCCGGGACAGGATGCGCTGTTTCTTTACAACGGCAGGATTGAAGGCATCTTTCAGGATGAGGGAAGCTATGATATCGCGTCCGATATTGTGCCGGTGCTTTCATCGCTTTCCGGTTTTAAATTCGGATTTGCCAGCGGTCTGCGCGCCGAGGTGTTGTTTATTAATACAAAGGAATTGACGGTCCGCTGGGGCACAAAACATGCCATCAATATTCCGGTGGCAAGTCTGCCGGGCGGTATGCCGGTCCGTTCTTTTGGAACATTTAACTGCCGTGTCGACGATTATCAGGCATTGATTGACAAGATCGCCGGCATTCAGCAGCAGTTTACCATCGATGATGTAAAGGAACGCGTTATTTCCAAATTGGATCAGCTGCTGATGAAATGGATTGCGCAGGAGGGAAAGGATCTGTTCCACCTGCAGGCAAATGCCGATCAGATTGCTGCAGGCATCTGTTCGGATCTGGACTATGAGATGCGGCTTCTGGGAATTGCGATAACAGATTTTTCCATCTCAAGCTTTACGTATCCGGAAGGGATCCAGAAGGTGGCTGAGGCACAGGCACAGCAGAGCATGCTGAATCACGCGCCGTCCGGTCAGGCAGGAACCGCTTTTACAGGCGGAAGCCATGTGGCGCAGTCCGGAGCATCGGCGGGCCAGACGGTATCGCTGCCGAATTTCTGCCCAAACTGCGGAACGAAGACAACCGGGACAAAATTCTGCCCGAACTGCGGTTTTAAATTGCTGTGATATACGCAGCGGCAGAGGCCCTTCACCTCTGCGGCCCGCGGAAGATCGCCGGAATCCCGTTTACAACTGCAGAAGAGGCATGTTATACTTGTTCATTATTAAAAAACAGCAGACGGACGGAGCAATCCGGAAACCGAAGATATCAGGACGTGTGAACTGATTCATGTCTCGATATACAGTAACTGTCGATTACAGCTCATAGAATGAATCCTCCGTTCCGTTCGGACGAGGAGAAAGGAGCCTATATGAATATTACCATCAGTGGAAAGAACCTTGAAGTATCAGACGGACTCCGTAAAGCAGTCACGGATAAACTCGGAAAACTGGAGCGCTATTTCAAACCGGACACAAATGTACATGTAACCATGAGTGTCGAGAAAGAGCGTCAGAAAATCGAGGTGACGATTCCGGTCAAGGGAAATATCATCCGCTCAGAGCAGGTCAGCAATGACATGTATGTCTCCATCGATCTGGTGGAAGAGGTCATCGAGCGTCAGCTGCGGAAATATAAAAACAAGCTGGTGGACAAAAAGCAGTCCGCGGAGAATTTCCAGAAAGCTTACATTGAAAATGAATATCTTGAGGATGAGGATATCCGGATTGTCCGCACAAAGCGGTTCGACATTGAGCCGATGTATCCGGAAGATGCATGCGTACAGATGGAACTGCTCGGACATAACTTCTTCGTATTCTGCAATGCAGAGACAAATGAAGTCAATGTCGTTTACAAGCGGAAAGGAAATACCTACGGTCTGATGGAGCCTGAGGCATAATAAGATGCGGCGGGAAGCAAAGCCTCCCGCCGTGCGTATGTAATAAAACAAGGAGCAATTAGCGAAGCATGAAGTTTACTGAGAAACTGTTCGGCACACACAGCCAGCGAGAGCTCAAGCGAATCACCCCGATTGTCGACCAGATCGAGGGAATGCGCGATCATATGATGCAGCTGTCAGACGATGAGCTGCGTGCCAATACCCGTAAATTCAAAGAGGAACTTGCTTCCGGAAAGACACTGGACGACATTCTGCCGGAGGCATTTGCAACCGTCAGAGAGGCGGCCCGCCGTGTTCTCGGCATGGAACATTACCGTGTTCAGCTGATCGGCGGAATCATTCTTCATCAGGGGCGTATCGCCGAGATGAAGACCGGTGAAGGTAAGACGCTTGTCTCCACACTGCCGGCGTATCTGAACGCACTGAACGGCCGCGGCGTCCATATCATCACGGTTAACGATTATCTGGCGAACCGTGACGCGGAGTGGATGGGGAAAGTGCATGAATTCCTCGGACTGACGGTAGGCTGCGTTCTGAACTCCATGAACAACGATGAGCGCCGTGCGGCATATGCTTGCGACATCACGTATGTCACGAACAACGAGGATGGTTTTGACTACCTCCGTGACAACATGGTCATCTACAAAGAGCAGCTGGTTCAGCGCGGTCTGGTCTATGCCATCATCGACGAGGTTGACTCGGTTCTGATCGACGAAGCCCGCACACCGCTGATCATTTCCGGATCCAGCGGAAAATCAACGAAACTGTACGAGACCTGTGACATTCTGGCACAGCAGCTCGAGCGCGGTGAGGCGTCCGGCGAGGTCAATAAGATGACCGCCCTGATGGGAGAAGAAATCATCGAGACCGGTGATTTCATTGTCAATGAGAAAGAAAAGTACGTTACCCTTACAGAGCGGGGCGTGCACAAAGTTGAAAACTTCTTCCACATCGACAACCTGTCCGACGCGGAACATCTGGAGATCCAGCACAATATTATCCTTGCGCTGCGCGCAAACAATCTGATGCACCGCGATCAGGATTACGTCGTCAAAGATGATGAGGTCCTGATTGTCGATGAATTCACCGGCCGTATCATGCCGGGCCGCCGCTATTCAGACGGTCTGCATCAGGCGATCGAGGCAAAAGAGCATGTGAAGGTGCGCCGCGAGAGCAAGACGCTCGCAACCATTACCTTCCAGAATTTCTTTAATAAATATGAGAAGACGGCCGGTATGACCGGTACCGCACTGACAGAGGAAGAAGAGTTCCGTGAGATCTACGGCATGGACGTCATCGAGATTCCGACGAACGTTCCGGTCATCCGTAAAGATCTCAATGATGCCGTCTTCATGACTCAGAAAGAAAAATTCAACGCAGTCATCGAGGCAATTAAGGAAGCCCATGAACGGCGTCAGCCGGTGCTGGTCGGCACAATCACCATCGAGACATCGGAACTCCTGGCGAAAATGCTGAAGCGTTCCGGCATCCGGGCGGATGAATTTTCCGTATTGAATGCGAAGTTCCACGAGATGGAGGCAGAGATCGTCTCTCACGCAGGTGAAGCGGGCGCAATTACCATTGCGACCAACATGGCCGGCCGTGGTACCGATATTAAGCTCGATGAAGAGGCGCGTGCTGCCGGCGGTCTGAAGATCATCGGTACGGAGCGTCACGAAGCAAGACGAATCGATAATCAGCTGCGCGGCCGTTCCGGCCGACAGGGCGATCCGGGTGAATCCAGATTCTATATTTCACTCGAGGACGATCTGATGCGTCTGTTCGGATCTGAAAAACTGATGTCGACATTCAAATCTCTGGGCGTGCCGGAAGGCGAGCAGATTGAGCACAAGATGCTGACGTCCGCAATCGAGCGGGCACAGAAGAAGATCGAGAGCAACAACTACGGCATCCGTAAGAGCCTTCTGGATTATGACAGCGTCAACAATGAGCAGCGTGAGATTATCTACGAAGAGCGCCGCCACGTACTGGACGGCGACAACATGCGCGATGCGATCTGCAAGATGATCTACGATACCGTAGATCATGCCGTTGATATCTGTATCGGCGAAGATGCAGAGAGCGATGAATGGGATCTGGACGATCTGAATCGTGTTCTGACGGACATCATCCCCATGAAGAAAATCAAGGCGGATGAGGTAAAGGGATTCAACAAAGCAGAACTGAAGCAGGAGCTGAAAAAACGTGCCTCCACGCTCTACAGCGAGAAGGAAGCGGAATTCCCGGATCCGGAGCAGATGCGCGAAGTCGAGCGCGTGATTCTGCTGCGTGTCATCGACCAGAAATGGATGAATCATATCGACGACATGGAGCAGCTCCGTCAGGGCATCAGCCTGCAGGCGTACGGCCAGCGTGATCCGAAGGTCGAATACAAGATGCTTGCGTATGATATGTTCAATGAGATGACAGAGGGCATCCAGGAAGACACCGTTAAGCTGCTGTATCACGTTCAGGTGGAACACCCGCAGGAGCGTGAGCAGGTCGCAAAAGTAACCGGCACCAACAAGGACGACAGCGGTCCGAAGAAGTCCGTTGTCAAAGAAAAGAAGATTTATCCGAATGACCCGTGTCCGTGCGGCAGCGGCAAGAAGTATAAACAGTGCTGCGGACGGAAAGGGGCATAAAAATAAAAATATTCACAACAGAAAGAAGGTGAAGCGAATGGTAATCGAGCTGGAGCAGTTCAAGACTGAAATTGCAGCCCTCGAGCAGCCGCTCGTGGAAGTGAGGGATTCACTTTGACCTCGCTAACAAGGAGCGAAGGATTCAGGAAATAGAGCGAAATATGGAGGAGCCGAATTTCTGGGATAACCCGGATGAGGCAACCCGCCAGACAAAAGAACTGGGCAGTCTCAAGGATGACCGCGATACGTATCAGAAGCTTGTGACCCAGAAGGAAGATATGGAGACGCTGATTGAGATGGGCCAGGAAGAGGACGACGACTCGGTCGTTCCGGAGATCCGCGAGATGCTGGAGGATTTCAAAAACAGCCTCGATGAGATCTCAATCAAGACGCTGCTTTCTGGCGAGTATGACGGATGCAATGCCATCCTGAAGCTGAATGCAGGTGCCGGCGGCACAGAAGCAATGGACTGGTGCGGCATGCTTTACCGCATGTACACCAGATGGGCAGAGCGCAAGGGCTTCAAGGTCGAGGAACTGGATTTCCTTGAGGGCGATGAAGCCGGCGTGAAATCTGTTACATTCCAGGTAAATGGTACCAATGCCTACGGCCTGCTCAAGTCCGAGAAGGGCGTACACCGTCTGGTCAGAATCTCACCGTTCAATGCGAACGGCAAACGGCAGACTTCATTTGTATCCTGTGATGTCATGCCGGAAATTGAGCAGGACATCGACATTGAGGTGCGGGACGAGGATATCCGCGTTGATACCTATCGTTCCAGCGGCGCCGGCGGTCAGCACATCAACAAGACTTCCTCGGCGATCCGTATCACACATCTGGAAACCGGCATTGTTGTCACCTGCCAGAATGAGCGTTCCCAGCATATGAACAAGGATAAGGCTATGCAGATGCTGAAGGCCAAACTTCTCATGCTGGAGATGGAAAAGCACGCAGAGAAGCTGTCGGACATCCGCGGCGAGGTCACGGATATTGCGTGGGGTCATCAGATCCGGTCCTACGTCATGCAGCCGTATCAGCTGGTCAAGGATCTGCGCACAGACTTTGAAAAAGGTCAGGTCAATGATGTCATGGACGGTGATCTGGACGGATTCATCAATGCGTATTTGAAGTGGATTGCGCTGAATAAGTAATGAGGAAAGGACCATCGTTGTGATGGTCCTTTCATATGTGCTCCGTCGTCGTCCCCCTCAACCAGCCTGCGGCTGTTTTCGGGCTCCTTTGGACAAGATCGCACATTTATGAAAAGGACCATCACAGAAGTGGTCCTTTTGTTGTATGAGATGAAAAAGCAGATGCGGGTTTCAGGAGAACAATGCCCGTGCTGCGGCATCCAGTGATGGATAAATGCCGTCGCAGAGCGCACGCAGTTCATCGGTCGGCTCGGTCAGATCGGGAATCATGATGGTCCGGCAGCCTGCCGCCGCACCTGCGCGGATCCCGTTGGTGCTGTCTTCAAAAACATAACATTCTGCAGGATCCAGACCGAGTTTTGCCGCAGCAATCTGAAAGATGTCAGGCGCCGGTTTTCCGGCCGGGACTTCTGTTCCGCTGATGACGGCATCAAAGGAAGAAGAGATACCGGCATTTTTCAGGTTGTTTTGTATGGTCTGCAAAGGACTGCTGCTTGCGACAGCGGTCCGCAGGCCCTTTTTTCTGACGGCATCCAGCATCTCATGCAGACCGGGTTTGAGCGGTACTTCATTTTCCAGCTGACTGGCGACACGATCAATACAGGCCTGCTGAAAACGCGCTGCTTCCAGATCCGGGTAGTAATGATGGATGATTTCCCGCATATGTGCGCCGTTGGATCCGCAGACGGCTTTCGGAAATTCCGGATCAGGTATCTGCCCGAATTCTTCGGCCAGTATTACCCACGTATCTCTATAAAGACGTTCTGTATCAAACAACAGACCATCCATGTCGAAGATTACACCTTTCATCATTTTCAGTCCTCCATCTTGCCGCGGCAACTTTTCTGCAGTTATAGGTTACTCTAAATATAATCAGCTGAACTGAGATTTGTAAAGAAAGGATTCCTGCAGACGTCACATTCTGATACAATATGATCATATCTCAGAGAAAAAATATCTCATAAGAATTCAGCATCCGGATCATGTATCGGGAAGGAAGGAACTGCCATGAACACACAGGAAATCATTCTGTCGGGAAAGACTGCGCTTGGAATTGAATTCGGATCAACCCGGATTAAGGCGATTCTGTCTGACTATGAGGGAAATGTACTGGCGTCCGGCTCATACGACTGGGAAAATCAGCTGATTGACGGGATCTGGACTTATTCGCTGGACAAGGTGCGCACAGGCATGCAGAGATGCTATGCGGCACTCTGCAGGGATGTGCAGGAAAAACACAATATGGCACTTTGCACTGTAGGCGTGATTGGCATCAGCGCAATGATGCACGGATACATTGCGGCGGATGCAGACGGAAATCAGCTGGCTCCGTTTCAGACCTGGCGGAATACAAATACGATTGAAGCAGCCGCGCGTCTGCGGGAGTTATTTGATTATAATGTTCCGGACCGTTGGTCTGTCGCGCATCTGTATCAGAGAATTCTGGATGGAGAGGAGCATGTCCGCAGTATTGCCTCTGTTGATACACTGTCTGCATATGTGCACAGGCTTCTGACCGGAAAACATGTGCTTGGGATCGGGGATGCCTCAGGCATGTTTCCGATCGACACGGAAAAGAACGATTACAATGAGCGGATGGTACAGCAGTTTGATGAACTGATTGCAGAATACAATTATCCGTGGAAGCTGCGCGGGATTTTCCCGCAGGTGCTGACAGCCGGAGCAGACGCAGGATTCCTGACAGAAGAAGGTGCGGCACTGCTGGATCCGACGGGTACACTGCAGGCAGGGATTCCGTTCTGTCCGCCTGAAGGCGATGCCGGTACCGGGATGGTGGCGACCAACGCAGTTGCGCCGCGGACCGGAAATGTTTCCGCAGGCACCAGTGTGTTTGCTATGATCGTCCTGGAAAAACAGCTTTCCCGTATGTACAGGGACGTTGCCACGCCAATATCAATACAATCTAACGATTATGCTTATCCGCTGAAGTCCTTGATTCCAAGGGGTTTAGCGGATAAATCTAACTGCAGCCGTTTCAAGACGGTATCTTATCCGATCCCCAAACAAAAGAAAACAGAATAAACGATTCTACCATGTGTATCATTTAACGATAGGTCTTTATGCCTTGAAGGGCATAAAGGGCCTTTAAATCGCTAATCAGAGCGTAGGAAGGGGTGTTCTATGAAGAACCAGAGGAAACTTAAAGTCCACGAAAGAAAAAACAGTAAGTGGGATGAGTCGATTCCGGAGATCCTG
>JNKK01000063.1 GCA_000702845.1 Lachnospiraceae bacterium FE2018
GAGTTCACTTGATAGATATAACTCTATCACATGCAGCTTGAATTCAGTAGTATAAACTTGATTTTGTCTGCTTCGTCGCAGACTGTCTTCCCCAAAACGTTTATAATTGTTGACCCATTTTTGAACGTCCGTATGATGAACTCCGTACTTTCTTCCTATGGATCTCATGCTCCCATGGCTATTCAGAAACTCTTGAACCACTTTGAGTTTAAACTCAAAACTGTATTTTGCCATAACAAAACCGACCTCCAATCGTTAGATTCTTGGTCTAACTTTTGGGGGTCGGTTCATTTCTCAACTGACGGTATTCAATCACTTATTATTTTTCACTGTCCTCTTGACGGGTAGCACACCAGCGGAGGGGCTTTTAGAATAATCTGATTATCTGATCAGGAAATCCAGTGTTCCGAAATGGTAGCCGTCTTTCTTGAGATTTTTGATGACTGTCTTGAGAGCGTTTGCGTTTGAAGAGGAAACAGCGTGCGTCAGCGTAATCGCCTGGTCATGACAGTTTGTCTTAAAGTGGTTGATGACATAGGAGGTGCCCGGTTCTCTGGACGGTTCATAATCCAGATATGCAATGCTCCAGAAGATGGTTGCATATCCGAGCTGATCTGTCGCGGCCAGAGATGCTTCGCTGAAATTGCCCATCGGCGGCCGCATGATCTTATCCATCTTATAGCCTGTCGTTGATTTCATCAGTTTCTCAGTATACTGGAGTTCCTCCCTGATCGAAGCTGCTGACAGCGGTCCCATAGCGGAATGTGTTTTGGTGTGATTTCCGACAAGGTGTCCTTCCTGTTTCATCCGGCGCACAAGATTCGGGTTCTCTCTGATGTAGGGTGCCGTAACAAAGAAGCAGCCTTTTACATGCTGTTTTTTCAGGACATCGAGAATCTTTGATGTCTGGCCGTTCTCGTAGCCGCAGTCAAATGTAAAGTAGATGTATTTCTTATCCCGCTTTGGCGCGACATAGTACGCGTTGTACTGTTTCAGCCAGGACGCGCTCTTAGCGCCGGAAGGAACTGCGTGGGAAGCGTTGCGTGAAAAATACCATTCCGAACTTGCGCCGCTGCCGCCGGCTCCTGTCCGGTGATACTTCACAGTTTCATAGCTGATTCCTTTTTTGTCACTGCCCTTTGTTTTTGTCAGCGTAAACTTCTGTGTCTTTTTAGATTTGGAAGTCGAAATCGTTACTCTGACATACTGGTCCGGTGTGGAAGAAGCGATGGTCAGTGCTTTTTTGGACTTCTGGTTAATGAACGTAAACGTTCCGTCCGTATTTTCCTGTACAGCCCACTTTTGTGCGGTTCTTCCGTCTGCTTTATACTGATAGACACGGGACCCGTTCTTTTTGCCGGTCGCAGTCAGAACATGTTTGGATTTGACATTCCGGATCAGGAACGTGCCGTCATCCTGCGCTTCGAAAATGAATTTCTGGCGCGTTTTTTTCTTCCAGGACAGCAGCTGAACGTTGGCTTTCATTTTTCTGGAGCCGTCCGCGATGTCAAGGACATACGTTGAATCAATCGCGGAAGAAATCCGATAGATCCCTTTATCCGCAGGTATGGAGGCTGCAGAAGTGTTCCGTGCCGGCAGAATGACAAAAGCTGCGGCCAGCAGGAACAGGAATGCGGCCGCGAGATGCATGCGCCTGTGTTTAAAATAGCGGGTGTGGTTCTTCATGGCATGTTTCTCCTTTGTTTGTAACGCTGTGGATGTGGTAAGAGATTACGTACGTAAAGGTCGTCTGACAAAAATCAGCGGGGAGATTCCCCACTGAGTTGAAGTCCGGCGGACAAAAATGTTATAATCTGCGAAACACGTGTACGTCCGCATGCAGATAAGATAAAAGAATATGAGAAGATAAATGCCGGCGGTGGGACTTGAACCCACACGCCCTTGCGGGCAACAGATTTTGAGTCTGCCTCGTCTGCCAATTCCGACACGCCGGCCTGAAGCGATTTTTATTCTATCATGTGACGGAGTTGAAAGCAAGCAAAAGGTTGGGGGAGAAATGAAATGGCAGAAGAGACCGGACGTGAACAAATTGAACAAAAATCATACCGTCCGGTACTGATACAGGGTGTACAGATCGTCCTGTGGCGGAATGGTTTCACAAAGAAAAAAAACCGGGCCGGGAAGGATCAGATTGATCCGCGCATCTTAAAAGCAGTCAGTGCTGTATTAAACAGGCAGCGGACAGATTCCGGTGATGTCACAGTGCAGCCGGATTCTGATGAATGGAGCTGCAGACGGATGGAGAAGGGAAAACCATACTTTGTTCATCATCCCGGAATTCATTTTTCTCTTTCGGACAGTGAAGACCTTACTGCAGTTGCATTTGCACCGGAAGCGGCAGGATTAGACATTCAGCTGCACCGGCGGCACAGCATCCGGCGTTCGGAACAGGATGAGCAGGATCGTCTGAGAAAAATGGCACGCCGCTTTTATCATCCGGATGAAAGAGACTTTGTTCTGAACGGGATAGAAGGAATCCCGCAGCGATTCTATCGGATCTGGACTGCCAAAGAGGCATATGTAAAGTATACCGGACAGGGGATCGACGGACAGTTCGCGAAGCTTTCAGTCATACCAGAAAATCTGAATACTCTGCCAGTGCAGATGTCAGGTACTTCAAGGCCTGAGCAGCCGGTCATCTGGCGGGCATTGAACTGTCGGTTTTATTATGCAGAACCGGAAGAAGGATTATCGCTGTGTCTGTGTACAGAAGCTGATCTGCCCGTTTCAATGAGGTTCATCGAATAATTCTCCAGCACGATTCATTTACTGACAGAGAGAGTAAAAAATGGAAAACAGAACCGAAATCTTAAAGGAAACAGATATAGCTGTTCATGAGCGCTTCATGCGCGAAGCCATCCGGCAGGCACAAAAGGCAGAGGCACTTGAGGAAGTGCCGATCGGCTGCGTCATTGTTCATGAAGGAAAGATTATCGCGCGTGGGTATAATCGCCGTAACACAGATCAGAATACGCTTTCCCACGCGGAGCTGAATGCGATCCGCAAAGCGTCGAAGAAGCTGGGAGACTGGCGTCTTGAGGGGTGCACCATGTATGTGACACTGGAGCCCTGTCAGATGTGTGCCGGCGCGCTGGTGCAGTCCCGGATCGATGCAGTCGTGATCGGCGCAATGAATCCGAAAGCGGGATGTGCCGGATCGGTGATGAACCTCCTGCAGGCGGAAGGGTTTAATCATAAAGTCGCCGTGATGGAAGGAGTTCTGGATGAGGAATGCAGCCGCATGATGAAGAATTTTTTTGCGCGTCTGCGGGCGAAAAAGGGAACGAGCGGGACGAAGATTCAGATTTGACACAAATAATTCCCTGTGATAAAATCGCATTGTTGCATAAAAGAGTGTTTTATGCGGCAGGAAAAGAAAAGCTCTGGGGAGTCGGGCGGACCCGGCTGAGAGGGAGACTGGTATCGTCTCCGACCCAAAACCTGATTTGGATCATGCCAACGTAGGGAGAGAAGGATACGCAAAGGCAGCCATTTCAGGCTGCCTTTCTTTATCCAGTCGGGAGACTGATACGCATGCTCCTGATTCACCGCGGCACGTCGGGGGCACCACTTCGCGTCGCGTAACAAAAGTAATGCAGTTCAGAAAGGAGATAAAAATGAGAACAGCATTAACAATCGCCGGAAGTGATTCCAGCGGAGGCGCCGGCATCCAGGCAGATATCAAAACCATGACTGCAAATGGCGTATATGCCATGAGTGCGATCACAGCGCTGACTGCCCAGAATACGACCGGCGTACAGGGTATTTATGAAGTTTCATCAGAGTTTCTGGGAGAACAGCTGGACAGTATCTTTACAGATATTTTCCCGGACGCAGTAAAAACAGGAATGGTTTCCTCATCGGAACTGATCCGTGTGATTGCCGCGAAGCTGAAGCAGTACAATGCGAAAAACCTGGTGGTTGATCCTGTTATGGTGGCGACCAGCGGTTCCCGGCTGATCAGTGAAGATGCAATCGAAACATTAAAGGAAGAACTGCTGCCGCTGGCTGTGGTGATTACGCCAAACATTCCGGAAGCGGAAGTGCTCTGCAGCATGGAGATTAAGAGCCGGGAAGATATGGAAGAAGCTGCCCGGAAAATAAATGAGCAGTTTGGCTGTGCAGTGCTCTGCAAGGGCGGGCACAGCATTGCAGATGCGGATGATCTGCTCTATACCGGAACAGAAAGCATCTGGTTCCGCGGACGCCGGATCGGCAATCCGAACACACATGGAACCGGCTGTACGCTCTCAAGTGCCATCGCATCAGGTCTGGCGAAAGGGAAAACGCTGCCCGAGGCTGTCGCAGCCGCGAAAGAATACATCTCAGGTGCGCTGGAGGCGATGCTGGATCTCGGCAGAGGCTCCGGGCCGCTGAATCATATGTATGCCATAGATAACGGGGGTGATGAAGCATGAGCAGAAAAACCACTGTCTTTGAAAATGGCATGATCTGGTTTGGCGCAGCGGTCGGACTCGCTGAAATCCTGTCCGGCACCTACCTTGCGCCGCTTGGTTTTTCCAAAGGTCTGCTGTCTATTATCATCGGTCATCTGATCGGATGTGTCCTGCTGTTTCTGGCCGGCTATATCGGAGGAAAAACCCGCAGCAGTGCCATGGAAACGGTTACCTTCAGCTTCGGAAAAAAAGGCGGGTATTTCTTTGCGCTGCTGAATGTTCTGCAGCTGGTGGGATGGACGGCGATCATGATCTATGACGGTTCTCTTGCGGCAAACGGGGTGTTTCACATCGGCAGCGGAATCTGGGCCGTTGTCATCGGCGGTCTGATTCTCGTGTGGATCCTGATCGGCATCCAGAGTCTCGGGAAACTGAACGTTGTCGCGATGAGCGCACTGTTTATTCTGACCATTATTCTGTCGGTACAGGTATTCGGGGGCGGAAGTTCCCCTGCGGCCGCTTCCGATGCCATGACATTCGGTGCGGCGATTGAACTGAACGTCGCGATGCCGCTTTCCTGGGTGCCGCTGATCAGCGACTATACAAGGGAGGCGGAAAAACCGGCAGCGGCAACGTTTTGCTCGACAGTCGTCTACGGTCTCGTCAGCTGCTGGATGTATGTCATCGGCATGGGTGCTGCGATTTTTGCCGGCACTTCTGACATTGCAGAAATCATGCTGAAGGCGGGACTTGGGATTCTCGGTCTTCTGATCGTTGTGTTTGCAACTGTCACGACGACGTTCCTGGATGCCTATTCTGCCGGTGTTTCCAGTGAACTATTCTCGGAGAAACTGAACGGAAAGTGGATTGCCGTCGCTGCAACCGTTATCGGAACGCTTGCAGCAGTTCTGTATCCGATGGACAACATCACCGGATTTCTGTATCTGATCGGATCGGTGTTTGCTCCGATGATCGCCGTACAGATTGCGGACTTCTTCATTTTGAAAGTACGTCATGATGACAGGATGATCAGCATAGAAAATCTGATCATCTGGCTGGCAGGATTCCTTCTTTACCGTTATCTGATGGGATTTGATTTTATCATCGGGAGCACGCTGCTGGATATTGCAGTCACGATGGCACTCTGTGTTGCTGTCGGACTGGTCCGGAAGGCTTTTAACGGAAGCAGGCAGAAGAGCGAAAACGCAGCGTAAGCGGAGGTGACTGAAATGAAAACAACAGAACGCCTCTATCAGGCGGTTCAGGAAATATGGGAAGGTTATTACCGGCATCCGTTCGTGCAGGGGATTCAGAACGGCACACTTGACAGAAATAAATTCAGATACTATATCCTCCAGGATTACCTGTATCTCGTCGACTATGCCCGGGTATTTGCCCTCGGCGCGGCGAAATCACCGGATCTGGAAACAATGAAGATGTTTGCGGGAAAATGCAAATCCATTCTGGACAATGAGATGAGCATTCACGACGGGTATATGGGACTGTTTGCCATTACGCAGGAGGAACTTGACAGTACGCCCATGGCGCTGGATAACGCGTCTTACACTGCCTATATGCTGCGTGTCGGCTATGAGGAGGATGCAGCTGCAATCTGCGCGGCAATTCTCGCGTGCTCCGTCAGCTATGAGGTGCTGGCAAAAAGAATGATCAGCGCGCGTCCCGCATGCACGTCTGACCCGCTCTATGGCGAGTGGATTTCAGGCTACGCGAGTGATGCTTACGCTCTGGAGAGCAGAGAACTGGAAGATTTTACAAATCGTCTGACGGCGGATTACAGTGAGAGACAGTACCGTCACCTGGAAGAGATCTTTGTGAACTGTTCCAGGTTTGAGACCGCTTTCTGGGATATGGGATGGGAGATGAAGGCATGAATATAGAAAAAATAAAAGAAAAGGCAGCGGCATATCTCCCGGAGCAGACAGATCTGCTGATGCGGTTTTGTGCAGTCGACAGTGAATCAAAACATGTACCCGGGAACAGACTGGTCGTGGATATGGCGCGGGAAGTTCTGGCAGAAATTCCGGGCATCGAGATGGAAGAGGTTTTTTATGAGGGAACCGGTGCACATCTGATTGCACGGATCCGGCCGGAAAATCCGAACGGGAAAATTCTGGTCAATGCGCATCTGGATACTGTGTTTCCGGTTGGATACGCGGCGCAGTACCCGCCGTATATAGATGAAGAACAGTGGCTGCACGGACTTGGCAGCGGCGACTGCAAGGCCGGGTTTGCCGTCTCGGCGTATGCGGTAAAAATTGCTTCCGAACTTGGGTTGCTGCCGGACAAAGAAATCGTTATGATGTATACATGTGATGAAGAGATCGGCTCGCCGACAGCCAGTGAAGTATTCAAAAAGGAGGCAGAAGGCGCGGCGTGTGCGTTTGTGTTTGAGAGCGCCATCTGTACGGATAACGGATACGGTGTTGTGACACAGCGTGACGGTGTTGTTCTGGGCGCGCTGGATATAAAAGGCGTTGAGGCACATGCAGGCGGTGCGTATCTGCAGGGGCACAGCGCTGTGAAAGAACTGGCGCACAAGATTTTAAAGTACTATTCATTTAATGACTATGAGCGGGAAATCTTCTACAATGTCGCACCCATCCGGGGCGGCCGTCCGAACGGAATTGTTGCAGGGGATGCGCACATGGAATTCTGTGTTGCGGGCATTCCGACCAACGATACGTTCCCTGAAGTGGAGGCCAATATCGAATCGCTTGCTGCGTCCAACGAGGATCCGGTCTGTGAGACAACTGTGGAACATCATATTCTGTTTCCGGCACTGGAACGGGATGAACGAAGCGCAGAGATATTCGATCTTGCGAGACGCGCAGGTGAGAAGATTGGCATGACACTGGAGGAAACCAGTGACCCGACTGCGACAGATGCCTGCTGGCTCTGCTATTACGGTGTACCGGCAATTGATGCGCTCGGACCGGTGCAGAGCGGCATGCATACGACAGAAGAAAAAGTACTGCTGACAACGATTCCGGACAAGACGGCACTGTTTGCCGTCATGCTTGGAATGATGCAGGAAGAAGACTGATTTATTTGTAAAAAACAGAAGCTGCGTATTGTCTTAAACAGGCGAAAGAATTGCCGGAAGCAAAGGCGGAAAGCTTTCAGCATGAACAGGGAAGGTTGGATGGATATGGAGCATTATAAGCTGCGATTATTACCGGAAGAACTGCGTCTCTACGCAGTGACAGACAGAAGATGGCTGAATGGCAGGAGTCTGTATGATGCCGTGCGGGAAGCCATTGACGGCGGCGCTACACTGGTCCAGATCAGAGAAAAAGATCTGGAACCCGGACAGTTCAAGGCGGAAGCGTCTGAAATCAGGGAATTATGTGCGTCACGCGGTATTCATCTGCTGATCAATGATAACGTCGCGCTGGCAAAGGAGATCAGTGCGGACGGCGTTCATATCGGACAGGATGACATGGGTGCGGAAGAGGCAAGGAAAATACTCGGACCCGATAAAATCATCGGCGTCACAGCAAAAACCATTGAGCAGGCACGCCTTGCGGAAGAGGCAGGAGCCGATTACCTCGGTGTCGGCGCCGTGTTTCCGACGGAATCCAAGATGGATGCAAAACGGATTACGATTGAACAGCTGCAGGCAATTACGCAGGCTGTTTCCATTCCTGCGGTTGCCATCGGCGGGATTACGGAACAGAATGCGGAACAGCTCAAAGGCAGCGGCGTGGCGGGTATAGCTGTTGTGAGCGCGCTTTTTGCGCAGAGTAATATCCGGACCGCCGCGAAGAAACTCCGCCGGATTGCCGACGGGATCTGAACAGATACCGGCACGGCGGTCTGAAAGAAGCCATTAACGGAGTTTATACTTTACAAGTACATCCGGCTGTGTTATAGTATTGCGGTACGTGTTTAGCTGTGGTTCAGGGTAAGGATTCTCCGACCTGCTCTTAATCACAGGTGTATGATCAGACAGGAGGATACAATTATGATCGCAAAAGAGAAAAAAGAAGCTATTATTAAAGAGTATGCAAGAACAGAAGGCGACACAGGTTCACCTGAGGTTCAGGTTGCCATTCTGACAGCACGCATCAACGAGCTCACAGAGCATCTGAAGGCAAACCACAAGGATCATCATTCCAGACGTGGACTGCTTAAGATGGTCGGTAAGAGACGTGGACTTCTTGACTACCTCAAGGAGAAAGACATTGAGCGTTATCGTTCTCTGATTGAGCGTCTTGGTATTCGTAAATAATATGTTGGCAAATAGGGCGGATCGACCATCCGCCCTGTTGTTATTATCGGAGAAGCAGGAAGAAAGCAGAGAGAAGAAGCAAGAAGACCGAGAAGAAGAGAGAAGACGAGAAGTAAGAAGACGAGGAGAAGAGAAGAATGGCAGAAATGAAAACATTCGCAGAGAAGCTGGTAAAAGACTACAAGACTTACACAATGGAACTGGCAGGAAGAACACTTTCCGTAGAGATCGGCAAGGTCGGCCTGCAGGCAAATGGCTGTGCATTCATGAAGTACGGCGACACAACCGTACTGTGCACAACAACCGCATCTGATAAGCCAAGAGATGGTATTGATTTCTTCCCGCTGTCCGTAGATTATGAAGAGAAAATGTACGCTGTCGGCAAGATCCCGGGCGGATTCAAGAAGCGTGAAGGCAAGTCCAGCGATCACGCGATCCTCACATCCCGCGTTATCGACCGGCCGATGCGTCCGCTGTTCCCGAAGGATTACAGAAATGATGTTACCATCAACACCATGGTCATGGCTGTTGACCGCGACTGCCCGCCGGAAGTTACTGCAATGCTCGGTGCGTCCATCGCGACATCTATTTCAGATATCCCGTTTGCAGGTCCGTGCGCGATGACACAGATCGGTATGCTGGACGGCAAGCTGATTGTTAATCCGACCATGGACCAGGCACTGATTTCCGATCTGAACCTGACAGTCGCATCCACAAGCGAAAAGGTTATCATGATCGAAGCCGGCGCAAATGAAGTAAAGGAAGACAAAATGATCGAGGCAATCTACCTCGCGCACGATGTCAACCTCCAGATTATCGAATTTATCAACAAGATCGTCGCAGACTGCGGTAAGGAAAAACATGCGTATGCAAGCTGCGCGGTACCGGAAGATCTGTTTGCTGCAATTAAGGAGATTGTTCCGCCGGCAGAGATGGAAGAGGCTGTTTTCACAGATGTAAAACAGATCCGTGACGAGAACATCCGCAATATCAAGGACCGTCTGGCAGAGGCATTCGCAGACAACGAGGAGTGGCTCGCGGTTCTTGATGAAGCTGTTTACCAGTATCAGAAGAAGACGGTCCGCAAGATGATCCTGAAAGATCACAAGCGTCCGGACGGCCGTGAGATCAGCCAGATCCGCGGACTGGCAGCTGAAATCGATGTGATTCCGCGCGCACACGGTTCCGCGATGTTCACCCGCGGTCAGACACAGATCTGCAATATTGTCACACTGGCTCCGCTTTCCGATGCACAGAGAATCGACGGACTGGATGAGGCAATTACCGAGAAGCGTTACATGCATCAGTATAACTTCCCGAGCTATTCGGTCGGTGAGACGAAGCCGAACAGAGGACCGGGACGCCGCGAGATCGGTCACGGCGCACTTGCTGAGCGCGCACTTGAGCCGATGCTTCCGGGAATCGACGAATTCCCGTATGCAATCCGCTCGGTTTCCGAGACATTCGAATCCAACGGTTCCACCTCTCAGGCATCTGTCTGCTCGTCTTCTATGGCACTGATGGCTGCAGGTGTTCCGATCAAAAAACCGGTAGCAGGTATTTCCTGCGGTCTGGTGACAGGCGACACAGATGATGATTACCTTGTACTGACTGATATCCAGGGTCTCGAGGACTTCTTCGGAGACATGGACTTCAAGGTTGCCGGAACACACGACGGCATCACAGCAATCCAGATGGATATTAAGATTCACGGACTGACCAGAGCCATTGTTGAAGAGGCAATCAGCCGCTGCAAAGATGCCCGCGAATTCATCCTTTCTGAGGTTATGGAGCCGACGATCGCAAAACCGCGTGAGACAGTCAGCGCTTACGCACCGAAGATCATCCAGGTCAGCATTGATCCGGAGAAGATCGGTGATGTCGTAGGACAGCGCGGCAAAACCATCAACGAGATCATCGCGCGCACAGGCGTAAAGATCGATATCGATGACGACGGCAACGTATTCATCTGCGGTACCGATCAGGCAATGATGGACAAGGCAGTGGAATATGTTAAGACCATCACCACAGAGTTCGAGAAAGGCCAGATCCTGAAAGGTAAAGTTGTCAGCATTAAGGAGTTCGGCGCGTTCGTAGAATTTGCACCGGGCAAGGAAGGCATGGTTCACATTTCCAAGATCGCGAAAGAGCGCATCGACCATGTGGAAGATGTCCTGACACTGGGCGACAATGTCACAGTGATCTGCCTCGGCAAGGATCGCATGGGACGCATCAGCTTCAGCATTAAAGATGTGCCGCATGACGCACGGTAAGTAAATATTAATTAGTAGGTGACGGGGCTGTCGCACTAAACATCTTCATGCATAAATATACATCACCGGGACCGCTTTCGCTTTGGTCCTCGTGCAGCGGTACTAAGGCTCATGCAGGCATTCGCCAAGTGCCGGCACTGCGGATGTCCCTATGATGTATATTATGCATTCGAATTGTTTAGTGCGACAGCCTCTGTTTTAGTTAGGGAGATTGAACGAGAATGATTAACATCAGAATACAGTATCTGGATGATACAATTGAGCGGCTGGAGTATATTGACGGGAAATCGGACTGGATTGATCTGCGTGCCGCAGAAACCGTGGAACTGAAAAAGGACGAGTTCCGGCTGATCCCGCTCGGTGTGGCAATGCAGCTGCCGGAGGGTTATGAGGCGCATATCGTGCCGCGCAGCAGCACTTATAAGAATTTCGGCATCATCCAGACAAATCACATGGGTGTGATTGATGAAACTTACTGCGGACCGAATGACTGGTGGTTTATGCCGGTGTACTCACTGCGCGACACAGTGATTCAGAAGAACGACCGGATCTGCCAGTTCCGTGTAATGGAACATCAGCCGAAGGTACAGTTCGAAGAAGGACAGCTGTCGGGGAAGGACCGCGGCGGTTTCGGATCGACCGGGAAACAATAAGAAACAATAAGATAGAATAAGAGGCTGCAGCATTTAATTGATTGTTAAATGCCGCAGCCTTTGATTGAATCTGACTTTAGTCAGTTGAGCACGAGATGTGTTTGCTTGCAAACATATCCATGCGAAACAAAAAACCACCCGCTTTGCGGGTGTCGAGTAAAGGGTTTAACAAAGAAATCACCTTTCGATACAATAGAGGTGTCCAAGCCACTATTGAGAAAGGAAAGGTGATTTCATGCCGAAGGCTAATAGTTCAGCACATACAAAATGGCTATGCAAGTACCATATAGTCTTCACCCCTAAGTATAGGCGGAAAATAATTTACAATCAATACAAGAAAGATTTAGCGGAGATACTACATGATCTGTGCGCATACAAAGGAG
>JNKK01000064.1 GCA_000702845.1 Lachnospiraceae bacterium FE2018
TGTTGAATGTCAAGTAGAATTGATCCACTTTTACGTTTAAAACTGACCCACCTTAGTGACCGGCATAGCGATTGCTAAAGCGGGTCAATTCTATTTGTCAATCCTGTTTTTTACACTGTGAATTGATCCACCTTGTTAATGAGTTACTATCTGATAACCATCTGCCGACAACGAAGTATGATCGATCAGGATTGTTCGCGACGAAGAATCCAGCGTGATATATCTGCTCAGCGTCAGCAGGCGGTCACTGATCAATTCATGAATCAGCTTTTCCATTGATGCAGGTCTGACATCGAATGCCGGTGAAGCTGAAACTTCTGATTTACCCAAAGGAGTTCCACATAATTCGTCCAGATCCATAAAAACGCTGTCAGAAGCATTCTCGTCAGTTCTGGAATACTGATCTGTTTCCGGATTGTAAGTGTACTTTCCGCATTCTCTGATCCGAGTCATCACGAAATAGGGATTCTTAATGCCATACCGGCTTCGAAGCAGGTCATATGCTGCCGTTTTACCGCAGGAATTATACTGATCTATGATTTCCGGAAATATATCTTCTCCAATGATTGTCTTTCCCATCCTAAGTCCTTTCATTTAACACTCTGTTTTGACCCTTTGACACGATAGCTGTCACCCGTTATACTCAGGATATGGCAGTGATGCACCAGACGATCCAGAATCGCAGTGGCAGCAAGCTTGCCGGTAAACAGCTCGTCCCATCTGCCCATTGGCAGGTTGGTCGTGATAATGAGGGAGTTCTTTTCATACCGTTGGCGGATAACCTGGAAGAAAAGGCTCTCTCTTTCTCTGTCCATCTTTACATATGAAAGTTCATCTATAATCAGCAAAGGGATCTTGCTCAGCGATTCCAGTGTTTCACGCAGAGTCCCGTCCTGCATCTTTTCGTGCAGTCGGTCAACCAGATCTTTCGCATTGACAAACAGGACTTTATAGCCGGCATTGACGGCATTCATACCGATTCCGGTTGCGATCATGCTTTTTCCAACCCCGGGAGGTCCGATGATTATAACGTTCTCGCCAGTGTCTATGAAATCAAGTCTGCCCAGTTCCGTTATCTTATCCCTGTCGAGAGACTGATTAAAGCTGTAATCGATATCTTCAAGGTGTTTTTCAGATTCAAAGCATGCTTCCTTTCGAAGCTTTTCCGTCCGGCGTCCGCGTTTCCCTTCCTCCTCGACTGCAAGCAGTCTTATAAGGAAAGATTCATAATCCATAGAAGATGATTCCGCCTCCAGAATCAGGTCCCGGTATTGTTCACGCATATCAACCAGCTTGAACTGCTTCATCATGGTCTCGATGTATTCTGCATTTGTCGAATAAGCCTGCTGTATCATCCCCGTACCTCCACGAATGCATTCGCTTCATAATAGCTGCAATCACGAAGCAGGGCCGGATCATCATCCCGATAATCCGATGTCTCCGAAGATTCTATGGCATCTATTACAGCGACGTCCGGAAGAACCAGGTTTCCGGCATTGTATTCTTTAAGAATCCTTTTGAATGAGACGATGTCCATCTTTCCGACATCAACACTGTAACCGATAAAGCGGTCAAGCATGGCATCGTCGTAGAGTTCTCCGAGAAGCATGATCTTTCTCGCATAATGCGTCGGCTGGTCAAACTTTCTGCCGGCTGCGTCGAGATATCGCTTTCCGTTTGTAAAGCGCCGGATGAAGTCCCTTCGAATCTGTGGGATAGAAGTACTTACCGGTGTCGCAATCGCTTCATAGTGTGCCGGCTCTGTTCTTACATCATGAGGTTTGTCGGAAACTTCTAATGTCAGAACCGCTCTTTCTTTCATGTCATAGATTTCAATTCGAAACCCGTAGGTGATTCTGAACTGAAGTGTCTTATCCACGTACTTTACGGGTACACTGTACTTGCTTCCGCCGATACTGATGTAGCTGTCAGGACTGATAATACGCTTTTGCAGCTTTTTATCCCGGTAGTGTTTTTGGGGAAGCTGAAGCAGTGTGGTTTTCTCTTCAAGCAGGTAATGCTGGTTGGGAATTCGTTTTGTTGTACCATGTACTTTATCGCACCAGGCATTTATAAACGTCTTGCCCCGCCTGTTCAGTTCTTCCATTGTTGCGAACGTATTCCCCTTTATGAACTGCTCCTCAATGTACTTGAACGGAGATTCGATCTTGCCCTTTTTACGTGGCCAGTAACAGGGGCATGCATTCAGTTCCGTCCCTAAATGTCTGGCCAGTAACAGTGCCTTCGGATTATACAGGATCTCATTCTCACTCTTTGGATTGTTCTCAATTACAAGTGCTTTCGGATTATCGATCAATAATTCAAGGGTTACCCCGCCGAGATCATCAAACAGTTCCTGGATCGCCTCGTAAATCGCGTCTGCATCTGCTTTCAGGGAAAAGCAGATAGCTTTCTTTCTGGACGCAGCCAGAATCATTGCAAAGCAGTATACTTTCCGCTCCCGGCCGCCAATCACCATGGAATACTCTGACCAGTCGAACTGTGCCTGATCTCCGGGAGGAGTTTCGATCCGGACAGTCGCTTTGGAACTGATCAGGCCCACATCTTCATCCACTCTCTTCAAAAATCTGTAGACCGGACCGATGCTTCCGGTATATCCCCTTTCCTGTAACTCACTGAAGATACGTGTTCCATTAAACTCATATGGTTCACATCTCCATTTGATAATGAGTTCCTTAAACGTATCCAGACATGAATGATAAACCGTTCGGTTGTAGACGGGTTCTTCCTTGAGTTCCAGCAGCTTTTTTACTGTATTACGAGACATCTTCAGAATACGCGCGGTTTCACGTTTGGAATGAGTCTGCTTATAAACTCTATGAACAGCTGCCCAATCTTGCAATCCATACACCTTCTTTCGCCCCCTTTCCGTGACTGATTGCATACGGAAAGGATTCTACTTTGCCTGATTGGGTGGGTCAATTCTAAGTGTTAAATTTTCAAGGTTCAGTGTATCAGGATATGGCTTTACTAATGCGAGATCCAGCAGCTAAGGTGGATCAATTTTCAACGTAAAACCTGGGTCAGTTTTAATTGTAAATCAATACACGATAGTACCAAATCGTTTATCAGATGTAATCTTTCACACCTGCTTCGTTTTCATTGCATTCTTTAAGTTCCTGCATATAACCCTGCAGCCTTCCCTGCATTATCTGGTTCATAGATAGATAATCAACTAACAGTCGCCCCCGGTCGGAAACTTTCCGAATGATTAACGTGTCTGAGGGATTGCTCCTTCTCCCTTCCCCTTCTGTTCAGGACATCAATTTATATGGCGTCACATCCAGCTGATCACAGATTATCAATATCTTTTCCGCAACAGGATTGATCTTCTTGCGTTTCCAGTCACTGATACTCTCTGTGCGATATCGGTCCGTTCAGAAAACTTTTTCTGACTCATCAGAAAATAACTGATTTACGACCGTTTGACTATAATACAGCAGGGGCTTATGCCCCTGCTGTTTGCTTATTGGCAGTGTGAAATTTTCTCTGTAAACATGTCTGCAGATCGTTCTATTTCTTTTCCTGAATCAATTTTCTTTGCACATACGGAAACCATCGTATTTGAAATTCAATTCCCTGACTAATACCAATTCTTAATGTCTGAAATTGTTTGTGTTGCAGAACTATTTCCCTGCGGCACCAAACAGCCGTTCCAGCACCATAAATGCTGCTTGTTTCTTTGCTTTTGTCTTGCCGGAAGCTCTGCCAAAGCCGGCGATACCGCTGCACACACAATCGCAGCACCACGCGCCATCCGGCGATTCTGTAAAAGAATATTCAGGCGGATTATCCAGATACTTTTTCTGATAAAGTTCCTGCAGTTGGTTGATGCTGTTCTCCAAATCCGGTGTTATGCCGGAACAGGAAGACAATCTTTAAACAACTTCTTTCCTACGGTATGTCCGATTTGTTTACAAATATTTAATGGGGTCAGGCACCTATGTTATGCCCCTGCAACCGACCCTGCATCGTCTGGTCCATTGCCAGATAATCAAGTACCACGCGTCGTCCAGCATCTCCGTACTTCTTTATGACTCAACCATCTTCCAGCTTAAATCAATCTTTTTTTTGTTTTTTACACAGTCCTGAAGATATAAATTGATCAATGTCTGGTATGGTATTCCTGTTTCACTCGACTCAGCTTTAAAATATTCTATTACATTTGGAGAGAGTTTTATTGTAACTTGCTTTTTTAGTTCTTTCGCATATGGGTTTTTCCTTGGATTTAACTGATCAATATCATATTCCTCTCTCATATCTGTTCACCTCATTTTTTGTCGCTTTTCTAGCGGAAATAATACGAATCACCGTGTCAGATTCTCTGTAGCAATGACAAACCATGCATATATTTGCTGCATTACTGATCCCCAATAACAAGAACCTTTCTTCCTCATCTGAATGATCAGGATCATCAAACAAAATAGCACTTTCATCAAAAAATACGGAGCATGCTTCAACAAATGAAATTCCATGCTTTTTTTGATTTATGTGATTTTTATTCTCATCCCAGTCAAAAGTATACATGGTCACCTCTGTAATTACATAATAATTATAATATATTTATTTCGTATTGTCTACATATAGCGACATAAGCTTTGATGTCCGTTTGGCGAACAATGTCGTTTAAACGTATTCTGTGGCACATATATTCGGCACCTGTGTTTGTATCGCTCACAGGTGCCGAATATACGACTGTTTCAAATATGATCCTTTACACCGGCACTGCCTTCGTTGATCTCTTTCAGTGCCTGCATGTATCCCTGCAGCCGGCCCTGCATCGTCTGATCCATTGCCAGATAATCAACCACCAGGCGGCCAAGATCTGAATCCTTTCGGATGATCAGTGTATCTGAAGGATTGCTCCGTTTGCCTTCTCCATCTGTCCCGGACAAAAGTTCATAAGGCGTAACATCCAGCTGTTCACAGATAATCAGAATCTTTTCTGCAACCGGATTCGTTTTCTTACGTTTCCAGTCACTGATACTGCTCTGTGCAATACCGGTCCGCTCAGAAAACTCCTTCTGACTCATTCCTTTTTCTTCCAGTAATTGAAAAATCTTTTCTGATATCGTCATGATGTCCCTCGACCAAATCTAATATTGGGAATGTATTAATATTATGTCAATCATATCATCATTGCTTGCATTTGCAAATGCGGATTGTTTTGTTTATAAAAATTTTATGGGGTCAGGCACCTACTCTTTAATGAATCTTCAACGATCTACGCTCTCGATCCTCATCATTGTCTTTGAAAAGTCTGTAGAACCAGTCTGGGATTTTGGTTACAACCTTTCGATTCTCAAAGATATCTTTCTGTGTGAAAGCCAAATCGTCAATTGTTTTCTTCTCGGTAGAATTAACCGATCTATCGATACTTTCCATTCTCTTCAAATCACTATTGATTCCGACAAAAGATTTGATAATCCATTTTAGTGCTGAGGACATCGCAAGGATTCTTAACAAGTACTCCTGAATCGGTTCTGTCTTGTTTATGGCAAACACCAACTGAACGATGATTATCAGAGCAAGAATCACGGTCAACAGCACCCTATATCGTTTCTGCAACCCAGCATCCCAACTGAAGTTTTCTCTCTGACAAGCGGCTAGTCTTCCTGATAATAAAAACAAAAATCGTCCCGTATTTTGAATGTTTCTTTACGAATTAATTATTTTAAACACCCCTCTTATGACACATTTTTATCATCAGCACAAACAACAACATTTTGTGTATTAGTTCTCTTCCTCCACAATATCTACCCTACATCACAAAACACTTTTTGTCAATTTAATCCATGAAAGAAGGAGAGGCCCCTCGGCCTCTCCTTCTCTCACACACATCATTTATAATACTCCGCATACCACTCTGCGAACTTCCTCAGCCCTTCGCGAATCCCGATCTTCGGTGTAAACCCATAGTCCTCTTCCAGCGCTGCTGCGTCTGCGTAGGTTACCGGTACATCTCCTGCCTGCATGCCGACGAGCTGGCGATGCCCTTCAAAATCATAATCTGACGGCAATACACCTGCGCGAACGAGTTCTTCCTGCAGGGTGCTGATGTAGTCCAGCAGGTTTTCGGGCTGGCCGCCGCCGATGTTGTAGATGGCATACGGCGGAACCGGAAGTCCGTCTTCGCCTTTTGCCTTCTCAGGCGCGCCCTGCATTACGCGGTAAACGCCTTCTACGATGTCATCAATATATGTGAAATCACGGCGCATGTCGCCGTAGTTGAAGATTTTGATTGTCCCGTCATTGGCCAGTGTGTTAGTGGCGGAGAAATAGAACATATCCGGTCTGCCGGCCGGTCCGTAAACTGTGAAGAACCGCAGTCCTGTTGCAGGAATGTCGTAGAGTTTGCAGTAGCTGTGTGCCAGCAGCTCGTTACTTTTCTTGGTGGCAGCGTACAGACTCACCGGGTTATCTACTTTGTCATCTGTTGAGAACGGCACTTTTTTGTTGCCGCCGTAGACGGATGATGAGGACGCATATACGAGGTGCTCTACGCCTTTTTCTCCATTATCATAACTATGTCTGCAAGCCTCAAGGATGTTGTAGAATCCGATCAGGTTGCTCTCGATATAAACATCCGGGTGATCAATGGAATAGCGAACGCCTGCCTGTGCCGCGAGATTGACGACAACATCAAATTTGTATTCTGCAAACAAACGGTCGACCAGCTCTTTGTCTGCAATACTTCCTTTAACGAATACATGTGCTGCGGAACTGACCGATGCTGCCTTTTCAATCATTCCCAACCGGTAGTCTTTCAGTGAAGGATCATAATAATCATTCATATTGTCAAGAGAAACAATCGTTCCCGCTGTCATCTCTTTTAACAACCGCAGCACCAGATTTGCTCCGATGAATCCCGGAGACCCGGTCACCAGGATGGCTTTTCCATTTAAATCTACTTTTGTTTTATTCATAATATCGCACTCCAGGAAACCCGCATCTATCGTGTGTTTCAATCTTTCTCACGAAACCATTCGCCTATAATGAATATCCGTCTTTCTCACGAAAGAATCCGCCTCTGACAATTCTCAATCTCTTCTGAACAGATCTCTTGTGTAAACCTTATCCTCCACATCTCCGAGAACATCCGCATCAAAACGATTCGCCAGAATTACATCGCTCTCGCTCTTGAACCGGTCAAGATCATTTACGACTTCTGAGCGGAAGAATCTGCTTCCATCTTCCAATGTCGGCTCATAAATGATAATCGGAATGCCTTTGGCTTTGATCCGTTTCATGACGCCCTGGATGGCGGACGCGCGGAAGTTGTCCGAGTTGCTCTTCATCGTCAGTCGGTACACGCCCACAGTTCTCGGATCCTGTGCAATAATCTGATCCGCGATGAAGTCTTTGCGCACGGTGTTGGATTTTACGACCGCTTCGATCATTGTCTGCGGCACATCTTTATAGTTTGCAAGAAGCTGTTTGGTATCCTTCGGCAGGCAGTAACCGCCATATCCGAAGGACGGATTGTTGTAATGGCCGCCAATACGCGGATCCATGCAGACGCCGTCAATGATCATCTGTGTGTCCAGACCTTTGCTCTGCGCATAGGTGTCCAGTTCATTGAAATATGATACGCGGACAGCCAGATAGGTATTTGCGAACAACTTGATCGCCTCTGCCTCGGTCAGATGAGTAAGCAGGACTGGAATATCCTGTTCCGGTGTTCCGGCTCTCTGCTCTTCTGTCCTGGCACCTTCCAATAACAATTCCGCGAACTGTTCTGCTTCCGCTCTCTGATCATCTTCGCAGCCGACAACAATCCGTGACGGGTGAAGATTATCGTAGAGTGCTTTGGATTCACGCAGGAACTCCGGACTGAAAATAATATTTTTCACACCATATTTCTCTTTGACACTCTCGGTATATCCGACCGGAATCGTCGATTTGATGACCATCATAACATTTGGATTTACCTTCAGGGTCCACTCAATCGCATCCTCAACCGCGCTGGTATCAAAGAAATGATTGACGTCATCGTAATTGGTCGGTGTCGCAATAATGACAAGTTCTGCATTTCCATATGCAGAAGCCTTATCGGTTGTGGTTTTCAGATTCAGTGTTCTGCTTCCTTCTCTCACCTCTCTGAAAAAGCGCTCTATCTCATCATCCTGGATCGGGCTGATGAACTGATTTAATTTCTCTGCCTTTGCTTCTGTCGTCGTTATGGCAGTCACCTCATGATTCTGCGCAAGGAGAACTGCCAGTGAAAGTCCTACGTATCCAACGCCTGCGACTGTGATTTTCATAATGTTTTCCTTTCCTCTGATCAGTCTCTTCTGAACAGGTCACGTGTATATACTTTTTCCTCGACATCGCTCAGATCGGCATCATAACGGTTCGCAATGATGCATCCGCACATTTTTTTGAACCGATTCAAATCGTTGATCACCAGCGAACCGAAGAATGTTGTTCCGTCTTCCAGTGTCGGCTCATAGATTACGACAGTTGCGCCTTTTGCCTTGATACGTTTCATGACACCCTGGATCGATGAATGACGGAAGTTATCACTGTTGCTTTTCATTGTCAGCCGGTAAACGCCCACTACAATATCCTTCTGGGCAGATTCCTTCGCGTAAGAATATGCCTCTGAATTGCCATAGGTGCCCGCAATTTCCAGCACTCTGTCAGCTATGAAATCTTTTCGGGTGCGATTGCTCTGCACAATGGCTTCGATGAGGTTTTCCGGCACGTCCTGATAATTGGCCAGGAGCTGCTTGGTATCCTTTGGCAGGCAATAGCCGCCGTATCCGAAAGAAGGATTGTTGTAATAATCACCCACGCGCGGATCCAGGCACACACCTTTGATAATCGGAGCAGTATTCAGATCCTTCACCTCCGCATAAGTATCCAGTTCATTAAAATAGGAAACGCGCAGTGCCAGATAGGTATTCACAAACAGCTTCGTCGCTTCCGCTTCTGTCGGCGCCATAAACAATACCGGAATGTTCGTCTTGACAGCACCCTGCTGCAGCAGTCCGGCAAATTCTTCCGCCTGTGACTGATGTGCCTCATCCGTTCCGACAATGATCCTGCTGGGATAAAGGTTGTCGTAGAGTGCCTTTGATTCCCGCAAAAATTCCGGACTGAAGATAATGTTATCCATCCCCAGTTTCTCACGGATGGAAACGGTATATCCGACGGGAATCGTCGATTTGATGATAATAGCCGGCTTTTCTTCCCTGTTCAGCGTCGCTTCTTTGATCTGTGTCAGTACTTTTTCTACTGCTGAGCAGTCAAAGTAGTTAGTTTTGGGATCGTAATTGGTCGGAGCCGCCACTACAATATAATCCGCCTCTGCATAGGCCGCTGTTCCATCTGTCGTCGCACAAAGAGAAAGTCCTCTCTCATCATGTTCTGTCATGTACCGTTCGATGTAATCGTCCTGGATCGGACTCTGCCAGTTGTTGATTTTTTCGACCTTCTCCGGAACTATATCCACGGCAGTGACGTCATTGTGCTGTGAAAATAGAACAGCCAGAGAGAGACCGACATATCCGGTTCCGGCAATGACAATCTTCTTCCGTTCTACTGATACTGTTCCGGTTTCTTCTTCCATGAAAACATCAGAGATTTCGAATCCGAGTATCTCCGACAATGATAACAGCTGATCCACTGAAGGACTGTAACCCTCCGTCTCAAGACGGGACAGAATAGACCGGTTCATCCCTGCTTTCTTTGCCAGTTCGGTCTGCGATAATTTCAATTGCTTTCTTCTGCTTACAACGATATCCGCCAGCAGTTTCAATGATAAATGCTTCAAATTATTCTCCTGTTTCATCAATCAATGTCTTGCTGTTGCTATCAGCGTCATTTCAAAAATACTGAAATTAACCAACAAAACATTGATATCATAACAGATACAGGTGAATGATGCAATATATTTGTCTATTTCTTAAACAAAAACTACTTTTGCATTGATCAATCAATCCTATTCATGACGCTATTAGCATCATATGATTTATCGCTCCGTTGTTGAAAGTAACAATTAATACAAACAAGAATGATTTCGATCAACAATAAATTTAATATACGCATAATATCGTTTATACGTATTTTACCATCTAACGATTGGTAACTTTGCAATTACGCTATGGTACCGAATCGTTGTGCTTATCAGATATTCGTACTATGGGGTATTACATTACAACACACAAGCAGTATCATCTGATTGAGAAGAAGCTGCCGGATCTGATCAACGCGAACTGCCGGGCGCATGCCAGGAGGGATTTCGCCGATGCCTGCAAGGCAATGGACAAGAAAAACCAGAAGGCACTAAGAATGTCAACTGCGCATCAGGCATTGGAGCTCATAGCCGGTATATATGATGCGGAGAACAAACTCAAAGAGCTATCCGCAGCTGAGCGTCTGGAGCAACGGCAGATCACAGTCAAGCCTCTTGTAGAGGCCTATTTCGCATGGGTTCGTGAACAGCTGAATTCCGAAAAGCATCTTCCAAAAGGAAAGACAGCTGATGGTCTGAATTACAGCATCAATCACGAAAAGTACCTGAAAGTATTTCTTGAAGATGGGAACGTTCCCATCGACAATTCGGCTGCCGAAAGATCAATCCGCCCCTTCTGCGTCGGGAAGAAAAACTGGATGATCATTAATTCTGTAAAAGGTGCCGAGGCGAGTGCCCTTGCTTATAGCATTGCAGAAAGCGCAAAGCTCAACAAGCTGAAGCCGTATGAGTATTTCAAGTATCTTCTTTCAGAGTTGCCAAACCGTCAGGATAAAAACGGAAATATAGATCCTTCGACATTGGACGACCTTATGCCATGGGCAAAGGGATTGCCGGAGGAGTGTTACAAGCGCCGCTGAAATGCGGCGTTGTTTTTTCAGTCAGGCCTGTTTTTTGCAAGCATGAAATCCCAAAAATTGCAGGCAAAAATGGAGAAAATTGCATCTCCATTTTGGAGAAAAATGCAGGCTGCCTGACAGCGTTTTTGTAGTGTCGTCTCACAGCACTACAGACATATCATAAAGTAAATAGTTATCGTTGCATTCGCTCTTGACGGTCGGCGATATTCCTGTAAATCATGTTGATGCTGGACTCTTTAAGCCGGTTGTTTTCACCCGGAAACAGTATCAGGTGACAGTGATGTGTGAGCCTTCCGATGAGAGCTGCCGTCATTTTTTGATCATATAATACATTTACCCAT
>JNKK01000065.1 GCA_000702845.1 Lachnospiraceae bacterium FE2018
TAACAATTATGTGGAGCGGTTTAAATAATGTGATGAATTCGAATGCTGCACAGAGCATTTTCAGCAGTAATAATCAGAGAGGTAGAGGAAAATGAAAGACTTATTCCGCATCGTACGCCACCGGTTTTTGAAAAATAATAAGAAAGCGGTGTCCACCCTGGCAATCATCATTACGTTTGTAATGGTGTATACGCTTATTATGCCTGCAGTCGCACTCGAGCGAAAAGCAGCTGAGAATGAACCGGGCATAGCGCTTGAGGAGACTGTCTCTGGTGATGCTATGGCTGAAGTAGAGCCTGAATCGCTTGAAGCAGAGGCGGCACCGGCAGAAGAGTCTGACGCTGATGCTGTCGCTGAGGAAGAGACGGCAGCAGAAGAGATCGCAGCAGAGTCTGTTGTTCCTGCAGCAGAACCGGCAGCGGATAACAGTGCCGTGAACGACAGCAGCGCGGCAGTACAGGGTACAGATGCAGCTTCTGGTCAGAGTTCTTCCCGGAACACAGAAGTCACAAGTGAATTTGACGGAAATCAGAGCGCAGCAGAAGGCAGCGCTGACCCGTCTGTTTCTGATGCCGATAAAACCGATGCGGAAGAAGGAATGCCGGCACAGAACTTCGAACAGACAATTAAGTTCAACGAAATTATTGATGAAGAAGGCAATACTGTCGAGAAGCAGGTGAAAGTCAAAGTCGACGCAGAGAAGGATGCTTTCCCGGCAGGCGCAGTCATGAAAGCGGAAGTGGTTCTGACCAATATCGATCCGCAGAGGCTGCAGGATATGGAAGACGCGATTGAGGCAGCGGTTAAGAAAGAAGCCGAAAAATCCGGCCTGAATGCGGATGACACCAGAATCGTCCAGTACCAGGCAATCGACATTTCCTTCCTTAATAAAGAGGGACAAAAAATCGAGCCGGCGAAGAAGGTTGAGGTTCGTATTACTTCCGATAAGATTCGAGAGATCGAGAATCCGGTTCTGGTTCATGTGAATGAGAATGATAAGACCGGTGAAATCAAGAACGCAGATGTCATCGAGAAGAAAGACATCGCTATTATTGACGAACAGCCGGATACCATTGCGAACAACGAGAACACCATGCTGTTCAAGACCAGCAGGTTCTCTCCGTTTGTGATCGTTGAGAGTCAGACTGTTGGTGAGAACGGCGGAATCGTAAATGGTCTTGAAGGCGAGTACAGAAGCGAGGCAAGCTTAGTAGTTGCAGACGAAGGCAATAACATTGCGGATGACGGCAGCGGCGTGCTGATGACATCGGACGGTGACTACAACGTAACTGTCACATACGACGCAAATGCGAACATTCCGGCAAATGCGGAGCTGCAGGTTAAAGAGATCACAGAGGCATCCAGAGCGTACCAGAATTATATGGAAGAGGCAAAAGATGTCCTGGAAGATAACGCTGCATCCATCAACTATGCAAAGATCATCGATGTCGATATCGTGAGCGACGGCGAAGTTGTAACACCGGAAGCAGAAGTAGATGTAGACATTGCTTATAAGAATTCCGAAGAGATCGAAGAAGGAACTGTCGTCCAGGCACTGCAGTTTGGAGAGGGAGCACCGGCGGTTAATGATGATGCGTTTGTCTATGGCGATGAGACGCATATCGACGGCGTACAGATGAAAGCTGCTGAGATTCCGGTGACTGCGATTGTGGGGACGGAGACGATTACCGGTGGCCTTGTATCTGCTGACGGAAGTACATATGAAGTAAATGTCACATATGGATCGGAAGCAGGAATTCCAAAGGGATCCACATTAAAACTTGTTGAGTATGCCGAGGGAAGCCTCGAATATCAGCAGGCCAAAAATAAAGTGGATGAATATCGTGAAGAAGAAGCTAATGCCCAGGAAGAGGAGATGGATGCAGCAGAAGAAGACGAAATAAATACAGGTTTCTCTGCACTCGGAATCAGCATCTTAGATCCTGACGGAAATGAAATAGAACCGAAGGGTGAAGTATCTGTTGTTATTACCATGAAGACACTGCCTGAAGGATTTGAGGCAGAAGACCTTCTGGCAACAATGGAAGTTCATCATCTGGCAGAAACAGATGGGGCAATTACAGTAGAAAAAGTTGCAGCACCTGTTTTAGAAGGAAGCGAAATTACTGCCAATGATAATGGTGCGGCTGCGGAGTTTGTAACAAATAGTTTCTCAACTTATACCGTTAGATGGGGTAATCGAAATCAGAATACAACTACTTTGCATTTTGTAGATGAGAATGGTCAGGAATTAACTGGTGTTAAGTTAACATCAAGCGGAACGACTATTGACGGTGCAAGTATCAACCTCTCCAATTTATTAAATAATAATACGACCATGGATCTGAGGAATGCATTCACGGTTGATGGCAAGACGCTCAGCAACACGCATATCGGTTCCTATCAGAATCTGGGGCCCGGTAATGCCAGACAGATTGTCGCAAATGAAATTCAAAGACAAGGCGACAACTTCCGTTATCGTACATTTAATGAGAATGGAGATGATTCCGGATCAACATGGAATAATATCGCCAATGGCAGCCACTTATATCTGGTATACAGTGATGTTCCTAACGGTAGTGGCGGAGGTGGCAGCGGTACGCCTGACGACCCGGATGCTCCTGACTTCGGCGAGATCGGAAATTCAAAGGTTATTACAGATAACCAGGATGGAACCTATACGCTGAATCTTAGTGTAACCGGTCAGGCACAGACTAAAAGCGAAAATAACCACGTCAATGTTGCAATTGTACTGGATACGTCAAGCAGTATGACGACAAGCGGAAGAACACGTCTTGCTGATGCCAAAAGAGCTTTGGTTGGAACGACACAGGCGGAAAGGGAAGCAAGTATCGCCCATCAGCTTTTGGCGAATAACACTACAGACGATCCGAAAATTGTTGAGCTGGCTTTTATTACATTCAACAGTGAGGCAACAACACACCCCTTTGGCAGTTCAAACTGGACAACGAATGAGGCAACATACAGAACCACGGTTAATGGTGTGACTACGGCTTCTGGTACAAACTGGGAAGATGCCATGAAGGAGGTAGGAAATCTCGGAGGAGATGGAGACCCTACATATGTTATTTTCCTTACAGACGGTCAGCCTTCCAGATACTGGACAGGTAATAATCCTAATCCGTATGTAGATGGTGAAGGCTGTATGCTGGCGGCCAATGACGAAGCCCGTGCCCTGATCAGAGATAAAGGAATGGAGCTCTATGGAATCTTCGCATGGGGATCACAGGAAAACTTCAACAAGGATTATCTTGGTAAGCTGATTACTTATGCGTATAACGACAGCACAAAGATAAATCACAGATACAATGCTTCGGGTACATCAGATCTGGTTACAGCTCTGGAAGAGATTTTGAATACCATCAACCTGAACTTTGGTTTTGCAGATGTTGAGATCAATGATGGTATGACAGGATTGACGTCTACAGAAGTGGCGCTTGCGACGGTTCAGTCAGAATCATTTAATTATACGATTACTTATGTAGATGCTGCCGATAACAGTACACATACGGTCAATTGTACCAAAAACAGTGACGGCACAATCTCGATTCCTTCTGTAACGTATAACGTAAAGGATCCTGAACACCCAGGTCAATACAAATCGAAAACGACAGAAGCGGTAACGGTAACCGGGGCAAGCTATGCTAATGGCAGAGTCCAATGGCATCTGGAAAAAACCGGATCGACAGATCCTTACATCCTGGAAGAAGCCTGGACATACAAAGTTAGTTTCGTGGTATGGCCGAGTCAGCACTCATACGATCTGGTAGCAGCCCTGAATAATGATCAAACTCTTTGGGGAAATGATTATACATTCGTTGATAATGGAGAAACCATTACTTTTGCGCAATATCAGAATCAGATCACAGGCGGACCGTATGGACCTTTCTCACTGAAGACAAATACAGATGCTTCAGTATCGTATAAAGAGGTAACGGCTAAAACCACAGATGAAGGCACGACGTATACATACAGCGATCCGAAAACAGTTACCATATCTTATAATGATGTCATGAAACTGACATCCGAAGAAATGGCTGTCGAAAAATTGTGGTATAACCCGCTCGATAGCAGACCTGTTGAGAGTCAGATCGAATTGTCCGTAACATTGGACGGGGAAGAATTCCTGAGTCATCTTGTTCTGGATCGTGATAACGATTATAAACATAATGCTTTTATTGCCTGCGGTATTATCACCGAAGATACTAACGGTTACGATGTGAAGGAAACCGGTCATGACTTTACTTTCACAGAAGTTCATGATGAGAACGCTTTCTATTGGAATCTGGAAGCAGAAACATACCGTCCGATGCTTATTAACGGAACACTTACGCTTCTGATCAAAGTGGACACCGAAGCAGAAAGCGATTATAAGATCGGAAATGAGTTTTTCAAAAAAGGACCGGAAGGCGTTGCAACGATTCAGGCGACCAATGTACGACGCAGCCGTCTTAACCTGAGAAAGTTTGTAACAGATGAGACGGATGGTACTGTGGATCCTGACGCTGAATTCACTTATACGATCAAAATTAACGAGGCAAGTGGCGAGGACATCTACTTCTCAGTATTTGGCGCTAATGGTGAGCAGTATATGACACCGGAGCAGGGTGTAAAGGTCAGCACCAATGTTATACCGACGATGATGCAGGATGATTCCGGAGAACATCAATACTATGTTGTGCCGAGTGGAGCGGAATTTACTGTAAATGCAAAAGCCGGCTGGAGTTTGATGTTCCTCAACCTTTCAAATGACACGACTTACACGATTAACGAATCCAGTATGCCGACAGGATTTGAGTTGGATGGAGAAGCACCTTCTGCTACTGAGTATTATTATGCGACACCTGGGGATCCATCTTCGAGAACTACCAGATCAGTCGACCATAATATGACTTTTAATGGTGCCACAACTTCCGGAACCATTACACAGTCAAATACACAGTACAGAGTAGACTACACGAATGTGTGGAAGTCAAAGGATGTAACGCTCATCAAAGTTAAAGAAGATGGCCAGACAGAAATCGGCGGAGCTGAGTTTGAAATTGCCAAGAAAAACGAGGCTGGAAGATTTGTTCCTGTAACCACATTTACTTCCTCTACAGAAGATGATGTATTAGGCGAAGTGTTTAAACTTGGTTACGGAATCTATCGGCTTACCGAGACCAAGGCACCTGATGGTTACATTATTCTGACGAACAAGATATATTTCAACTTAACAACAGATGGCATTACCTTGTGTGATGAAAATGGTAGTGCTCTTACCTATGATAACGCAGAAGTGTCCGGCGATGATCTCTTAACAGTTACTGTTAAAAACACTCCGGGTGAAGCACTACCGAACACCGGTGGTTCCGGAACATTACCTTATACATTAGGCGGTATCGCCCTTATCATGGCATCCGCTTTGATGTACGGCTTCAGGATGAGGCGTAGAGAAAGGAGGTTAAACTAACAGCCTCTGATCTCGACGAATAAACTGACGCCGAAATCTGAAACCGTGATATTACAACTTAATAAAAGGCTGCCTCGAAGAAAACTGTCGAGGTGCCGGAGAGGCAGTCAAATACAACCAGCTGTGGTTTAAAACAGTAAACGCCCTTCACGGGCTGGAAAGCATTTCAAAGTCCTTGAAGGGACGGACTAACAAGAAAGGATGAACGATCATGAAGAAAATGAAAAAGATCTTCGCTCTGCTGATTGCTATGGTAATGGTACTTGGTATGAGCACAAGCGTATTCGCTGCTGATGATGGATCTATTACGATTCAGAACACTGTTAAAGACAAAGAGTACAATATTTATAAGGTGTTCGATGCAACCTATAGTGGCACCAATGTTTCTTATACATATGATGGAAGCAATGCAACATTTCTTGCAGCTCTGCAGGCTGAAAGCAGTCCGTTTACAACCACTGCTAATACTGCTGGATCCTATAATGTTGTGAGAAAAGAAAGCGCCAATGATGCGGCTGTTCTTGATTTTATTAAAGGACAGGCAGCTAACTTTGGATCAGCAGTAAAAACTCTTACCGGTGACGGTAAAACTCAGACTGCATCTGGATTGGGATATGGTTATTACTATATCACCACTACAACTGGTACAAATGTAACAATCGACAGCGCCCTGAAGGATGTTACGGTCATTGATAAAAACGAAGTAATTCCGCCGCCTGACAAGGCTGAACAGGTTGCTAACGGAACCTGGACAACAGAGCCTGAAAGTGGAAATGAAAGTACTACTGGGAACATTGGAGACACTGTAAATTACAAAGTTACAGGATCTTTCAACCGTTATCAGGGTGAAGAGCTTGTAACAAAGATTACCTTCTCTGATACCATGAGTGAAGGTCTGACACCGAACAAAGATGTAGTTATTAAGATCAATGGAACAGAAGTTAGTGTTACTCCGACCTACACCAACAACGATAGAACATGGACTGCTGAGATCACAACAGCTACTGTTGCCGATGATGGAACAATTACATTCAACTATGATACTCCGTCCACTTATGAAATCACTTATAGCGCAGTAATCAACGAGAATGCAAAAATCGCTGATCCGGAGAACAATACCTTTACACTCAAGTACAATGATAAAGGTGACCAATCAGATATCACAGAAGTTGTCACCTATCAGATCACACTGACGAAGGTTGACAAAGATGGTAATAAGCTTGCCGGCGCAAAGTTCAAACTGTATGATGCAGAAACTGGTGGTAATGAGATTCCTGTAGTTCTTGTTCCTCAGGTTGTAGCAGAGGGTGAAACGGCAGACGCAAACTATGGAACCAAAGATTCCACAGTTGACAATGTATATCGTCACGCAAAAACTAATGAGACCGGTGTTGAAATGGTAACGGGTAAAACAGGTGTTATCGTTGTTAAGGGTCTTGCAAATGGCACATACTACTTCGAAGAGACTGAGGCTCCGGAAGGCTTCAACAAGCTGACTGCTAGAACAGATGCAACTACTATTACAGATGCGAATGCAACAATCTCTGTTCTTAACCAGTCCGGTACTGAGCTTCCTTCCACCGGTGGCATCGGTACCACAATCTTCTACATCATCGGTGCAATCCTTGTGATCGGTGCTGGTGTTGTTCTGGTAACCCGCCGTCGCATGAACGTTCAGTAAGTCGAACCGACCTTCTTAAAAACAGTGGCCAGGAACAGGTAATCCACCTGACCCGACCATACTGAATTGACAAATGAACCCAAATAAAACGGGAGTCTGACCATCAGGCCAGGCTCCCCGGGGTAATCATTTACCTACTGGGTCACATAGAATATAGCGGAACAAAACTACCGGGTCACACATCCGACCCAGACTTGGTTTCCACAACTACTAATCTTGAGCAGATTGCTACCGTAACTAACAACTCCGGTACAGTCCTTCCGTCCACCGGTGGTATTGGTACCACAATCTTCTACATCGTTGGTGCAATCCTTGTCATCGGCGCAGGCGTCCTTCTGGTAACCCGCCGCCGCATGAACACGAAGTAATTGAAAGATGACACACCATTAAAGTTTATGGTAAAGAATTTATGGTGACAGACACCAATAAAAATCCATAAACGCACACAAAACGGGAGTCTGGCCGACAAGGCCGGGCTCCCGAGATTTCAATTGAAGTAGATGGCTTGTAAAACCGGACCTGACAGTTAAATATCACGATTGATGCGTTTTATGATCAGAAAGCGTGAACATTGACAAGAATTGATAGCGGCTTTATAATGACGGTAACAAGAGGAGCACTGCGACAAGCGGTTGGCCTCTGTATGGTTATAATTGTTTTAACAACCGTCACTTGGCCGAGTGGCGGTTGTTGCTTTTTCTCTTAATTCTCAATGTAAAGGTTAAACCTAATACATGAAATGTCAGAGTAATTGGCATACGCATCACCTCCTTGTTCAATCTATGTTCTCCTTATAATCCCCAAAATGCAAATCAACCGAATACAAATACAATGTGGTCCGGAAGCAAACCTTTCAATCATTGTCTTTTCAAAAGGAGGAGGACGTTATGAAGCAGGATAATTCTCCCAATACGAAAAGAAAGAAAAGAGATCTGACCGGTCAGCGTTTTGGCAAACTGGTTGCCATCGCACCGACCGATGAGAAGAAGAACGGCTACATTATCTGGCGCTGTCTGTGTGATTGCGGGAATGAGACCACTGCACCATCGCGCTATTTGAAGAATCTCTGGAAGACAGATTGTGGATGTGAAGAGAAGGAAAAGCGTTACCGCGATCTGACCGGCCAGCGTTTTGGCAAACTGGTTGTCATGAATGTGGCAATGGAAACCTTGCCAAATGGAAGACAGCAGGAGGTCCGCGCTGAGAATGGCCGGGTGATGTGGGACTGCAAATGTGACTGCGGTAACACGATCCGGGTCGCAGGAACCCAGCTGATTGCCGGCTACCGGAAAAGCTGCAACTGCCTTTCCAGACCGCCACGCAAGGATTGGATCGGGAAACAGTTTGGCAAACTGACCGTAACGGAGTATGCAGGAAAATGGGACGGCGCGCATCGCTGGAAATGTCAGTGTGCCTGCGGCAACACAACAGTCGTTACACAATCGAACCTGCAGAATCATCATACGCTAAGCTGCGGCTGCCTGATGGATCCTTCCATGACACGCAATTTTGTTGACGGAACATGCATCGAGACCATTCGCAGCAAAAAAATATTCTCGACAAACACCAGCGGTATACGAGGTGTCTATCCGGTGAAGAAAACCGGAAAATGGGCTGCGCAGATCCAGTTCAAGGGAAAGAAAACCTATCTGGGATGTTATAACACCATCGAAGAAGCAGCAAAAGTACGCAAAAAAGCAGAAGAGGTATTTGAAGAGTTCCTGGCGAAATACGATGCCGACGTATTAGAAAAAGAAAAGACGAAAATGGAATCATTTACTCAAAAGGAACAGATTCCTTCCTTTATAGAATACTGGAAGAAAGCTGCTGTTTAAGCGGCTTTTGCAACCTCTCAGTTAAGATTTATTTGAGTATAGTTGATTTTACAGCTGTAAGCACCCCGGTTGAGGAGTACTTCGCCGCTAACAGAAGGCGAAGTCTCCCAACTGACATCAATATCTTCCATCTATTCTGACACACAGAGCATTATGGAAAAGAATCGCATACTGTGTGTATTCTGTCATTTATCCTGAATGGAAGAGACATTCTGAATAAAAAGCAGTTTATAGCAATCTGATGTGTGCATATGTTCAAAATGTGTGCTAATATATAACTACGATTTTTACGGAATGTTTCTGTTATAGGAGAAGCAGAACATTTTTATTGCAGTTGGAATATCCCTGCATCCCGGCCGGGATTGTCAGGGTGATCTGTATGTACTGGCGTAAGGGGGCATTCGCATATCTTATGAAAAATGAAAAATACAGGATAGATATGAAGATAAATAAATATCAAAGGAGAAACAATTATGAATGCAGAAGCTTGCAGGAAGTCGTTTCTCGCCCATCTTCGGGATGAGGAGCGAAGCAGAGCTACCCTTCAGAAGTATGATCATGACATTCAGTTGTTTTTAAGGGCTCTGCGCCTGGATTTTGAAAAAAAGGCTGCAGATGATTTTCCGGATCTGATTTCAAAGGAAGAAATCCTTTTATATAAGGAAGAACTTTGTCGATGCTATGCAGTATCAAGCGTCAATTCGATGCTGGTGGCAATGAACCGGTTCCTTACATTTATCGGACGAAGAGATATATGCGTCAAACTGCTCCGCGTGCAGCGGCGGGCCTTTCGAAATGATGACCGCACACTGTCGCGAAGTGACTATATGAAGCTGCTGCGGGCAGCAAAGAAGAAAGACAGCCGGCTGTTTCTGCTGATGCAGACGATCTGCAGCACCGGGATCCGGGTCAGCGAACACCGGTTCATCACCGTCGAAAGCCTGCGGCACGGAAGTGCGGAGATTCATAATAAAGGAAAGACGCGGATCGTTCCGCTGGACCGAAAGCTTTGTCAGACACTGCAAAAGTACTGCAAACGAAATCATATAAAGAGCGGACCGGTGTTCATTTCCATGAACGGGAAGCCGCTTGACCGCAGTTATATCTGGAGAAAAATGAAGAAACTCGGCGAAATCGTTGCGGTTGCCGCAGAGAAAATATTTCCCCACAATCTGCGTCACCTGTTTGCAGTGACATTTTATCAGGAAACCGGAGACATCGCGCACCTGGCAGACCTGCTCGGGCATGCGAGTGTGGATACGACAAGAATTTATACGAGTCTCAGCGCAGAGGACTATAAAAACTGTTTATGCAGGATGAAATTGCTGCTGTGCTAAAAAAAAAGAGCCACATAATGAATA
>JNKK01000066.1 GCA_000702845.1 Lachnospiraceae bacterium FE2018
ATCCCTTTCCGTCAAGATAATCATAGACAGCCTGCAGTTTGGTTTCTTCAGAATAGCGCCTGTTATGACTTTGTTCCAACAAGCCTGCTGGTCCCTCATTACGATAGATATTGACCCATTTATGGAAAGTATCTGCCCCGTTTCCGGCTAGCCCTGCCAACCGCCCGGCCTCTTTGACGCTAATCTCTCCTTCAAGATACCTTTCTACAAGTTCAACCTTTAGTGATGGATCGATCTTACTTTTTCTGGACATAGAAATACCCCCAAGTAGGTTTTATATTTCAGTGTCCTACTTGGGGGTAGCATATCACATCTTCGTGCGACAGCCCCTTTTGTTTTAATTCAAAATCCCGTCAGTTACCGCTCTCCGCTTCCTCGTTGACGACTGCTCCTTCCGCGCGGTTCGGATGCACCATAGAATGTCCGAAATCAATTCCGAAGAGAACAGCCAGAACAATACAGATGATGATCAGTACGCGCTGCTTGATCTTCATAATCAGGAAGTCAAGAATCGGCGCGACCAGATAGACCACAAGCGTGCACAAGATACCAAATGCCAGCAGCCCTTCCGCGCAGACTCTGCCCTGAATGTTCAGGAAATATCCGTCATAGGACCACCACCGCTCGTGGAACTTCGTCTCCAGCATCCATGCGCCGAGATACTCCAGTACTCCGCTGACGATCATCGCCGCAAAAAATTCGGCGACCGGATTCTTCCGGAACCGGCTGCACAGGATCAGAACGAAGACACCTCCGAAACCATAGATCGGAATCCACGGTCCGAGCAGTGTTCCGCGGTTTACAAAAACACCATAGGACATATAGTGCAGCGCCACTTCCCAGAACCATCCGATCACTGAGAAGATAATAAAGAACAGGAACAATGTCCAGACTGTATAACTGCGCAGGAACGAGAAATTTCCCTGCTTCCTGATCTCCTTCGTTTTGCGCATCGGATTCAGACGCTGCGGGTACGCAAGGCCGTCCATACTCAGTTTGTAGCCCTCAATAGCCAGCACGCGGCCTTCCTGATTATCATACTGCCGTTTACTGTCAATTGATCCGATCCAGATACTGAACCAGTCTGACAGGAATTTTTTCGCGCCGGTCAGAACTGTCCGCTCTTCGTAAATCAGAGTGATTTCATCTACGACGTCGAAATAGGTCTCCAGCAGTGTAATCTTATCACACTTCTCAAAGAGATATTTATCATTGAGCCGTTCAGTACCCTCGATTCCCTTCGCAATCGCCAGCTTCCGGATCTCTGCATAAAATTCTGTGTAACATGCCATCCGGTAGGCGCCGCCGTATGCAAGATCAGCAATCCCAAGCGTCACGTATCCCAGAAGGATCCACCCGAGCATTGTCACATAAAATTTGAGCAGTTCCCATTTATGGCCGTCCATCATCCTGCGTGACAGTGTAATTGCCTCAAGCGGTCTGATGTCCGGATTTTCCGCTACAATGTAAGGTACCGCAAAATAAGAAAATGACTTGATGATCCCGCCGATAATTGTAAACGACCAGAGGATCTGAAAGACATACTGAAGAAACATAGTCAGCGAAGCGCGAATCCATCGTTTCACAGCCACAAAATGGAGCGCGTCCAGAAAGCTCACCTTTTCATAGATGCGCGCCTCCAGAAACAGACGCCGCATCGCAGCCGAATATACATTTTTTATAAAAATGTAACTGAAAACTATAACCAGCAGTGTCACGAGCGCCACGACCACACCTGCCGCCGCGTCAGAATGTGTGATGGCTCTGATCCCCTGCGCGATCTTCACCATGAGTTTTCCGGAGGCGAGCGAATTGACCAGCCCCGCCATAATGCCGCGTGTTCTTCCCAGCATTCTGCTGTCATCGCCGTTTTCTGCAATCTGCGCATCCAGTTCATCGGCCATCTCATTACCGCGCTGCAGATTGCCGGCCATGATTTCCGTCAGAATACTGTCCGAATCAAAAACATCTCCCTCTTCGAGAATACTCCCCGGATTCTCTTCCATTTTTGGTTCACCGCCAGCTTCGTCTGAACCATTCTCATCTGTCAGATGACTGAGGAACTGCCGGCTGTCATTCGAAAGACCATCCTTTGCCATCTTAAACTCAGTTCCGAAGAAAGCCATCACAATGATCAGAAATGTCAGAAGGAAGTAATGTCCGCGCACAACCTGATGACTTCTCTTTTTCAGTTCCTTCCGCTGTTTGAAAATCAGATTCTTCTCCATACCTCATGCTCCCATTTCAATATTGTCAGTTCTGTCAATAAGCTTCAAGGCATTACTCACAATGCAGATCTATTACCATCACTTCACTGTTTGTTCCGAGCCGCATCGGCGGTCCGAAATATCCGACACCGGATGTGACGATCGTCTGAACACCGTCTATCACCTTGTACCCGTATCCGTTTTCATTAAAAAACCGCACAATCAGATTACCGGGGAAAACCTGTCCGTTGTGTGTGTGACCGCTGAGAACAAGATCCGCGCCGGCCGCGCCGAGGGCGGCGTATTCGACAGGCTCATGCTGCAGCACAATCACCGGTTTGTTCTGATCTGCCGAATCTATTACTTCATCTGCCGAAAGCCGATCTGCGGTGCCGTCTCCTGCCTTTTCGCCGTCCTCTCTTCCGACGATCTGGATTTTCCCGTCTGCGACCGTCACCATTTCCTCATCGAGAATCGTAAAGCCGGCGTCTTTGAAAAACTGAACCATCTCCGGCGGCCGGAATGCTTTCGACACAGGTGTCGTGGCAAATCCGATGAACAGATCCTCTTCACAGTCATGGTTTCCGTAGACCGCATAAACGCCTTCCTTCGCGCGGATGCCGCGCAGAATCTCCGCATAAGTCTCCGGATGAGACAACGCCTGATAAGAACTGGTGAAAATGTCGCCGGCAATCAGGACGACATCCGGATTCTGTTCATTGATCAGATCCACCATGCGCTGTGTAAGCTTCGGCCGTGAATTCGAACTAAGATGCAGGTCCGCAATTAATGCGATTCTGAGATCTGCCGGTTCTGAGGCGGCCGATTTTTTCGGGATCGTCACTTCCTGATAGGTCACAACCGGACGCTGCGCATGATACATCGAATAACAGGTCAGTACAAATGCACTGACAGATGCAAGCAGAAGAATCATACCCTTTCCTGCTCCTCTTTTTTCTTTCCGTTTTCGCGAAAACAGTCCTGCCGCAAAAAAAATAAAAAGATAAAGTAAAAGGCAGGTCCCATAACCTGCAAAAAATCCGAACCAGACATTTCCGGCTCCCTGAATCAGATATTTCGTCCGGCTGCGGGGAAGATAAGTTCCCAGCGGAACCATTAACTGCAAAAGGAGGTAAACCGGAAGAAGAATGCGGTGTAATTTTCTCCGGCTTTCCCGGTTCTGCACAGCATTTCGCAAACAAAGATCCGTCAGGAACAGTACCAGTACCGTAACAATTATATAAGCTGCAATCACAAATGGTGTCATTTTACGTGTTACTCTCTTCCTGCTATGTTTGTTTCAGTTTTTTACTCATTTCGATGGCTATTGTACCACACACTACCTGAGATAGGGAAGTCTGCAGGTAAATATGATTTCTCCGTCCTTCCAGGCCACCTGAATGGTTCCTCTGATGGATTTCAGAAGATTTTCCACAATCGACAGTCCGATTCCGTACCCGGTTTTCCGGTTTTCTCCTGCTCCCTGCCCGTTGATTGTACGGGCTTCATCTTCCCTGTAAAACCGTTCAAAAAAGCGGCTGTAATCCACGGATTCTCCTGCCGCATAAGTATTCGAAACGGTGAGTACCGCTGCTTTTCCGCTCTTCGCCAGACCGACTCTGATTACGCCGCCTTTATCACAGTATTTGACGGCATTGTCTGTCAGCAGCGAGACGAGCTGCCGGATCTTGCTCTCATCGGATCTGAGCATCACCGGATCTTCAATTGCGGTCTCCAGCCGCTTGCCGTCTCCGGCCGCAACAGCAGAAAATGATTCCGCCGTCTCTGCGGCAAACGGTGCAATATTCTGCTCCACCAGTTCTCCGGTATCCAGCTCCTGCGCGCGGACAATCCTGACCAGATTGGTAATGAGTCCGTTCATGCGGTCGACCTGCCGCATCGTGGACTGTGTCCACTCGTTTTCCCCGCCGATCATCTCCTGCATTTCCGTATTGGCACTGATCACGGCAAGCGGTGTTTTCAGTTCATGACTGGCATTCGTAATAAACTGTTTCTGCCGCTCTGCGTTCTCAATCTCTGTCCGGACAACATCTTTGGAGAAGAAACGCATCATAAAAAATGCCAGAATGGTTCCGAACCCAAGCAGAATCAGCACTGCAAAAAGGACCCTTCTGGCAAAGGCAACCTGTGTGGTCCGGTCCAGATAGATTACGATGGTTCCGCCGGATTCCCGCGGAGCAACATAGTAATAATACCGTCCCAGGTTACCAAAATTCCTGAACCGATTGAGCGCGGCGAGGGCATATTCTTCCGCCTCTGCCCTGTCGATATAAGCAATATGTGATGTTCTGATTTCTTCAACCGTATGATCGTCGTTAAACAGGACGGAAAAATATCTTGTCGTATACAGATAATCAGGAGATTCTCCGAAAAGACTGTCCAGGCCGAAAATACCGCGCAGACTCCAGTCTATATCTTCCTGTTTCTCTTCTGTCCCGGACGCGCTTTCTCCGGCGTCTTCATCCTTTTGGGGGATTTCCGGAAGATCTCCGTCATTTTCCGCAATCCGGGTCATAATCTGATGCGCCTCATTCCGGATGGTTACCGTGCTGAACAAATAAACAAATCCCCCCATCAACAGCATCACTGCACAAAAAGAGAGCGTGGAAATGAGAATGAATTTGGTTCGGATCGATTTGATCTGATGTTCCGGCATAAGTGTTCTCCCGCAGGTGGTGGATTTGTATCAGATTTATATTAGATTTGAAACAGGCTCCGGCAGATCGTCACCCTTTCCTGAGACAGTATGCGGTGCCGTTCACATTCTCAATCTTCGCATCGGCAGCAACCCCGGAAAGTTTGCGCCGGAGATAACTGATATACAGATAGACGGTATCTGTATCTGCTTCCGGTTCTCCGGACCAGATCCGTTCCAGAATATAATCTGTTTCAAGTGATTTATCAAAATTCAGAGCCAGCAGCTGCAGCAGTTCAAATTCCTTGATTGACAGACGCACTGTGTTTTCTGCTTTCAGTTCCAGCGTATCGGCATTCAAGGTAAAATTAGAGACCTGCACCATCTTTTTGTCATAATGTGTTCTCCGGCGTGTCATCGCATTGACCCTGGCCAGCAGTTCTTTCATGGCAAACGGTTTCGGAAGATAATCGTCCGCGCCTGCATTCAGACCGTCGACCCGGTCATCTACCTCGGCTTTTGCGGTCAGCAGCAGAACCGGCAGATTGATATTCCGTTCCCGCATCGCCCGCAGAACAGAGATCCCGTCCCGCTTTGGCATCATGATATCAAGTATGACCGCGTCATACCCGTTCTTTTCTACAGATTCCAGCGCTGCTTCTCCGTCAAATACAGCATCCACGCTGTAGCCGGCGTGCTCAAACATTGCTTTTACTACGCGGTTAAGATCTTCTGTATCTTCCGCAAATAACAGTTTCAATCTTTCTCCTCCTGATCAGATCCGGACGGCAGCTGTTCGCTGCGGCTGCTCTGATTAATCATATCCCGCAGTGTCTGCATTGACTCATCTGTCGATGCCAGTTCATCCGCGCACCGCTTCAGTTCCCGGACAATCAGCTCCGTATTTCCGGAAATCTCTTTTTTATACTTCATATGATGTTCAAGCGCCGCCCACGTATCCTGTGAAATAGTACGAAGCTGTATTTCCACATAATACACCCCGGAGACCAGAAGAATCATATGAAAACTCCTGTACCCGTTCGGCTTGACGTGCCGGATATAATCTTTCTCTTCAATCAGCTCCACATCCGGCAATTCCAGCAGACGTTCCCGGATCGTGTAGACATCATCCAGAAATGCGCAGACAATCCGGATACCGATCGCATCCCGGATCAGCTTTGTTGCCGATTCCTGCGTTTCCGGAAACCCCTTTCTGCGGCATTTCTCCCGCATGCTTTCGTCAGATTTTATGCGCGCGCGGATATGTTCGATCGGATCCATTCCGATCTCCTCTGTCATGTCTGCGCGGATGACAGTAATTTCATCCGTCAGATTCCGGAGAATTCTTTTCATTTCAGGATAAGCATTGCCGTATATTTTATCCATGGTGCTCTCCTCCCGGGTAAAAAAGAAGCTGCCGCTAAGCGGCAGCTTCTTTTCAAAAATCACGCATCATCTGAAGTATCCGTTTTTCACATATCCGGTCATTCCGTCATACCTCACCTGCAGCCAGTTATCTGCTTCTCTGCCGATCACCGTAACCGTTCTTCCGGCAGGAATTGCAACCATAATATTGGATCTGTTTGCAGAATTCGGTGTGCTGCGCATATTAAGCGAAACCCTCGTTACTTTATTATAGGGATTCACTCTGCCGATTCCCATACGAGACTGATCGTCTGTAAAATGCCCGCCTTTGATATATCCTTTTTTCTTTTTATACTTGACTCTGTACCAGTTGTTGTTCTCCCGGGATTTGATTTTTACGACGGCTCCCTTTGGAATAATCATGATGACGTTGTTATCATTTGCTTTGCTCATGGAGCTGCGCATCTTGATTGCCTCTGCCATAACCCGTTTCTTTTTACCCGGGTTTGCCGGCGCGGGAGTTGTTCTGGTTGCTCTGATGCTGCCGGATGAACTGCTGTTCCCTATGCCCATCCGGGATCTGTCATCTGTAAAATGTCCGCCGCGGATATAACCTGTTTTCCCGTTCGCTCTGACATAGTACCACATGTTTGCTTCAATCGAAAGGACACTTACAACCTGGCCTTTCCTCACAAACCCGATTACATTCGCATTATTTGCGGTACTTCTGGAACTGCGCATCTTCAGATCTTCCGCCATCGTCTTCGTTCCGAGAACGCCCGAGTTCGAGGATGTGCGCAGATATTTACTGTTGACGTAGCCGCTTCTGCCGTTATACGCAACATGAAACCACGTACCCGGTTTTGAAAGGATCTGCACCTGTCTTCCCGCGGGAATTGCAAGAATCACTTTATATTTGGTTCCCGGACCGGTGCGCATGTTCAGATCTGTTACTGTTGATCTGTATTCGGCTGCCTGTACATTTTCTGCCTGAATTCCCGGAATCGCAATCCCTGCCGGTGAGAGGATTCCGACTGCCAGTGCCAGGATAAGCCAGAACAGAATCAAAGTTTTTCTTGTTGTTCGATGATACATACTGTCCTCCTCCTTCCCGTTTCCCAGAGTCTCTGACCCTGTGTTTTCATTCATTGATGGTACTTCAGATCATCAGTGCTTTGCATTTTCACGCCTTTGGTACCATTCATTATGCACGAATTTAAGAATCCAGTCAATTATTATCTGAATATTTTTGTCTCCGCCTCCTATTTTGCAGGAAATATGAGGTCTTATAACTCGAGTCCCATTTCTCTCAGATCAGCCGTCACTTCTTCATACATCTGCTGCCATTCCGGAACCGGTTCAATCGTCTCCATATTATAGGAGACATCAAACGGCTGTCCGTCATTGCCGCCCTCCTGTCCGAAAATGTGCTCGTACTTTGCAAGCAGCTTCAGCACAAGATCGTTTGCTTCCTGCCGCGTCATACCCATACGCGCAACAGCCTTTCCGACTTCTCCCATCAGCCGGCACTCCAGACCGGTCCCGTGCGGCACTCTTCCATTTGCCGCGCCGAGGCCTTCCAGATGTCCGCCGCTGACTGTGACAACGATGGAATTTGCCGCCACTTCATACAGCAGCTCCTTGGTCAGGCTGCCGCTCGCCGGCCACAGATCGCAGACAATGATCGCCGGCGCTTTTCTGGCAAATGTCTGGCAGAGCACAGACTGCAGCCACAGACAGCCGCGGGCTGTTGTCGCGACGTCGCGGATATGAATCGGATGGCAGAGATGATAATCAGCAGCCGCAAACCAGTTCGCCGCCAGAATCGACGCAATCATAATCATACAGCTGCCCGGAGCATCTCCGCCGAGTCCGCCGACCATCGTGCAGGCAAGTGACGCATTTTTCATACCGTAGTCCAGTGAGTTTGCCGTACGGACCAGATTTCCGTTGTCCATGATCAGCTCATTGAACAGCGCGACCAGATGGGAGTCACACGGACGCAGATATTTTTCTGCCGCAGCTGCCAGATCGCCGGCTTCCGTGACAGCACTTTCCGCAGCCAGCAGCCCGAGACCCGGCCGTCCCACCTTCTCAAGCGCCTTGTGCAGATACTGCATTTCGCGGCGCACTGCGATAATCTCTGACGGTTCTCCGCTCGCCACCTGGAATCCGTCAACATCAATCAGAGAACCGCAGGTCATAAGATCAATCACCGGTTCCTTTGCAACACTTTCTATAATGGAGTAGTAAAGACGCTCCGGTGTCGGACAGCCCGGGTTTCCGGCCCAGATCGCCGGCGGACGCCGGTCTTCTATTCCGCGCGCCACAAGGGTATAGGCATCCTTTCCCTCACCCATTGTGAGTTCTTTCCGCATGTTTGCCACACCTTCATCAATCTCTTCCGGCGTCAGCTTCATAATGCGTCCGGTGCTCATATTGTAAATACCGGTGCGGATCAGAAGTTCCCGCGCCGCTGTAAACATATCATCCAGCAGCTGATCGTCCTGCGGAATCAGTATATCCTTGTCCCAGTCAAACTCATATTCTTCGACCAGTTCCATGACATTATCTATGATATAATCCATGTCCCAGTCTTCCTTGGCGATCTTCTCGCCGGTTTTGCTGCGCTCATAAAGGTTCAGAAACTGCTTTGTATCCATACGCTGCGCTCTCCTTTTTACCTGTTTCCTGCCTGTGTAAAGATTCGATAACTTTTTCTATGCTCAGTATACCCTATCCGGTACGTCCCGTAAATCAGGAACTGCCGACGGTTATCCTGCGGTCTCTGCCCGGGTTCTCTGTACAGGAAAATCAAAGGATTTTCAGCACAGAGAGGCAGTGAGAGAGAAGCTCTGCGGTCATCCCCCAGATGACGCCGTATTCTGTCTCATAAAAATAAAACCTGCGCGGAACGCTCCGCATCGGATAATTCCTGCCGCCGGGAATAAGATGCCAGGGAAAATCTTCTTCTGTCTCCAGCCGCATACGTGCCCTGTGGATCTGCGGGGGATGCGCGGCGAACCAGCTGAGCGGAACAGAAAACACCTCCGCCACTTCGGCAGCGGAAAAAGTCTTCCGGTAGCCATGAAGAATTCCCATAAAAGAAATTACCTCCGCTCCGCCGGGACCTGCCATGCAGTGCATCGGCGCAACGATTTCAATCTGGTCCCGCGAAATCAGAAGCTCCTCGGCAGTTTCTCTCGCAGCTGCATCCTCAGGACGTTCGTATAGAACGGTTCCGGCATCCGGCGCGGGGTTCTGTCCCTTTTCGCCGGCCGCTGAACACAGCGGTAAATCATGCGCTTCGCTGCGCTCAATCCTGCCCCCGGGAAAACAGATCTCGCCGCCCTGCCGGACATCCGGGCTGCGCCGCTCAAATAAAACGGAAACTTCGCCGTCCTGTTCCAGCAGCGGAATTAAAACCGCTGAAGATTTCGCGCCCGGCGGCTGGATCCGCTCCGCCTTGCGGCCGGCCAGACATCTTCTGATTTCATCTAACTGCATCTTTGGTCTCCTCTTTTTCAGCTTTCGTATTAATCGAGTAGGAGGGGAAATTGATATTTCCCCGTCCTCTCACACCACCGTGCGTACCGTTCGGTACACGGCGGTTCAACCAACTTAACAAGTGACACGCCTTTCTGCGTAGTAGTCAGCCATGGAGATTAGCCCAAATTCGGCTAATCTCTTGTTGTTTATCGCCACATTAACCGCCCCCTTATTGCAAACAAAGGCAATTCTACTCCCAGTGTAGGCAACTCGGTATGCAGTATTGCGGTCGATTCCAAGCTTCATCAGATTCTTTGCTCTGTTCTGCGGAGTCTTCCAGTGCTTCCAGATACACATTCTCAG
>JNKK01000067.1 GCA_000702845.1 Lachnospiraceae bacterium FE2018
ATGTGGATGGAAATAATACCCGCCGGACAGAAAAGTGCTTGTTTTCGGAATAGCAGACTGGCAGAACATATTCATGATGAAAACTGTTATAGAGACGGTATGCTTGTCTGTCAGCTTCCGGAAATTCGGGGCATATATTTAGGATGACAGGCACCATAAAACAAAAAATGTGATGTGATTTAATACTGCAGCACAGAGTATCATTAGCAGAAAAACTCAGAGAGGTAGATGACAATGAAAGACTTATTCCGCATCATAAGCCGCCGATTCATGAAGAGCAAAAGAAAATCGGTATCCGCACTGGCGATCATCATTACGTTCGTAATGGTGTATACGCTTATTATGCCTGCAGTCGCACTCGAGCGAAAAGCAGCTGAGAATGAACCAGGCATGACGCTGGAGGAGACGGTCTCCGGTGACGCTATGGCTGAAGCAGAGCCGGTATCGCTGGAAGCAGAGGCAGCTCCGGCAGAAGAATCTGAATCAGAAGTTGAGGCTGTTGCTGCAGATGAATCTGCGGCAGAAGAGATCGAGGAAGAGCTTGAGGTTCCGGCAGCAGCGCAGACAGTCAGCACATCTGCTGACCAGGGAACTTCACAGGCTGCAGGTGTAACTGAACACACACAGACGGAGGCAGAAGCTGCTCCGTCTGTTTCTGATGCCGATATTAACGATGCGGAAGAAGGAATGCCGGCACAGAAATTCGAACAGACTGTCAAGTTTAACGAAATCATCGACGAAGAAGGCAACACTGTTGAGAAACAGGTCAAAGTAAAAGTCGACGCGGAAGAGAATGCCTTCCCGGCCGGCACTGTCATGAAAGCAGAAGTGGTTCTGAGTAATATCGATCCGCAGAGACTGCAGGACATGGAAGATGCCATCGAGGCAGCGATTAAGAAAGCTGCCGTCGAATCCGGTCTGAATGCGGATGACACCAGAGTCGTACAGTACCAGGCAATTGACATTAACTTCTTTAATAAGGAAGGACAGAAGATCCAGCCGGCAAAGAAGGTTGAGGTACGAATTACTTCCGACAAAGTTCGTGAGATCGAGAATCCGGTACTGGTTCATGTAAATGAAAACGACAAAACCGGCGAAATCAAGAGTGCCGACGTCATCGAGAAGAAGGACATTTCCATCATAGACGAACAGCCGGATACGATTGAGAACAACGAGAACACGATGCTGTTCAAGACAGGCAGGTTTTCTCCGTTTGCCATTGTTGAGAGCGAGACGGTTGATGAGAATGGCGAGATCATGAATGGTTTCGAAGGCGAGTACAGCAGTGAAGCCGGCTTTGGTCTTGCTGACGAAAACGATGGGACGGGTAACAATGTTGCGGCGGACGGCAGCGGTGTCCTGATGACATCAGACGGTGATTACAATGTGACCGTCACCTACGATGCAAATGCAAACATTCCGGCGCATGCGGAACTGCAGGTCAAAGAGATCACGGAGACATCCAGAGCTTACCAGAATTATATGGAAGAAGCAAAAGATATTCTGGAAGATAACTCTGCCTCTATTAATTATGCAAAGATCTTCGATGTCGATATCGTGAGCGACGGTGAAGTTGTAACACCCGAAGCAGAAGTAGATGTTGATATCGCTTATAAGAATTCCGAAGCGATCGAAGAAGGGACCGTCGTCCAGGCAGTGCAGTTCGGCGAAGGTATACCAGAAGTAAATGACGATGCATTCGTCTATGGCGATGAGACACACATCAACGGCGTGCAGATGAAAGCTGCTGAGATTCCGGTGACTGCGATTGTGGGAACCGGGAAGATCACAGCACCGTTTGTGGCCGGTGATGGAAGTACCTATGAAGTCACCGTGACCTACGATGATGCTGCAGGTATCCCTGCAGGTGCTCATTTAAAGGTCAGCGAGATAGCCGAAGATAATGCTTCATATGATTCTTATGTAAAACAGACAGCATCTGCAGTTGACAGTGATGTTTCCGCTCTTGATTATATTAAGCTGCTTGATATCTCTATTCTTGATGAGAATGAGGAGAAAGTTAATCTGCAGGGTCCCGTGGATGTAAAGATCCGGCTGCTTGATAAAGAACAGGAGGAAGAAAATTCACAGGTTGTTCACTTTGAAGGAACGCGGGAAACTCCGGTTGTCATTGACAGTTCTTCAGAGGATGATACCGTCAGTTTCTCCACAGAAGGATTCTCTGTATTTTCAATCGTGTATACAGTGGACTTCGAGTACTCCGTGAACGGCAAAGTGTACCAGTTCAGCCTTCCAGGTGGCGGATTTGTTAGCTTTACAGACCTCGTAGAAGTGCTGGGTATAATTGATGATACGAATGCTGGGGAAAATGAGGATGAAAACGGGTCGGTAATTACAGAAAATGCTGAAGAAAACGCCGTTGAAATCGTTGGTACTGTCGACGAAAACGCTACTAACGAAGAGGCAGAAGAGAATGGCCTACATTCCGATAAAAACACATCGCTCACACTGGGTGATGTGGTAGTCAGCGATGCGTCGAAGAAGTTTGTGGCGGACGTGGCTTCTGTGGAATTCAGCAATCCTGAACTTGTGGATGTCAGCAAGGTTGATGCAGATACTACGGTTGGGCAGATTAAGGAAAGTCGTGGTCTGGAAGTAGAATACAGCGCGGAACTGACGGAAGAACAGATCGCGGAGATCAATGCGAAGGAAGTGAAAGCCGGCGACTGGGCTTTGATTAGTGTACAGCCGTTTGACACTGAAGAAACATTGACTGTGACAATGAAGGATGGTGAGGAATTCACGATTCGAATGACTGATATGCAGGTCAATGATCCAATGGGTCTTCACAGCAAATCATTTGCTATTGTGAGCTATAAAAACTATAGGTATTCAGCACTCGGATCTACAACGTCCAGCGGTTATATTGATGGTAAAGCAGTTAATGTCGACACAAAGGATGGCGTTAAGATATGTAACGAGGATGCTGCAGCATGGACGTTTGAATATGTTGAGGACGGTAAGTACTATATTCACTACGGTGAACATTACCTGAAAATTAATGGTACAAATTCCTCCAACTGGTCTGTACAGATCGTTTCCAGAGATGAAGCGGGAATTATAAATGTTACCGAACAGGACGGAAAGTATCGTTTTACAAATGAAAATAATGTTGCGTTGAACAATTATAATGGTAATTTCTGGGCTTATGAGCAAAACGGAGCTACAAATAACTCTGATGAGTGGATGGAACTCCGTAAACCAATGAAAGTTTCAAATCCAGCTCTTGTTAATACTGCGGATACAAAATCTGCAGGTCTTACAATAAATCTGTTTGATTATGGACCGGATAATAGTAACGGAGATTCAATTGATAACGTAGACCATGGCAACAATAATCCTTCTTATGTCGGGATTAATGTTAATCCTGCAAACAACAGTCATCGTGAGCTCCTGTTCTTCTCATACGGAAACAAAACAGGAAATGGCATTAATGACTTCAGCGGAGGACGTACAGCTCAACAGGGTATTCTAAAAACAGAACTGGACGCAAATAACTATCCGGTCTTACAGTCGGGAAACAGTTTACAGTACCTCTTTGACGATTCAGAGTTTAATGGAAAGACAGTATACTCTGATGTCAATCATTGGTTCGAGCAGGATTCTACTGGATACTATGAATATGACAGCAACAAGTATTACGCTTATTATGATCCCAATCAGGGAGATGAGGGAACATTTAAGGTATACAGTGATTCACATAATGAAGAAGGAACCAAAGATAATGAAAAAGTAGGATTCTTCCCGTTTAATGAATATTCTGACTGCACCTGTATCCATGGATATGGAAGCGGTTTCCAAAACTTTGACGGTCATAAATCTTATAACAACGGTAACTTAGGTCATTATAATCACCATTTCGGTGTAAACATGACAGGTAATTTCTATCTTCCCGAAGATGATACGACTACAACAGCAGATGATATAGTGTTCCGCTTCAGCGGCGACGATGACATGTGGGTATTCATTGACGGCGTTCTGGTGCTGGATATCGGCGGAATACATGAACAGGTTTCCGGTGAGATTGATTTTACAAATGACAAGATCACTGTTTCAGGCGCGCAGACTGTTACAGGAGGAAATGGAAGTGCTCTTGGGACGAGCAGTTCTCTTACTGCTGCTTTTGAGAAGACACAGGTTGAGGGTGGATCAAACAAAACATGGGATGACTCTCCGTTCAAATCCCACAGGATTGATGTGTTCTATTTTGAACGCGGAGGTATGTATTCGAACTGTAAGATTTCTTTCAACCTTCCTCTGATCAGTGCAAAGGGAGAAGCAACGGTAGCAAAATATGATTCTTCCGGAAATCCTGCAGCGCCGTTGGAAGGTGTTGAATTCGGTCTTTATACAGATCCTGAATGTAACGGAGACCCTGTAAGAACGATCAGTTCCAATGCATCCGGTTTGATAGAAATAGACGATTTGGCTGTTCTGACAACAGACCAGAAATATTATCTCAAAGAGATTCGGGAGCTTCCGGGTTATAAGAAGAATTCGAATATTTATACGCTTGAACTCGGTGAACCAAATGAACACGGAGTGTATCAGTTCATAATAAAAGATTCTGCCGGAGAAACTATCGAAACAATAGGCGAGGAGCCTGCGATCCCCGTCATCTATAATGAGCCGATTGAACCAATAGAACTGTCGGTTGAGAAACAGTGGGAAGATGTGACAGGTGATTCGATTACTCCGGATAATAGTTACAAAGCTGAATTTGAGGTACACAGGCTTAAATCGTATACTGAAATAATTACTGAGGAGGGGGAACCAGAGAAAACTTCTACTTTAAAAATTGGCTATTATTATCAGGCTAATAATGGACAGACAATTTATGGTCTGTATAATAATCAATCATATAGTTATGTGATTAATACTCCAGCTACTATCTCTTACAACTATAAAGATGGACATAATAATAACAATTGGAACTGGCGAAGATATAGAATAGGGCAAAACGGAACTGTTACCGAGAATATTCAAGACAACGGTACTGTTAATGTAACTATGCCGACAGAAGGTCAGACTGTCACAGTTTATTTCTATGATAATTGGCTGCAATATGGAAATGAAACAGCATTTACCAGTCTTTCTGCAACAGGAAGAGCGCCCCAGAACACGCAGATAGAACGAGAAGTAATTCATACAGATGAACCGGACAATTTTGAATGTGACCATTTGATTCTCACAAATGGTGAAACTGAAGGTGTTTTTGACTCTGGATTGTTTATCGGAACAGATGACGAAGGGAAATTCCCTGTCCAGGAGCTCAAAGATGGTATTCTCTATTCTTACAAATATTATATAACTGAAGTCGAAGAATCCAGAATACCCTCTGATTTTGAAACCATATATAAAGACGGCAGCGGAAATGTGATTACTAATCCTAAAACGCTTGCGACCGACGAGAATGTGGAACGGGTGATTATAAACCGTAAACTCCTCAATATTCCTTTTGAAAAATACTGGGATATCGACACTGATCATGCTCCGGACGCATATTATTGGACTGCTACATTACAGCTCCTTTCCAGATTGATAGATGTGGAAAGCGATGAAGCAGTAACAACATTTGAGCCTGTCGAGGGAAAGAAGCTGACCGTATCCAGTGATCATGCCGGTCAGGGATCTTTTAATGGGCTTCCAATGTACTGTACACAAAATGATACTGAATACAGGATTCAGTATTCTGTAAGAGAGATTGCTTATTTAGTTAAACAGACAAGTGATAATACAATCAAATACCAGTGGCAGGATCCTGAATATTATCCCAATCCTGTCGAAACAATAGGAGATGAACAGTTTACTCTTCATTACATTCAGGATGCTGGTGAAAACGGAAATGCAATTGATGATTATAGTATTATCGTAAACAATACACCTGATAATCGTGAGGAGAAAAAATCCATAGATATAACTCTTCACAAGACGTGGCCTGCTGATGTGGATCTCAGCAATGCTTATGCTGACTTTGTATTAAAGCGTTACGTGTATGAAGAATACAGAAATTTCCCTGCTGGTACAACAGATTGGGTTGAAATCACACTGAACACCGGCAGCGAAGAGAAACAGAAACTGCGTGTACCAAGGGGCTGGAATATGAGGATTTTCTGTCATATCAAACCCAATACAAACGCTGAAAATATAAAGTTCGATAATGATGTATACAGCTATGACAATTCATCGGAAAACAGTGAACACTTATTCGCGATTCCAATTACTGCGGATCAGACGAAAGAGATTACTCTGGAAGATGGGGCGCAGTATGTAGTCGGTGGAGCAGAGGGCTTCCGTTTGTCAGATATCAACGACGAAAATGATATGGAAGTGAAGCTGGACTATGGCTTTGAGATTCCTGTTCATCTTGATGCGGAGAATGATTGGAGGACAGTGCTGCATCATCTTCCGGCAATCGAAGAAGCTGAACTGTACACTGATGAAACAACGGCGTTTACACGGTATGTGTATCGTTACTTCCTTGAGGAAACTGGCTGCAGTCCTGAAAATTTTGATGCTGTATTCAAGGATTCAGATAATCATCTTCTGGGAGATTCTAACAATAAGATAGATTTTGACGCTGATATTACTGCCAACAATCTGAAAAAAACGGGCAATATAAAAGTGACAAAGGATCTTCTTGGCGATGTAACCGGAAATGATGACAGGAATTTCAAGGTAACTATTAGGAATAGTGAGAACAAATATCTCCAGAGTGACATGGTCTCCTTTGGGGATGAGGCGTATGGCTTCAATGTAAGTAAATCTTCTCCTTTGGAAATCAGCGGCATTCCGATCGGTGAGTATACAATTACTGAGATGACAGGAGAGGAAGATGTAGCTATATCAGGATTCCTTTGGAATGTCGAAGAAAGTGTAACTGAAGAAGAAACGACAGTTATATATAATCAGACTTCAGAGGTCGAAATAAAAAATTATTACGACGAAATTTACAATCCTGCTCCATCGAATATGGACGTTAAAGAGAATCTGACTGTTAATAAGATTTGGTCTAACTTAAACGGTCGGGAGCCGTCTGCTGATGATGAGATCCTGGTAAAAATCAGTGTTGATTCTGCGGAGGCGTATGTTCCTGTAAAATGGGATCTTTACGATGGTAATTCTAATGAAGTAAACAACAGGAATCCATTAAGCGGTGTTTATTATGTAGAACCGGGAAGCGATGTTGATTTTACTTTCTCACGCGCAGAAAATGTTGGAAACGCGTATAAGAGAATCAGGTTGAATTCTAATGTATCGCTTTGGAGTCAAAGCGGCAGTGCTCTTCAGCTCACAAACAGAGTTCCTACAAACAATCAAAGCCAACAGGGATATGCTCCGAATGCGGCAAGTAATACCTATACTGCCAGAGATGCAGATGCGGAAACTCCGGTTGAGTTCAGACTTCAGCCCTGGAAAACTGATGCGGTATGGATAAGTGACAATCCCGTAGAAGCAGGCAAGTGGAACATGAATGTAACTGTAGAGCCGGGAAAGAACTATTATTCATCTGTTACTTCAATGCGTGACGCACTCATAGATGATAATGCTGTTACCGAAACTCTTGTTTATTCTATGAAGAAAGGGACGACACCGCAATTAGTCGAGGAACTGTCAACCTGTAATATCAGACCAGATCAGGTGTTTGGCGACAATGACGGATGGACTGCGTATTTGAATGGGTTGCCAACATATCAGCGTATAACTGAAGATCATGACGGGCATACTACTTACAGTTTCAGAGTGTACAAATACAGGATCGAGGAAATCAGTATTAATGGAGAAGCTGTAACTGACGGGAAGTCGGATAATTATGATGTGGGATATGATTCTTCAGCAGCTTCCGGCCCGACTGGAAAAATTACAACTACAACAGATATTACTAATACAGAATGTTCGGCTGAAGTAAGGATACTTAAGACGGATGATGAAGAAAACAGCACTAATTATCTTCCGGATGCTGTATTCGAACTGGAATATAAGCAAAATGAGGAAGACACTTGGCAGACCGTTTCAAGAGATGTAGTTGCTCAGCTTGATAATAACGGCCGCTTTACAGTTCCGGGAAATGCAGAAGGAATCACGCTGACAGGATTAAAAGCCGGTTATTATCGATTGACGGAGATTACACCTCCTTCAGGATATGTGATCATCGATGAAACACCCGTTGTGTTCGAAGTAAGGACAGGAGAGATCAGCAATACAAATGGTACAAGTAATTCGGTAATATATAATGCTGCAACGGAAGCAATAGAAGCAGATGAGACGAACAATATTCAGGCTTCACCTGCTGTTCCTGCAACATTTATTGTACCAAATACACCCGGCGCAGCCCTTCCGAACACCGGCGGCCCCGGCACACGGCCATATACGGTTCTCGGCAGCATCCTGATCCTTGGAGCGGGCGTACTGCTGTGGAGGAGACGGAGATTGATTTAACACAAGGTTTTTAGAGAAGTCAGTCACTTCGGTGGCTGGCTTTTCTTTGTTTGCGCGCCATGGGCGCGCTCTTACGGGTGAAAGTCCCGAGTACGCGTAGGCAACGACGAAGTACATAGCTGAACAGCAAGGGTGTCCGCCACGAGGTGGAATCTGAAGGAAGCTGTAGGCAAACCCTTGGCCTGACGAACAGGAACCACATATAAGGCTGGGAAATAGGGATAAGTCGGCAAAGAGCGATGAAGTCCAAAAGTTGCTGGAAGTACCAGTAAATGTGGCAGGTAGATGAGGGGAAAGAGCGTGCACCTTAAGCGTGGAGATCTCACAGGCGGTCTCATTAGCCGTAGTAACAACGAACTGTGAGAAGTCAGCAGAGCCCAT
>JNKK01000068.1 GCA_000702845.1 Lachnospiraceae bacterium FE2018
CACAGTTCGTTGTTACTACGGCTAATGAGACCGCCTGTGAGATCTCCACGCTTAAGGTGCACGCTCTTTCCCCTCATCTACCTGCCACATTTACTGGTACTTCCAGCAACTTTTGGACTTCATCGCTCTTTGCCGACTTATCCCTATTTCCCAGCCTTATATGTGGTTCCTGTTCGTCAGGCCAAGGGTTTGCCTACAGCTTCCTTCAGATTCCACCTCGTGGCGGACACCCTTGCTGTTCAGCTATGTACTTCGTCGTTGCCTACGCGTACTCGGGACTTTCACCCGTAAGAGCGCGCCCATGGCGCGCAAACAAAGAAAACCGGTCAGCCGTCTCCGATCTGACCGGCCATCGTAAATCCCCATTCAAATGGATCTATTTCTGATAGATTTCAAAAAACTGCATCACATGTTTCCTGACCAGTTCCATTACCTCATCTTCGCGCTCCGATTCCCGGTCGCACAGGTTGATCCAGACGGTAATCGGAGATGAGAACTGCGCTGCCATAATCTCGGTGTCTGCATTTCTCAAGGTTCCTTCACGGATCAGGAATCTCATCATCCCTGTAAAATAGTTCAGGACGTCACCATAGTTCTGCTTCGTCTGAAGCTCTGCCAGTTCTGCATTGCGGAACTGCTCGATCATGAGCATCTTCCTGCCCTTGCTGATATGCGGGTCATGCAGGATGTATCGCATCTGTCCCTGGATGAGCTTTGCCACATTTTCTGCAGTCATGCCGGTCTTATCTCTGGTGAATTCCGGATCGTCCCAGTCGGCACATACAAAGATCGAATGGTCCGCATATCCTTTCAGAACGGTTTCGACAACAGTATCCAGAATATCCTGCTTATTGGCAAAATGGCTGTAAAGGGATGCCTTACGGATACCTACCGCATCGGCGAGCTGCGAGATACTGGTTGCTTCATATCCGTTGACAGGCTCGGTTTCTCTTTATGCGAAAAAGCCTATGAAGCGAGGCCGATACATCATAAAATGCAGGCGTCAATGATTGCATCCTCCTTTTTCTTCGGAGTCTCCAGAGATCTGCTCGTATGTTTCCCTTGGAAAGTTAGACAACCGTCTCCACATGGCAACCCCTGCTGTTTGAATGAAAAACCTCTCCTGTTAAACGAGAGAGAACCCTTTTTCATATAAAAAGGCCGAAAGATTTCTCCCTCGGCCTTTACTGCTTGCGCCGGTTGTATTTTAAAGTGTTACTTTAGGAACCCGTCCACGTTGTACAATTGTCATCCTTTTGGAAGCAGCATCCTGCAAGTAATTGCTTATGCTCGTGAAATGCGTTTTCTGCTCGAAGAAATCGCCCGCTCCGGACAAATCAGTACACAGAGATGACAACCCACACATTTCTTTCCGTCCAGGATCGGTCTTCTTCCCTCGTTCAATCGAATCGCCTGGTGACCGCCATCTGCACAGGAGATCTCGCATCTTCCACAGCCAATGCACTTTTCACGACTGAATTTTGGAAAGACTACCGTGTCCCGTTCCAATACGTCAGTTGTTTCGCTGACAGAATCCAATGCAAGCCCTGTGGCCTCTTTCACGCTTGAAAAACCTTTTACCGCAAGGTAGTAATTGAGCCCGGCTTTGAGATCGTCGATAATGCGATAACCATACTGCATCACGGCTGTCGTGACCTGAACGCTGCCCGCGCCAAGCAAAATGAATTCCAGTGCGTCTGACCAGTTCTCCACGCCGCCCATGGCGCTGAAGTGCATGCCCTGAAGCGCAGGATTCTGCCCCAGCTCCGCGATGAAACGCAGGGCAATGGGCTTGACCGCACTGCCGCTGTAACCGCCCACGGCAGACATCCCGTGCACTGCAGGGGAGGAAACGTAAGTATGGGGATTTACTCCGATAATACTCTTAATCGTATTGATGGCAGAGATTCCATTTGCACCACCGCGCCTTGCTGCCTCGGCTGCCGGGCTCATAGTCGCCGCATTTGGCGTGAGCTTGGCAAGGATCGGAAGCCTTGTCCCTCGTCTTGCCGCAGCGGTGAATCGCTCCACCAGCTCCGGGACCTGACCGATGTCCGAGCCGAGGCCGCCATCCACCATGTTGGGGCAGGAGAAGTTCAGCTCAATGGCATCCGCGCCGTTTTCCTCGCAGAGCCTGGACAGCTCTTCCCACTCCGCGTCATTCTGCCCCATGATGGAGCCCAGAATGAATTTGCCGGGATATTTCTTTTTCAGCCGGCGGAAGATCTCCATGTTTTCCGCTACGCTGTGATCGGAGAGCTGTTCGATATTCTTGAAGCCGATTATGCTGCCGTTATCTCCCGTGATAGCGGAAAAGCGTGGCGAAGCTTCGTGTATGTCGAAGGAACAGATGGTTTTGAATGCAAGGCCTGCCCAGCCCGCCTCAAAGGCGCGCTCGCACATGTCATAGGTGCTGGCCACCACAGAGGACGAGAGCAGGAAAGGATTATCCAGCGGAACACCGCACAGATCCGTGTGAAGCCTGCTTTCCTCTTCCGGCAGCGGGAGCTCCAGCTCCGGCTTTACCTCATTGTGCAGCCGCGTCATCAACTCCCGGATGGGAACCTCATGCGGCCGGACACAGGCAGTCTCACAAGGCGCGGAGCAGCTCAGGCAAGGATTAACTGTCGGGAATTTCGAAGCAGCGGTTTTCTCATTGTCAAACCAGATGCTTCGCAGCAGACCTGCCGGGTCAAGTTTTCCGCAGGAGCTTGAACACGGGGCGTCCTGACAGAGCACACACTTAAGCATATCCGAGCGAAACAGTTTTTTCTCAAACACTTTTATTCCTCCATCCACTTGCTGTCATTCCAACCCGCTCCGGCTGATAGACTCTCATACGTGCCTCTCACAACCACTGTATTTCTGTCTCTACCGTCTCCTCCAAAGAGCAATGGCTGCTTCCTTCATCCCTGTTTTCATACACTCATTACGCTCAACTTTCTGAAACTGCAGTGGATAGATTTTTGATACCTACATTTTATAATATTCGCCATTTTACGTCGGTGTCCCTACTTCTATCAGATTCCCATCCGGATCATAGAAGCGTATGACCTTCTGCCCCCAGCTGTGCGTCATGAGCCTGTTGACATATTTTACAGCTGGATAATAGCTCTCCAGCCTTTCCACAAAGCCTTCTATGTCACGTTCTTCAAAATAGAGCTCACAGGAATTATTCTCTGGAACAACCTCTTTACCAAGGAACTCTTTCCAGTATTTTTCGTTCTGCAGCACTAGCCCTTCCGTCAGGATCATATTGCCGTCATTGTCAAGAATCATCTCGAGGCCGAACAGATCATGGTAGAATTGTCTGGATCTCTCGATGTCCTTAACGACGATCAGTACGTTTTTTAGTTTCATTATTCTCCCCGCTTCTTTATTGGATGCCTGATCACAGTTTTCAGCTTTTCCGGTGGGACTTTCCTTGCATCACTCAGGTAAATTTCATGGTGCAGGCGCTGATCCGTGATATCCAGATTATAGCCCTGCTCTTCCATAAATTCATGCATCATTTGAACAGTAACAGGCTCATCATCATAGGATCCTATATGCATGCACTGGACGCATAATCCCTCATCATAAGTCAGGAACTCCACCATCGAGAAATCCTGTTTCTTTTTCTTTGTTGCCTCAGCAATGGCCCAGTCGAAGTCGGCCTTTGTAACAAAGTCCGGCAGACGGATCACAGAGATCCAGTTGAAGTCTTCCTTGTGAGTACAGTCGATTCCCGATATGCCGTCCTGCCACCAGAATCCCTCCAGCGGCGGCACTACATAGTCGAAATACCCCTCAATCTGATGATCTCCTTTTTTACTCATCTTGATTGTAAAGGCAATGCCATACAGCAGACCGATTGCCTGCTTATATTCGCCGCCTTCCTGATTCGGATCGCCATGACCGCGAACGGCAATATAGTTCATGCTAGGTACCGTCACGATAGACGGCTTGTTCTTTGGCATGTAGAATTCCTTATATTCCTTCTTATAATCAAAAGCCATTTTTCATTCCTCCAAATCATCCTGACATCTAAATGGTCTACTCGGCTCGTGACATCAATACTACGCACTCAACGTCGTTCCCTGCGGGCAACAATTTAGGTGCATCTTTCATATTACAATTGACAGGAAATCGGAAGTCAATGTCATTAATCCTTCAGACATGCAACTGGAACAACATACACTCCATCCTGACGTTTATAGGCAAATGGAGCCACTCCGCATAAAACCATCATAAAGGCCGGATCACGCATTTTTTCTGTGTCAATTCTGCCAGCCAGTTTCTTAAGGTTCTCAGCCCCTTCATTGATCAACTTGTCTCCACCCAGCTTCACTTCAACCAAACCATATCTGCCGTTTCTCAAATGAATCACAGCATCACATTCAAGACCTGTTTTATCTCTGTAGTGATAAACGGTGCCATCCAGGGCTTCAGCATATATCCTTAGATCTCTGACGCACAGGTTTTCAAATATTAAGCCCATCAGTTCCAGGTCATTGATCAGATCCACGGGACCGATACCAAGCGCTGCGGTCGCCACAGACGGATCAACAAAATATCTTGTGTCCGATGTGCGAATCGCTGTCTTTGACCGCAGATTTGGATTCCATGCCGGAGAGTCTTCGATGACAAAAATCCTCTTCAAAGCATTCAAATAGCTATATAGAGTTTCCTTGTCAAAGGTTTCTATATCATTACTTATCACATCTGTTCGGATGGTTTCCAGAGAGACCTGTGTCGAAACATTTCTGGCATACGATCTCATGACTCGCTTTGTTCTCTCAGGGTCCCGTTTCACACCATCTGCTCTGGAAATATCGTCATTTATGACTGCATCATAATAGTCGAAGGCTTGCTTCAAAGCGACTTTCTCTGAATGATTCAACGCTGCAGGCCAACCTCCCCGACAAATCATGAAAGCAATATCCTCAATACAGTGATCGTCTATAGCTGATATATCTTTTCCGTTAAACATATCGCATAATGATACATGTCCACTGGAATCTCTGGATTCAAACAAAGACATCGGTCTCATACGCATGCGTACAATCCGTCCTGTTCCCGTGTGCATACTTTCATCCAACTTTGCCGGAACAGAAGAACCGGTAAGAATGAATTGACCAAATTCACCTCTTCGGTCCACCTCATATCGCACTGCATTCCAGATATTCGTTGCAATCTGCCATTCATCAATCAAGTGCGGGACTTTACCTTCAAGGAGATTTGAGGGCTTTATTCTTGCCATTTGTTGATATTGCTCCGTCATATCCGGACGGTCCATTTCTATGACGCTCTTTGCAATATGCTTTGCCGAGGTAGTTTTTCCGCACCATTTAGCTCCTTCAATCAATACTGCCCCTTTAGACTCTAAGTGTTCCAGCAATACCTTATCTGAAACTCTTTGATAGTATTCTTTCACTTATAATCTCCTTTTATATCATAAGCGAACCGAGTATACGGACTATTATCAACCGACTGTTTGGCTAAATTTTATCCGAGTATATGGACTTTGTCAACATTGCAAAAACAGCCGCAAGAACAAACATAAAAGGAGCTCCCCACTGACGGTTGGTAGTGAGGAGCTTTGGTCTGCATTATCTCTCTGAAATTGTCATTTCACCGTATAGCAAACTTCAGTGGACAAATTCATCGGGATTATTCGTTTCATGTGGGCTGACATGATAAATGTTGAACATAGATCCATCATATTCATAACCATTTTCATTGGCCCATGCGATTACCGCTCCATAAACATCGGGCATCTGCTCATATCCGCCTTTTACCATGCAGCTTGCTACTTTTACTGAAGGAAGTGTTTTGAATTTTACATGTTCTGTAGCATTCTTTTTTACCTCCATGAAAGAGCCTTCTTTAACACGAGAAGTAAATAACTGAATAAAGGCGATAACATTTTTCTCAAAAAAAGAGGCGTCTCGCCAGATGGTTCAACACCTCCATAAATATTAGACTTCTGTATTTATCCTTCGATCTGAATCAGTTTCTTTTCCGGTACCTCCGGTGTTTTTTCTTTCGGAAGCTCCAGATGCAGGACACCATGTTCGAACTTCGCATGTACATCTTCCTCTTTTATGCCCTCTCCAACATAAAAGCTTCTGCTCATCGAACCGGAATACCGCTCCTTGCGGATTGCTTTACCGTTATTTGTCTGATCGTGCTCTTTGGAAGCACCAACCGTCAGATAGCCATTATTCAGTTCCAATTTGATTTCTTCTTTTTTGAATCCAGGCAGATCAATATCTACTTCATAATGATCGTCATGCTCATGGACATCTGTCTTCATCAGCCTGTCCGCATGCCTGCCGTAAAGCTTTCTTTCTGCCCTATCCAGATCCCTGAATTCAGGCCACTGTGGAAAATCAGCATCGAACCAGTCGTCAAACAGGTTTTCTCCAAAAATACTCGGTACTAACATAATGATACCTCCTTTACTCAATAACATTTTATGTTTCTGAGCAAGGGAAGGAGGGTTTGGATCAGCTCTGATCTTCTCTGTTCCTTTGTTCTGATTATGTTATATCACTATTATTAGCACTCGTCAATAGAGAGCGCTAATAATATCTGTGAACATTTTGTGTTTTCTGCTTTATCACATTTCGCAATACATCTTTACGCAAAACAGGAACTCTTTACTTCCGGATCCCGGGATCGGCATCAATACAATCTCTTCCGGTTTATAGTACCCATCCTTATGCAAGATATGCCTTTCTGATCTTTTAGAAATGATATCAGTTTCTTCTGATGCTCCGTCTTTTCAAAAACGTCTGCTGCCGTGATCAAAAGATCAAGAAAACAATCCATTCCCTGATTGGACATGACGATCCATCCGTTATTTGGCACTGTTTCATTCAGCCTTATGATATTGCTCATAACTACTCCGCAAATCCGAAGTTAGAGGGCATGTCCGCCGGAAACCTTAATGACCTGCCCCGTAAGCATTCCTGCTTTCTCACTTGCCAAAAACAGGATCGTATCCGCAATATCTTCCGGCTTTATCAGTTTTCCCATTGGAATCAAAGGAATAACGACCTTTTCGAACTCCTCATCGATCCATCCTGTCTGTGTGGGCCCAGGGGCAACGCTGTTCACGGTGATTCCATACTTCGCCACCTCGAGAGCAATGCTGCGGGTAAGCGCTTCGAGCGTCGCCTTGCTCGCTCCATATGTGATCTGGCCCGCGAAGATCTGTGCAGCGTCCGTGGAAAGGTTGATGACCCTCCCGAAATCCCCTCGATGGCTGACCAGTTCTCTGATCATCAAAACACTTCCCCGTACATTGACCGCAAAGGTATCGTCGATCACGTTTTGGGTGATTTTCTCTATGGTATCAAGCCCGTTTTCGTCATCGACTGCCGCATTATTGACCAGGATGTCAACTCTGCCGAACCTGTCAACAGCTGCCGTATAGATATCCTTTACGGCATTCTCATCGGAAATGTCTCTTTCGAGGATCAGATATTCTGCATCCATTTCCCGGAGCAATCTTTCTAAATGATCCGCATCCCCTGCATTGGCTGCATAATATCTGTCCACCCCGTTTTTACCAGTCTTATCCTTATCAAACGGCCGGTCTACCTTTTTATACACCAGAACCAGTTTTGCCCCTTCGCGTGCAAACGCCAAAGCTGTCGCTGCACCGATCCCCTGTGGGTTATTCACCCCTGTGATCAAGACTACTCTGCCTTTTAATCCATAATCGATCATAGTATTACCTCTGCAAATCCCGATTTGCCGCTGCCTCAGTCGGCTGCCTTTTTCTTATATGTTAGTTCTACATCATAGCCGAGCTCGTCCATCATCTTCACGAAGGTCTTATTCACGATCTGCTCCCGGCCCTTGGTGATGCGGTTCACATAGGCAAGGGATACTCCGACCTTCTCCGCGACCTCCGTCTGGGTCGTACCACTCTCGATCAGCTTTGTTTTCAGATCCAGTTCTATGTTGTTTTGGAGCATCCGTTCACCTCTTTCAAATATCAACCTATGACTTTATAAGTATAGCACCCTCTTGTGAACTTTTCTACCGCGCAGGCAAAAAAAAAACAAGCGCCCCGGAGGAGCGCCTGCGTGATGGCTGAGTGCTTACATCTGAACTTCTGTCTCAAGGCCGGATTTGAACTCGAAGGCAAGGTGGTCATCATAGACCGTGATCTTCTCGATCAGCTGCCGGACCAGCCCTTCATCGTTGTCCGTCACCGGCTCCTGGTGCTCATCCAGAAAGGCTTCGAACTCATCCAGTTTATATGCTCATTTTGATGGAAGGACAAGATGGCAAATTTCCGAATTTTTCCTCTCAGTATAATCATAGCCACAACCTACCCAAAATAGTAAAATCATTGACTCGTTTGCGAAAAAAGTAAAATCGTAGCCACAACCCTGCCTCTACCGGAGGTCTGGATATGTTCCCCCAGAGAATAATAGAAGGGCTCCCATCACCCGGAACGCATCCCCCCGGGTGACGGAAACCCCTTGATTTGGTGTGCGACCCGTCAAGTAGACAATTGAAAAAACAAAAAGTTTTTCCTGCCCGGTATTCCTGCCGGGCAGTTTTCATGCTGCTTCCTTCAACTTAGTTTCGTGGTATTCCATTGGTGTCATTACGTTCAGGTTTCTCTGTACGCGCTTGGTCGTGTAATAGATCATATATTCTTCAATGGCCTGCAAAAGTTCTTCTTTCGTCTTGAACTTATGTCCATAGTACATCTCTCGTTTCATGATTCCCCAGAAGCCTTCCATGGGGCCATTATCTATACAATGAGCCACTCTTGACATGCTTTGCGTCATTCCTGCATCCACGAT
>JNKK01000069.1 GCA_000702845.1 Lachnospiraceae bacterium FE2018
TTCTTTTTGCGGCTCGTAGAAATCCAGTGATTACAGGAAGTTCTAATTCACATCCAGTTTCCTACTATCAAAACGAAGATTGATTTTCATTGCACAACCGGCCTGGCAAATGCCAGACCGGTTGTATAAAATTCCAATTTAATTGCCAGATTAATCATCCTTATAGGTCTCAGCTTCTGGAAAATCTCAGACCCCACTGATCGTCCCTACTAAACTTGGAAGAAATCCGGGACCCTACTGTTCGCCCCTAATAAACTTGGAGGTCCAGATAGGTCAGACCCTACTAATAGACCCTACTAAAGTTGGTGAAACCCCACTAAACTTGGATGACCCGTTTAGATTCTGGATGAAATCATGGAAATCGGCGGCAGGCTCTGTCAAATAAAGATCACATATTCGTTCTGGAACTATGTTAAGAGATGTAACTAATAGTCTTATGATACTGTAGCCATAGCTCTTTATATTCGTCAATCGAAGCCTGCATAACAGCAATAATATGTCACAATGAGAATATGGATTCCTTCTTTTTTCCTCACCCGGTGTAAGCATCCTCGGCAGTATTTCCGAAGTTCTGCTTTGCCAGCCATTCCCGTTCTTCATCATTTTCCGGGATATCGATACGCTCGATCTTGAAGATGACCGGCCTTGTCCCGTCATTGCAGCATGTAATCATCATGCGGTCATCGTTGGTCCAACCCTTCATGATGGAGCCGCCCTGCAGCGCTGTGTAGACATAGCGGCTTACGGCATCCCATGCCTCGCCGCAGAACTTGCCGTTCATCAGGTGGTAAAAGTCATCCTGCTGCGGGGTGCGCTTCAGCAGAAAAGTATCGCCTGGTTTAAAAAACAAACACCCTGCACTTGTATTTCTTTTTTCCGTATTTTGCTATTATCGTCGCCGTTCCTGCTCTTTTTGCTTTAATTTTTCCTTTTATTACTGTTGCAATCTTTCTATTCGATGAACTCCATTTAACCTTAGAGGCTTTTACTCCTTTTAACTTAACTGTTTTTGTCTTACCCTGTTTCAGCGTAAGACTTTTCCGGGATAAACCGATTTCCTTTTTCTTCGAAAACCGTATTGTTACTTGCTTCTTTCCTACCGCATTCTCTAAACCTTTCGGATTCCTAACATATCCTACGGGAGTATATTCATAGGACGTGTTGAAAGATTTGTAAAAAAACACCAGACAATCAGCTCCATAAAGCATGATGTCTCCAGCTTTGATATGTTTGACATTTTTCTCATTTGTCGGAAGTTCTTCGCTAAGATACTTGTATTTCTCATTGCCGTTTAGTTCAGACATCTTATACTTTACCGGCATGGATTCAAGAAGTGCTTTTGCTGTATCATTCTCATAAAATGTACATGCAAACGACTCATCCCCCACTCTCATATTAACCGCATTGCCATTAGATGCTATAACCTGATTTGCAGGAAAACCGATCACCAAAAGCATCAGCAATAATACTATAACAATTCTTTTGGACATGGATCTCTCCCTTCATAAAGATTTAGCAGCTGCCTATAAAACCCGGCAATTTTGTGCTAAAGAAATGATACTACTCCAGTTCTCATTTGACCAGAAATAAACAAGGTAGCCACCAACTTTAAAGATTCGCGGCATTATCAAATCCTCCTTCCCTTGCCAGCCGGATAATGATATGTGCAACTGAATGAAGATAATCTTCCAAATATTGGATTCTTTCTTTAGAAAACCCATCAATATTCTTCCACTTATAATCCGGAAGATAGCACTCTGCTGATTCAAAATCACCCTCAACAGGATGCTCAAAATATACCTTTACTACCTCAATTCCGTTTTCTTCATAAGCATCTGAATGAACTATTTCCGTTCCATCATCTAATTGCATAAAAGCATACATCATTTAATATCACCCCGATTTCTATTCGTGTAACCGTATCTTTATCCTTTTCTGCTTCCTTCTGCAGATTAACGAAATAAAGCATCATTCATTTCACTAAACATAATGTACCACACTGATTTTCTTTTTTCCACTGATTTTGCCAACTTCGAAGCAATACACGAACAGATTTCCCCAAAATCCACTAATGATTATAATCTTCCCAAAATCAAAACCACCGGCTTAGCCGGTGGTTTGTTCTGAGCCTGTAAGTGGAGTAGTTTTATCGAAAAACATTAATTTGTTATTGACATACGAAACATGATGGTGTATGATTTGATTATCGAAAAACGATAATAAACAATCGTATATCGCTAATACTAACACGAAATTCATTAAATAGCGAAGGGAGAAATACCATGAAACGATTAAACAAAGCAGTTATTATCATCGCGAAGATCTGCGAGATCGCACATTGGGTCGCAGCAGGCATTCTCGCAGTCATGATCGCAGTTACTGCAGCAGGAAGAATGCAGTTCCTGAAGTATCTGAGTGACGTTGACATTGCGTCAAAAGAAGTTTCCTCTAACGGATTTACAATCGGTCTGATAGACAGCACAGGAAAGCTGATACCAGGTGCACTTATTCTCTTTTTTATCACAATCCTGCTTGTATGTATCCTGATGGCCATGATTTTCCGGAACGTTTATCTGATCTTCAAGACAGCAGAAGGAGAAACTAAATTTTCGCAGGGTAAAACACCTTTCCAGAAAGACAACATCCGTATGGTACGTGAGATCGGTATTTTCTGCATCGCAATCCCGGTTGTAGAACTGATCGTGAGCGTGATCGCCAGGATTGTTCTGCCGGTCGGAGTCGTGGAAACCAGTGTTGAAATGACGGGCGTCTTTATGGGGCTGGTCGTCCTCTGCCTGTCACAGTTCTTTGCATACGGCATGGAGCTGCAGGAGGATGTAGACGGACTTGTGTAAAATGGCGAATCAGATAATAATGAAGGGAGAAGCGCAATGGGTAAAATTAACCTCGAACTGGATGTAATGATGGCGCGGAGACATATCTCGCTGCAGGATCTGGCAGACCAGGTCGGCATCACCAATGTTAATCTTTCAAAGATCAAGAATAATAAAGCAAATGCAATCCGGTTTTCAACACTTGCAGGAATCTGTAAGGCACTGGAATGTGAGCCGGGTGATATCCTGAAATATGACCCCTCTGATGATTGACAAAGAATCGGTAAAGTAACAAAGAATCGAAGCTGCCGCATTATCTAATGCGACAGCTCCTTTCTCCTGATTATTTAACTATCACTTTCAATTTTATCACCTTCGTCGCAGCATCATAATTTGCGTTGCCTGCCGCCGTGACGTTGACTTTGAGCTTGTACGTGCCCTTCTTCAGGCCCTTCTTGACGGTGATTTTCCCGGCACTTGTCATCTTAAAATACTTCATGAACCTGGCCTCTTTCACGCTGACGAGCTTGTATGTCACTCTGCCCTGCGCACCACTAGCCGTGAATGCCTTGCTGGTTTTGATCGTCTGTTTCTTCTTTTGCAGCTTGCTGTATTTGACCTTGGCAGTTTTCCCTTTTATGCTAAGTGGATTTTTCGCCTTTTGTGTTTTTATTACCTGACCGCACACTTTGCACTTATAAACAGACTTATCTCCTTCTTTCACCCATACAGCATCGTGGTTTTCTTTAGTAATCCGCTTGGTTTCCAACTTACAGTTGGTGCAGGCTTCAGATGTGATTACTTTATGCTGCTGAAGACTCAGAGGTTCAACCGTTTTTTCAAGAACATTAAAGGCATGGGGAATACTAAGCGACTTAGTTTCCATATACAAGCAAACTTCACATTCGTAATTGGTTACAGCCACGCAGGTATCTTCGCTTGTAGAGGTGTATGTTGTGTCAATCTGTTTCAGATCCCCTGCTTTGCAATGAGGGCAGGTGCCCGCATGAACTGGTCTTGCCCAGAGTACCAATAGCATAACGACTGCTGCTATTAAAAAAATAATTTTTGTATCAAATCTTTTTACCATGCTATTACCCTCCGTCACATAATTCACAGAACACAGCTTCATGAATACTATAGTATCATTATTCATCCCCGTGCACAATGTATACAATGATCGCCCTGAGCTTAAAGATACTGCAGTTCTTCTTCAGTCGTTCCGACTGCAAAGCAAATGCCCATACATAAGCTCCGTTTCTGACATCCGGTCTGATCTGGAATATTCTTCCATAGCAAAAACCCGACGGGGCTGGCAGTCACCCGTCGGATTTTTGCATCTTTTTCGTTTTTACTTTACAGGTATGTGTAAATCTGTAAAGTGAAATTATAACGTATAGTTTCTTCATACATCGGTTTACCCGTACATGATAATAGACGGTCCATGAGGGCCGTCTATTATCATATTCGGATAAACCGATTTTTTTTATTTGACTTTGACTTTTACTGTGACAGCCTTTGTTCCTGCGAGATAATTACTATTTCCTGCCGCTGTCACATTGACCTTCAATTTATAGGTGCCCTTCTTCAGACCCTTCTTTACAGTGATTTTTCCAGATTTGGAAACTGTAATTTTTTTATTGCCGCTCTTTTTCTTGAATGTCACTTTTCCGGCTGCATCACTTATCTTGAAGACTTTGGATTTTTTGATTGTCTGTTTCTTCTTCAGTAACTTTGTTGCTTTCAGCTTGATAGCTTTGGTCTTTACGACCATTGGATTTGTTTTTTTCACAACTGCAGTCGATTTTGGGAGCATTGTTTTGCTGTTGTTACTCGCTGCATTATTGCTGTTAGCAGGCTTTGGTGTAACGGAGGATTCTGCACCTTCATCCGGATTTTTTGGTGTGAACAAAGCTGTCAACACAGTATCCTTACGCGCTTCAAACAGGTACTCTTCATTAAATGTCTTCAGGGAGTCCCCCTCGTACCATCCATCAAAAAAATAATTCTCAGATGGGGTCGCAACCACAGAGACGAGATCGCCAATCATATAGCTTCCGGCACCTGTTATCGTTCCTTTCTTTGAATCTGCATTAACAGATACACCAACCCTGCTGGAAATACTGGCAGTTTCCGGGGAATACGTTTCCCCTTCACAATTGACACTGACATCAGATGAAGAATTTAAAGAATTCCCCTGTATATCTATGTGTATTTCCATATCTTTTTCAACTGGTATATCATAATAATTTAAATATTCACCGGAATATATCCCATGCTTCATTCAGTTATACTATAAAGTATAAGCCACACACCGAAAAAGAGCCACGACTTTGTAAGCCATGACCCTTTTCCTCTCATCTTGAAATGTTCATCCAGCAACTGTTTCACTGTCTTCAATGCAATCTGAGCTGCTTCTTCTACCAGACCTAAACATCCTATTTCCCCAGGCATGCCATGCTCATACAAAAACCAGGTCTGACAGCGTCGCCTGATATCCATGAATATTCAAAGTATCACCTGTTTTTGCGGCTTCCGCATCGATCAGACAATAGCCAATTATTTTCTCCACAGTGTATCCATATGTATACCTGATAATATGTCCGACTTTCTTCTTGTGTTTCAGTACTGTTCCTTCAAACTGAAGCACTGCTCCCGGATCATCAATCGTGAAGCCTGTTATGATTCTTGACGGACCTCCTTCCTCTTTTATTTTTTCAAGCGCTTCCCGGCCTATAAAATCTTTGCTCCAGTCGATCAACGGCTCCAATCCTGCCTCAAGCGGATTCCGTCTGTCCAGATCCTCTGCCGTAAGACAGCCTTTTTCCATCGGGAGACTGGTCTTAGTCACGTCTGTCGTGATTCTCTGAACATTATATTCTTTTCCACATTCCTCGATCATGTTCTCCACAAGCAGTTCATCATCAGGATCACAGAAAATCTGATAACACAATTCATTTTTACTGCCGCTGCACGCGATCATGACCGGATGATCTGCAATTACATTTTTGCAGATGGTATTGATCTTCCGGGCGGAAATATCGCCCGCAAGCAGCGCATTCAGAACACATCCGGAATTCGGACCCTGTACTGCATACACAGTATAATCACCGCTGATCTCTCTGCAGGATACCGCTTCGTCCTGTTTATTCGCATCGAACCAGATAAACATCATGTCAATTTTCTGTGTAGCGATCCAGTATTTGCCTGCTTCCGGCTGATATACCGTGACCTGATCAATAATAATTCCATCTTCGTTCAGCATCGTCATCGCCTTTGCCTGCGATGTTTCCATCTCGCTGACATCTCCGGTAAACACACGGTCAAGGAACTTTGCAGCATCTTTTCCTGTAACTTCCATCAGGTCAGGCGTGGATTCGTAATAGCCGACCGAATTTCTTACGTAGTTGTGCTCTTTTCTGGCCTGTATATCATTTTTGCGGCTGTAGTCACTGTCCCTGACCGGGCGCCAGATTACATCTGTCAGCAGCTCTGTCAGTTCTTTCTTGACAGCTCCGTTGGAAACCGGATCAGAATTACGGATCCAGCTCTTGTTGAGAATCAAGAGCTTCTTATATTCTTTCTTTGTCATGCGGCCTCTGTGAAGTTCTGAAAGCATCCAGGAATCAAACGTTCCCTGCCACTCGTTTTCATCCCCGATGGTGCCCGGGCAGGGCAGGATCCGGTTCTGGTCGATCAAACCATAATTCATACGTGCCGGACTTCCATTCAAAGACATCTCGAATACCAGGTCTGTTCCGCCAATCCCCAACTGGTATTTACTATGTCTGTCCCGATCAAGCGCTTCCTTGTCAACACTCATCCCTACAATCTCGAGAACGAAAATTGTCGTATTGGACACTTCCACTTCATCGATCACGCGTGCTTCCAGATTCGAGATACACTCTCTGATCCCGGCCGGTTTCACCTTTTTAGAGGGAAGCGGTGTGAATTTTGCAACATCCATCTCACTGATGCCATATGGAAGCGGACAGCAGGCAATTGTACTCTGCTTTAACTGTCTTGCATTCGCATAGCTGAGCACGCATTCTTTATTCAGTTTCAGATTGCGGTTCGTATCACGGGTATGCTGCACACCGATCGTGTAGTAATGTCTTCCCCAGGGATGCTCTCCCCAAACACAGGTTCCCAGAGAAATCGGGGCCACATTTGAATTTCCATATTCATCAAGTGTGGAAATGTAGTAAATCGGAATCGGCGGCTCAATCCAGCGCATATTGAAATCAGTGTAATCATAAACAGCCACACACTCACCGGTTCCTTCAACTTCCTCTCTGTTTTTGAAAATCTCCAGCAGATCGAAATATTTGAATTCCTGCCCGTACATTAACTTTTCCTCCTAATACACTTCTTTTGTTTCCCTCTCGGACGTTACAGATATGTCTGCTCCCATTCGGGGTTTCTCATGATTAGCGGACTTTCACTTTCAATTTTACCACCTTTGCAGCGCCATCATAATTGGCGTTCCCTGCCGCCGTGACTGCGACTTTCAATCTATACGTTCCTTTTTTCAGTCCTTTCTTTATCGTAATTTTTCCGTTCTTTGAAACTTTGATTCTCTTCTTTGCTTTCTTGTCATATTTCACGACTTTAAAAGTAACTTTTCCCTGGGCATCAGTAACCGTGAAGGCTTTATTTGCTTTTATGATCTGTTTCTTATTTATGAGTTTGGAATAGTTGACTTTTACTGTTTTTGCTTTTACCTTCATCGGGTTGAATGATTTTGTCACCTGCGTATCGGTACCGCCCGGAGCAACACCGGATCCGGAAGGTTTTGTACCTGAGCCGCCGGGTGTTGTGCCGGAACCACTGTTTCCGCCATCTCCCCCTTCATCGGCCGGTTTTGTAATCGTGAATGTCAGTTCCTTTGTTCCTTCGTAGTATTCACCTTTGAGTGTAACTGTTGCCTTTGCCGTTCCCGGATTGATGTTGTTGGAATAAGTGACCGTATAGTAATCATCAGAGAGCGGCTCGCCTGCATTGGCAACCGTGACCTTCGGTGTAATTGCCTTGCCGGTATAGGTGAAAGACGTTCCCTCGAGACTGATGTTGCTAACCTTAGGAATCGGCATCCCTGTCTCTTCCGTACCGCAGATCGTGCACTGCTGCCAGGTACGGCCTTCTGCGTCAGGCGTGGCTTTCTGGATATGCTGCTCCCATATATGTGCATCTGCATCAACAGGGATCTCTTCCGATTTCTCTGTTCCGCAGACAGTGCACTTGAATACTTTTGTGCCAGACTCCTGACATGTAGCAGGCTTCGAAACGGTACCTTCGTCCCACTGATGTCCGGCGCATTCGAATACAGCACAGATTGCCGCTTCTTCAGCCTCGCAGGTATATTCTTTTTCCTGACTGAGCAGTTCATCAGACGGCGTCTCCACATAGTGACTGCTTCCGATAACACCTTTATACCAGCCTTTGAAGGAATATCCTTCTGCCGGTCTTGCCGTAAACTTCACAGTACCTTCATGTGTTGTGAAATTCATTGTCTGTACTTCTGAATGGCTGTCATCCGGCTTCGATGTCACGATATCGATCGTTCCGCACGCATACTTATCAGGATTTGATTCGTTATAAATACCGACACACATAGATGTGATCCAGTCGGCATACAGTGTGATATCCGAATTGAC
>JNKK01000070.1 GCA_000702845.1 Lachnospiraceae bacterium FE2018
CATCCTTTGTTTCAATCCGAAGAAATCAACAAAGGAGCTTCGCTCGACTTGCATGTGTTAAGCACGCCGCCAGCGTTCATCCTGAGCCAGGATCAAACTCTCATAAAAAATGTATATCTTTTCTCTCTAAAGAGATTTGATAACAAAAAGTTCGATCGATTCAGAATGTCCAACTAATTGCTGGCTATTCTAACCTTTCCTTATTTACTGTAAAGGTTTTCGATCGTTCAAGAAATTTAAAATTCAATTGAACTTTCGAGGATGTGTTTTACTGTTCAGTTGTCATGGTTCATTTCCGTGCGCGGTGCGTGTGGCACTTGTGCCTCGCGGTGCGCGCGACTCATTTATATTAGTTTGCTGTGCCTCATTTGTTCGCGACAGCTTAACTAATATATAATTTTTTAATCCGCTTGTCAACACCTTTTTTTAATTTTTTTTAAAAAGATTATCGACCTGAACGGAAGCATCTTCCGGATTAGAAAATCCGAAAGAAAAGCGGAGAAGGAGGGATTTGAACCCTCGCGCCGGTTTCCCGACCTACACCCTTAGCAGGGGCGCCTCTTCGGCCTCTTGAGTACTTCTCCGTACCGCAATCATCTCTGCACAGAATGTGTTTTGATTCCATGTGAAACGCATTGCACTGAAGTCCGAAATGACTTTCTTACCAACGGCATAAGCCGTAAAAAACAGACACGCCACAGATGTGACGTGAATATTATTATACAAACAGCACCTTCTTTTGTCAACGAATTTTTTCCATTTTTTGCTGATTTTATAAGGTTTTTTAAGCACTACCAGTGGTTGTAATACCTTCATCGTTTTTTCGCAATATATAGTATAACAGCCCGCAGTTTGTTTCTTCTGCAGGCTGTTGTTTCTGGTTTTTTTTTCAGGGATTGTGCCGCGTGAGAACCGCGAAGCATAAGTGCTGCACGCACTGCGCACGGAAATTGTTCTCTTTGTTTTTCGATTATTCTACCTTTACTTTAAGCGTGACGGTTTTCAGGCCTGCCTGATATAATTCATTGCCGGCGGCGCGCACTTTCACCCTGATCTTGTATGTTCCCTTTTTCAGACCTTTTTTTACAGTGATCTTTCCCTTGGAGGATACTTTTATTTTTTTATTGCCGCGAACCTTTTTGAATGTGACAGCACCCTTTGCCTTCCGCACCTTAAATGCCTGCTTCCGCTTTATAGTCTGCATTTTTTTCTTCAGACCGGCATACTTGACCGTGATTGTCTTACCCTGAACTTTCAGCGTATTCTTCAGTCTGGACGGCCCCTTATCAGTGATGTTACGCGGACTGATCGTGAAAGTATCCTGCAGGAATCCGAAAATATGATCGGTTCCTTTTCCGGTTCCGGTAATCATAACTCTGCCGGTTCCGGGGTCAATATTTTTTCCGTAAGAAACCGTATACTCCTTGCCGGGCTCCAGCAGACGGCCCTTAAAACTGACGGCCGGAACCGGTTTGATTTCGCTTCCTGTATAAGAATAGGATTTCTGCAGATAAGTGATTGTTACATCTCTGGCCTTAACCGAACATACGTCGGAATAATAAAGGAAGGTTCCATTCCATTCAGCAATCGGTGTTGGATCACCGTATTTCTTCGCGATAATTCTAATACGATACCATCCTCTGTTGTCAAAGCGGCCTGATTTCAGACTGTCGTTAATTACTTCACTTATTCCAAAATCTCTGTAGTGCGTATCAAATTGATAATCACCGCTGTCGTTGTAAATTGTTACCTGATAGTATTCTTCGTCCTCCACTGCATCCCATTGAAAATAGAAATCCTTATTATTATTATCGATGCTGTACTGCCAGATGTTTTTGAATTCCTGCAGCGGCGGATCAGCCTGCACCTCATAAATGCCGGCCCTGCCTGTGAAAAGAATGATAACCGAAAGCATCAGAACCATTAAGGTTTTTGTCGTTCTGCGCATCACTCACACCTCCATCAGTGATCTGAACTATATACTGCAGCGCTGTTCCATTTTCAATGAATTTAGTATATCTCCGTATACACCATCCTTCTTTTTTATCGTCAGCTGTACCGTGTCTCCCGCAGTGCATATTTCAGAATGCCTGCAAGAATTTTTACGCGCCTCTGCGGTTTTTTCTTTTGCTTTTTGCTGCTTCCGCTGATTTTGTTCATAAACAGCTTCGTGCCGGTAAGTCCGGCAGCGCTGTGAAGCTCCGGTTTCCTGAAAATTCCGGAAACCGAATGCCTCATTTTTTTCCTGGCATAACTTTTCAGCAATTTGCGGGCTTGTCCGCCTGCTCCGTACAATGCCAGCTGCACGCCTGCAGCAACATATTTCTTTCTTTTCATTGATATTTCCTGCGATTAATCCGGTTTATAAATCCTGCGAATCCGAAGAATCTTCCTCATTTTCTTTCTCTGTTTCTGCCTCACCAGAATTATCCGATACTGTTCCTTCCGGATAAATCGGATTGCCGTCCTCGTCCTTCGGCAGATCGTCTTCATCATTCCGGACTTTTGAAAGACCTGCTACGGTTACATCGTCTCCGACATTCATCAGTTTCACGCCTGCCGCATATCTGCCGAGAACGGAAACATCTGAAACATAGAAGCGGATAATAATTCCCTCTGTCGTAATCAGCATTGCCTCGTTATCCTCTTCTACGGACCGGGCGCCAATCAGTTTTCCGGTTTTATCGTTTTCTTTATAGCAGATTTTTCCTCTTCCGCCGCGGTTCTGTACATTAAATTCACTGATACGGGTACGTTTTCCGTAACCGTTTTCAGACGCAAACAGGATAAATTCTCCCTGCACATCAAGCTGCATGGAAACAACCCTGTCGCCTTTGTCCAGGCGGATTCCCCGCACACCCATGGAGGTTCTTCCAGTATCACGGACATCTTTTTCATTGAACCGGATCAGGAGACCATTCTCCGTGATCAGCATGGTATCGCGGTTTCCGTCTGTAAACTTGACGTCAATCAGTTCATCATCTTCCTGAAGCGTAATTGCCGCAAGACCGTTTTTGCGGGCATTCGCGTAAGCCATGATCGGCGTCTTCTTGATAATTCCTTTCTTTGTCGCCATCAGCAGATAATGGCCTTCACGGAATTCATCAATGGCAATGCCTGCCGTAACCTTTTCATCCGGCTGCAGCTGCAGCAGATTGATGATGGCTGTTCCGCGGGCATTTCTGCCGGCTTCCGGAATCCGGTATCCTTTCATCTGATAGACGCGGCCCTGGTTCGTAAAGAACATGATGATGTGATGCGTGGATGTCATGAAAATATCTTCGATATAATCATCCTCCAGCGTCTGCATGCCGCGGATTCCCTTGCCGCCCCGGTTCTGGCTCTTAAAGGTATCCGATGTCATCCGCTTGATATATCCGAGATGTGTGATCGCAATCACGACATTTTCCTGCGGAATCAGATCCTCTGTTGTCAGCTCTGTCTCATCAAATGTGATGACTGTTCTTCTGTCATCGCCGTATTTGCCGGAAATTTCAAGAATTTCTTTCTTAATCAGCTTCAGAAGCACACTGCGGTTCCCGAGGATTTCTTTATATTCTCTGATCTTTACTTCCAGATCATTGTACTCATTCTGCAGACGCTCGCGCTCCAGACCTGTCAGCGCGCGCAGACGCATATCAACAATCGCCTGCGCCTGCGGCTCGGTAAATTCAAACTGTCTGATCAGGTTTTCTTTTGCTTCCTGTGTATTTGCAGAAGCGCGGATTGTTTTGATGATCTCATCGATATGATCGAGTGCCTTCAGCAGACCAATCAGAATATGTGCGCGCTCTTCCGCCTTGTTCAGATCATAGCGGGTTCTCCTGGTGACGACCTCTTCCTGATGCGCGAGATAATACTTCAGCATTTCAAGAATATTCAGCACCTTCGGCTGTCCGTCAACCAGCGCAAGCATAATCACACCGAAGGTATCCTGCAGCTGTGTGTGTTTGTACAGGCGGTTCAGGATTACATTCGGGTTTGCATCGCGGCGTGTTTCGATACAGATTTCCATGCCTTCGCGGCTGGAATGATCGTTCACATCAGTAATGCCGTCGATTTTTTTATCTTTTACAAGATCAGCAATCTTCTTAATCAGATTTGCCTTATTTACCATGTAAGGAAGTTCGGATACCAGAATCTGACTTTTTCCGTTCGGAAGTGTCTCAATCCGCGTAACGGCACGTGTGCGGATTTTTCCGCGCCCTGTGCGGTATGCGTCTTCGATCCCGCGGGTTCCCATAATCTGCGCGCCGGTCGGGAAATCCGGACCTTTGACAATTTCCATGATTTCTTCAATGGTCGTCTCTCTGTTTTCCTCAACGGTATTATCGATGATTTTCACAACTGCATCGATGGTCTCGCGCAGATTGTGCGGCGGAATATTGGTCGCCATACCGACAGCGATCCCTGATGTTCCGTTCACCAGAAGATTCGGAAAACGTGCCGGCAGAATTGTCGGCTCATTTTCAGTATTGTCAAAGTTCGGCACAAAATCGACCGTATCCTTATTAATATCCGATACCATTTCCATGGAAATCTTTGACAGACGCGCCTCTGTATAACGCATGGCAGCCGGACTGTCTCCGTCCACAGATCCGAAGTTTCCATGTCCGTCAACCAGTGTATAGCGCATATTCCAGTCCTGCGCCATATTGACCAGGGCGCCATAGATTGAACTGTCGCCGTGCGGATGATATTTACCCATCGTATCACCGACAATACGGGCACATTTTCTGTGCGGTTTGTCCGGACCGTTATTCAGTTCAACCATCGAATGCAGAATACGCCGCTGAACCGGCTTCAGGCCGTCCCTGACATCCGGCAGTGCGCGCGAAGCAATGACGCTCATCGCATAATCAATATACGAATCCTCCATTTTCCGCTTCAGATCAACATCTTCAATTCTGTCAAATATTCTCTCGTCCATATATGGTACCTTTCTCTATATAAATATGTACCGTTTAAATATCAAGATTTTGTACATCCTTCGCCCGCTCTTCTATAAACTCGCGGCGCGGTTCAACCTTGTCGCCCATAAGCGTCGTAAATGTCACATCGATCTCCGATGCTTCATCCTCATTCATTGTGACACGCAGCAGCACGCGGTTTTCCGGATCCATTGTCGTTTCCCAGAGCTGATCCGCATCCATCTCACCCAGTCCTTTATAACGCTGGATTTTGTTGCTGTTGTCACGGCCGACTTCTTCCAGTATTTTATTGAGCTCATCATCGCTGTACGCGTACCATATTTTTTTATTGCGTTCCAGCTTGTAGAGCGGCGGCTTCGCCAGATATACATGACCCTGCCGGATCAGTTCCGGCATGAAACGGTACAGGAAGGTCAGCATAAGCGTCGCAATATGCGCGCCGTCCACGTCCGCATCTGTCATGATAATGATTTTGTCATAGCGGAGTTTTTCAATATCAAAATCCTCATGAATACCGGTTCCGAATGCGGTAATCATGGATTTTATTTCTTCATTTCCGTAAATGCGGTCAAGGCGGGCCTTTTCCACATTCAGAATCTTGCCGCGCAGCGGAAGAATTGCCTGCGTCGCGCGGTTGCGGGCTGTTTTTGCGGAACCGCCTGCAGAATCTCCCTCAACGATGTAGATTTCACAGTTTTTCGGATCTTTATCGGTACAGTCTGCAAGTTTTCCGGGAAGTGAGAATCCCTCCAGCGCGGATTTTCTTCTCGTCAGATCGCGAGCCTTGCGGGCTGCCTCGCGCGCACGCTGAGAAAGTACTGATTTTTCAATAATGATCTTTCCGACCTGCGGATTCTGCTCCAGAAAAATTTCCAGATTTTTGCTGAGAATCGAATCGACCGCACTTCTTGCCTCACTGTTGCCCAGCTTCTGTTTGGTCTGTCCCTCAAACTGCGGATCCTGAATTTTGATGCTGATAATGGCAGTCATACCCTCACGGATATCTTCACCGGAAAGATTTGGCTCATTGTCTTTCAGAAGTTTGTTTTTCCGGCCGTAATCATTCAGTGTCTTTGTCAGTGCGTTCCGGAATCCCATAATATGCGTGCCGCCTTCCGGCGTAAGAATATTATTTACAAAGCCGTACGCATTTTCCTGAAACGAATCGTTATGCTGAATCGCAACTTCGACCAGAACACCGTTCTGCTCACCCTCGCAGTAAATAATCTGATTGTACAGAGGTGTTTTGCTGTTATTCAGATAAGCCACGAATTCCCGGATTCCGCCTTCATAATAGAATGAACGCTCAACAGGCTCCTCTTCTCTGAGATCCCGCAGCGTAATGCGAAGTCCGGCAGTCAGAAAAGCAGTCTCCCGCAGTCTTGTCTTCAGTACATTAAAATCAAATACGGTTTCTTCAAAAATTGTATCATCCGGTAAGAATGTGACAACTGTTCCCGTATCTTCTTCTGCGCAGCTTCCTGTTACTTTCAGGGAACTGACAGGTTTCCCGCGTTCATATCTCTGTGTGTAGATTTTTCCGTCACGGCGCACATTGACTTCCAGCCAGTTTGAAAGTGCATTTACAACCGATGCGCCGACACCATGAAGACCGCCGGATACCTTATATCCGCCGCCGCCGAATTTACCGCCTGCATGAAGAATCGTAAATACAACTTCAACAGCCGGAAGGCCTGATTTATGATTGATATCAACGGGAATGCCGCGTCCGTTATCGCTGACGCGAAGTACATTTCCCGGAAGAATTTCCACGGTTATATGATTGCAGAATCCGGCCAGTGCCTCATCGACAGAGTTATCCACAATCTCATAAACAAGATGATGCAGGCCTCTGGATGAAGTACTTCCTATATACATGCCGGGGCGTTTTCTTACCGCCTCAAGACCCTCCAGAATCTGGATCTGATCCCCGCCGTAATCCTGCTGTTCTTCTACCTGAATATTTTTGTCCAATGCCATTCGTATGATCTCTCTTTCTTTTCATCTTCCGGCTTTCAGATTGGCAGAAACACCGTCATCCCCTGCTTTTGTAACAAAACCAGCTTCAACATGAAATACTCTGTCGATCGCAAAATTGCGCTCCCGCAGATCATCCATACCTGTACAGGTAAGAAATGTCTGTACAGATCCGATTGTTTTCAGCAGATCACTCTGCCGTCTGCTGTCCAGTTCTGACAACACATCATCCAGAAGCAGGATCGGTTTTTCATGTATCTGCTGTTCAATCAGTGAAATTTCTGCCAGCTTCAGAGAAAGCGCGGCGCTTCTCTGCTGCCCCTGTGATCCAAAGTGACGCAGATCAATTCCGCCGGCCATTATTTTAAAATCATCTCTGTGCGGCCCTGTTGTCGTCTGTTTGAATTTTTTATCCTTCTCTCTGGCTGCATGCAGTTTTGTACGAAAAGCTGTTTCTTCTGCATTCGGTTCATACTGCAGACTGATCTGCTCAGAACCATTTGTCAGCGCACTGTGACGGACACATACGATTTTTTCCAGTTCCCGGATCATCTCTGTCCGGCTCCTGATCAGATACATTCCGTAAGTAACAAGCTGTTCATCCCAAACATCAAGTGTCGCCTCAAGAGAACGATTTCCCGGAAGATCCTTCAGCAGTTTATTCCGCTGCAAAAGAATCTTCTGGTAAGCACTCAGCTGATGCAGATAATACGGATCCATCTGTGAAAGCAATGCATCCAGAAATCTGCGTCTGCCCCCGGGACCACGTTTGATAATATTCAGGTCTTCCGGAGAAAAAAATACCAGATGCACCAGACTGAGTAATTCCGCAGCCTTGCGAATCGGAATGCCGTCGATCGCAACACCCTTTGCCTTATTTTTGCGCAGATGCATATCAATCCTGCGCTGCACGCCGCCTTTCTGCAGATGCATCCGGATATGCGCCTCATCCTGCCCAAACCGGATCATTTCACTGTCTTTACTGCTGCGGTACGACTTTGAAGTACTGCACACATTAACGGCCTCAAGAATATTCGTTTTACCCTGCGCGTTATCCCCGTAAAAAACATTTGTACCGGGATCAAATGTAAGAGAAAGACTCTCGTAATTTCTGAAATTTTTTAAATCCAGAGATTCTATATACATGCCAGTTATTATTTTAAAAGGTTAATGAACAATCTGATAAGTCTGATTCTGATAGCAGAAAGTATCACCCACATACAGTTTGCGGCCCCTGCGGGTATCCACTTCTCCGTTTACAGTGACCTCTCCGCCCTGTATAACTTCCTTTGCCTCATATCCTTCATCCACAAGACCTGCCAGTTTCATAGCCTGGCCAAGCTTGATGAAGTCGTCTCTTATTCTGATCTCAGTCATAATCATATCCTCACAAATCGGGATTTGTCTTAAACACATGCAAATTCTTTTGTATAAAGATTATGCATGCTTTTCAACATCAGATAAACATGCTGTTTTTTCTGTTTTCAAGAAAATGCATGCTT
>JNKK01000071.1 GCA_000702845.1 Lachnospiraceae bacterium FE2018
AATTCAGGATTGGAAGAAAGAATTGAATCCAGAAAAGTGCATCCGCAACAGATGAGAAGAAGAGAATGCGGATGCACAAACAAGCAAATCCAGAACTGTAAGAGAGACCTGAGTCGGGAAAAGTGCATCCGCACCCGGCAGGAAGAAGAGAATGCGGATGCAGGATCAGATCAAACACAAAAAAACAGAGAAAAAAGCCCCCCAAAAAGTGCATCTGCACCCGGCAGGAAGAAAGGAATGCGGATGCAGGATCAAATCAAACTAAGATTCACAGACAAGTCAAGTCCAGGTTTCACAGCCAATTATAAGCTGTACAGGCGATTCCAGGCTGCATATGCGACTCCAAGGCTTCACAGTCAATTCTAAGCTGCACAGCTAATGCATAGATGAACTACCAGATCATTTTTAATGGTACCAGAAAGGAACGATATGAATAAACAATCTCTCCGCGGCTATCTTCTGATTCTTGCCGCGGCTCTTTCGTGGGGATGGATCCCCGTATTCAGCCGGATTGCCTACCAGTATGGAAGCAATCCGCAGACAGCTGCGGCGTTCCGTTCTTTTGTGGCGGCGCCGGTGTTTCTGATCTGGCTGCTGGCAAAAGGATCATTGAAACAATTTAAAATAAAGGATCTTCCGATCTATCTGGTATACGGAATTGTTGCGTATGCAGGAACCTGCTACTTTTATATGGCGGCGGTGCAGCTGCTGACCAGTGCGATGGCCGCGATTCTCTTGTACACGAGTGCTGCTTTTATCATTATCCTGAACCGGCTGATCTACAAAGATGCCATTACCCGTGATAAGATCATCGCGCTGCTTTGTACATTTTTCGGCTGCTTTCTGGTGGTAAGAGCTTATGATCCGGGCGCTTTCCTTGGAAACATGAAAGGCATTTTATTCGGGCTTGCTTCCGGCCTGTGCTATTCGATGACGACAGTCATGGGAACCTCGCTTCGGAAAAAGAATCCGGGAGAAGTGAATTCCGGTCTGATGACGATTTTTGGCGCGCTGGTATTTCTGATCGTCTGTCCGCCGTGGAAAGGGCCGGCACCCTCGCTGCCGCTGATGGGTGCTTATCTGGGTCTGGGCATCGTGTGCTCTGTCATGGGATTTGGTTTCTATCTCAAGGGAATGGAGCAGGGAATCGACGGCGGCGTAGCCGGAATCATCGCCATGATTGAGCCGGTCGCAGCTACGATCCTCGGCTGTCTGTTTTTCCGTGATGCAATCGCGTGGCCGCAGATTGTCGGAATTGCAGTGGTGCTCTTTGGCGCGGCCTGGCCGATTCTTGCGGAGCGGCGGGAGAATGCTGCTTCCAGTGGACTGACAAAAGTAAAAGTATAAGTATAAGAGTGAAATGACTGTAAGCTTATGGTCGGTCAGCCAAAAGGGATGTTGCTATGAACATGGATACAATCAAGGATACCATCAGAGAGAAGCTGTTTGAATTGCAGGATACATCATACGGCGCGTTCCAGGCGAAGCTGATCCCGACGATAGATCCGGAAACCGTAATCGGCGTTCGTACACCTGCACTCCGGAAACTGGCGAAGGAATTGTCGAAGGAACCGGAAATCAGCACGTTTCTTCTGGAACTTCCGCACCGGTATTTTGAGGAGAATCAGCTGCATGCATTTATCATCTCCGGGATAAAAGATTACGAAACATGTATGGAACAGACAGAGCGGTTTCTGCCATTCATCGATAACTGGGCAACCTGTGATCAGTTCACTCCGAACGTGTTCAAAAAACACCGGCAGGATCTGCTGAATCATATCCATATCTGGATCCGTTCTGAAAAAACCTATACCGTTCGATTCGCGGTGGGTATGCTGATGCGTCATTTTCTGGATGAAGATTTTGACCCGGCTTATCCGGAACTGGCGGCAGGGGTGCGTTCGGATGAATATTATATTAATATGATGATTGCCTGGTACTTTGCAACGGCGCTGGCTAAACAATATGATGCGGTTCTTCCATATCTTGAACAGATGCGGCTGGATCCGTGGGTTCATAATAAAGCGATACAGAAAGCCAGGGAAAGTTTCCGGATCACACCGGAACAGAAAGAATATCTGAATACCCTGAAAATAAAAGCGGGCAGGTAACAGGCAGAAAGAAAATAAAAAAGCGATCATCTTTATGACGAATGGTCGCTTTTTTTTGTGCAATCTGTTATATTAATTCCATAAGATTAATAAGCACGGAATCATCCGTAACAAGGAGAAGGTTATGGCAAATACAGAGAAGAAGACAGAAACAAAAGAGACGACTGCAAAGAAGGCTCCGGCGGCAAAAAAAGCAGCCGCAGAAGTGAAAAAGCCCGCGGCAAAAAAGACAGCTGCGAAAAAGCCCGCGGAAAAAAAGGAAGCGGTGAAAAAACCGGCGGCGAAGAAAGCAGCAGCCAAGAAACCGGCGGCTAAAAAAACAGCTCCGAAAAAAACAGCAGCAGCAAAGACAGCTGCAGCGGCAAAAGCAGCAGCGGCGGCAAAGCCGATGCCTCATTTCGGCGAACTGGATCAATACCTTTTCGGCCAGTCTACGCATCATGAAATTTATCAGAAGATGGGTGCGCATGTGGACAAAAAGGATGGAAAAGAAGGCGCGTGGTTTACGCTCTGGGCGCCGAATGCCATGGCAGTCCAGGTGGTCGGTGACTTTAACGGCTGGGATGGCAAAAACGACGTCATGGAAAAGGTTGCCTCAATGGGCATCTATGAGAAATTTGTCCCGGGCGCAAAGGTCGGTGATTACTACAAATTTAAGATTTTCACGGCAGACGGCCGCATCCTGATGAAGGCTGACCCGTATGCATTCTGGGCTGAGAAGCGTCCCGGAACGGCATCCCGCATTGCGGATATTGATCACTATAAGTGGCATGACGCAGCATGGATGCGGAAACGGACAACATTTGATCCAAAGACATCCGCACTCGCAATTTATGAGGTGCATCCGGGTTCCTGGATGAAACATCCGGCGTCTGATGAGAATCCGGAAGGATTCTACACCTACCGGCAGTTTGCAGACCGCGCGGTTGAATATGTCAAAGGTATGGGTTATACGCATGTCGAGCTGATGGGCATTGCGGAGCATCCACTCGATGCGTCCTGGGGTTATCAGGTTACTGGTTACTTTGCACCGACGTCCCGCTACGGCACGCCGGAGGATTTCCAGTATATGATCGATACCTTCCATAAGAATGGAATCGGTGTCATTCTGGACTGGGTACCGGCACATTTCCCGAAGGATGCAATGGGACTGGCGGAGTTTGACGGCGATGCAGTCTATGAGCATGCAGACCCGCGTCAGGGCGAGCATCCGGACTGGGGCACCAAGATCTTTAATTACGGCCGCCCGCAGGTAAAGAATTTCCTGATCGGCAATGCGCTGTACTGGGTGGAACATTATCATGTTGACGGTCTTCGCGTCGACGCAGTCGCATCTATGCTGTATCTGGATTATGGCCGCAGGGACGGCGAGTGGATCGCAAACAGCGACGGCGGAAATGAAAACTACGAGGCAGTCGAGTTCTTTAAGCATCTCAACACACTGCTGCGCGGCAAGAATCCGGGCGTCATGATGATTGCGGAGGAATCGACGGCGTGGCCGAAAGTGACCGGTGATGTCGAAAAAGAAAACGGACTCGGATTTACGTACAAGTGGAATATGGGCTGGATGCACGACTTCCTGGAATACATGAAGCTGGATCCGCTGTTCCGCAAAGGCGCGCATAATCTGATGACATTCGCGATGACCTACGTCAACAGTGAGAATTATATTCTCGTTCTGTCTCACGATGAGGTCGTACATCTGAAGTGCTCGATGATTGAAAAGATGCCGGGCTACGAGGATGACAAGTTTGAAAATCTGAAAGCCGGATATTCCTTTATGTTCGGACATCCGGGCAAGAAACTCCTGTTCATGGGCCAGGATATCGGCCAGCACAGAGAGTGGAGTGAAGAACGCGAGATCGACTGGTACCTGCTCGAAGATGAGAGGAACGAACATCTGCAGGCATATGTCCGTGAGCTGCTGAAAATGTACCGGAAATATCCGGCGCTGTACGCGAATGACGGCAGACAGGAAGGATTCCAGTGGATCAATGCAGATGACGCGGACCGCAGCATCTTCAGCTTCATCCGCTGGGCACCGGACGGAAAGAACAATCTGATCTTTGTCATCAACTTTACACCGCTCGCGCGTCATGATTACTGTGTCGGCGTGCCGAAAGCAGGAAATTATGAGCTGATTCTGGACAGCCGCGCCGAGAAGTACGGCGGCGAACATAAGGCGCCGAAGCGCTACAAAGCCTGGGAGGGCGAGTGCGATAAACAGCCGTATCACGTGGCATATGATCTGCCGGCGTACGGCGTCGCGGTCTTCAAATTCTCCGTATGAGATAAATAATGATTTACAGCAGGGGCTGCCACGATTCAAAGTGGCAGCCCTTATTAGAATCTGCTCCGCTTTGGCGTCCCGTACATTGTGAACACGCGGACGGCTTCCGCCTGCGCGTCAGCCAGTGCTTCCTCTGCCGTAAGTCCCTCGGACCGCATCCGCCGCAGAGGCGTGCAGATCAGGTGCTCCAGGGTGTTGGGCGGAATGACCAGCCGGTCGTTGCGCATCGGCGGGATCCGCTTCTGAGAAAACTGAATGCTTTTTTCTGTATAGTACAGCCAGGGATACAGCTTTTTCAGTTCATGGTTGTGATAAGAAGCCGTGAACTGCGGCGCGCCGGAAAACAGAGTCATCAGGTAGCTGGTGTCCTGATTGCAGATCCAGTTAAAAAAGGTAAACGCCTCTTCTCTTGCGGAAGAGAACGGGTTCAGACCGAAGCTGTAACCGGCAGAAACGGTCTGCCGGCCGGGAATATGATCATATCCGATGCGGCGCTGAAATTCCTGCCGCTCTGTTTTTGTGATTTCGGGAGCATACTCTGAAAACGCAATTAACATGGCGGCTTTGTTTTCGATAAAATCGTGCACCGTGTCATCCAGTGTATAGCTGGAAAAATCATCTGCAGAGTAGTCAATGGTTTCAGACAGGATTTTATAGGCGCTGCAGTTAGCAGATGAGTCAAAGGTAGGCTGACCGTATTTATCCCAGAGTGCTCCGTTGAGCGCGTAGAGCCGGATCAGAATTTCGCAGCTTAGAACCTCATCTGTTTTTCCTCCGAAAGTAGTCCCGAATTCTGTGGGGGAATCAGGGTTGTATTTTTTTGTAAAGAAGCGGGCAATGTGATTGAATTCTGTCCAGGTTCTCGGCGCCCGGAGAGAAATCTGATGCTGTCTGCTGTATGCAGCCGCGATTGCAGGATCTTCGAATAAGTCCTGCCGGTAGAACAGCTGCTGGCTGCCGCCCGTATAGGGAACGCCAAATACCCGGTTATCGATCCGGAAATTCTGATGCAGTTCGGGTTCAACTCTGGAAAGATCAATCTGGTTCCGCTCTAAAAATTCCGAGAGTTCTGCCAGATAATAGTTCTGGACAAGATAGTTAAGCCAGTGTGAATCATACATAAACACATCTGCTTCGAGACCTTTTCCGGAATGCATTTCCTGAATGACGCGCAGCATCTGATTCTGCGGAATGACTGTCGCATGAACACTGATCTCATTCTCCTGCTCAAAATGCGGGAGCATAAGGAGCAGGGGATATCTGGATGCGCCGTCTATGAGCAGAAGCTCCAGATTTCTCCGGAATACTTTGAGTGCAGGCACAGAAGGATTCTGTTCAGACGCAGGAGGGATCTCCCCTCCTTCCAGATAGAAGTCTTCCAGTTCGATTGAGAACGGATCGGAAGTGACGGGCGATTCGATCAGATAAAACAGCCGTTCAGCCGCAATTTCTCCCAGTGTCACGGCAGAACGTGACAGAATGCGGTCGCCGGAATGTTTCAGATGGTGATCCCAGTTTTCTTCACCTGCACCGATTACAAGCATCTGACCAGGCACACGGATTCCATTGTACTGCGCGGCAAGCATAATTCCTTCGGTGATTTCACGGCTGGTTCCGAGAATGACTTCCGGCTGCCGGTCATGCAGAAAAGACAGGCAGGTTTCCATTGCGCTTTCTTTTATCATATCGATCGGGTGAATGATATCCGGGTCGAAGTCCAGAGAGGCATCTTTATAGGCATCGGAAAAGCCGCGGGCGTAGTCTGATTCGGAAGAATACTGCAGCATCCCGCAAAGCAGGTGCATCTTCCGGTAACCTTTTTTCAAAAGATGAGAAGTCAGTTCATAGGAAATGCTGTAATTATTGAAGCCGGCATAGTTTACAGTCACATTCGGGATTTTCCGCTCGATGAAGATGACCGGTGTCTGAAAAGCATTTATTTTTTTCCAGAACATAGATTCTTTCTCTGTCTGGCACGTGATCAGTATGATGCCGTCAACGCCCTGAGAAAACATATTTTCAAGCAGAAACTGTTCGTTCCGGATGACTTCATTTGAGAAGGCGACCCGAAGGGTGTATCCCCGCTCCTGTATGACGGAAGATACCGTATTAAAAAGATCAGCGTGGAACTGGCTCTTGATGTCGGTCAGTATGATGCCGATTGTTTTGGTTGCCTTTCGTTTCAAATCTCTGGCATTTGCGCTCGGAATATAATTCAGTTTTTCCGCCGCGTCAAGAACACGGCGCTTTTTGTCTTCACTGACAGGACGGGACTGGTTGAGCACATTTGAAACAGTTGCTGTGGAAACACCCGCTAGACGGGCGACATCTTTGATATTCGCCATCCGGATTATCCTCCTGTAAAACGTTTATCACATCTATTATAAGGGGACAGAAGTCCTGCGTAAATAGATTTACTGATAAATTTAACGTTAAATATAACGTTTTAAACAATTTGTGTGCAAATCGGAAAAATCCTGCGGATATATATGATATCTTGAAAACGATCCGAATATTGTTTTCGGAAAAGGGAGGAAAGAAAACAAGATTGAAAGGAGATTTCACACATGAAAAAGAAAATTCTGAGTCTGATGATTTGCTCTGTAATGGCAGTTTCTCTGTTCGGATGCGGCGGATCTGACAGCGGTTCGTCTGCAGCTTCTTCAGCACCGGCAGCATCTTCTGCAGCAAGTGAAGCAGTTTCTGAGGCAGCAGAAGCAGCTTCTGAAACAGAAGAAGCAGTATCCGAAGCAGCGTCATCCGCAGCAGAAGAAGCAGTTTCCGAGGCGGCAGAAGATACTTCAGCTGAAGCACCGGCTGCAGGAGATCTGAAAGACTGGGAGCAGAAGTATATTGATGACGGCTATATTCCGACCGGCGACGGCAAATATACTTTCGCATTTATCGCACAGGATTTCAAGGATACATTCTCTCAGTCAGTTACATCCGGTATTGAGGATTATGTTGCAAAGGCTTATCCGAATGTAGAACTTCTGGTCGGCGACGGCGAACAGGATGTCAACAGGCAGGTACAGCTGGCAGAAAACTATATTACACAGGGCGTTGATGTGCTGATGCTGTCATCTTCTGACTCTGACGGATGCGTCGTTATCTGTGAGACTGCGCGTCAGAACAATGTTCCGCTCGTCGTTGTAAACTCCGACGTTGCATGTCCGGAAGTTGACCACTTCTTCGCAGGATCTGACCACTACTATTCCGGTCAGCTGCAGGCAGAATACCTGATTGACAACGTAGACGACAGCGAAACA
>JNKK01000072.1 GCA_000702845.1 Lachnospiraceae bacterium FE2018
CATATTATTTACATTACTCGTTTCAAATCCGCTTACATCCAGGCTCGTCAGACTGCTGCATCCAAGAAACATGGAGCCCATCATAGTCACTTTGCTCGTATCAAATCCGCTTACATCCAGACTTTCCAGACTTTTGCATTCATAGAACATGGCACCCATTTGAGTCACTTTGCTAGTATCTAATCCGCTTAAATCCAGGCTTGTCAGATTGCTGCATCCACTGAACATGCTCGTCAAACTTCCATTTCCAATAACATTTCCATTAAAGGAAACTGAAGTAAGTTTGTCAGAATAAGCATTCCATGGCCAATTATCCGGATTCCTATATGCTGCATATAATAACTGCTGTGTTTCTCCCTCTTTTCCGATGATCAGCTCATAATCTTCCGTAATGCGCCAGTCAACACCATCATAGGTTCCTGAGTCAATATCAGATGATGAACCTTCCATCATTGCATCAGCGCTAACGATTTCATCAACCGATGCAACGTTTATTTCTTCATCTTCCTGCGCTTCAGTAATACTCTCAGGATCTTCTTCAACTGAAAAAGACTCAATTGAATCATCTTTTATTTCAGTTATATTACTTTCAGAAACAACCTCTGTTTCAGTTTCTTTTACCTCAGTATCCTCTGTATCTTCCTGCGCAGTCAAAACTTCAGCATCTTCTACCTGCTCAGCATCACCACCAGACGTATTATCAATTACATCAGCTGTGCTGTTCGTAACCACTTCTGTTTCCATCTCTTCTGCATAAACAGAAAAAGGCACCGAACTCACACACAGAGCCGTTGCCATCATCATTGCAAGAATTCTTTTTTTCATAATCCCGTCCTCATTGTATACACGTCAATGATACTTAAATATTGTATCAAAATAAATTGAGATATGAAATACATCAAAACAAAAAATCATGTTTTAAGTCAGTTCAGGACTAGATGCTGCGCGTATGCTCTACATAAGAAGAAGGATCCAGTTCCGGATCCTTCTTGCTTTGATTTCCTTCACTTTTATTTTCACCGTAACCGCTTTAGTTCCTTCTACATTTCACTGGATTATTTTCTAGAGAAATTGACTCCATACTCTAGTGAGTCTCCGGTCTTCTTGTTGTTAAGTGTCATAAATATATCCATACTCTGATATTTCTTGGGGAACCTGATCGCTGAACCTTTTTTAATCTGCGTTGCATTGATATTTGCGTTTTTCATGTTCCATTTCTTATCATAATAATGACCATAGACTGTTGTGATCACCCATCCACTCTTTGGGGTGATTTTTACCCTGACCTTCGTTCCGGAAAACTTCTTGTTAAACATGTATTTGTTTTTGCTGAGCTTAACAGATTTGCCATTGACCTTGAGACGCTTAATCGGTTTAGGATATTTCTTTACCTTGATCTCTTTCTTAATCGTCTGCTTCTTCCCGCTGTCATTTTTAAAAGTAACTTTGATGACTGATGTACCCGGCTTTTTCGCATAAGCATAATACACGGTTCCCCCATCAAAACTTACTTTTTCAATCTTTACCACTTTCTTCTTACTGCTGGTAACTTTTGTGATTTTATAATAACCGGCACCATTGGTTTTAGGTACTTCAACACCGTTTGGTACAGGATCATTCTCCCACAAGATATCCGACAAACTGATGGAATAGTCGCCTGCAGCCTGAACTTCACCAAAACTAACAAAAACCAAACCGACAACCATAACTAACGACAGCAATAAAAGTGTAATTTTCTTCATACCTGCCTCCTGGTTTTTAATAACACTATTCACAAAAAACATATACCTAAATTATTATAGCATATAACATTTTACAGTTCCAACGGCTTATCACGGAACGAAGGATTCGGATTGCTCTGGATCCTTCGTTTTCGCGCGATCAGAAATCGCGATTTACTTCACCTTTATCTTCACTGTTACTATTTTGGTCAGCGGTTCATAGTTTGCATTGCCCGCTGCTGTGACGTTGACTTTGAGTTTGTAGGTACCCTTCTTCAGTCCCTTCTTGACGGTGATTTTGCCAGATTTTGAAACCTTAAAGTACTTTTTGAACTTGGCCTTTTTCACGCTGACCAGCTTGTAGGTTACTTTGCCCTGCGCGCCACTAACCGTGAATGCCTTCTTTGCTTTTATTTTCTGTTTCTTTTTCTTAAGACTGGAATACTTTATTTTGACAGTTTTCGCCTTTACAGCCATAGGATTGGCAATCTTCGTTTTTATCTTTGTTCCAGAGTCATTAGATGTGTTTTTTTCAGGTATGATCTTCCCCCCAGTACCGTTTCCGTTATTACCAGGTGTTTCACCGCCTGAGGGATCATTTGCACCGGGCTCGCCAGAATAATTATAATTGATAGTGACATTATTAAGGGAGCTGTTTTCTTCACCTGCTATTGCATTCCATTCTTCTTCTGATCCTGTAAAGCGGACTTCTTCCAAAGATGTACATCCCGCAAACATATCCGCGGTAATTGATTTTAATGTGTTTGGTAATGTGACTGTCTCAAGATTGCTGCATCCGTTGCATATATCGTCCATATCAGACACATTGCTCATATCAAAGCCACTTAAATCCAGATTTTTCAGGCTACTACACCCACGGAACATGGAATCCATAACAGTCACATTGCTTGTATCAAATCCACTTACATCTAAGCTTGTCAGACTGCTACATCCGGAGAACACGCCATCCATACGAGTTACATTACTTGTATCAAATCCACTTACATCTAAGCTTGTCAGACTTCTGCACCCATAGAACATTTGCCCCAAAGAATCCACCTTGCTCGTATTAAATCCGCTTACATCTAAGCTTGTCAGGCTGCTGCAATGGGTAAACATATCTATTATCAACGTTACATTGCTTGTGTCAAATCCGCTTACATCCAGATTTGACAGACTGTTACATCCGTAGAACATAAAGGACATATTATTTACATTACTCGTTTCAAATCCGCTTACATCCAGACTTGTCAGACTTCTGCATTCACAGAACATGGAACCCATCATAGTCACATTGCTCGTATCAAATCCGCTTACATCCAGACTTTCCAGACTTTTGCATTCATAGAACATGGCACCCATTTGAGTCACTTTGCTAGTATCTAATCCACTTAAATCCAAGCTTGTCAGACTGCTGCATCCACTGAACATGCACGACAAGCTTCCATTTCCAATAACATTTCCATTAAAGGAAACTGAAGTAAGTTTGTCAGAATAAGCATTCCATGGCCAATTATCCGGATTCCTAAGTGCTGCAAATGCTAACTGCTGTGTTTCCCCCTCTTTTCCTATTATCAACTCATAATCTTCCGTAATGCGCCAGTCAACACCATCGTAGGTTCCTGAGTCAACATCAGATGATGAACCTTCCATCATTGCATTAGCGCTAACGATTTCATCAACCGATGCAACGTTTATTTCTTCATCTTCCTGTGCAGTCACAACTTCAACATCTTCCATCTGCTTAGCGACTTCATCTGGCGTATTTTTCATTATGTCAGCTTCGCTGTCCGTTACAACTTCCTTTTCCATCTCTTCTGCATAAACAGAAAAAGGCACCGAACTCACACACAGAGTCGTTGCCATCATCATTGCAAGAATTCTTTTTTTCATAATCCTGTCCTCATCATGTATTGTCTTAAAAATTCCGAATATATTATATCAGTAAATTTACACAAATGGAATCCGCAAGAACGACTTACAATGTGCAGAAAAGAGCAACAGCTTTAATGCTGATTTTTCTTACCGGAATGCGTATTGGTGAATGTGTGACATTAAAGTGGATAGATGTGGATTTTGAGAAGAAGCTGCTGCATATCAGACGAATCGAAGAGAAAGTTCCAGACTGTGATAAATCATACACCAGTCTCTCAAACTATCATTATGATATTTATGAAGGCAAAGTAAAGGACGGAGCTGATGGATTCGGACCCAGAACTATCATTCTCACAGATAATGCAATCTATATCCTGAATTTACTGAAAGACTATTATAAAGATGTCGGGATTCATTCTGAATGGCTATTTGTCAGCAAACGATATGGAAAGATGCACGAACGTGCAGTTGATATGAAGATTCGCAAGCTTTGCGGAGATATCGGTACTGTGACAAAATCTACACACAAAATCCGAGCAACCTACATTTCCCTCCTTGCAAGTGAAAATGTTTCCTGGGCCCGTATTGCAAAACAGGTCGGGCACAAGCAGGTTACAACAACCATGAACTACTATTTTCATGATGGTAAGCGTATTATTTTCAGGTAGATGGGCGGCATGACAATTCTTCTTTATAATTGTAGAAGGTAACATTTCACTCCAGCTCACGCTAGATAGAAGTGGAAATGGTAATCATTCACTACAATTATCAGGAGGTAATTCAAATGCCAGCCAGACAAACCCGAAGATCCGATCAGGAGTGGTTACAACTTATAACAGAATGCAGGCAAAGCGGTCTGTCAGATAAGGCCTGGACTGAACTGCATGATATTCCATCCAGTTCATTCTATAATGCTGTTTCCCGACTCAGGAAAAATGCATGCACAATTCCTGAGCCGACAGGTACAACTCCAATGCTGGATCTGACATCCAATAAACAGGATGTCGTTCAGATAGATATTCTTCCGGATGATTTTCCGGAGGAACCGGCTTCCGGTGTTCATACCGGCAAGCCACAGATTCCGCACCTTGACAATTCACATATGATAGAGATTGTTTTTTCAGGTAATACCGTTCTTCGCGTCTTTGATTCAACTGATCTCATGCTTCTTGAAAAGGTGATTGCCGTTGTGAGGCGAAGCATATGCTAGCTGATATCACCGTCGTAGATGCCATCTACATCATCTGCGGGTACACAGATATGCGCAAAGCGATTGACGGATTGTGTTCTATTATTAAGGACCAGCTTGAGATGGATCCGGAAAGCAATGCGATGTTTCTGTTCTGCGGAAAGCGTCGTGACCGGATCAAGGTTCTTCTCAAGGAGCCGGACGGCTTTGTTATGATCTATAAGCGTCTGACTGCACAGGGATGCTACCGGTGGCCGCGGAAAAAATCTGAAGTCAGGAATCTCACATGGCGTGAATTCGACTGGCTCATGAGTGGTCTTGACATCGATCAGCCGAAGGCAATAAAAGTATCAAATCAGATGATTGATGACACGAAATCCTGCACATAAAAATGCTGATTTTCCCTGTATTTTCAGCGCTTTTCAGACTCTGTTTTCCTGTGAATTTAACCTGTTTCATGGTATAATTATAGTATCAAAAACGAGGTGAATTCATTGGCAAACAGCGTTAAAGATCTTCAGCTCAGGGAGCTGAAAGACTCCATAAAAGAACTGAATAAGCTGATCGAAACGCTGCGTGAAGCACTTGCAGCAGTGAATGCCCGTGAAGCTGATTTAAAACAGGAACGCGACAACCTGAAGGAACAGGTGGAGTATCTCAAAAATAAACTCTACGGTCCTTCCAGCGAGAAGCGTTCCTTTGACATTCCCGGCCAACTGAACATCTTTAACGAAGCCGAGGTTGAACAGGACATCGTCCTGAACGAAGAAGCAGATCCTGCTCCGGCACAGAAAAAAAGCCGTAAGAAGAAAACGATTTCTGCCGAGAAGCTGAAAGGTCTTCCGGTCGAGGAGAAAGAACTGGATCTTCCTGAAGAAGAGAAAACCTGTCCTGAATGCGGAACAGAACTCCAGCGGATCGGCCGGGAGCTTGTGAAACGTGAAGTAAAGTTCATTCCTGCCAGACTCAAAGTGATCGAGTACTACAGCATCAACTACAAATGCCCGGCCTGCGAGGAGGAAGAACTTCCCTGCTTCTATAAAGGGAAAGCCGGATTCCTCAACCGCCTTCATGGAATGGCATCCGCAGGAACTGTTGCCTGGGTCATGTACCAGAAGTTCTGCAACTGTGTTCCGCTCTACCGGCAGGAAGCAGACTGGAAACTGTACGGACTCGATATCGGACGCTCGACACTTTCAAACTGGGTCATCAACAATACGAAGGAATTCTTCGATCCGATGTACGATTTCCTGAAACGGGAACTTCTGAAACGAAGCTTTCTCATGGCGGATGAAACACCGGTTCAGGTGCTTCACGAACCAGGCCGGCGTGCGCAGACGAAATCTTACATGTGGATTTACAGGACAGGCGAGGACGATGGTCCTCCAATCATCCTGTATAAGTATTCACCGACCCGCGCAGGAGACAATCCGGTTGAATTTCTCGATGGATTCAGCGGATATCTGATGTGCGACGGATACAGCGGATATAATAAAGTCCGCAACGCGAAGCGCAGCGCCTGCTGGGCACATGTTCGCAGAGCACTGATTGATGCAGTGCCGAAGGGCCATCAGTATGACTACTCTCATCCTGCAGTACAGGGTGTCATGTATGTCAGTAAGCTGTTTGACCTCGAAGCAGAGATACACCAGAAGCATAAAGAGCCGGAACAGATCCGGGAAGCCCGCCTTCAGAAGGAAAAGCCCGTTCTGGAAGGCTTTTGGGCGTGGCTTGACAGGCAAAACCCGACACGCAATTCCCGCTTGTACAAAGCAGTCACCTATATCCAAAACCGCCGTCCTTACCTGGATGTCTATCTTGAGGATGGGCGATGCAGCTTTTCGAACAACGCTTCCGAGCGAAGCGTGAAACCGTTCGTGATGGGGAGAAAGAACTGGTTGTTCAGCAACACACCGGCCGGTGCAGTGGCCAGCGAAAAGATTTACACAATCATCGAGGTTGCCAGGGCAAATGGAGTGAACGTCTACCACTACCTCTGTTATCTCATGGAAAAGGGACCCTCTTACCAGATGACAGACGAAGAACTATCAGAACTTGCGCCATGGAACGACTCCTGTAAGCAGGAGATCGAACGCCGAATGAAAGATCCGGAATACGCAGGCTTGTCTGTACAGTAACTCAAATCTATCACATGTGAATTGTCAAGGTGCTCTGACCGAAAGACTTCGGTCAGGGTATTTTTAATAAGTGGGAGTAAAATCCTACTCACTACCATAAATAGCGGAAATGGCCGGCATGCGGTTACCGCTCAAAAATAATACGCTTACTCATGATGTACGAAGCGAGGAAGAAAACAGAATTATTATCGAAAAATCACTTCAATTTTTTGAGGGACCCAAAATCAGTGATTTTTCCGCAGAAACGAAAAAGCCCGGAAGCCTTATAAATGATATGCTCCCCACATGGTAGACATTGGAAATATCCAAAATCTATCATGTGAGGAGCATATTTATGTCAAACAGGAAGTATAGCAAGGAATTTAAGCTAAAGTTAATAAGGGAGCACGAGGAAAATGGGGTGTCCTTTTATCAGCTCGAGAAGGACAATAATATTTCCTTCGGCACCGTGAGGCACTGGCTGGCGGCTTATGAAAGATTTGGAGAAAATGGGCTGGTGCGAACCAACAGCATGCTCTGTAAGTATTCCGCTAGTTTCAAACAACAGGTTGTGCAGGAGTATCTGTCTGGCGGTATTTCCACACTGGAACTGGCTCATAAGCATGGAA
>JNKK01000073.1 GCA_000702845.1 Lachnospiraceae bacterium FE2018
GTGGGTTTTGAACTGCGTGAGGGAGAAGTTCACGCCTTGGTCGGCGGAAACGGGGCCGGAAAATCTACACTGATGAAGATTATGAACGGCGTTTATCAGAAGGACAGCGGTACGATCCGGGTCCGCGGTCAGGAAACAGAATTCCAGAACATCAGGGATGCATGGAATTTCGGTATCCGCATGATATTTCAGGAACTCTCCCTTTGTCCGACGCTGACGGTCATGGAAAACATCTTTCTGACCAATGAAATAAAAAAAGGTGCATTTCTGGACAAGCGCACGATGCGGGAAAAAACGGCTGAAATACTTAAGGAGATGAAAATCGATGCCAGACCGGACGATGTCATAGCAGATCTTCCGGTCGGAACATGTCAGCTGATCGAAATTGCGAAGGCACTGTTCAGCAACGCAACGATCCTGATCCTGGATGAGCCGACTGCATCTCTGACAGATCGCGAGATCAGTATCTTGTTTCGGCGCATCAGGGAATTGCAGAAGAACGGGATTTCCTTTGTTTATATTTCACACCGAATGAAAGAAATTTTTCAGATCGCGAACCGGATATCTGTTCTGCGGGACGGTTCCATGGTGATGACGAAGAGCACTTCGGAAATCACTATGGAAGAGGTGATTTCTGAGATTACTTCGGGAAGACGCGGCGATATGGAATATAAACCACACGGACACAGTCTGGAGAATGCGGAAGAACTGTTTCGTGTCGAACATCTTTCCGTAGGAAAGATCGTGAAAGATATCTCATTTTTTATTAAGAAAGGAGAAGTCCTGGGCATTGCCGGCCTGATGGGCAGCGGCCGTACGGAAACAGCCGAAGCGATATTTGGGATCCGGAACCATAAAGGAGCTGTTTTCTCTCTTGACGGAAAAACAATTGAGATCCGGTCTGTCCAGGATGCGATCCGTCACCAGATCGCACTGGTTCCGGAGGACAGGCGCCGGGAGGGCTTGGTTCTGGAACATTCGATAGATCAAAATGTTTGCCTGACTAATCTTGATAAGATTAAAAGCGGGATTCTGACTAACAACCGGATGGCCAGGGCTTTTACCAGAGAATGTATCAGTCAGTACAATATCAAGGCATCCGGGCCGGGAGCAAGAATATCAAGTCTGTCCGGCGGCAATCAGCAAAAAGGTGTCATAGCGAAGTGGCTTATGAAAAAACCAAAGCTCCTGATACTGGATGAACCGACGGCCGGCGTCGATATCGGGGCAAAGGGAGATATCATAGAACTGGTAAGAGAATATGTCGCAGACGGAAACGGGGCTCTTTTCATTTCTTCGGAGATGTCGGAACTGATGGCAGCCTGCGACAGGATCATTGTTCTTTGCGACGGTGAGATCAAATCGGAGTATCAGCGGGAAAAAATCACAGATGAGGAGATACTGGAACATGCAATCCAACAGTAAGAAGTTATTAAAGCTGGACGTCAGCAGATATGTCGTTTATATCATTTTTATACTGAGCGTCGTGATATTCGGTGTGTGGCTCGGAAACTCCTTCTTTTCCGTCTCCAATCTTCTGAACATTGTGAGACAGGCCGGCGGCATTTCGGTTATGGCGATCGGCATGGTCTTTATCATCGGTCTTGCACATATCGATCTTTCCATCAGCTCGGTAGTGGCAGTTTCGTCACTGTTTATCGGTCTGATCCTTCGCAGTACGAACAGCATCATTCTTGCAGTACTTGCTGCGCTCGGGCTTGGAGCACTGGTGGGACTGTTTAATGGCTTTTGCGTCACGAGGATTCATATGCCGGCATTCCTGACGACGCTGGGCACACAGAGTATTCTGACCGGTATTGCAATGTGGCTGACTAATACCAAGGCGGTTCCGATTACGAACAACCGGTTTCTGTTCTGGTTCGGAGGCGGAAAGGTGGGAGGCGTTGTCCCGATTCTTCTTTTCTGGGCGATCGGAGCAATGATTATCGGTCACATCGTATTATCAAATACCTCCTACGGACGTAAGATTTTGGCGGCGGGCGGAAACAGCACAGCGGCCGGTTATGCCGGTGTCAACGTCAGGCGTGTTACGATGATCGCGTTTGTTGCACAGGGTATGCTGGCCGGGCTGGCCGGAGCACTTTATGCCGGGCGTTCCGGTGCCGCAAGATGGGATTTCGGATCAGGGGCTGAAATGAACGTAATCGCCGCTGTGGTTCTTGGGGGAACTTCAATGAGCGGAGGAACGGGATCAGCTATAGGAGCAGTTGTGGGATCGATCCTGATCATGATGATCAACAATGGTCTTGTCATAGGAGGTCTCGGCGTACCCCAGCAGACTTTGATGCAGGGAGTAATTATCATCATTGCAGTTGCGCTGAATGAGCTCGGCCGCAGGACCAGGAGGGCATAATGAAAATTAAGGCCGCAGACCATATTGGCTTAAATGTTTCCGACATGGAACAGAATATCGTATTCTACCGTGATATTCTCGGACTGGCTATCATTTCCGATAAGGAAATGGAGGGAAGATTTCTTGATACAGTGCAGGGAAAAGAAGATATGCGTTACAGGATCGTAAAATTTGAATCCCCGGAAGGTTTTATGATTGAACTGCTCGAGGATCTCAATCATAAAATGAGTCCGCAGCCGGAACTGACGCTGCAGGACGTGGGACTTCGGCATTTTGCATATGAAGTTGAGGATGTAGACGCAGCATACGAAACCGTGACAAAAGCCGGCTTTAAAACAATCAGCAGGCCGGAGACCAGTGAAGACAAATCCATGCGGCTTTTCTTTGTGCGCGATCCTGAGAATAATCTGGTAGAACTGATGCAGTTTAAGGAGGTCAAATAAAGATGAAATATTCATTTAATACATGGGTGTACTCTCATTTTCCGTGCTGGGTACCTGCTTATCCAATCGAAGAAGTGATCCGGCGTCTGGCGAGAATAGGATATGATGCTTTGGAACTCGGCTGCGCCCAGCCGCAGGCATGGCCTTATTTTACAGATGCGGCAAAGAGAAAAGAAATCAAAAGGCTGCTGCAGGAAAACAATATCCGGATCGGGTCGATCTTACCGGCGCCGGGCGGCGGCCCCGGCGGGAATATCGCATCTGCCAATGAAGCAGAGCGCAGGTGGACGATTCAGTACTGGAAGGACTGCATGGATATGGGACTGGAACTGGATGATTGCAGGACGCTTCTCTGTGTTTGCGGATGGTATATATACGGAACAAAAGAACGTGACGCCTGGAAGTGGGCGTGCGAGAGTCTGCAGGAGGTGGCAGAATATGCTGCAAAGAGCGGCGTGCGCCTTGCTCTGGAACCGACCGCCACGGACAGTAATCTGGTCGAGAGCTGCGAAGATGCTATTAATATGATGGAAGATGTCGGCATGGATAATGTGAAACTGATGTTTGACACCGCACATGCTCTCTATCGGAATGAAGTGCCCTCGGACTATGTATACCTGATGAACGAAAACCTGATCCACGTTCACATGGCGGATTATGACAGAGAGGCGCCGGGGACGAATGGATGTGATTTTGTCGATATTATGCAGGCACTGAAGGATATTGGATTTGATGGATATGTCACGATGGAAAACGGATTCCCATCCAGATCCGCACATGCAGATGTCGTGGCGAGAAAATCGTTGGAAAACCTGAAGGCGATAGAAGCGATCCTGAAATAACAAGACTCGTCAGGAATAGTGATTGCCAATGCAGAATAAAGGCGGGGTAAATGAATGCCCTGCCTTTTTCAACGGGAATGCGTAGTGCCTGATGTTGCTGGAGGTTATGCAGATGAAGTATCATCATTTATTTTCTCCTATACGGCTGGGAGATGTCGAATTAAAAAACCGCATTATTTTTCTGGCTCACTGGACAAACTATGGACATAATCATGGTTACCGTGAGGACGGACTGGCCTCAGAAAAGCTTGCAATGCACTATATTGAACGTGCAAAAGGCGGTGCCGGGCTGGTATGCGTTACGCAGAGTGTTTCGCCCACGGGGCAGATGGGACGCAGCATGGTAAATGCACACGATCCCAGGAATGAAGAAACATTTCGTTTTATGTGCGAAGAAATCCATCAATACGGTTGTAAAGTGTTCGGTCAGTTTAACCATAGAGGGCATACATCTTGTATGCAGCGTCCTCCCATGCTTTATGCGCCGACTCAGATGACGGCCCCTCATTGTTATGTCAATACAAAGGAGCTGGAAATTGATGAGATGGAAGAGATTAAAGAATACTATGTAAAGGCCGCTGTTATGGAGAAGCAGTGGGGTTTTGACGGAGTTGAAATCAAAATCGCGCACGACGGACTCCTGAGAACATTCATATCTCCATATCTGAACCGCAGGGAGGATCGTTACGGCGGCAGTTTTGAAAATCGTATGCGTTATCCGCTGGAGATCATAAGAGCTGTCCGGGATGCTGTCGGGCCGGGATACCCGATTGGAATCCGGCTCTGTATGGATGAGTTTACTGAATGGGGATATAGCTGGGATTACGGAGTAAAGGTGGCACTTGAACTGGAAAAAGCAGGCGTCACCTATATCAACAGCGATGCCGGAAGCTTCAGCAACTATAATTTTGAGATCCCAAACAACTATATTCCCATGGGATTCGGCGTCTATATGGCAGCAGCTTTAAAAAAAGCACTCAGGATACCGGTCGTGGCTTTCGGCAGGATCAACGATCCGGCACAGGCAGAGGATATTTTGGCTGAAGGACATGCTGACATGATCGGAATGTGCCGCCAGCTGATCTGTGATCCTGAAACACCGGAAAAAGCCCTGGAGGGACGCGAGGATCAGATCAGGCATTGCGTGGCGTGCTCGGAGGGCTGCGGTCTTGTCACACAGCAGGAAGGTGTCGTATGCGTACATAATCCGGCCGCGGGAAGAGAAAAGCTGCTTGGCATCGGAACATTAAAGCGCGTTGAAAAACCAAAGACAGTCATGGTGATCGGAGCCGGGATTGCCGGGATGAAAACTGCAGAGATACTGGCAGAACGAGGGCATCATGTGACCGTCTATGAAAAAAGCGGGGAAGCCGGCGGGCAGATGCTTCTTGCAGAGCGGATACCGATGCGCGCGGAGATGAGTGAAGTATATCGTTATCTGCGTGTCCGGCTGCAGCATTTGGGAGTTCCGGTTTATTTGAATACAGAAGTGGATGAAACGTTAGTTGAGAGGGAAAACCCGGAAGTGGTCATTGCTGCGACAGGATCACATCCACTGATCCCCGAATACATTCCTGAAGGGCAGGGCATGACGGTGCTAGATCCGCGTTCGGTAATGATGCATCCCGAAAGAGTCGGTCGAAAGGTCGTGCTCCTTGATGATATCGGATATTGGCAGGGGCTTGGAACAGCGGATTACATTTCTGCTCTGGGGGCACAGGTTGAAATTGTAACAAAAGAATTCTATGCCGGAATCGATATAGAAGAGACATGCAGAGAAAACCTGTATATGCGACTGGGGAAAAAGGAAGCAGTTTTCCATGCATCCAGCGTGATAGCGGGAATAAGGGAGAATACCGTGATCCTTCGCAATGTTTTTTCAAAGCAGGAAGAGTTGATTACTGGCGTTGATACTTTTGTAGCCGCTTCGGAAAGCAGATCTGATAACAGGCTTTACAAAAATCTCAAACAGAAGGGCGGCAGAGAAATATACTGTATCGGAGATGCTGCCGCGCCGGGTACGGTACTGAGGATTATTTTTGATGCGGAAGAACTTGGAAGAAGCATATGAGGAGAAACGGATGAGAATCATAGTATGTATCAAACAGGTTCCTGATACAAGGGAAGTGAGGATCGATCCTGTCACGAACAATCTGGTCCGTCAGGGTGTTCCCGGAATGATTAATCCTTCAGATCTGACTGCGTTTTCGGCTGCATTAAAGCTACGTGAGATGTACGGAGGCAGTATCACGCTTCTGTCCATGGGTCCTGCCCAGGCTGCTGAAGAATTGGAACGGGGACTCTCGATGGGTGCAGACCGCGCGGTACTTCTATGTGACAGACGTTTTGGAGGTGCGGACACGCTGGCGACCAGTTATACACTGTCAGAAGCGGTCAGGAAAATCGGGTATGATCTGGTCCTGTGCGGGAACGAGGCGATCGACGGATGTACCGGTCAGGTTGGACCAATGATCGGAGAATGGCTCGGAATTCCGGCATTCACATATGTGGAAAAGGTTGAGAAAAGAGGAGAAAAACTCCTGGTCACACGGGCAGGGGGCCGCTTCAGACGCGTGTACTCTGCGGAGATGCCTGCTGTGGTATGCATGTTGAACAATGAAGAAACGAGTGAAATGCCGGATAATACACCGCCAGATGTGCCTAAGACAGAACTATGGGATGCAGACGGGTTTGACCAGGAAAAGATAGGACTCGATGGATCCCGTACCAGAGTCTCGTCTATTTCTGTATCCGGAAGGAAAGAGAATTACTTGCAGGTCGAGCCCTTCTGGGATTTGGAGACACGCATGGATTATATCTTCAGCGGTGGTCTTACGTCGAAACAGACAGAGCTGACCCGGGGTGAGAGTGCTTATTTAGCTGAAACAATTGTGCTGGATCTGAAACAAATGGCTTAACCTGTCCCGGATGACGAAAGGAGTGACGAGACGTGATACTTGTGAATCGTGATGCTTGTATTAGGTGTCGTAAGTGTGAAAATGCCTGCCCTTTTGGAGCTGTTGTAATGCAGGAGTCAGTTCCGGAGATCGGCCCGGAGTGTGTGGAATGCGGAGAATGCGTGCGCGCATGTCCGGCGGGCGCACTTACACAGAGTGAGTCAGGAAGAAAAGCGGAAGGCCTTTCGGAATATCGCGGATTTATGGTCGTATCGCTGGAAGAAGATTTGGAAAACCCGGCCCCGGTCACACTTCAGCTGCTCTCAGAAGCCCGCAGGCTGGCCGATCAGAAAAACGCGGAAACGCTTTTGCTTCTGGCAGGGAGCGTTTCTGCGGAAACATGTGCTCCAGCAGCAGGAAAGGTGGGGTGCAATACCCTGATCAGAATAGAGTATCCTTACGGATGCTCAGAGGATCCGGAGTTTCTGACTTCGGCCATTACTGAAGTGATTCAAATTAAAAAACCTGAGGCTGTTCTTTTTCCGGCAACTCCGGAAGGGCGTGATCTGGCTCCGAAGGTGTGCTGCCGGCTCAGAACCGGGCTTACTGCAGATTGTACGGGGTTGGAGATTGATCCTGACGGAAATCTGCTGCAGATTCGTCCCAC
>JNKK01000074.1 GCA_000702845.1 Lachnospiraceae bacterium FE2018
AGTGGGGACGCAGATAACTCGAACCTTACAGTGATCACAGCTCCTTACAGATACTGACAGATGTTCATTTGTTATTGTTTCGGCAGCAAGCTGCAGTTTACTGCTGATTGCTGCTTGATTACGAGTAACATCAGCACTGGATGGCCGTCAAGGGCCGCGTTAGCGGTTCTTTTTACCCTTGACTGACAGCCGGGACTGATGTACCTGTGCTGCCAGCTGCGCTGATATTACCGGTCATCATACCCCAAACAAAGCAGGCAAGTTCTCTGGCTACGGCAGTGACCGCTACATTTTTCTTTTTTCCATGGCGGATCATCTTGTAGTACTTGCTCCGCAGCCGGGTATTCGCTTTATCAGCATAGGCAATAACCTCAGCTGACTGTCCGCTTTGCCTGGAACGAAGTTCTTTGGACTTATGTCCGATGGCTCCTTTACAAATGCCTTTTGCTGCTTCGATCAGAAGGCGGCGCATGTGTGTGTTTCCGGCCTTGGAAATACCGAGCCGGTTCACATTGGTCGAACTGGAACGTTCACCGGGTGCCAGACCAAGAAATGCCGCATACGTGTTTCCTTTTCCGAAACGCTTAAAATCACCGGTTTCTACGATAAGAGACAGCGCCGTGTGCGTACGGATCCCGAGGAAACATCCCAGCTTTTTTGCGTTTTCCTGATAACGTGATTCTGCAGCAATATCTTCGATCCGTTTGTCGTAACGCTCGATCTTCGCCGTCTGTTCCTCATAGGAAGCCATGTATTCATTCAGTGTTTCGCGATACAGAGGATTAAGCTCCAGCTTACTAAGCCAGATGCCATGTTTTATGGTCCATTTGGTCCCAACATACTGATGGCCATGTCTGAGAACAAACGCATTGATCTGCTGCTTTAGCTTCTTCAGAGCAAGTTTATGGTCATCTCTCATTCGGAGATACTCTTTGACGGCATCATCTTCGCCGGTAGGGATATAAACCGGATGATATCCGCCGTAGCACAGACATTGAGCGATCAAACGAGCATCGCGCTTATCCGTTTTGACACGCTTTCCCTGTTGTGTAAGCATTGTTGTCGGCGCAAGAATAACACACTTGATCCCAGCATCTGTGAGTTGGTGATAAAGGGTATAACCGAGGCAACCTGCCTCATAGCCGCATTCAATAGAATAATTATGATAGAGGCCAAGTTTAACCTTGAGAGATTCAATAAAGAAAATGACTTCTTTATAGTCCGGAGCAACCTGGGCTTCTCCAAGGATCCTGTCTTCCACGCCGATTGTAGGTTCCATCGCGCATAAAGTGTAATTTGTACTATGGACATCCATGGCAATTTTGATTATTCTATTCATTAGGTGACCTCCTTTTGTATGCGGTAATCCCTGTTTACCATTGATTTTCGTCGATCATCAGTATACAGGTAAATCCACGTTGCTACAAATGTGAGGTCACTTCATATTATCTAACAAACCCTACTAAAGGCAGACCCTACTAAACTTTGAATACCCTATTTATAAGGCTTCCGGGCTTTTTTACTTTATAGGAAATTCCTCCTTCGGAGGAATCCTGAATTGAAAAATGCCCGGGCAAGACCGGGCGCACGAAAACAGACGATACAGAAATCAGAAGATATAAAAACCTTCTTCACCAATACCATCGTCTTCAAAATCATCCTCATGAAGAAAATAATCCATATCCAGAAGAGCTTCGTCACTCATGTCCCGGATGTCTTCAGGGGTCATTCCTTCGGGAGGATTTGCGATGTATTTTTGTCTGAGTTTCTCTGTGTGTTTTGGATTCATAAAAAGGCCTCCGTTTTTTCTTATCGTATCACAGCCGGAGAAATCTGTGGGGGATAAATACGATTCGGAGGACGGCATCGAGCTTTTTTCATAGTCCTTTCATAGAGTTCATCCAGAGAAACCCGTTTGTGGTTGTAATACAGTTCCAGAAACAACATCGTCTCGCCACAACAAGGACATGTCAAAGGATCATAACCGAAAGAAAGAAGGATGGAGTCGCGCCAGCGATTAAAGGAGAGATAAACCTTACGCTTTTCCTTTGAGATGGCAGGACGTAACAGACGGATCTTTTTATAAGGACATGCATAGAGCCCGTAGTAACGAATCATTTTAAAATACTTTTCAGGGATATGACGTATGAGACGTTTAATGAAATCCATGACCGGGACTTTTTCAGTAACAAGAACGTCATCTTCATGGCGGTTGCAATGAAAAGTCACGAAGTCACCGTCATACTGGTTGATTCTGGATGTAGCGATTACAGGTCTGCCAAGATACCTGCCAATGTATTTCGTGACCGTTTTGGGATCACATTTGTTTGGCTTGGCATAAACATAGAATCCGTTTTTCTGATTGCGATAGCAGGAAGCTTTTGTTTTCCTGAAGGAATCACCGATTCTGGTGTGCAATTCATTCAAAAGAGTAGTCTGAAAAGAGTTACGAAGTAAACGGAAGTTAAAGTGATTAACGGATCGCCAGGTATTATTGTTGCCAAGCCCCCCTTCAGAGATAAGGCAATGGATATGGGGATTCCATTTGAGGTCACGTCCAAAAGTATGCAGAACGCAGATAAATCCGGGTGTGAACTGCAAAGACTTATTGAGCTTATAGAACATACGAAGAACGACACTGCGAACAGCAGAAAAAAGACAGTTCAGCAGTGACCGGTCTTCAAGGAAGAAAGGCCGGAGTTCTTGAGCAATGGTAAACACACAATGACGATGAGGAACATCGATGATCTTGAAAGACATAGATGTAGTGCGGTCAATAGAGTACATGTTTCCACAGGATGGACAGAAGCGGCTGTGGCAACGAAAAGGAACAAATTTAAGATGACCGCATTTAGCACAGCCATACATTGCGCCACCGAAGGAAGGATCACCGCAATTAATCATCTTATCAATGTTTTCAAGTTCAGTATCACGTGGATGAAGGGTGTATTTAATTTCTTCAAAGTGTTCACGAAAAATCTGCTGGAGAATGTTCATAAGCTGATTATGAAGGAAGTAGAGAGAAAAGAAAACCCCAACCCCTCAAGAATGAGGGGCAGGGGAGCTGATGCGTCGAAGACGCTTTTTTATGCCGGCCTGTTTCTGCTGAATTCATTTGAGCGGGGAGATGCGCTGTCTTCTATGTTTTTTGGTCAATTGATCTGCGGAGCAGCATTTGCGCCGTTTATATCGAAAGAGACTGTATTTGGACCGGAGGTGATGATACCGGTAATCATACTCGGTGCCGTTCAGGTTGGCCTGGCTTACATTTTCTTTTCAATCGGAACAAAATATACAGATCCGGTTACGGCTTCGATTATCAATGCAATTGAGCCGATCCTGAATCCGGTTCTTGTTGCTGTGTTTTACGGCGAAACACTCGGAAAGCTTGCAATTGCCGGCGCAGTGATCGTCATCGGAGGGATTCTGTTTTATAACATAAAAAACAGCGTTTCAAAACAGGCATAAAAATCAAATAGTAAAAACGGTGAAGTCAGCGGCAGAGATGCCGCTAGCTTTTTTTGATGCCGCCGCGCAGATGTTGGACATCTGCTAGACCCTGTCTGTTATTCTGCAGCCATAAAGAATCAACAATTAAAAAATTTTAATAAGAAAGAGGACTGGAAAAATGGACATGTTAAATCAAAAGAAACTGGTTAAAGCAATTCTGGCAGGATTGATCCTGATTGCTGTCGTTGCAGCGGTGTTCGGGGCAGTCAATTATAGTGGAAAGAAGAAAGCAGCAGGGATGACGAAATACTGGTCTGCTGATTCATCGCCAGCGCAGAGCCTCCGGGAATATGTTGATCTGGTGACAGACCCGGACGATCCGGATTTTTTCATTCCGGAAAAGGACCGGATCGCCGTGTTTGATATGGACGGAACCCTTACCTGCGAGACATTCTATACGTACTACGATACGATGATGTTTATCGAATACTGTCTGCATGATCATCCGGAAAGAGTTTCGGATGAACTGAAAGAAATCGCGGCGTCGATCAAGCCGGGTTACACTGCAGATGAGGCACTTGCCAGAAATTTTGCAAAAGCTTATGCGGGAATGACACCGGAAGAATTTTATGATTATGCGGTTGAATTTGGCGAGAAATACACCGAAAGCTTTGAAAACATGCATTACAATGACTGCGCATACCTTCCGATGGTGGAACTCGTGCAGTATCTCTACGAAAATGATTTTACGATTTATGTGATCAGCGGAACGGAACGTACAACAACGCGCGCGATTATAGCAAATTCTCCGCTCAAAGACTATGTCACACCGAATCATGTGATCGGAACGGATTTTGAGATCAAGCAAAAAGGACACGAGACGGAAGCCTCGAACATGGACTACAAGTATGAAAATGGAGATGAACTGGTGCTGACAGGAGGGTTTATCCAGAAGAACCTCAACGGCAACAAATCTCTGTATATCGAGAGAGAAATCGGACAGCGTCCGGTGCTGGCATTTGGAAACAGCGGAAGCGACACCAGCATGCTGAATTATACGATTGACAGCCGGAACCCGTACACGGCGGAAGCCTACATGGTAGTTGCAGATGATGATGAGAGAGAGTGGGGCAAACAGGACTGGACGGAAAAATCTAATGAATACATTGAAGAAGGCTATATTCCGATTTCCATGCGGGATGATTTCGCACAGATCTACCCGGAGGGAATCACGAAGGCTGCTGAACAGTATCACGAAGTGGAGGAAACGTTAGCAGCCGCAGCATAGGAGGTAAAGAGATGAGCGTTAAAACCGGATTAACAGGGAAGAAAGGCCGGCTGCGCAGAGCGGCTGCGCTGGCCGTGGCTGTGGTCATCGTCTGTGTGACAATTGCCGCATCTGTTTTTGCCGCGCCGGTTTCAGCAAAGACATCGAAAGAAATCGGCGGCATGAAACTTATAAATCAGAAGCAGGCAGGCGTGTTCTGGGGAACGCTGGACAGCGCCGATACGCTTTCTGTCCTGGAATTTGAGGGACAGGAAGATGTACCTTATATTTCACTGCGGGAATACACAGGCATGCTTTTTGAGGATGATTACAACCCCGTACTGGAATATACCATGGAGGGAGATATTCTTGAGATTTCCCGCAAAGGGGCAGGTGTCCGTGTGGATACCGGAAAACAGACAGTAAGCTGTAATGACTGGCAGGCATTCATGGGACCCAATGCCGCAAACGGCATTCCGGATGGAATTGTAGAAAAAGGAGAGTTTATGGCCATAAGGCCTTCCGTGAAGAACGAATCCACCCGGACGCCCGCACAGGGCTATGAAGTGAATCTGAAAGATTATGGCGTGGAGATGATCCGTCTGAATCAGGATGTGCTGATGCCGTTTGCCATAGCCCAGGCCATTTTTGCCGGTCCTTCCATGGACGGTTTTCTGGCTTACAACGGCGATGATTTCTATGACATTGTAAATTCGTTGGACAGTATTTACGGAACAGAAACGATGGGATCCGCACCCAATCCTTATGCGGACAGGTGGTACAGCGGAAGCTTTGCAAACCGTAAAGAGCTGAGCCCGGCTTACGCAAAATATAATTATGCCGCCATGTGTCTTCTTCTGGATCTGACCTATGGACATAAAGAAGAGAAAGGGATCAGCAGTTTTGACAGCTATCTGGAAGAAAACGGCATGAAGGAAGCCCTTCTCACACCGGATCCGAAAGACGACGTCGATGCGCTGAAGCAGCTGTTCTGCGTAATTTTTGACAGCGGCCATGACGCGCAGCTCCTTTCCCCCTCCATTTTTGATTCGGAGGGAGCCATTGATAAGGCGCAGATGATCCACAGTCTTCTGCAGCTCATTGGTTATGATACGGTGGGAGAACTGACAGGAGATATGACCCCGCTCATTGAAGCACTAATAAAACTGCTTCCGGAAGATATCGATTTAAGTGCCGCGGGCGGAGAGGATGGCAAAGCGCCGGATGTCGGACCGAATGTGACAAATATGATTGAAGACATGCTGCATCTGACCCGTCTGAAACCGTTCGGATACGGACCCGTCAGGGTAGATATTGAAGGAGATACCTGTGTCATCTACTTCGAAGGATTTGAAGAAGACCTGAACAGAGCCGAGAGTTTTTACGCGAAACTGCCCACCGGAAAAGAAATCGAAACCAGTTCATTCGGATTGTTTTACTACGCCTTTGAAAAAATCAAACAGGACGGCAATGTAAAAAAAGTGGTGATTGATCTTTCCGATAACGGAGGCGGATCTGCTGCAGCGCTGGTCGCGACCCTGGGATTTTTGAGCAGCGACGGAGAAGTCAAGTTCACATACCGAGATCTGCTGAACGGAAACTACTGCACGGAGTACTACCATGTGGATACGAATCTGGACGGTAAGTTTGATGACGCGGATGGATACGGAGGACAGTACGATTTTTATATCCTGACCACAGGCGCCTCCTATTCATGCGGGACCGCGTTCCCGTACTTTGCACAGAAAGAACATCTGGCGAAGATCATCGGGGAGCAGCCGGGCGGAGGAGACTGTGTCGTCGCCAGCTATGTGGATGCCTGCGGACACGTCGGAGCGATCTCCGGAAGCAAGCAGATCGGAACGATGGAAGGAGATAAGTTCATATCGGACGAGACAGCTGTCACGGTAGATATTCCTCTCACAAGAGAGCAGGGAGATGAGATCTATTTCCATCCGGAGAAGATCGCGCAGGCGCTGCCGTAAAAAAATTTATTTTTTCTTCCGGTGCTGTTGGACATCCGTTAGACTTAGCCTGATATTCTACAATCACAAAAGATAACAACACAGCAAAAAAAACAAAATTCAGAATAAAAAAGAAAAGGAGAACAAAACAATGACAGATATGAACAAATTAAATGCAGAGGCACTCGAAAAGGTAGCAGGCGGACAGATGAATGTAGTAAACAACCCGCACGAGGGATATCCATACGTAAACTGCAGAAAAGAGCCGGATCTCAATGCGCCGGTCTTCTTCACCATCCCGAATGGCACAGAAGTATATCCGACCGGCAGAGTCGTATTCAACAACGGATTCAACTGGTATGAGATCAACCTGGCAGGCGCATATGATTACGGCTGGGTCGCGGGACATCTGAT
>JNKK01000075.1 GCA_000702845.1 Lachnospiraceae bacterium FE2018
AAGTATATCCGACCGGCAGAGTCGTATTCAACAACGGTTTCAACTGGTATGAGATCAACCTGGCAGGCGCATATGATTACGGCTGGGTTGCAGGACATCTGATCGGACGCTGATCCATATTCAAGACGCCCGATTTATTTTGCAAAATCCATAAATTTATTATGATAAGATCAACAAAACGAACAACGACACGAACAACGACACGGCAGACAACAAGCCGGGTCATAAAAGAAAAACAACCTTTCAAAAGTAAAAACAAAATGATGTGCGAGGACCCGTCGGAGACACTGCCAACTCCGGCGGGTTTTTACTTGAGGATACAAAGGCTTATAAAAATGATTTTGAGAAAAGCGGCACACACATGCTGGAAATGCTGACGAAGTTCAGAAATGAAGGTATAATAGATGAAACAGGAATAACTCGAAGGAAGTTTTGCCTCTTTTTAGTTTCAATCTGTCGACTTGTCCTGAATGGCCGTCAGGCCAAGGCAGGGTATGCACCTGAAGTCTGGAAGGCGTGGTAATGAAATACGTCGCTTTGCAGGAGACTGAAATCGGCGGGCGATTTGATATAGTATCCTCAAAGAAAAAAACAAAAGAGGATAGAGAGGTGGTTTTATGCGTCAGGATATCAATATAACAAAACTGGATTCGATCCGCGGCTGTGTTTTCGGAGGTGCTGTCGGAGATGCGCTTGGATACTCTGTGGAGTTTCTTACGGAGAAAGAGATCTTCTCAAAGTATGGTTCTCATGGAATTACGGAATATAAAAAAGATCCTTATACCGGGAAAGCCCTCATTTCCGATGATACGCAGATGACGCTTTTTACGGCAGCTGGTCTGATGATCGGAGATACCCGCGGCAAAATGCGCGGAATACAATCCTGGCCCCGGCACTATGTGGCCAGAGCTTATCTGGACTGGCTGCTGACACAGGAATCTTCTATGCAGGAAGTTAACCGGCATGAACGATACACAAAGAAAGGCGGCTATTCCTGGCTCCTGGATGTTCCGGAGTTATATGCAAGAAGAGCGCCTGGAATTACCTGCCTGAATGCATTGGGAGAAGAAAGCAGCGGCCACTCTTTTGAGGACTACGTAGAAGCAAAGCGCAATAACAGCAAAGGGTGCGGAGGGATCATGCGTGTTGCACCGATTGGTGTATACTATCAGATGAATATGGAGAAGCTGGACATGGAAGGTGCCCAGCTGGCAGCCATAACACACGGGCATTCACTTGGCTACATGCCGGCAGCGGTGCTGGTTCATATCATCAACCGTATTACATTTATGCCGGAAGGCAGAAAGATGTCTCTGAAAGAGATCGTAATGGAGGCACGGGATACAATGCACCGGGTTTTCGCAGGAGATCCGCATCTTCCGGAGCTGACGGAAATCATTGATCGTGCTGTCAGATTGGCAGAGTCAGGGTCCGATGATGATCTGGACAATATTCATCAGCTCGGCGAAGGCTGGGTTGCAGAAGAAACACTGGGCATTTCCCTCTACTGCGCGCTGAAATATCAGAACGATTTTTCTGCGGGAATCATTGCCTCCGTCAATCACAAGGGTGACAGCGATTCGACCGGTGCTGTGACCGGAAATATTCTTGGTGCATTACTGGGCTATGAAGCCATTGAAGACAAATGGAAAAAGGACCTGGAGCTGTCAGATGTGATTCTGGAAGTGGCGGATGATCTCTGCAATCGATGCAGGATGTCTGAATACAGCGATTACCGCGATGCGGATTGGGAGATGAAGTATATCAAAATGCATCGTCTTTCCTGGACAGAAACCGGCATTTAAGCTTGGGATGCCTGCAATATTAATTTTACAGATTGTATTATTAATATATGTTGGGTAGAAGATGAAAAACTGAAAGCACTTTATCACCGGGCATGGCATGGGGCACATATGGGATTTGTGGATCCGAAAAGATATTCGTATCTGGACAGTGCGCTGCTGATCTATGCAAGGGAGCATGGATGCTCGTATGAAGAAGCCTTGATACTTGCAAAAACAGGAAAAAAACCATAAATCGGAGAAAACACTATGGGAAAATATGCGGAGAAGGCAGTTGCCCTGTTTAAGGAGGGGTACAATTGTTCACAGTCTGTTTTCGGAGCATTTGCCGAAGAATACAATCTGGATAAAGAGTTGGCCATGCGGATTTCAGCATCATTTGGAGGCGGCATGGGCCGCATGCGGGAAGTATGCGGGGCAGTTTCCGGAATGTTGCTGGTTGCGGGACTTGAAAACGGCGCGGTTGCAGGAGCTGACAGAAAACAGAAGGCTGAAAACTATGCGGAAGTGCAGGCGCTTGCGGAGCTGTTTCGTCAACAGAACGGATCAATTATCTGCCGTGAGTTATTGGGATTGGACAAAACCGCAGACAAGGAGTTATCCCACGTACCGGAAGAAAGAACAGAGGCATATTACAGGAAACGTCCCTGTCCCGGATTGGTGAAGTGCGCAGCTGAGATATTGGAGAGACGATATTTCAGTAAAAACAGTGGAGAATAAACGAGCAGTAGTTTGATGTAGTTGATGGAGGCAGCGGAATCGGAAAGACTGCTGAGAAGCTGCGGCCTTATGTGAAAGGCGGCACTGTCGTGGATGCGAAACTGTTTTCCGCAGCGGCAGGAGAAAAGGAACTTAAGGCATGGGCAGAAACACTGTGAGGCGAACCGGGATCACTGCGTCGGCATGGCGCCAATATGATCCGTGTGAAGAAAAAGATCATCATTGTCAATAACAAAACAGAGGTTTGAAAGGAAGTGGGCTTATGAGAAAAGTCCTGGCCGGGCAGCTTCTGCTTATCCTGTGCTGTCTGTTTTATCTAATCTGGTGGTACCGGGGTTATCGTCCGGGTGTCACAGCGAACAGGGCCGGCGGAATTAACGGCTTATTATTGCTGATTACAGCTGCATTGGGCGTGGCGGACCTTTCCCTCAGCCTGATGTATGTTCCGGAAATTGCTGAACCGAAGATCAATCCGGCGGGGATCGTGACTGCGGGAATTCTTTCTTATTTCGTTCTTCTTTTGATTACGAAATATGCGTTCCACAGAATCGTGACAACAGAATTGTTCCTGATTGTCGGATGGACTATACTGGAAATGACCGTGATTAACCGGATGGATGCAGCCGGCGTGTTGTCCGGCAGAGAATTTGCGGCCATGTGTATCGTGATTGCTATCGCATTCCTGATCAGTATGGTGCTGTATGTCGCTTACTACCGGATGGAGGAAATGAAGGCGTTTTATGCCGCAATGGTACCGCTTGTCACGGAAGCAGTTTCTATGGCGGTACTGGTATGGATGCTGATTGGGGATTTGTGAGGGTGTAAGCCGTGAAAAATGTGACAAACTGCACCTAGGACAAAAGAGCCTTTACATTTGCGTCTGTCGGTTCAATGTCGTACGGCCATTCGATCAGCCGCACGGCGTTTTCATTACAGAGTGTCTTCTTCTGCCGGTCAAGTTCCTGCCGTTTGTCGAGCGCATCTTCCCCGCCGAAGAATTCCACCGGGAGATAATGCTGGATTCCCTGGTATTCGATGGCCGTCTGAAGCGACGGAATATAGAGATCCAGACTCTGTCTTCCGAGCCATTCCGGCCGGTACTGATAGAGGGTATCCGGATAGCTTTTTCTAAGCGGCTCATAGGTTTCCTGGTTCGATTGTATAAAAACGGGCTGTACATTTGTTTGCACACAGACCCACAGAGAACGGCTTTCATATTGTTGCTGTGGAGATATTTGGAGGATTTGTGACGGGGCGAAACAACAAAAGTCAGATACCCCCGGGAGAGGAACGAAAGAAGATGTCGAAGAAAAATAACACAAGCATATTTATTTCCCTGATTCTCAGACACAAGCCTGAGACGATTGGTATTTCGCTTGATGAACACGGCTGGGCAGATGTGCAGGATCTGATCGCCGGAATCAATGCGTCAGGCAGACATCATCTGGACATGGAGCGGCTGGAAGAGATTGTCAGGACAGATGAAAAGCAGCGGTATTCTTTCAACGAGGATCACACGCTGATCCGGGCCAATCAGGGGCATTCGATCCCGGTTGACGTCGAACTGGAGGAAAAAATACCGCCCGTGCTGCTTTATCACGGGACAGGTGAGAAATACGTATCATCGATTGACGAACAGGGATTGATTCCGAAGAGCAGGCTGTATGTGCATTTGTCTGCCGATATTCCGACCGCTGAGAAAGTCGGAGGCCGGCACGGAAAGCCTGTAATCTATGAAATAGACTGCCGGAAGATGGCAGAGGATGGATACCGGTTTTACTTATCTGTAAATCATGTCTGGCTTACAAAAGCGGTTCCGCCCCGGTATTTGAAAAAGATGCCGAAATCATGAAAACTGCTTATTCTGGAGAGTTGAGATGAAGATTATCATTTCTCCGGCCAAGAAGATGAAGGTGGATACGGACGGCCTGCCGTTCCTTGACCTGCCCGTCTTTCTGCTGGAGGGAGAAAACGGATGAAATATGTTTCACAGGAGGATAATGATATGATCGGAGCAATTATTGGAGATATCGCAGGATCTCGGTTCGAATGGAATAATTACAAGTCGAAGAAAATAAAGCTGTTCCATAAGAGATGCAGGCCTACCGATGACAGCATCATGTCGCTTGCGATTGCGAAGGCAATTCTGGAATCGGTAGAAGATTTTACAGACCTGTCGGCAGGGGCTGTTTCGTGTATGCAGGAGCTTGGACGGATCTATAAAAATGCCGGTTATGGCGGTAATTTTTACAGATGGATTTTTGCAGATGATCCACAGCCTTATAACAGTTTCGGAAATGGTTCCGCAATGCGGGTAGGTCCCTGCGGATATGCGGCACGCAGTCTGGAAGAGGCGAAGGAACTCTCCACGAAGGTGACGATAGTTACGCATAATCATCCGGAAGGGCTGAAGGGGGCGGAGGCCACAGCTGCAGCGATATTCCTTGCACGAGACGGAAAAAGCAGGGAAGAAATCAGAGATTATATACTGGAAAACTATTATCAAATCAATTTCACGATTGATCAGATCCGGCCAAAGTATACGTTTGATGTTTCCTGTCAGGGATCTGTACCGGTTGCACTGGAAGCATTTTTCGAGTCAACTGATTTTGAAGATGCCATAAAGACAGCAATTTCTGCAGGAGGGGACAGTGATACAATCGCTGCGATCACCGGATCGGTTGCAGAGGCATATTACGGCGTGCCGGAAGATGTGATTTGTGCGGCAATCGAGTATCTCGACAGTACACAGATGGAGATTCTCTATTGCTTTGAAGAAAGCTATCCATCAAAAGCCGTCTACGAGGATGGAGAAGTATCCGGAACAGTATTTGATGTGCTGAATAATGCGGTTGACAAAGTAATTCCCAAGGGAGTGGAGTTAAAAGTCGTGAAGGAATTATCGGACGGAACCGTTCTTATGGATGTTCCGAATTATTCGATGCTTCCGGATTTCAGTTCGTTTGATAAGTCTCATAAAAAGTTTTGAGTGATGTTTGCTTACGATAATGAAGATGATTACTTAGAGGGAAGGATCATATGAGTAAACGATATAGCATAATTGCTTTCATTATAGCAACTATACTTCTGTTTACAGCCTGTTCCTCCGGGGGACAGGTCATGGACGGCGAAGACATGGTCCGCAGTTATACGCAGATCTCCCAGGACGAGGCAAAGCAGATGATGGAGCAGGACGGCACGCAGATCATCGTAGATGTGCGGACACAGGAGGAATATGACTCCGGCCATATCCCCGGTGCCATCTGTATTCCGAATGAGCGCATTGGGACAGAGCAGCCAGAGGAACTCCCGGACCTTGACCAGATCATCCTTATTTACTGCCGCAGTGGAAACCGCAGCAAGCAGGCGGCTCAGAAACTTTTTGATATGGGTTATACCAATGTCTATGAGTTCGGCGGGATCATCGACTGGACCGGTGAAGTCATAACAAATGCCGATCCGGAAGAAACAAAGCCGGAAAACGCCGAAGAAAGCGGGACCGATTCTGCGGATGCAGCTATCGGCGAATTTGATTTCACAAAAGAAACGGTCCTTCTGAACAGTGGCTGGGAAATGCCCATCATCGGAACAGGAACTTGGACACTTTCTGATGAAGAGGCTGAGAACTCCACATACTATGCATTAAAATCCGGCATGCGGCTCATTGATACGGCCAGGTACTATCAAAACGAAACAGGCGTCGGTAAAGGACTTGCCCGAGCAATCGACGAAGGAATCGTCACAAGAGAGGAAGTCTTTATTACGAGCAAAATCTACGGCGGAGATCATGACAGGGCAGTAGAAATGATTGAACAGAGGCGTTGGACATCTGTTTGACATCATGCCTTATATTATGAATGACAAGCAGATAACACACGGTCTCAGACAAAAAATAAGGCCGGATCATAGTGATAAGGAGGCTCAGACATGATAAGTCAATATGTGATTCAGAAAGTCAGAATGTGCGTTGAAACGTATTTCAAAATGAACGGAACCAGACCCTGTATGCAGGAAATGGTAGAGTGGACAGGCGAATCAGCCGAGACAATCCGCCGGGTCTATATGATTGACGCAGGGCGGACGAAAGCAGCGCGGGCGATGGCTGCCTGAGCGGTCGTTATATCAGAAGCAGCAGGCAAGACAATCAAATAAAAACAACAAAGGAGATTACAATATGAAAAAAATAATCACGATGTTTGCAGCAGTTCTGGCACTTCTGATGGTTTTTGCAGTTGCAGCCTGCGGACAGCAGCAGGAAACTGCAAAACCGGAAGAAAACACCCTTATCGGAACGTGGGAGTATTCAGACGATGAGAATGGGATTGGAGCAGTTTATGTTTTAGAAGAGGATGGAACGGGTACATATACAATGACAGTTGGTGAGGAAGAAGTTACATACGAACTGAAATACGAGACGAAGGAAAACCATCTTCTTGTAACTTACGTTGATAATGATACGTTCACTGAGGAAGATGTATTCGACAATGAATTCAGTTTCAAAGATTCGAATACACTTATCATCAAAGATTCATTTGATGATGAGATGACATTTGTAAGAAAATAAAA
>JNKK01000076.1 GCA_000702845.1 Lachnospiraceae bacterium FE2018
TCATACGCAATATTCAGTTCTGGTGTTGGGATTACTGTACGTAACTGCCGTTGACCCAGCCTTCTTTGTCGATGGTGCTTGCATATGCCCATACATAAGCGCCGCTTCTGACATCCGGACGGATCTGGATCTTTGTTCCGTTATAGACTTTTCCGATTTCATTTTTATCATCGTATGTCGGTGCGGTTCTGATTGCCAGATAGTGCTTGGTACCAGTAACGGTTACCCACTTCCATGATCCTGCTGATGATGCGCCGCCTGCTACCTGTTCGAGTTCCTGTGCATTGATTCTGTTCATATCTGTCATAATTGTATTCTCCTTTTTGAATATTATTAATGATTTATTCGTTTGCCTTTTCTGTCTATCAGCGTCCGATCAGATGTCCCGCGACCCAACCGTAATCATAAGCGCCTGCCAGGTTGATTTCATACCAGTTGATACCGTCATTGTAGACGACTCTGCCGGTCGGGAATACTTCTGTACCGTTCGGGATGGTGAAGAAGGATTCAGCAGAGAGGCTCGGCTCTTTTCTGCAATTCACGTATGGGTATCCCTCGTGCGGGTTATTTACAACGTTCATCTGTCCGCCTGTTACCTGTTCAAGTTCCTGTGCATTGATTCTGTTCATATCTGTCATGGTTTTGTTCTCCTTTTATTTTGAATTTTTTTGCTGTGTTGTTATCTTTTGTGAGTGTAGAATATCAGGTCAAGTCATACGGATGTCCAACAGCGCAGAAAAGAAAATCAAAATTTTTTTCAGGTGGATTTTCCAAGGAGATTCAAGTGGAGTTCAAAGGTTTTTTCAGAGCTTTTTTCGAGATCTTTTGAGGTTGGCGTAAGGGATTACACCAATTACACCTGCGGATATTCTTTTATGGAATATCCGGCAGGTGTAATCGGTGCAGGTAGTGTAATTACTCAAAGGAATTGTTTGATCCGTGGATTTGATTGATAACCGGCGCACGCCATGGATAAGTTGTGGACAGGACATTGACAGCAGGCCGTCTGACAACGTCCTGTCCACACCTTACCCACAGCGCGCAGGCGTGCCGGTTATCAACAAGACCACGGGGGCGGAGAAGAAGGATTTAAACAGCTTCTTTGATAAATTGAAAAAAATAATTCGCAGAATGCAATATTATACATAAAATGCTATAATGCCATTGTAGTGCTTTGATCTTGGAGGAAGTATGATGATTAGAGAAGGAAAAGGATCCGCCATAAAAAATCACGTCGACAATTATTGTGTAGTAGACTTGGAAACGACAGGGATTTTTATTAGCTCTGCGCTGATAATTGAAATATCTGCCATCAAAGTTAGAGATAATCAAATCGTTGATGAGTTTAGCACATTGGTGAATCCACAAAGCCCGATTCCGCCAAGTGCAACAGCTGTAAATCACATCACTGATGAGATGGTAAAAGATTCGCCTACTCTAAATGAGATAATAGACTCATTCATGGAGTTCCTTGGCGAAGATGTTATCATCGGTTATAACAATGCTGGATTTGACATGAATCTGATTTATGATGCATTGATGAAGCTTCGTGGGAAATTGTTTTCAAACGATTATATTGACATCCTCCATTCTGCGAGAAGATGTCTTCCGGAGCTTGATAATCATAAATTAGAGACTTTAAGCATTTATTATTCTCTTAATACAGAAGGGGAACATCGTGCTTTAAAGGACTGTTATTTAACAAAAGATTGCTATGACAATTTATATAGAGAATTTGGAGATGAAATATTTGGAAAGAGGAACTCATCAAGACGCAGAACTGTAAAATATTCTTCTGAAACTTTGGCATTGCAAGAGTTGCAGTCACTTTTGGAAGGCATCATAGAAGATGGAAAAGTTACAGAAGAAGAGTTTTCATCATTAAAGTTTTGGATGGAAGAACACAGAGATTTACAGGGCAACTATCCATTTGATCGAGTATTTAATGCATTAGATCAGGTTCTTGAAGATGGTATTGTTACCATGGAAGAGCTGGATGAATTGCAGGAGCTGTTTGTTGATTTTGTTGATCCTGTAAAAAGTAGAGGATGTCACAACGCAATATGCTCTATATTGGGGAAACATGTATGTATTACAGGAGATTTTGACTATGGAACTAGAAGCGAAGTTTTTTCTCTGATTGAAGAAGCAGGAGGGATAATTGATAAGGGAGTAAAACGAGCTACAAATTATGTGGTAGTAGGTGCCCAGGGAAGCGACAGCTGGAAGACAGGTAATTATGGAGGTAAGATCCAAAAAGCCATGGAACTAAAAGACAAAGGTTTTGACATCGAAATCGTTGAGGAATGTGAATTTATCCCATCGATACAAAGCATTATCGAAAACAATGAATCAGGCGATGTGAAAGATCCTGAGTCTGAGCCATCTAAAAATGTAGATTGGAAGCAGAATATACGAGAAATGCTAGAAGCACTTATTGAGGAATTTGAATTGCCGGCTAACTCATTATATCTTTCAGATAACTATGGTAAAGGCGATAATACAAGAGATTCAGTTATTAGCAATACAGTATGTATTTGGGAACCAAGCTATCCGGCGATATCAGGTGAAAAACCGGGTCAAAACAAATTGGTGGCAACTATTGTTCCAAGCAAAATAAAAAGCAGACCTGACGATCTGGATATTAGTTTGCGCGAAATTCAAGAAGGAGATCTGCGCAAATATCTTCCGGAAGATGCAGAAGTCCTCGATCAGACTAAAACAGATATTGCTACTGGAACAGTGAAAGTTCGCATCAGGAAAAATTCGGCTGGGCTTACAGAATACATAAAAAGGAATACTATTTATTGTATACAAGGGTACGAATCAAAAGCTTCTCGGTTTGGATGTTGCAGTTCATTTGAAAAATGCTCTGATGCGAAGAAATGTGTGCATGAGAATAAACTATATTCCAAGGCGTGTATGTATCGCGACAATCTCGACCAAGGTAGAATCTTTTACGGGAAAAACCGAAATGTTGATGGAAAAGAGGATGAAAATGTGATAACGCAAGAAGTTCAGGTGGGAGATAGCCTAGTTGTTTTGGATTCGAGTAAATACTACATTGGAAAAGAAAGACCAGATGATGAAGAGAAACTAATTAGAAAAGCAGTAGGACTTCCTGTAACTAAGCAGTTGGTTTACTATAAAGACAAGCTAGACGCAAAATCCATCGTAAATGTAGTGAAATATCGATTGGTTGAAATGTATGAAATCTCTGACAGATGGTACACAGTTGAAATTACTACTTCAGAAGGAGAAATCATAAAAATACATTCGGATTATCTTGCAGAGATGCAAAAGCCTAGTTTCATTGAAGATATGGCATCACAAGTTGAGTAATGACTAATGAGAACACCTGAACAGTTTGTGAAAGAATTACATGTAATAAATCCTAACGTTGCTGTTATTGGTGAATATACAAAAGCAGTTGAACCTGTTTCTGTTAAGTGTTTGGTGTGTGGAAAAGAATGGTCGCCAAAAGCTTATTCATTGTTGCAAGGGAAAGGGTGTCCTTCTTGTTCAGCACATAAAGGTGCAAGAAATAACAAAGGGAAGACAGGATTAAAAGATACAGATCATTTAAAAAAAGAATTAAAGGAAGTTGATTCATCCATTGAAATTATTGGTCCATATGTAAATGGACATAGTAATATAAAATGTTCCTGTATTCGCTGTGGTCATGTTTGGGAAGCAAAACCATATTCACTTTTACAGGGACATGGTTGTCCAAGGTGTGCAAAGTCAGGAACCAGTTTTATGGAGCAAGCCATTCTTCTTTCTTTCCAGTCTGTATTGAAAGATGAGGTACTTTCAAGGGACAGGAAAACTATTGGGATGGAATTAGACATATATATTCCATCCTTGAAGTTTGCTGTTGAAGTGGGAAATTGGTTTTTACATCAAAGATCAATAAAAAGGGATAAAGAAAAAAGAATCAGATGTCAGGAGCAGGGAATCAGATTAGTAACTGTTTATGACAAATACCCAAAAGGAAAAGAACCGTTGTTTCAGGAAGGTTTTTATTCCTTTGAAGAAGATTTGAATAAGGCAGATCATAGAATTATCAGGGAATTGATTTCGGAACTGTTTGGAATGGTTCAGATTAGACATGAATTGACAGATGTGGAATGGTCACAGATTGAGCAGAAAGCTTATGAACAAGCAAAATCAATGACCCACGAAATATTTATTCAAAGAATGTCAAAAACGCATCCAACCATTGAAGTTCATGGAAAGTATCAGAATAATAACAGAAGGATAGATGTTAGATGCTCTGTCTGTGGCTTTACATGGAAAGGTGTACCTGCGTCGTTGCTGTCAGGTGATGGATGTAGGAAATGTGGAACAAAGAAAGCACATAAGGATTTTATAAAGAATCAGAATGATTTTGAAGCAGAAGTCAGAGGAAAAAACCCTGATATTGAAGTTATAGGTAGATATGTAGGAAGACATTCTCCAGTGGAGGTTAGGTGTAAAATTTGTGGTTTTGAATGGGCACCAAGAGCAAGTTCTGTATTGCGAGGTAGTACTCATAAGGGTTCAGTTGGTATGCATCAAAAATTGAAGAAAAGAAATGATTTAAAAGGAAAAGAAAATGACCGAAGAAAAACCAGTATACAGTCCTCAGGATCATCCATGGCTGGAAATGCCGGTACATGATTCTGAGGATGAAAACTTCGAAGTAATCAGATACAGTCTTGATGAAATACGGGTTGGGTGAGAAAAATGGAACTTCTTGATGTTGTGGATATGAAAGGAAATCCGACCGGTGAAACTGTTAGCAGGGATATTGCACATGCGGAAGGTATCCCGCACAGGACTTCTCATGTGTGGCTGGTGCAGATGAAGGATGACAGCTTGCAGATTCTGCTTCAAAAGCGGAGTGAGGATAAAGATTCATATCCCGGATGCTATGATATTTCCAGTGCCGGGCATATCCCGGCAGGAGTGGATTATATACCATCCGCTCTGAGAGAACTGGAAGAGGAATTAGGTGTTAAGGCCAGTGCTGATGAGCTTGTACTTTGTGGTCAGCGGATCATCCATTTTGATGAAACATTCCACGGCAGAAGATTCGTTGACAATCAAGTGAGCAATGTGTACCTGCTCTGGCGGGACCAGGACGAATTCCAAATCCAGCAGGAAGAATTATCAGCAGTGGAGTGGTTTGATTTCGAGGAATGCCTTGAAGCAGTCAGGACAAACCGGATTCCGAACTATATTTACGAAGAGGAGCTCCTGATGGTGAAGAGGGGAGCTGAGCAGAAGTTCGAATGAATAGCAATGAAAAAACATGCTAACGGTGACACAACTACATTGTTGTTATATGGTGTGGCAGAATGCATGACAGTATCAATTCCGTCAAGGTATTAAACAATAAAAACATGGCAAGAGAGCTGACGCTTGTGCGCCGGCTCTCTTGGTGTATGAGTGTGTCGCCATGACGGCACTTGATCCCAAACCTTGCGGGCTGACCAGGTGATGAGATGAGCCTGCCATCCATCGGAACGATCAAATCACCCGGATACAGGATGATATCCAAAGAACCGCCGCATCATGATATCTGCACCCGGGACGTGACGTGTTGATTCTGATTATCACCGGATCGCATGAAAGATACCCGCGGCGGAGGATCTCCACCTGTCATGCAAACATCCGGGGAGATCGTCAGTCCAATCATGCTATCAACCAACCCGGTTCGACATTTCCCGTCACCACCGCTTCTTTATATATAAGAACAAAATTTGAAATCCGGCTATCATTGAAACAAGTTGATTACGTGTGAAGCGGTGGCAATCGGAAGATTAGCGGAGGTTGGTAAGATGGTCTGCGACCAGTCTACCGCGGAGAACAGCGCCGGCATAGGGGTCGGTGTATCGTATGAAATGGAACATCAGTTCATGGTATTGGTACGACAATTAAAGACAGCATCTTGACAGAATGCCTCCGGTTCACTCCGGGGGACTTTTTATATAAAAACCCCCGAAGGTGGACAGCCCGCAAACCCGCGGTTTTGATATGCTCCCCACATGGTAGACATTGGAAATATCCAAAATCTATCATGTGAGGAGCATATTTATGTCAAACAGGAAGTATAGCAAGGAATTTAAGCTAAAGTTAATAAGGGAGCACGAGGAAAATGGGGTGTCCTTTTATCAGCTCGAGAAGGACAATAATATTTCCTTCGGCACCGTGAGGCACTGGCTGGCGGCTTATGAAAGATTTGGAGAAAATGGGCTGGTGCGAACCAACAGCATGCTCTGTAAGTATTCCGCTAGTTTCAAACAACAGGTTGTGCAGGAGTATCTGTCTGGCGGTATTTCCACACTGGAACTGGCTCATAAGCATGGAAT
>JNKK01000077.1 GCA_000702845.1 Lachnospiraceae bacterium FE2018
TGTGGCAACGGATTATAAGGATCCTCCTCTCGTGAACGATTCGGACGGATGCGAGTATATCGTAAGGCGTCTGACGCCGACAGAGTGCGCCAGGCTGCAGGGTTTTCCCGACTGGTGGTGCAGCGGGCTGGAAACACCGGAGCCGTCTGAGCAGGATATAGAGTCCTGGAAAGAGGTCTTTGAGACACACCGGAAAGTCATCACTGGAGCATCCAAGCCGAAGACAGATGCCCAGATCATCCGATGGCTGAAGGATCCGCATTCCGACTCCGCAGAATATAAGATGTGGGGCAACGGCGTGGCTCTTCCGAACGTGGTCTTCGTGCTTGCCGGAATAGCATATTTCTCTGAATATATGTGAGAAATGACTTGCTATTTTCTGCCTTTAGAGTGATGTATGTACATACCAAAATCACAGATCAAAAGGAGGCAGAACATGGTACTTCATTTCAATGTAAAAGGCGAAGCCAGGAAAGCAATGGTTAGAGCCATTGAGGAAGAAACAGGGATCAGTTCCCACTACATGGGGATGCCGACCGCAGCCTACGAGATCGGAGACTATACGGTCGGAAAGAACGGGGAACTGAGTTTTCCGGACAGCACAGACCTTGCGGGATCATCCGCAGTCATCGATGCATGTGTCATGGCAACGGGGGTCAGCCCGGAAGAATGGGAACAGAACGGAGAAGAGGAAGAAATGAGCAAACAGAGAGGACTTGCGATACAGATGCCGATGATGAGCGGGGATGAGATCTCAAGGCTCGAGCAGCTGATCGCATCAAAGGAAAGCCTGATCATGAAGGCGGTCGGGACGGACAGCCTTGCAGTCGGAGAGAGAGACGGAAAGCTGGACTTCCCCTGGTTCAAAGAGGATGCACAGCCGGATGAGGTGAAAGCCTACATGGATCTGGTCACGGCACTCTGCAGGACAGCGAAGGATGCCAAGCGTATCACAGGAAAAGACAAGCCTGTGGAGAATGAGAAGTATGCATTCCGGTGCTTCCTGCTCCGGCTCGGATTCATCGGCGATGAGTTCAAGGCGAGCAGAAAGATCCTTCTGAAGAACTTCAGCGGATCATCCGCATTCAAGGGAGGTGCGAAGAATGAGATTTCCGAGTAGACAGATCGTGGAAAGCCTGCGAAAGCAGTATCCGAACGGAACGAGAGTGGAGCTTGTGCAGATGGATGATGCACAGGCTCCGCCGATAGGAACACAGGGGACAGTCACAGGCGTTGATGATACCGGAAGCCTTATGGTCTCATGGGACAACGGCAGCGGACTTAATGTCATTTACGGGGAGGATGTCGTAAGAAAAGTATAAGAATAAATACTACACTATCTGCAAAATATGACTTGCTATTATGTGCGTTCAGAGTGATATATAGACACACAAAAAGAACCGCAAACCATTGAAAACACTGGGCTTTAGGAGGAAAACGATGAACGCGAGAACAGCAAGACAGATCGAGGAAATGAAAAAGCAGACCATCGGGGTCGAGGTCGAGATGAACAGCATCACGAGAAGCAGAGCAGCGAAGATCGCCGCCGACTTCTTCGGAACAGGAAGATACGAGAACACAGCGGCAAGGAACGGCTACCAGACCTGGAGCGCATGGGACGGGCAGGGCAGAGAATGGAAATTCCAGAAGGACGTTTCCATCAACGGCCCCGACGATCAGAAATGCGAACTTGTCACGCCGATCCTTACCTACGAAGACATCCCGACGCTGCAGGAACTCTGCAGACAGATGAGACACGCCGGAGCAAAGAGCGATGCCACAAGAGGCTGCGGGATCCACATCCACATCGGAGCGAACGGGCACACACCACAGACCCTCCGGAACCTTGCCAACATCATGGCGAGCCACGAAAGCCTCATTGCAGAAGCCCTTAAGCTTGACGAAGGACGCATCAGACAGTACTGCAGGATGGTCGATCCGAGATTCCTCGAGAGGCTGAACAGAAGAAAACCAAAGACGATGGCAAAACTTGCAGAGATCTGGTACGACTCGCAGAATGCAAACTACGGACGGAACCACCATTACAACGACAGCAGATACCACATGCTGAACTACCACGCGACCTTCACGAAAGGGACCATCGAATTCCGGCTCTTCCAGTTTGACAGACCGGAGAACGGAAAACAGAACGGGATCCACGCAGGACAGCTCAAGAGCTACATTCAGCTTTGCCTTGCACTTTCCCAGATGGCCAAAGAGGTCAGAGGAGCAAGCGCAAAACCGCAGCAGAATGAGAATCCGAAATACGCGATGAGAACATGGCTTTTAAGACTCGGATTCATCGGCGAGGAGTTCGCAACAGCGAGAGACTTTCTGACCCGCAACCTTTCCGGAGATGCAGCCTTCAGAAACGGCAGAGCAGCCGCCTGAAGGACGCAGCCAAGGTAGCCCGCACACCGACCGCTTCGGCGGTCTTAAGGCGGTAGAAGGGCTGACAGCCCGGAAAGGAGCAAGCATGATGAAACGGTATTACATAGCATACGGAAGCAATCTGAATGTACCGCAAATGAGGTGGAGATGTCCTGACGCAAGGATCATCGGAACAGGTGAGATCAGGGACTATGAGCTGCTGTTCAAAGGGAGCATGACCGGATCCTACCTCACGATCGAAAAGGCTGAAGGGGAAAGCGTTCCTGTGACAGTCTGGGAAGTGTCCGGCGAGGATGAGAAAGCACTCGACCGCTACGAAGGCTATCCGAGGTTCTATTACAAGAAGGACATGCGGATCGCGGTCAAAGGCATCCGGACGGGGAAGACCAGGGTGAGAGATGCGTTCGTGTATATCATGAACGAGCAGAGCGAACCGGGTATCCCGACAGAGGGATACTACAGGACATGCCTTGAAGGATACAGAGCATTCGGATTTGATGAACGGTTCCTGATCGATGCAGTGAGAAGAAGCGAGGAGATGATGAGATGAAGGAAAGATATGAAAGAGACGCAATATGCCCGCTGTGCGGAAGACATTACACGGAGCATCCGGCACTGTCGAGGACAGACAACAAGACATATATCTGCCCGGAGTGCGGTACAAGGCAGGCACTTGCGAGTATCGGCGTGGATGAGCAGGAGCAGGAGGAGATCATTGCCACGATCTACAGCCACGGAGCAGACCTTGACGGCCAGGAATAAATACTTCGATAATGTGAAAATATAACTTGCTATATGTGCGGATCAGAGCGAATATACACATACCAAAAGAGAAGCACAAAGCAGGGAGGAAACGAAGATGACCATTAACGAAGGAATGAAAACCTACAGACTGCCGAACCCGAGCACACCCGAAGATCTGGAGATGAGATTCTCCGGAATGGACGGAAAGATCCTGAACTTCGGAGACAGAGTGCTCCTTGCGGGATATTATTACAACGGCATGAACGAGCCGAGCTGGTTCGCAGCCACCTACGAATACCTCGAAGACGGCGATCACGACTGCGAAAGCACCATCGGGATCAGAGCAGTCAGCGGGGTCGAGTTCGAGGATGACGGACATGCGATCGCCTGGGCGATGGGAAAATAAAATCTACATTTTCTGCAGAATTGACTTGCTATTATCTGTACTTTACGGGATTATACACATACCAAAAGGAAAGCAGGAGGGCGAGAACATGGAACGCAAAGAAATCATTTTTTCCTACAACAACACAAGATGCCACGCGATGATCGTTGAGAAGCTTCTCGGAGACGAGAGATACATTGGCGAGATGGACGGCTTCGAGATCTGGCAGATCAAAGGCGGGCTTTTCGACCAGTTCGGATTTGTAGCCATCGAGAAGAAATAAGTAAACAGAAAAGAAGATAACAGAGAACGGAGCCGGAAGGCTCTGTGTCTCGTACCACGAAGACCGGAGACGGTCTTATTTTTATGCCCGGAGGTAACCATGAGATTTTTGATAGACAGAAACGAGCTGCCGTATGACGCTATGGTATCCGATCCGTCACAGCTCATCCCTATAGACGATGAAGAAGGTGAAGACACGGATGATGAGGAAGCTGAAGAAATACAAACCGACAAGGTTCATGGCTGATGACTCGTATTACGATAAGTATTCTGCAGACTTTGCCGTGGCGTTCATCGAACAGCTTTGCCATACGAAGGGTGAATGGTATGAGAAGCCGTTCGAACTGATCGACTGGCAGGAACAGATCGTCCGGGATGTGTTCGGAACTCTTAAGCCAAACGGTTACAGGCAGTTCACGACTGCCTATGTTGAGATCCCGAAGAAGATGGGCAAGAGCGAGCTTGCGGCTGCCATAGCCCTGTATCTGACCTGCGCTGACGGTGAGCAGAGAGCGGAAGTATATTCCTGTGCTGCAGATGTCAACCAGGCAAAGATCGTGTTCGATGTGGCGGTGGACATGGTGATGCTGTGCAAAGCACTCCGGAACCGTGTGACGATACAGAAATCGACAAGGACGATCATCTACAATCCGACCAACAGCAAATACAAGGTGCTGTCAGCTGATGTGGCGAACAAGCATGGCTTCAACACGAGTGGGGTCATATTCGATGAGCTGCATACCCAGCCTAACCGGAAACTGTACGATGTGATGACCAAGGGCAGCGGTGACAGCAGAAGGCAGCCGCTGTTCTTTCTTATAACCACTGCCGGAAACGACACCAACAGCATCTGCTACGAGGTGCATCAGAAGGCAAAGGACATCCTTGAGGGAAGGAAACATGACCCGTCCTTCTATCCGGTCATATATGGAGCGGAGAAGGATGAGGACTGGACGGATCCGGAAGTGTGGAAGAAGGCGAACCCGTCTCTTGGTATCACGGTCGGCATCGACAAAGTGAAAGCCGCATGCGAGTCGGCAAAGCAGAATCCGGGAGAAGAGAATGCCTTCCGGCAGCTCCGCCTTAATCAGTGGGTGTCATCGGCGGTAAGGTGGATGCCTTCCGAAGCCTGGAAGAAGTGCGACTTTCCTGTCCGGGAGGAAGACCTTCTCGGAAGGGTATGCTACGGGGGACTCGACCTTTCATCGACAACGGACATCACAGCATTCGTGCTCGTGTTCCCACCGCTTGATGAGGATGATAAATACACTGTGCTCCCGTACTTCTGGATTCCGGAGGACTCGCTGGAACTGCGTGTCCGGCGCGACCATGTTCCTTATGACAAGTGGCAGAAGCAGGGCTTTCTTATGACCACTGAAGGTAATGTCATCCACTACGGCTTCATCGAGAAGTTCATCGAACGGCTCGGGGAGAAGTTCAATATCCGTGAGATCGCTTTCGACCGATGGGGCGCAGTACAGATGGTGCAGAACCTGGAAGGCATGGGCTTTACAGTCGTGCCGTTCGGTCAGGGGTTTGCATCGATGTCCCCGCCAACAAAGGAACTGATGAAGCTGACGCTGGAACAGAGACTCGCACACGGCGGCAATCCGGCACTTGCCTGGATGGTCGACAATATATACATAAGGACGGATCCTGCCGGAAACATCAAGGCGGACAAGTCCAAATCAACAGAAAAGATAGACGGCGCAGTGGCCATGATCATGGCACTCGACCGTGCGATACGATGCGGAAACGATACCTCGGAGTCAGTATATGACAGCCGGGGTCTTTTAGTATTCTGACGGAGGGAAGTATGGGATTCTTTACATCACTATTCAATTCAAGAGACAAGCCTGAGAACAGGACTAACGGAAGCGCATACAGTTTCCTGTTCGGAGGCACTACAAGCGGCAAGCGTGTCAATGAACGCACGGCAATGCAGATGACTGCAGTATACAGCTGTGTGAGGGTGCTCTCGGAAGCCATTGCATCACTGCCGCTTCATCTTTACAGGATGACCGATTCAGGCGGTAAGGAGAAGGCAACGGACCATCCGCTGTATTTCCTTCTGCATGACGAGCCGAATGCGGAGATGACCAGTTTCATCTACCGGGAGACGATGCTAACACATCTTCTCTTGTGGGGGAACTCATATTCGCAGATCATCCGGAACGGCCGGGGAGAAGTCGTGGGACTTTATCCTCTGATGCCTAACCGTATGACTGTGGATAGGGATGAACACGGCCATCTTTTCTATGAGTACATGGTAAGTGACGGTGATGCACCCGGGCTTACGACCGGAACGGTAAGGCTGAAGCCAGAGGATGTGCTCCATGTGCCGGCCCTCGGATATGACGGTCTGATAGGCTACGGTCCCATCGCAATGGCAAAGAATGCTATCGGCCTTGCTATCGCCACGGAAGAATACGGCTC
>JNKK01000078.1 GCA_000702845.1 Lachnospiraceae bacterium FE2018
AACAGGAAGTATAGCAAGGAATTTAAGCTAAAGTTAATAAGGGAGCACGAGGAAAATGGGGTGTCCTTTTATCAGCTCGAGAAGGACAATAATATTTCCTTCGGCACCGTGAGGCACTGGCTGGCGGCTTATGAAAGATTTGGAGAAAATGGGCTGGTGCGAACCAACAGCATGCTCTGTAAGTATTCCGCTAGTTTCAAACAACAGGTTGTGCAGGAGTATCTGTCTGGCGGTATTTCCACACTGGAACTGGCTCATAAGCATGGAATACGTGCGGAAAGTACTGTTTCCAAATGGATACGGCAGTATAATAGTCATGAGGAATTGACCGATTCCAGGCCAGAACTGCTTCCTCATATGTAGCGTATCCGCTGTTGTCTCCATAGCCGAGCACATGCGCATAGTCTTCATCGAAACCTAATACTGAATACCGATTACAGCATTCTACGATAAAGGTCCTGTATTCGTTAGAATAAAATTCCTTCAGCTCCTGACCGAAAACAGGAAACCACTCAAAGTAATGACCGCCGTTTGCTTCATATTTTTTCTTTGCTTCCTGTAGATTCATATAGTTTCCCTTCCTTCATGCATGGATTGTGTCAAACAAATGTTCTTTCCCCTTTAAGAGACCGATAGCTGGGATCTTATGATCCCAGCCACCTGATTTGTTTTATATTTCTCCGTATATGTGATAATTACTCCTTGAGTCTGCAAATTGCGCCTCCATTTACAACATACAGAACGACACCTTTTGCCTTCTTCCCAAACTTGTCGTAGATACGGCCCGCGCTTTTACTCTCTCCAAGTACCGTATATGTAGAATTCGCCACATAGCCGATCTGACCGAGGCCTTTCATAGTAACCTTGATTGCCTCCGAATCATATGCATTGTCCGGCTCTTTTACGAGCTTCACTTTCATTCCCGGTTCCAGAAAGTGCTTTCCATGATAGTGATTCATCCCTGTAATCGTAAAATATGTTTTTTTCATTTTGGTGTACCTCCGATCTTTCTAATTCTCTTAACATCCCACAAACAGCAATATGAACCCGATAATAATGAACAGCCATAAGCCACAGCCTCCGCCGCCGGATCCGGATCCCCTGTCATTCAGTCCGGAATCGAGCAGTTCCAGATCAAACAGATCATCCAGAAAGTCATTTTTCCCATCGCCGTTCCAGTCATTTCCTGAATAGCCGCCCATGATTCCACCTCCATCTCGTCGTCCCTTTGCATCCACTTTGCAAACCTGAACTCTGCTGTCACGTACAGTTTTTGTATGTATCATAAGAATGCCAGAAGCTTTGTCCGTCACAGGGTATAATGACTGTGAGTCACTCAATTTTTTGGTAATTATTCAGGGATTTCCTGCCCCTCCATCCCCTAACTCTTAATTCATGATATCGCACCACTTAAAAATACAGGTCGCCTCACTGGCGACAAATAAAAAAGACATCAGCGACCTGATTATGATCACTGAATGTCTCCTCTACATCGACTTGAATTCTTTAGTTGAAAAGTAGTTAATATCAGGTCAGGACATAATAGAGGCTTAATCCCCCAGATATGCATTCAGGAAAAATGAAGCAAGACTCCCTGCTTTGATATTCTCTCTGGCCTCGTCAGGTGTGAACCATGCATAGGAATCTATCTCATAATTTGCATCCATTTCACTGGCATCTATCACAAATACCGTAAAGTTACACATTAATGTATCAGATGGCTCGAAATACTTCGTCCGGTTGAATTGAATCTGATCAGCCGTCATACCTGTCTCTTCCTTCAGTTCCCGCACAACTGCATCCTCAAGCGCTTCTGTTTTTGCAACATATCCGGCAACGAGAATATAAAACGGTTTTCCATACTGCTTAATCAGCAGGATTTTCCCTGTCGCTTTGTTTACAACAATCATGCTGACTGCAACATTATATTGAGGATACCGGTACGCTTCACATGACGGGCAGTATGGAACGATCCCCTCATGCTCCAGTTCTCTCATCTGTAACTTCGTTCCGCACATCCGGCAGAATGTTCCGCTTGTATTCATATGATAATCCCCTCAAGATGATCGCATTCATTCCATTAGTCTCATACAACACGGATCTCATCTAAACTGTATCTGATTACCTCAAAATCTTCATCCTCAGGATTGCTTACCGGCATTTCCAGCCAGGGGTGATCCTGTGGGATGTATACTGGTTTTTCTTCGTTCATGATCTTTTCTTTCTGTTCAGCAGTAAACAATACCCATCAGGAAACAGTATAGTACAACGCATGACATTTGTCGATTTGCAATTGATTACCTGATTCGAGTTGTTGTCTCATAGCGACAACTCACCGTTTTCCAAATATTTATGTTTATGTTTGGACAGAACATATGACCAACCTTGATTTTTTCAAACCTTTTTTCAAACTCGTCCCAGTCTTTTTAGTCGTTCAGATCGTTCAGATCTTCCAGATTGTCAAATTACAATCTGTATGGCAGAATGAATTGAAGCAGAGTATAGTTTAAGTCAGTGAAAACGGCTTCTCTTAGAAGCATTTTTCCGGTTAAAATCCGGATGCTCTGTTTTATATATAACCGTCAGAATGTGATTGTCTGGCGGTTATTTTACAATTAGATTCTTTCTTTAGTCTGTTTATGATAAGAGAATACATCATAGGTCAGGTCGGAAGGTCGCTTTCAAAGCGACACCACAATACGCGTCTTGCAGCACGAAAAAACAGGACACTAAAACCGCCGGAGCTGACATGTGAGTCACCGACGGTTTTCCATCATCCTATCATTTTTCTTTTAACGAGATAACATATTCGTTATCCTCTTCTACCACTTGTCACGATTATGCCATGCGTTGTATATATCTCTATATTCCAGAATCCCATCCGGAAATCCGCTCTGTATCGCCAGCGATAAATTCCGTTCTTGTCTACAAAATTGTGATACTGACCGTTCTGATCAACGGGTACTCTTGCCGGACATCCAATTTCCTCAAGGATGCCTCCTTCAAATAAGTCATTCTCTATCTGCTTCGAAATACTTTCAAGTTGCAGACCTGCGTCATAGGGTGTCTGAATATTTGTCTTCCAGCATTCTGCTGTTTTGTGCTCGATCCGCAGAAGTCCGTTGCTGAGAGCATACTCCCGCCGTTCCTCTGACCGATATTTTTCCGGATCGATTTCCTCATCCCAGATTTCTTCATCATATCGCTCTGTCCACTGAGAACTCGACAGTACAATATAAGCCCTGGCGCAACTATCTGTGGCAGTCGGATATCAAGTACGGCATCTATATCGGCGGACAGCCGACCTACATGGTCTGCTTCCTCGATGACTGTACCCGGAACATCCTGCATTCGGAGTTTTATGACACGCTCGACCAGTCAATCGTGCAGGATTGTTTCCGCAAAGCGCTCCTGAAATACGGCGCGCCGGATTGTGTCTACTTTGATAACGGCAAACAGTTCCGTACGCACTGGATGAAACGGGCCTGCGGCAAGATGGGGATCCGCCTTCTCTACGCAAGGCCTTATAATCCGGAAGGCAAAGGCAAGCAGGAACGCTATAACCAGACCGTGGATTCCTTCCTCCGGGAGGCTTCCATCTCGAAGCCGAAAAACCTGGCAGAGCTGAACCGCCTGTATAACACCTGGATGCAGGAATGCTACCTGAATGTTCCGCACAGCGCGCTTGGCGGCAGGACTCCTCATGAGGCTTATCAGTCAGACACCCATGAGCTGAGGCTGCTTCCACAGAGACTATCGCGAATGCCTTTCTTTCCTGTGAGCAGCGCAAGGTGGATAAAGGCGGATGCATCAGCTTCTTCGGACAGAAGTACGAGGTCGATCTCGGCCTGTCCATGATCCATCGTACCGTGGATGTCGTGTTCGATCCGGCGGATATCTCCGTCGTCACGATCGAATGTGAAGGATTCCCGTTCTGTGAGGCAAAGCCCCTGGTCATTTCATCGCGCAGCGCGAAGCGGCCGTCCCTTCCGGAGCGCTTTGAGAAGAAGGAACCGGAAAAGTCACGCCTTCTTGACGCTGCGCAGAAGAAGCAGGAAGAACGGGACCGCATCCGTAAAACGGCGATCTCCTTTTCAGTAATAAAAGAAGGAGGCCGGAATGTATGAAGGGTTTTACGGCTTCCACTCCACACCGTTTACCCGCGGGATCCCGAGCGGCAGCCTGTTCCTTCCTCCTGAACTGTCCGAAGTGGTCAGCCGGATGGAGTATGTTTCGGAAAGGCATCTGTTTGCTGTGCTGACTGGAGACAGCGGCACCGGGAAAACCACGATTCTGCGATGTTTGTCCGATACACTGGATCCAAGGCGGTACCGGATACTGTACATATCTGACTCGAAGCTCACGCCCAGGAACTTTTACCGGCTGCTTTTAGAACAGCTTGGAGTGATAGCCAAATGGAATCGGGCGGATGCCAAACGGCAGCTCCATGAACAGCTCTCAGTGCTGAGGGCAGTAGATGGGATCGATACCGTCTGTGTCGTGGATGAAGTCCATCTGCTCAGTTTTGAGATGCTCGAAGAGATCCGTTTCCTGCTGAACGTAAAGTTTGACTCTGTCAGTCCGATCGCGCTGATCCTTGCCGGCCAGTCGGAGCTCTGGAAACAGCGGCTTTCCCTGCAGAAATGCGCTGCAATCCGTCAGAGGATCGATATCCAGAGTGTTCTGAATCACTATGATCGTGCCAGAACAGGGGAATATATCCGTCATCATCTGGAGTATGCCGGAGCACAGAGTGAGCTTTTCACAGAGGGTGCTATCACAAACGTTTATGACTACAGCACAGGCATTGCGCGCATCATCGATAAGGTCTGCACCAGCGTGTTGATATATGCAAGCCAGAATCGATTGCGTCTGATCGACGATCATGCGGTTCAGACCGTTCTGGAATGCGAGTTTTCATAGTGCAAGGTCCTGCCGGCAGCCAGGCTGCCGGCAGGTTTCCCGGCTAAACCGGGACAAAAGGCGCCGTCTATTTATGGACAATCCGCTCCGGCGGCGACAGGATCCCTCTTCACAATATGAGAGATCCAGACGTATATACTGATATGCCTGATCTGCTTTCCAGTTGTATAAGAGGAAGTCATCCGATCCCGCTGCCATCTCAGCAATCTGCATCTCATCCGAACGCACAGCGGCCTTCCAGATCATATTCCGATAGAATCCTCCGGTTTTGTAAAAGAAATATAACGCGCAAAGAACCAATACAAGGATGATTACCCCTGCGGCGATAAGCCATTTTTTCAATTTCCCAACATCCTGTTTTCCTTTCATAAACACCTCCATGATCGTTTCTTCCGTCCGTTGGATCAGCATCTCCTCTGACAGCTTTTCACCCGAAAAGAATTCGTTCAGCGTGATACCCAGAATGCCGCAGAGGGGCTGATAAAGTGAGACGTCCGGCAGACAAAAGCCGCGCTCCCACTTGGAGACCGACTTATTGCTGACGCCGAGCTGCTCTGCGAGCTGCACCTGCGTGAGCCCGCGCTTTTTCCGATTCTCCGCTATGAATGCTCCGATTTTGATTTGATCCACTTGTCTGTCCTTTCATTTATATCCGATTGTTTTCGTGAGTTATCAAGATTGCATTGTTTCAAAAGGCCTTTTACAATGAATCATGTTACCAAAATCCCATAAAAAGAACAGCCCTCGAAGGTAGAATCCGGCTGTGGAAACGCAGCCGGCCTTCGAGGGCAAAGCAAAACGCTGAAAATAATAAATCTATTCGGCGCGGCACAGCGCCGCAAATGCGCTGCCGGCCAGATTGCTTTCTGACATATCCTCCAGGCAGTAATATCTGCCGAGTTCTTTTCTTACGATCTCCTCCATGTGGTGCGCCAGCCGCGCCCGGAGCAGATCGAATTTCTGATAAGTCGTCCCTTCAATGACAACCTGTGCGGGAG
>JNKK01000079.1 GCA_000702845.1 Lachnospiraceae bacterium FE2018
CCTTCCGGCTTCTTTGATGTGGTCGAGATGTGTATGTCCTGCTCAAGATACAAAAAGACCTTGCAAAATCGAGAGCAAATGGACTCTCTTTTTCACAAGGTCTTCTTATTTCTATTTAGTTCCGCTTATCACTGTGGCGAAAATGAATTTTTGCTTTTCAGCCAAATGAGTTTTGCGGCGACATAGTACCTTCGACCTTGCCTATATTGGAGATTATACCAGAATCGACAATTTGTTCCAAGATCGTTATGGCAAGAAGCGATAGTATAAATCATTCTTATCTTTCAGATTAATGTTTTTATACTTCAATGAAAATACATTCTAACCTAAATCTGGTTTTCTTAACCATTTAAGACCATTCTCTAAACTTTCCAGATCTCTTGTCAATCTTTTCTTTTTTCTAAACTGATAAAAAGATAATGTCTCCATCTCATTCTTTACACTAGATATTCTTTCTTCATAATCTTCCTTTTTTTTATTATATTCAGTAACTTCCTGTCTATATTGCCCATATTTAGTTTCTGCATCTCTTCTAATTTCACTAACTGGTTTATTTAAAACATAGCTCGCTGCCTCCAAGACGAAAGTCCAATCACTTTTACCTATTCCACTTAACGCAGCTTTCTTAAGATGAGGGGCTAATTTATTACCTACTTCAAAATACTTCAACAGCATGAGCGCCGTCTCGTTAAAGCAGTTATTATCAAGTAGCTTTTTATAAGCTTCAGGATTATACGGACATAAAAGAAGCGCTTGCATAAGATCTTCCTGCTTTGTACTTTTTAAATAGTTTTTTGCTTTATCATCTGCAAAACAAGTACCAAATGGAATATTATTGTTATTCCATAACCTAAATGAGGAATCTATTTTACCATAATTAAAAAGTCCTTTCTCTTCCAGAACCTCCATAACCATTCCAACATATTCAATCATTGTATTGTATATTGTTCTAAATCCATTTGGAAAGACTTTCTGCGTCATAATTTGATATTCATAAGCAGCCGCCCCTCCCCCATCTAAATTGTACTTCTGTTTCACTGATTCCGGCGCTGTGTTTTCTGCCTTTCTGTTTCAGAATCTTTCCTGCTCGGTTCTGTTTCTTTCTGTCCTGCTGTGTTTCAGTTTGTTTCTTTTCAGTTTCCACTGCTGTTATCTTCTCTTTCCTTTTAGTCTGCGTTTTGATCATCTGTCAGTATAACATAATCCAGAGAGATACTCCACAGTTGTTTCACATAAATGTTTCAGTCCTCCTGATGCAAAAAGACAGGACGTAAATTGCGATCTCTGATCGCGCGCGAACTATGCGGCGCATTTTCTTTCACTTCTTCATCACATAAAAGTGCCCGTTCCGGACGCAGACTCTGAAAGAGAATCTGACAATCCGGAACAGGCATTTCTTAAGTGAAAATATGTTCTTATTTATTCAGAAATCCGTTTCTTGAGCAGTGTGAGAATCAGTGCTGCAACCACAGAGCCAATAAGCAGTGCGATGATGTAGCCAATCGGATTATCTATAACACCGATAACCCAGAAACCTCCGTGCGGTGCGCGGGAGCCGCATTTGAAGATCATCGAAAGCGCTCCGGAAATACCAGAGCCGATGATGCATGCCGGAAGCACGCGCAGCGGATCAGCCGCTGCAAACGGAATTGCGCCTTCTGAGATGAAGGAAAGGCCCAGGATATAATTAACAACACCAGCCTTGCGCTCATCTTCTGTCCAGCGGTTTTTAAAGAACGTGGTGGAAAGCGCTGTTGCGAGCGGGGCAACCATTCCGCCAATCATAACAGCCGCCATAATCTGAAAACCGATCTCATTTCCGGCAGCCAGAGAAGCCAGACCGAATGCGTAAGATGCTTTGTTGATCGGACCTCCCATGTCGATGGACATCATTCCGGCTACGACGAATCCCAGCAGAACGCGGCTTCCTGATCCGAGTCCCTCAAGGAAATTCATGATACCGGTATTGATTCCGACCATAATCGGGTTGATCAGAATGATGATAAACCCTGTAATCAGGATGCCAAGCAGCGGATATAACAGCATTGGTTTAATGCCCTCCAGCGCATCCGGAAGCTTTGAGAACACTTTTTTCAGGAAGACAACTACATATCCGGCTATGAAACCGGCAAGCATTGCTCCGAGGAATCCGCCTGAAACAGTCGTTCCCGCATCATAATTCATCAACGTTCCAAAGGTATAACCTCCGTTTGCAAGCAGACCTGCGACGAAACCGACTGCAAGGCCGGGACGGTCCGCAATACTGCTCGCGATGTATGCCGCAAGAATCGGAAGGATCACACCGAATGCAGCGCCGCCGATTGTCTTGAAGAAGGCAGCTGCAGGCGTATTCATACCGAAATTAGCCGGATTGATTGCATAATTATCTACAAGAAATGCGATTGCCGTCAGGATACCGCCTCCAACGACGAATGGCAGCATATGTGAGACACCATTCATCAGGTTCTTATAGAATGTTCTTCCAACTCCTTCTTTCTCACCTGCAGATGCCTGTGCAGCTGCTTCTTTGCTGTCAGCCTGAAAGACCGGAACTTCATGATGCATCACTTTGTTCACAAGCTCTTCCGGTTTGTTGATTCCTGCTGAAACGCTTGTTGAGAGGACCGGTTTTCCGTTGAAACGGGCGGTCTCGATCTTTTTATCTGCCGCAATGATGATCCCCTCACAGGCGGCGATCTCTGCCGGTGTCAGCACATTCTTAGCGCCGCCGGAACCGTTCGTTTCGACTTTTACCGTATAACCGAGCTGCTTTGCGGTTTTTTCAATCGCCTCTGCTGCCATATAGGTATGTGCAATACCTGTCGGGCACGCAGTAACTGCAAGGATCTGATAGCCCTGATCATTGTTTTTCGCTGCTTCCTCAGCAGCTTTTTCTTCAGCCAGCTTATCTTTTTCTGCGCGGTCGATGATCGAACGGAATTCCTCTGCAGATTTAGCCGCCCGCAGTGCATCCGTAAAATCATCATCCATCAACAGTGTGGACAGGCGGGACAGGACCTGAAGATGAACATTGTCTTCCGTGTTTGGTGCCGCGATCAGGAAAATAAGGTCAGAGGGTTCTCCGTCCGGTGCTTCATAATCAACACCGTCCGGAACCGTCATGGCCGCAAGGCCCGGCGCCGTAACTGCGTCTGTCTTAGCATGCGGAATCGCTATGCCATCGCCAACTGCCGTCGTGCTCTCCTCCTCTCGAAGCAGAACTGCTTCCCTGTACTTTTCAGGATCTTTGATATTGCCTTCATTTACCATCAATTTGACCATCTGGTCAATTGCTTCAGCTTTATTCTGAGGGCTGCCGCCAATCCGGATGCCTTCTTCTTTCAGTAAATCCGTGATTCTCATTGTAATCTCCTGTTAATGTTTCTTCGTTTCCCTGCAGCACATCTGTATCAGCGAAAATCCTGCCGCAGAACGATCAAGCTGCCGATCATTCCCGCGTATCAGATACTGGTTACCTCAAAGGTCCCCATCAGCCGCTGTACTTCTTCTTTTGTTGCAAGATTTGCAGAGAACGCACTTGCACTGCCGGTCGCCACGCCCTGCCGGAATGCATCAGCGTAGTTTCCACCGCTCTCAAGATACCCTGCAACAAATCCTGCCACCATCGAATCGCCGGCCCCGACAGAATTGATCACTTTACCTTTTGGCGCATCGCACTGATAAACCGTTCCATTTTCCGCAACAAGCACTGCGCCTGCGCCGGCCATGGATACGAGTACGTTTCGCGCCCCCCGCTCCTGCATGATTTTCGCATAAGGGACTACTTCTTCCCGCGTGCTGAGCTTCACTCCGAAGATTTCACCAAGCTCATGATTGTTCGGCTTAATGAGAAACGGACCATATGCCAGCACATTTGTGAGCAGATCCTTTGTAGCGTCAACCACAATCCTGATATTTTTGTTCTGCAGGCGCTCCAGAATCATTTCATACATGTTGTCCGGCAGTGAATCCGGTATGCTCCCCGATATAATCAGGGTATCTCCGTCTGCAATTGCATCCAGCTGCTGAAACAGCGCATCAATCGCATCCCGACCGATATCCGGTCCCTGTCCGTTGATATCCGTCTCCTCACTGGATTTCAGTTTAACGTTGATACGGCTGCTCCCCTCCGGCAGAACAATAAAATCAGATTTGCACTGGTTCTCATCCAGAAGCCGGCGGATCTCACTGCCTGTAAAGCCCGCAATGAACCCAAGCGCCGTACTTTCAAACCCGAGATTCTTCAGGACAACTGTCACGTTAATCCCTTTTCCGCCGGGGAGAATCTGCTCAAATGACATGCGGTTGACTTCACCAAGCTTTAAATCGTCAACTCCAACCGCATAATCGAGTGACGGATTAAATGTCACTGTATAAATCATAATGATCCTACCTCCCTGATATTCTCGTATTTTCTGTATTTCGCGTCCGAAATCCTGTCAGTCAGAACAACTGCCGAATCAATCGCACCAAACGAAACCGGCGCTATCTTCCCAAACTTACTGGAGTCGCCCAGAATGAACTGTTCTGCCGTATGCTCCAGCGCCACACGCTTCACTGCCGCTTCGGTAATGTCCGGCGTGGTGAACCCGCAGGTTTCATCCATTCCGTTCGTCCCGAAAAACCCTTTGGTAAAGTGATATTTATTAATTGATTCAATGGTGTCCGCTCCGACAATCGCTTCCGTGATACTTTTCAGTTCACCTCCCAGAATAATCGTTCTGCATCCTTTTGCAGCCAGGATCGAGCCATTGCCGATAGAATTGGTAACATACGTTGCATCAGTAATTGTAACCAGCTCTGAAAATATCTGTGTCGTCGTGCCTGCGTCGACAAAAACAAAATCGCCGGGCTGAACCAGCTTCGCCGCATATCCGGCAATCACGCGTTTCTCCGTCAGGTTAAGCAGCGACTTCTCATTCATGGATAAATCCCTGGAAAGATAAACATCGCCGACAGCAGTTGCTCCGCCAAACACTTTCTTCAGTTTCCCCATCTTATCCAATGCGTTCAGATCCCTTCGAATCGTAGACTCAGACACACCAAGACAGGTAACAAGTTCCTGTACTGTTACATTTTGATGTAAATCAACTTGTTCCAAAATTTCACGATATCGTTTTTCTGTTAACATAGCTACTCCTTAATCCATTCGCAAATCGCCTGTTTTTGACGTTTTTTGAACGATTATGACCGATCTGAATGTATAATACCGCATCTTTCTCTCTAAGTCAATCATTTTCGGTCATTTTCATTCAATTTCTTCCAAAACGTTCAGAATATTTCATTTTACAAACGTAATCATATCATAACTGACATCTTTTTTGAGAAAAAACGCTGGTTCGCTGCCCTTTCCGATCAAAAAGAAACGTCTGCTGATCTTCCCATAAATACAATACAACCGCGTTTTCACGGACTGTTCTGTCCGTAAAAACGCGGCTGCTTTGTTCTTTCAGTTAGAATTAATACTTCCTGTACCACTGTTATGAAGTGACCTTTGTCAAGAGATATATTTAGCCACTAGCAAACTCTTTCTTGACTGTCACATTTATGTGATCTGTCAGCATCTGGAAGGAGCCCTGATTTAACAGTTCCCGGCATGTGGCCACTCTGTTATTCGTGGATTGGTTACCGACAGGCTAATGGTTCCGCCGTGAGCTCTGCGATCTAAAAGCGTGGATCACCGAAGCGCCAACATAGTGGGGACGCAGATAACTCGAACCTTACAGTGATCACAGCTCCTTACAGATACTGACAGATGTTCATTTGTTATTGTTTCGGCAGCAAGCTGCAGTTTACT
>JNKK01000080.1 GCA_000702845.1 Lachnospiraceae bacterium FE2018
CATTAGTAGGGTCTGTTAGTAGGGGGAACATAAATCTCAAGGGCAAGGAATTCTTTCGCTTTCCTTGCCCTTGTTCTGCTCTTTTCTTATGATTGTTCTGCAATGAAATTCAACAGAAAGGAGCTATATGAATAGTATCACAGATATTTTAGACCTGGTAGACCTCGATATTGAAATAACTGATATTCAGATCAATGGTCGCCAAAAGATTCTTACACTTCAGACACCACCTGCTGTACACTTCTGTCCTCTCTGCAACTTCAGAATGCATTCCAGAGGATTAAAAACACGTACGATTAATCACCCTGTCCTACTTCTCGTAATCTTTCCCATTTTAACATGATTCACGAAAATAGCATTCCTCGAGAAGCATATATGTGATATCGTCATCAGAAAACTCTTCAACAAAAGATTCCTTATCTACAATCCCCGACAGACAAATGTTTTCTCTTTTTATTTCTCTATGAGCACGCCTTCTTTCTTCAGGTTCCCACTGATAGCGAAAGTGATGTCCGTTATCCTTCCAACCCGTTGATCCGCGAGTAAAATAACTGTCAAAAGAATCAAAATGAAGTTCTGTGATTCTCGCCTTATCTCTCTTCTTGTTCCACTTAATATTATAATGTTCAACGTCCGGATTCGTTACTTCTTCGACTGACCGCCAATATTCCTTAATATTGCCATGATTCTTTCGAATACGGAATTGTTCCTTCCGGTGAGATTTCGGATGCCCATGATAGAACACCCTTTTCTTTGATCTGCGACGAGTTACTTTTTTCTTGTTTTTCTCTTCTCTTGTTTCTTTACTTCTGGTTTTATAAAGAATGCGAAGCAGATGAATGATTGCATCTGGCAAACCCTTATATAATCCTTTTTTATAGATATGAAAACATAATTTCTCTCCAGCGATTATCGCTTGTTCAATCCCATAGTGTCCTGTTTCCCAATATGATAATCTAATTAACGTGCTTACACATTCGATTGAATTAATCTCGTTACCAGTAAGCCCTTTGATTTTTCCTGTAGGAATAATCAATGCCCAATTAGCAGTACTCATAAAGCTTTCGCCAATAACACGATTATTCAAATCCTGCCATGTATAATCGTCAGGTTCTGTACTGCAAAGATGCAAATTTTCAATAGCTGCAAATGCATACTTCTCAACAACCCCACTGACAGATTCTATACCAAGCAGATGTAATTCTCGGCGAAAGTCAAAGCGAATACAGCAGATCGGACTGACCTTCCGTTTTTTTCCTTCATAGGTGAACTGTAATGAGACATTATTCTGACTGGCATAGGTCACAACTTTTATGAATTCTTTCGGCGAATCGATGTATTCTTTCAAAAGGTCAGTCTGCTGATTGGTACAGAACTCCATGAAAGAATTCAATGAAAGTCTCTGAGCTAAATATTCATAATCCCGATAATTCTTCTGAAAATAAGCTAAATAGTCAAAATCCGATCTTCGAAATAACCCGTTTGGATATTCAAAAAAATATTTGATAATATCCTGTTTATCTGCAGATGATAAATAAGTTGTCCTGACAAGATTCATCATAAAATGAATGGTTGTGCGGTTCTTATAAAGAGACTCCATATTTATTGGCCCAGATGAGAAGCAGGTTAACAGCGCAGGAGATTCCTGAAGTCCAATAGCGAGTATAACACTTATAAACGTAACAGGGTCTGCAGGAATTGTGTTTAATAACCTAAGCATATAATAAAGGACATATGCTTCGAACACTTCTTCATCCTGTGCATCATGGAATTTACCTTCAATCTTCTTTGCAATCCGTCCATCAACATATTTGAGAACTTTCATGTTATTCACCTCGCGATTAGATTCCATTATTAATGCAATTTGCATAATCGTACTGATAATAGTAGTGGTCTGTATATATAGACAGTGATCAGCCAGAGCAATACGTCATAGCCGACCACCGTCCTGCGCATCTATCATACTTCCTGAAATAAATGACCATCCCTCCGTTTCCAAAAAAATGAACCAAATCGCTGCAAGGTGGCAATTTGGTTCAAATATTTAATACTTTATTAAATTGTTCATTTCAGGGATAAGCACTTATAATGCTGTTCCAACCACTATCATAGATGATCTACTTTTTAATTATTCCTGCTATTAGAATGATGACTCCAGCTACTATAAATCCAGCGGCATATAAAAAGCCTCCGATGCCAGAAAACTCCGGACCCCATTTCAAAAGAAACTGTATTTCTCCTATAAGACTTACAAGTCCATACACGGTCAGGCAAACACCTAAAATGCAAACAGCCCATTTCTTAAAGACTTTTCCTTTGTTTTCAGCAGCGCGAATCTTTTCCTCATCGTACCAACCATATTTCATTAAAGATTCGTCATAATCCGGTCCTTTATCTTGCAGCTGATCTGGTTTAGTCTTATTCTGCACATCATCATTAATCCGCTTCAACTATTTTCCCTCTCTTACCATTCCATTTTCAGCCGTTTTAATAATAGTTTGTATTATTTTTTCAGGATACCTCCTGACAAAGCCAAGACTTTCTGCAAATAATGAATTTGGGAAACTCATTCCCCGTGTATTATATGCTTCACATTCTTCTATTAGCTTGGTTTTGGCTTCTATTACTGGTCTGATATACCTCTCGAAGGTTTCTCGGCCTGCATTCTGATTAGTATAATGTGGAAACCTGTCGTTTCCTCCGGCCAGAATATTGGAACCTGTAACTGTTCCTGCTTTTTCCATTATTTCACGATTTCCCCTTACATTGATCTCGGACATAATTTCCTCTAACTCCGGTACCCGCTCAGATGCCATAAGATAATCATCATAAGCCGCACGCAGTCTAAAACGAGCTGAGTCTATCTTTACATCTCCCTTGACCAGTTCATTTCTTAACTTTATCAAATATCCAATCAATATAGCCGCAATTATACCTGCAACTACTATAATTGTTATGAGCACTTCCATTTCTTACCTCCATTTCTATCATCTACCATTTATATAAGATTGACAATAGTACCGAAATCAATCCCAACAGGATCTACACTTTTAATACTATTATCACAAAATATATTATCACAGGTTCTTCTTGAAGCACCTATCATTTACAGAAAATATAATCCGTCTGATAATTATTTCTACCTGTACGCCTGTCTATATTCGACTTAAAGCTTTCAACCTATCCTTGGTAGCGACCCCAAATATATTTTTACATCTCGTAAAGTGAAATTTTAAGTCCCACCTCTCATTTGACCAAAATAATAAAAACAATAAAAAGAGGCGCCATTTTTGACTGCGAAATAGTCAAATAACGCCAGCTTATATGACCTTTTTATCAGGATCAGGCCACTGATTCGTTATACTCTTCTACTCCTTGCTACGGATATTCCATGCGTTGTATATATCTCCACATTCCAGAAACCTGTCCGAAAAACTGCCCGGTACCGCCAGCGATATATCCCGTTTTCATCTCCAAAATCATGATATTGTCCGTTCTCTTCCACCGACACACTTGTCGAACATCCCATTTCCCGCAAGATGCCTCCCTCAAACAAGTCATTCTCGATCTGCTTCGAAATACTTTCCAGCTGCAGTCCTGCGTCATATGGCGTCTGCATAATTGTCTTCCAGCACTCTGCTGTTTTGTGTTCGATCCGCAGAAGTCCGTTACTGAGTGCATACTGCCGTCGCTCATCGGACTGATATTTTCCGGATCAATTTCCTCATCCCAGAGTTCTTCATCATATCGCTCTGTCCACTGAGAACTCGACAGCACAATATAGCCGTCATGTTCCTTCTTGGGTCGGATACCACGTTTCTGATTCGCACGTTCGCGCATAATACGAATCAGGTTTTCATTCATCTTTTTTATATTCAGGGATTCCTGCAAGCGCAACCTGTATTCATCCAATGACTCGATATAGTAGTCCGCTTCGAAATCTGCGGTGAAAACAGATCCTGCCGAATCTGCAGGTATCCTTTCAACACCCGCTTCTGTTTGCTTAATAAAAAATGCCATATTCTTAACCTCACAGTCCGCGCAGATAATTGATTGCGACTACATCGATCCTGTTATGACCCAGTGCTTTACTGCATTTCAGCATCGCCTGTTTATCAAGCCGCTTCCCGGCCTCATCCTTTCTGCAAATGTAGACTTCTGACTGAAACCAGGCTCCAAGGCCATGATGATATGCATCATATGGAATTAAATCGATATCCCTGGCAAACATCTTATAGATACGATTTGCATAGTCTGCACGATATCCGTGCACATCCGCGCCGGAATGCACATACATCCATACCTTCTCATGTTCTCCTGTTTCTTTCATCCGCTGAACAATCTGATTCTTATCCGGTCCGACAATCGGTGCGAAGCGGTATCTGCCGTTCTTATCTTTCCGATGATGCACGAAATAATCCTGCTCCGGAAATACTGTCAGCGCATCCTGCAGCGCTGCCAGATGGCTTTTCTCATTCTCTGTAAGTTCGGACTTCTTTTCCAGAAGATCCACTTCTGCCAGCATCCGCTCTCCGGACCACAGATCCCTGCCTTCCAGTTTTTCCAGAACACCTTTGCGGCATCCTGTCCCGCGGCAGAATTTGATCAGCTCATCATTATTTGTAACAGAAAAATGTTTGTCCCGAACCGTTGATACTCTGCTTCGTATAATGTCTTCCCGCTTTCGCTTTGGCGTCTGGAATCGTTTCGGATCGTTTCTGTCGACCTGGAACAGCTTGTTCATTGCCGCAGCTTCTGTATGAATGGTCCAGGCTGACAGACCTTGATCGACACGAGATTGCAGCCACTCATTCACATACTTCTTCGCAGACTTCATTGTCGTACATTCCGGATGGTTCAGTTTCATCCAGCGCAGAAAATACTTCGTATGCTTCCAATATGTTTTATATGTTTCATAACTGAATATTTTGTCGTATGCCGCTTCGTCAGCAACAGCCGCCTTCTTACTCTCACCGAATGCCTGCATCCCGACAAATGTATCGTACGCCTGTTGATGCAGACTCTTTGAAAATCTCTTATCTCTTCTCCCCATGATTAACAACTCCTTCCATCTTTTCCTTTTGCGCTAAAACAAAAGTCGCATCACGCCCGCATCCGAACGATCTGCCATACACTTTTTTTGTACGCCTCAGAAGAGGTGGGTCTTATGTGTGACCAGATGGAAATCGCTGTATTTTACTTCCCGCTTCGGAAGGTTCCCGGTTCGTCCGTCATTTCGGTTGCTCTGCCTGCTTTCAATCAGATTACTCACAGCATTGCCTGACTCCCTACTGCTCCATTCATTTCGCATGGGCTACTGTGGTGCGTTCAGGTCGTCCGTGGCCAGTGCCATTGCATCGCATCTATGTAAAACTTAGAATATAAGTGATAGTTTCAGTTTAGCAGGATTATCGGGAATGACCACCAAATACAGATTTTGCTGACCCACAATACACTTGGGGATGCAAACATACGAAGA
>JNKK01000081.1 GCA_000702845.1 Lachnospiraceae bacterium FE2018
TGCCATGTCACGCCCGGCCAGCATGCTTTTTGATGCTTTTTCCATCATCTGCATGCCCGGCTCCCTTCTGAAGGCATGCTTTTTGATATGTTTTCCGCTTTCTGCATGCCCAATCCCCTTCAGGAGGCATGCTTTTTGATATGTTTTCCGCTTTCTGCATGCCCAATCCCCTTCAGGAGGCATGCAGTTTTACGTGTTTTCCGCTTTCCGCATGCCCGCTCCACTCCAGGAGACATGCAGTTTTACGTGTTTTCCGCTTTCCGCATGCCCGCTCCACTCCAAGAGGCATGCTTTTTGATGCTTTTTCCACGATCTGCATGCCCAATCCCCTTCAGGAGGCATGCAGTTTGACGTGTTTTCCGCTTTCCGCATGCCCGGTCCACTCCAAGAGGCATGCAGTTTGACGTGTTTTCCGCTTTCCGCATGCCCGGTCCACTCCAGGAGGCATGCAGTTTTCCTGATTGATTCATATTTGCCTGCAAACTCTCTGCTTCCTGCATCTACCCTTCACGGGATAGTAATTATACGATCACAATTCCGCCGTACGGACGGATCTGCAGCACCCTGCAGCTTCCCTCCCCGAGCACTGCATCTATGTCCTGCTGGAACGCTTCTACATCTTCGTCCGGAACAAATACCTGGATTGTTCCCGCGAAGCCGCCGCCGTGCACGCGGCAGGCGCCCTTTCCGTCAAGAAGATGTTCCGCGGTCATCAGCGCGACGGCCACAGCCTGCTGATCCGGGAACCGGCTGCTGTATACATTCTGCAGATACATGAAAGAAGACTGCCCGGATGCCTCTGCTGTTTTCAAATATGTCAGGAAATCATCCGCAAGCAGGGCTTCTGTCTCCGCTTTTACCCGGTCATTTTCCCGGTAAAAATGAGACGCACGCAAAACCGCACGGTCCCCGCACTTCTTCCGCAAAGCAGGAATCTGTTCCCGGAACTGATCCTCCGGCACTTCCCGCAGCACCTCTTTCCCGAAATAAGCAGCGACTGACTTCATCTCCGCCGGAACCGCAGCATAGTCCTCAGTCAGATCCGCGTGGTCCGCACCGGAATCGATGATACAGAGCTGATAGCCGCTGTCTGCAAAGGAAAAAGGTATTTTGGTGATCTTCGGATTATTCTGTTCTGCAAAATCAATCGCGACTGCACCGCCGACCGAGCAGGCCATCTGGTCCATCAGTCCGCATGGTTTTCCGAAATAAACATTTTCCGCATACTGGCCGATCTTCGCGATCTCAACCGAGTCCAGTGCGTCCCCGCAGTACATGTGATTGAAGATAACCCCGATCAGCGTTTCAAACGCCGCCGACGATGACAATCCGGATCCGCCGGGCACATCAGAGATCACACACGCGTTGAAGCCTTCCGGATGATAGCCGCGATGCCGGATCGCCGCAGCGATGCCGCGGATCAGGGCGGCAGTCTGATTGATCTCTTCCGGATGTACAGTTTCATCTGAAATATCAATCCGCAGAACTTCATACCCCTCGGACTCCAGCACGACATTGCCGGTTCCATTTGGCGCTGCGGCTGCCATCAGGTCCAGGCTGACACTTGCCGCGAGCACACAGCCGTGCTGGTGATCTGTGTGATTGCCGCCGAGCTCTGTGCGACCGGGTGCGCTGTACAATTCTATCTTTTCGCCGCCAGAAGCTGTACCACCGGAAGCTGCGCCGCCGGAAACTGCACCGCCAAAAGCTGCACCGCTGGAAGCTGCACCGCCGGAAGCTGCGCCACCGGAAGCTGTACCGCCGGAAGCTGCAGTCTGGCCAGGCACGAACCCTGCCGATCCTTTAACAAACCGCGCCTCATACATGTCCAGAACTTTCTTCACCCGGGCGCGCACCTCAGCCGGATCCTCTGTCAGATAGATTTCTTTCAGACGAGCATCCAGAGCGTCGCACTCTAACTGTTCCCGCAACATATCTGCTGTCATATTATTCTCCCGCATTTCCAGAGACGATTTTCGTTTCTTCCTTCTTCTCTCGCTGAAATACATTATTATATCTGCTCTTTGCACAACACAATGCTCTTTGTGCAGCGCAGTATTTTTTTACAACGCAATGCTCTTTGCACAACGAAGTGTTCCTTCTATCTTGTCAGTTTCCGCGCCCACCGGAAGCGGTTGCACTTGATCCCGTTCGGGATACATTTTAAGATCTGATCACTTTTCAGCATCAGATAGACCCAGGTCGGCGAGAGGTGCAGTACAAACGCGCAAAGCGCCGACACAGGCAGCACCCACAGCCAGTTAAACAGGTTTTCAACGATCGCGGGATATTTTGTATCCCCGCCGCCTGCAATGATGCCGGACTGAACCGGATATTCATAGCAGCTGAACGGCACCGTAAATGCAAGCACAGTCAAAAACTGCCAGGTAATGTCTTTCGCCTCCGCTGACAGTCCGGCCGCATAAATCTCAATAATCAATCCCCTGCTCAGATAAATCAGTGTCCCGGATATCAGTCCGATGATAATGAAAATCATCTGCATGGTAATGCTGTATTCTTTGATGTTTTTCAGACCGTTGATTCCGATTTCCTTGGAAATCACAACATTTGACACGCTTGCGCAGGACATACCCACCACTGAGAGAACGCTGAAGGTAATCGTGGCAATGCTGGTTGCCGCAATGGCAGGCGCAGCCATGTGACCAAGAATTGCTGTCTGGACCGTCTGGGCAATCCCCCAGAAAAAGCCGCTGATCATCAATGGTGTGGACACCTGCAGATAATCCCGGAAAAAGGAAAAATCTGTCCAGATCAGCTCCATCGGCTTCGTCTTCAGTTTCTTATCGATTTTCAGAATATAGACCAGAACAATCAGAAGTTCAATGCAGCGGCTGATCAGCGTCGCGATTGCCGCGCCGGCAACACCCAGTTCCGGAAAGCCGAACCGGCCGTAGATCAGCAGACTGTTCAGGCAGAAATTGACGCAGACGGTCGAGAGCGACATGATTGTCCCGATAAACACAGTCTCCACACTCTGCAGCGCATACATCAGCGAGCTGGAAATTGTATAGATCGGATAGGTAAAACAGAGAATCCGAATATAGCGGATTCCCTCCTGAATGATCACATCATCAGAAGTCAGCAGGCGGAGCATCTGCTCCGGAACCGTCATTCCAAACGCAAAAAACAAAATGCCGACAGCCAGGTTCAGTTTGACGCCCAGCGAAATAATCTTCCTGATCTCTGCCGTCCGTCCTTTTCCCCAGTACTGACCTGCCAGAACGACAATACCCATGCCGGCACCCGCCGCCAGATTCATGAGAATATTCTGGTACTGGTTCACCAGCGTCGCGCCGGAAAGCGCTGCTTCCGCGTATCGGCCGAGCATGATGTTGTCCACCATATTGACCGCAAACGTAGCAAGCTGCTGGAGTGCAACCACTGCCAGCAGCGAGAAAAACGTCTTGTAAAAGACCTTGTTCTTTGTGAATCGGATCATGAAACCGCCTTACCCATCTCGTACGCCTCCTGAAATGTATCCAGACCGGCGGATGCGCCCTTATCGTTGACACCGGCGCCGTGAATGATTCCCTTCTCCTGCGCGCCCGGCAGACATCTTAAGAATCCGCGCAGTCCTGCCACCGTGCTGTCAATGGCATCCGCATTCGGATTGGCAGATGTCAGAATAAAATAAAACTGTTTGTCCTTCATTTCCGCATATTTCGGACGGCACCGGTCGATCATAACCTTCAGCTGCCCCGACATCGAGAAGAAATAAACTGGTGTCGCAAGCACGATGACATCTGCCTGCAGCATCTGATACTGGATCTTCATCATATCGTCGATGTGGGAACATCTGACATTCGTCTTACAGTAATCACATGCCTTGCACGGCCAGATGGTCAGATTGTCAAAACGCACCTTCTCGGTTGTGTGGCCGGCCTCAGCCGCACCTTTCAGAAACTGATCGACAAGAAGATCACTGTTGCCGCCCTTGCGCGGGCTGGAACTGATTGCAAGTACTTTCATGGGGGTTTTTCCTTTCTTTTCCTGTGAGCGGCTTGTGAAACGTAACATTCCATCGCAGACACGCTCCCGCTCGCTCCGACTCGCAGCGGTGCTAAACTCCCGCTTCGCGGATCGTAAAGCACCGGCGGTCTCCGAACGGTCTGCTCACGGAATTGTTACGTTTCACAAGCCGCGCCAATTAATCTGATGTATATCAACATCTGTGCATCATTAACATTCCAATAACTACAGCAGCTCATCCAGTGTCCTGCCGTAGGACGGGAGAAATTCCCGCACGAAGTCCCGGACTTCGGGGAGTTCTTCGCAGAGCGCGTCGATCGCACTGCGCGTGCTCTCTTCAGCGGTCCTGAACTCTGTGTTGCCGGCGCGGGATTCCTCGATGCATTTGATCAGGGCCGAGAGCTTGTCGGCTGCCTTCACCAGTCTTCTCGCGTAGGCATCCTGTTCGTACAGCTTCTCCATCGCTGCTGCGATCATCGGATTCGCTGCCGCCTCATCACTCATGTCCTCCGGATCGTTTTCATAAAGGGGATGAAAAATCGCCTCATATGAAGTCCGGAGATCATCCGGAAGCTTGTCAAGCAGACGCTGCTCTGCTGCGTTTTCCACTTCCTTGTATGCCTTTTTCATGTCATCATTGTAATACTTGACCGGCGTCGGCATATCACCGGTAATGATTTCGGAAGCGTCATGATAGAGACCGATCAGCGCAGCGCGCTCGGCATTCAGGCCGCGGTTATACCGGACATTTCCGATGACACAGAGCGCATGTGCGATCATTGCGACTTCCGCAGCGTGCTCGCTTAAATTCTCCGGCCTGGAATTGCGCATCAGCGCCCATCGCTCAATATATTTCATTCTGGATATTGTAGCAAAAAACGGGGACATTTCTATTCTTCCTTCCTCAAAGATCGCTGTGTCATCCAATCTCAGGGCTTTAAAGTCACATCTGCTATCAGCATATCATTTAGAAGATTGCATGTCAAAATGTGCGAAAACAGATCCTTCAGAAATATCAAACAGGAATTTTATATTATGACACCCTTGCATAATTTCCATAATCTGTTATCATTGAATCGGCGTTACCATAAACGGTAGGCGGTTAGTCCTCTTTTATTCTGAGGGCTTCTTGCCCTCGGAAGGGAGGGCGTTGCCAATGGTTTCATGGACTGATATCTTTCAGTTTGTTATAGCTGTTTGTGCAATAGCGGCTCTGTTTTATCAGATCGGCAATCGAGTAGGAGGGGAAATTGATATTTCCCCGTCCTCTCACACCACCGTGCGTACCGTTCGGTACACGGCGGTTCAACCAACTTAACAAGTGA
>JNKK01000082.1 GCA_000702845.1 Lachnospiraceae bacterium FE2018
GTATTCCATGCTTATGAGCCAGTTCCAGTGTGGAAATACCGCCAGACAGATACTCCTGCACAACCTGTTGTTTGAAACTAGCGGAATACTTACAGAGCATGCTGTTGGTTCGCACCAGCCCATTTTCTCCAAATCTTTCATAAGCCGCCAGCCAGTGCCTCACGGTGCCGAAGGAAATATTATTGTCCTTCTCGAGCTGATAAAAGGACACCCCATTTTCCTCGTGCTCCCTTATTAACTTTAGCTTAAATTCCTTGCTATACTTCCTGTTTGACATAAATATGCTCCTCACATGATAGATTTTGGATATTTCCAATGTCTACCATGTGGGGAGCATATCAATTTCAGGCTTTTCTCGGCCTTTTTCAGTCCTTATGTGTTAGTAAACAGACGGTCTCGACGTGGCACGAGTCGTGCTTTTGCATAATCATACCTCGGACACGCGCATCCACCTTGCGAAAAAGAACATGGATACTATTTTTCTCGCGCAGGGGAACATGTCGGCCTTATTTTACGGTCACGGGAACATGTCGAGAAACTGGAATTTGTTAATCAAAAACTTCCCTTATCGAATCATCATAGTTTTCTGTGATTAGGGTAATCTGTTCTCCATTAGATCTGTAACCATCTATGACCTGATGATTATCTTGTTTCATTTGTTCAGCTGTACAATAAGAATCATCAAGCCTTGTTTCGATATCAGAGGCATGTGATTTTATTTCTTCAAAATGCGAATCTATATATTCATCTGGCATAGCAAGGCAGATGAATCTTATCGACTGAAGATACTGCTCACCAAAACTATTCCTCCAATCAAAAGGTATATAGCAGCCTTCAACAATAAGGTTCTGCTCATTCTCAATAGCAGTCTTTATTATCTCTCGAACGATTGGCCAAAGATAGTCTGTAAGTTCAACATCGTCTTCTGGGGTGAGAAAAGAAAAGAACCGGCCTCCCGATTCTTCTCAAAAACATTTCACTTTGTTTATACGCGCTATTTGCGCTTTCTTTTTCCTGTATTATCGGATCCGCGGATTTCTTCATGATAAAAATAATCCACGATTACCGGATGCCCCTGCGGAACCCTTCCATAAGGCATTTCATTATCCACAAACGGGCAATCATACTTCTCGGCAAGTTTCTCGGCTTTGTTTTCCAGAGCCTCGAAATAGCTTCTGTTATGCTTGTTATAAATCTCATCATAGAGCGGCACTAAATCAGGATACTCTTCAGCGATATAGTCCATAACGGTATTCTTAAATCCGCCTCTCAGATTAAGATTCTCCAGCCAAAACAGATCACATTGGTCTTTTACACGTTCAAAGATAGCCTCAAAATCCGTAATGCCCGGAAATACCGGGGATACAAAGCATACTGTCCTGATACCGGCGTCATATATCTGCTTCATCGCAGCAATCCTTCGTTCAATGGAAACCGCTGCATCCATATCGTCCTTGAACTTCTCGTCCAGCGTATTGATCGACCACGATACTGTTACCTGTCCGATCTCTTTTAGCAGGTCAATATCTCTCACCACAAGGTCGGATTTTGTGCAGATCAGAATATCTGCTCCGCTCCCCCGCAGCTGTTCAAGCAGTTTCCTTGTGTTTCCGAACTCTTTTTCCTGCGGATTATACCCGTCTGTCACGGATCCGATCACAACGCGCTGTCCGGCATATTTCTCAGGGTGCTTGATTTCAGGCCAGTGCTTGATATCAAGAAATGTTCCCCACTCTTCCGTATGTCCTGTAAACCTTTTCATGAAAGAAGCGTAACAATACTTGCAGGCGTGCGTGCATCCGACATACGGATTCACAGAATACCCTCCCACCGGCAGGTTTGACTTTGTCATGATATTTTTGGTTTCCACATCCCTTATCAGGATATCTTCCGTTCTCACTTCTTCCATGCCCGCTGTACCTCCAATACCTTCTCAAATGCTTCAGGAAATTCCTGCACCATATTTTCATCGCCTATGATCGGTTCAAGATCTTCCTTCATAAAAACAGGTATATTCCTTTGATGCGCCTGATCCGTAAGCGACCATGCCCATTCCGGCTCAGTACGGATTTTTCTGCTCTGAGCGCCTGTCATGGTTCCTACAACGATCCAATCAATACCAGAAAGATCGACCTCTCCAGGATCATCAAAAAGCGGCTCAAAGGTCACATGATAATGCTTTGCCCTTACATGATTCCTCAATGCTTCAATGCGCCAGAGTTCTGATCTTCTGGTAACCGTCACCCCAAACCAGGCGTTTTCAAGATCCGTTTCAAAATCCAGGAGATCAGGCCTTTTCGACAGAAATAAAAACTGATGCTGCGGATTTTTCCGGATCTTTTCAAACACCTCTTCTCGCCATTCTTCTTTCCATCCCGCAAGATCACTCATACCGGTCAGAAGGAAATTCTGCGGTCTTGCCTTGTCCATCATTTTAAGCTTGCCTTCAAAAAATTCAGGCTTACTGAAATCCGGTATCGTATGCCACCGCTTCACATTATTCCGTGCATAGCAATAATCGCAGCCTACCGTGCAGCCGATGACAAGGTTCATATTCTGGATATTGTCTTTTATACAAACACTCATAGCTCTCCACATAAAAAGTTATGGACATCTGCTTGCAGAAATGCCCACAACTTTAAAACTCATACTTACTCGATTACTGCATCATCGGCGGTATACGCTTCAAGAGAACCTGCCTTCACCTGGATACAGGCATAGCTGATCTCAGAATCATCTGCCGCGAAGAACTGTCTTTTCCCATCCGGCGCAATACGCACGATATCACCGGCAGAAAGCTCTATATCCTCACCGTCAACTACCGCTTTTCCCTTGCCGGAAAGAATGATGTAAATCTCTTCATTGGTCTTATGATAATGAACAAAAGGAACACTCGCACCTGCCGGAAGATGGTTGATGCTGATCTCAGCCCCTGTAAGTCCCAGCTGATCATGAAGTTCAGTTCTCGGATCGTTTGCAACACTTACCTTACTATAGTTAGACATTTCTGATACCTCCATTTGTTGTGATATTGATTGATACAACGGAAGTGTACCACCACCATGTTGTGATGTCAAGTGTTACAACAAAACTTTTTAAGATTCTATCAGCTTGTTCGCATCCGCCATTACATCAGCTATGGTTATTCGCCGCATTTTATCTTCCATGGCATTCTGTATTTCTTCAAGCCTGTGATCCATGATCCTGTGAATGTTCCGTCCCACAGGGCATAACTCATTCGGATTCTCATGGAAATGAAACAACTGTCCATTTTCGACAGGCTCCACGGCATTGTAAACATCCAGAAGCGTTATATCCGTCAAGGATTTCTCTATATCGGCACCGCCGCTTCCCCGCTTCACTGTTACAATCTCCGCCTTCTTCAGCTGCTGCAAGAGTCTTCTGATTACCGTCGGATTTACATTTGCGCTGGACGCAAGAAATTCACTGGTGATTTTATGGTCATTCTTAAATGTTTCAATTGCTATAAGCACATGAACCGCTATTGTAAATCTGCTTGAAATCTGCATTCTGACACCTCCATCGACTCTATCTTAAATCATTTTCGTTGTAATTTCAATAGTCACAACAAGGTACGATTATCCCTTCTAGAATCGATCCATATCATCCTGAGATGCCAGAGTGCTGTATGATCCCTGGTTCTCATCATTCTGCATTTCCGTGTACATATCGTTGATGGTTCCGATCGTCAACAGTTCCAATTCGCTGATATGGATTCCCAACTGCACACACCTAAGCAAAAGCAGCGGTGTTGTCATTTCCCGGTCAGTCGCTCGAAGTTTTTTTTACTCTCCACCTGCGTCTGCACATTCAGTCCCCAGAGCTCGATGATCTCCGGAAGCACCTGATAAATGGAAAATGTACCGAACTGATCCAGCCACTCATCCGGTGTATCGGGAACTCCCTGCGGATCAGCGTGCTTCGCCATGATATAGCTGATATCCTCAAACAGTTCCAAAGAAAAGGTATCCAGAGCCGAAGCCTCCGGATCTTCCTGATCGATGCTTTTCTGCAGATCATGGAGATCCTTGTAGATATCTCTGTGGAATCTGTTTCTGTATATTCTCGGAATGGCTGCCGATGCTCTGAAAGTTACATCATTGCCATCAATATTCACTGTCTTTGTAAGTGCCATTTCACTTTCCTCCAATCACAAGAATGGGCAGAGCCAAAGCCCTGCCCTTAACTGAATCAACCCTGTCCGGTCTTTGTCACCGTTACGGTATAAGCCGTGCTGGTGCAGCCGGTCTTGCTTGCGATCACGGTCACGGTATTGGTTCCGCTCTCCCAGGTCGCATCATTTCCGCTGGTATGAGCCACTCCGTTCACAAGAATTGTGACCGCCGTTCCGCTTGCCGCAGTAGCCGATACAGCATCCTCATCATTCACGGTCTTAGCCGTATAGGAAGTGGTTCCTGCATCAAAAGCAGGCGTAAGCTGAAGGCTTACTATCTTGCCATCCTCGCAGGTGACGGAAATATAATCTCCAACGTCGAAACCAGCTTCCTTCAGCCACATGCCCTTCAGCATGATGGTCGGTGTCTCCCGGTACTTATATCCGCTCTGCCCATAGACCTTAATACTTCTTTTCTTCGACATAATGATTTCCTCCTTCGGTTTACTCTGATTTTTCGATTTAGTACTCTGTTTACCCGCCATATTCAGATCACTCTCATACGCACCACCGCCTTTCCTGCTCCGGAGAAATCGAGTAGGAGGGGAAATTGATATTTCCCCGTCCTCTCACACCACCGTGCGTACCGTTCGGTACACGGCGGTTCAACCAACTTAACAAGTGACACGCCTTTCTGCGTAGTAGTCAGCCATGGAGATTAGCCCAAATTCGGCTAATCTCTTGTTGTTTATCGCCACATTAACCGCCCCCTTATTGCAAACAAAGGCAATTCTACTCCCAGTGTAGGCAACTCGGTATGCAGTATTGCGGTCGATTCCAAGCTTCATCAGATTCTTT
>JNKK01000083.1 GCA_000702845.1 Lachnospiraceae bacterium FE2018
GCGAAAATGAATTTTTGCTTTTCAGCCAAATAAGTTTTGCGGCGACAAAATCTATTACTTGCCCTGCTCCAGAGCCAGCGTCTTGGTTGTGATATCGCAGACTTCTGTCGGTCCGTAGTACTGAATTGCACCCGGATATGTGAAGGAAGTCTCGACTGCCCATTTATCTCTGTGCTCTGCATAGTACTTGAACGGTGCGCCGTCAAGCTCTACGAGTGCTTTCTTGATAACCGGCTTGTCTTCGCCATTTCTGCGCTCGATGTTCATCATCTTGGTGATCGGCATGCCGCCTGCATTCCACTCTTCTGCCGGTGCGGACAGATTGGAAACCTTGGAGAGATATCCTGTGTAGCCGTACTGGATCAGCATGAATGCATTGTAGCCGAGTGAATAGCAGTAGTCACTGTCGAAGTTGGACGGGAATGCGCATCTGCCTTCATATCCAAAGAAGTGAGTCATGGATGCAAATTTGCCCTTGTATGTGCCGGCTGCCTTGCGCTCTGCCAGTTTATTCTTAACCAGCTCTGCGAACAGCTTCTCGGACTCGATCAGAGATACCTGAACGTTTCCGTGCGGGTCTCTCTCGAGGAACAGCTGCTGCTGAATGCCGGTCGGAAGCAGTGCGAATACTGCCATGGACTCTGCGGAAAGGCCTTTCTCGATGAATGCATACTTATCATCCCAGGACGGAAGTGCGTTGAACGCCTCTGTCTTCTCGCCTGCGAGCAGCTCGTTGATCTCAGCGATCAGCTTGCCGAACTCAGGAACAAATTCTACGATACCTTCCGGAATAATTGCAACGCCGAAGTTCTCGCCGTTGTTTCCTCTTGTCTCAACTGCATCTGCGATGTAGTCAGCGATCTCGGAAAGGGACTGCTTCTTAGCTGCGACTTCTTCGCCGATCAGGCAGATGTTTGCCTGTGTCTCAAGTGCGCACTCAAGTGCCACATGAGAAGCGGAGCGGCCCATAACCTTGATGAAATGCCAGTATTTCTTGGAGGAGTTGCAGTCTCTCTCGATGTTTCCGATCAGCTCGCTGTAAGTCTTGGTAGCTGTATCGAAACCGAAGGAGATCTCGATGTCCTCGTTCTTCAGATCGCCGTCGATGGTCTTCGGGCATCCGATTACCTGAACGCCGGTATTGTGTGCTGCCATATACTCAGCAAGAACAGCTGCGTTGGTGTTGGAATCATCACCGCCGATGATAACAATCGCGGTAAGGCCGTGCTTCTTTGCGACCTCTTCTACAACCTCGAACTGCGGAACAGTTTCCAGTTTTGTTCTGCCGGAACCGATAATATCAAAGCCGCCGGTATTTCTGTACTGATCGATGAATTCGTCAGTCATCTCAATGTAGCTGTCCTCAAGCAGTCCGCTCGGGCCGCCCTTAAAACCAAGAAGAACATTATCCTTATTGGTAGCTTTCAGCGCGTCATACAGACCGCAGACAACATTGTGTCCGCCCGGTGCCTGTCCGCCGGAAAGGATAACGCCGACAACCTGCTTCTTAGCCTCGGATGTGTTCGCGCCCTTCTGGAATGTGATTTCATTCTTTCCATAGGTGTTCGGGAACAGTGCTTTGATCTTATCCTGATCTGCTACGCTCTCGGTCGGTGCGCCGTCTTTGACACAGATCTCGGAAATGCCGTTTCTGAGCATGCCCGGAAGCTTCGGTGTATAGCTGTATCTTGCCTTCTGAAGTGGTGAAAGAGTCATTGTAACCATCTCCTTTTCCATTTTAGTATTTACCCACCATCATTAATAATATTAATGGATTTTTGCCTTGATGTAAACTGTTTTGTCAGCATATAATTATTGTAAAAATAACGATATTATTCCGGACGGAAAGGTTTTTTCTATGAACTACGCAGAAATCAAGGAATATGATATCGCCAACGGCCCCGGTGTACGTCTCTCCCTATTTGTATCAGGATGTACGCATCGCTGTGAAGGCTGCTTTAACGAGATCACCTGGGACTTTAACTACGGCGCGCCGTTTACAAAGGATACGGAAGACGAGATCCTGTCATTGCTGAAAGATGTATCCTACCGCGGTCTCACGCTGCTTGGCGGTGAACCGATGGAGCCCGGAAACCAGCGCGCGCTGCTTCCGTTTCTGCGCCGTTACAAAAAAGTGTTTCCGGATAAAGATCTCTGGTGCTTTACCGGATATCTGATGGACCGTGATCTGCTTGAATGGATACCGGCTGATCCGGATGCAATTGCGCACGCGGATGAACAGCGTCTCCCGCTTCATACCGTCGCAATTCCGGAAACCCTTGAACTCCTCCGCCTGATCGATGTTCTGGTAGACGGCGAATATATGGCATCAAAAAAAGATATTACACTGCTCTATAAAGGCTCCTCCAATCAGCGGACCATCGACGTGCAGAAGAGTCTCGCTGCCGGCCGGATCGTCCAGTGGGATCCCTCCGGCGTCTCCATGTCAAAAACAGCACACCTGTAAGGTGTGCTGTTATATTTCCCCGTTATCCTTTAATCTGCGAACCGCAATAGCTGCATTTCCCGCTCATCCCCGCGCGAATGCGGTTTTCCGCTCCGCAGCTGCTGCAGTGTACGGTTACAAATGACCCGCCGCCGACACCGGCAGAAGCCTGAAACTTCGGTCCGTCTTCTCCCATGGATGCCGAAAAAGAAACCCTGAAAGCCGGTCCCGGATCCAGAAGCCTGACATGCGGCGGACTGGCATTGCGCTCATACACACAATTAATCATATAGCCTTTCTGAAACAGCTGATCCAGTTCTTTTCGCACGGTTTCCTGCGCCACGCCGGTCCTGCCTGACAGTTCTTCAACTGTGACCATGCCATCCTCATCAAACCGCATAGCCGGTTCATAGCGCCTGGCGGCTCTGACGAGTCTTCCCATGCGGATCCCGATTACCAGAGGGATCAAAAATAATACAGTCGAAAACACGGCGATGCCCAGCGAATCCCGCATATCATTATAATTCGTAATACAAAGAATGATGCCAAGAAAAAAGATCGCGCTGTTGAAACCGCCGATAAAGATCAGCAGCTTTGACAGCAGCGATGTCCCAAACGTTCTCGGTGCCGAAACGTAATGGGTGTTGTTTGATATTCCTGCCATTTCTATTTCCTCCAAAGACACCCGTCTGACGATAAAATGAGCATAACACAATCCCTGTCTGTCAGCAAATATCATATACATAAAGGGGTTTATTCTGCTCATTTATTGCATAAATATATCTTAGTGCTATACTGGAAAATGAAATAACAAATGAGATACGAAGGGAGAATTCAAGTGAGTAACAAAGAATCAAAACCAAACGGGTTTAAACCCTACGTTCCGGCGGACAAAGTTCTTCCGGAAATCACAGTTACATCTGTTTTGCTCGGTGTAATCCTCGCAGTCGTGTTCGGTGCCGCCAATGCCTACCTGGGTCTGCGTGTCGGCATGACTGTATCGGCGTCGATTCCCGCCGCAGTCATTTCCATGGGAATCATACGGAAAATCATGAAGCGGGACTCAATTCTCGAAAACAACATGGTGCAGACGATCGGCTCTGCCGGTGAATCACTTGCAGCAGGTGCTATCTTCACACTTCCTGCCCTGTTCATGTGGGCGCAGGAAAGTCCTGATATCAAAGCACCATCTTTTCTGACCATTACATTAATCGCCCTGGCAGGCGGTCTCCTTGGTGTCTGCTTTATGGTTCCGCTCCGCACGGCACTGATTGTAGAGGAGCACGGCGTACTTCCGTTCCCGGAAGGGTTTGCATGCGCGGAGGTTCTGCTTGCCGGCGAAGAAGGCGGCGACAAGTCCAAAACCGTATTTACCGGTCTCGGTATTGCGGCAGTATACAAGTTTATCGCAGACGGCATCTGTCTGTTTCCTTCAGAAATCCACTGGGAGATTCCGGCACTACGCACCGGCTTTGGCGCTGATGTGCTTCCGGCACTTGCCGGCGTCGGCTACATCTGCGGGCGTGAAATCTCAAGCTTTATGTTTGCAGGCGGTATCCTCGGATGGTTTGTCCTGATTCCGCTGCTTTCTCTCTTTGGCGGAGATGCTGTCATGGCGCCTGCAGCTGATCCGATCAGTTCACTGGATTCCTTCGGCATCTGGAGCAGCTATCTTCGTTATATCGGTGCAGGTGCGGTTGCTGCGGGAGGCATCATCAGTCTGCTGAAATCTCTGCCGACGATTATCCGGACCTTTTACAAGGCAATGCAGGGATTCGGCCACAAAGAATCTCAAATCACGCGGACCAACCGCGATATGCCGATGCCTGTCGTTCTGGGCGGCGTTGTCGTTCTTGCACTTTTGATCTGGATCATGCCTGCAATCCCGGTATCACTGCTCGGCGCGATCATTATTGTTGTGTTTGGATTTTTCTTTGCAACCGTATCCAGCCGTATGGTCGGTCTTGTCGGATCATCAAACAATCCTGTCTCCGGAATGGCCATTGCCACACTGCTGATCGCAACATCTCTTTTAAAAGCGACCGGTCAGACCGGCGTCCCCTATGACGCAGGTTTTAATACAATTACACGGTAGTCAGAAAATACGCATACTTGAGCGGCTATATAATAGGTACAAAAAGAGCGGCTTTTGCTGTTCTTGGCCGCAAAATACCGCTCTATGAAATTACTCGTTTATGGTTATTATTGTTCCGTCCCGGAAAGTAACTCTGATGTCCTTCCGGCTGTATACCGTGATGTAATCAACCAGGCTGCTCCACATAGCCCCATCGAACTTTTCGATGAATTTCTTATGCTTCTTCATCTCAAGCATGAAGTTGTCGAGCATCAAGGCTTTATTATGCCG
>JNKK01000084.1 GCA_000702845.1 Lachnospiraceae bacterium FE2018
CCCCGCCGCTAACAAGAGATGTCTTCCATACCTTCCCGCCAAAGAACAAGTCTGGGCTCTGATTGAAAACGGTCATGATAAAAGTGTATGGTACAAAATTGAGATACTCGCCGTTCTCCTTGAGCGTTCCGATTTCTGTTAGATCGACCCCATTGTTTATCAAATTATTTGTAAGAATCTTCTTCTCTGTGTCAGACAGTTCTTCGAAGTAGTATGAGCCATCTGCTTTATCCATTGAGTCTTTTAAGCGCTGCATAATAGCATCCAGTAATTCATTTACATCTTTGACAACTGAATCCGGAGTCAGATCAAGTTCATCTTTCCAGTTCGCCTGGAGTATTTCCCATGTAAGGACACTGAGATTATGTTCCGGATTACCCGCAAGACTGCGCCACTCGTCATAAAGATACATTGCTGTTTCCGAAGCAACTACCTGCTCGACAGACATACCCATCTCTGTGAATAGTGGATGGGATAAATCGATAAACATGGACAGTTTCCCGATGACTTTGAATATCTGTAACGGGACTCTATGTTTATCAACAGGCGTGACCATGGATCCTTTTGTTGCATACACCTCAACACGTAATGGTTTGGTCTTTTCTCCATTCGCAAGTTTGATAACCAGATCATCATTTGACAACCCGTCAATCTTGTCGGACACCTTCTTCAGTTCGCTTTCAGAAAGCGGATTCTCCATACCCCTTGGACTTCCGCAAACGTTGCAGATTTCATTCGTTCCTATGTTCTTTGTGCCACATATTTTGCAAGACCACGGTTCGACAACAGAAATCACCTGGCTGGCACCACAATATGGGCAGTCTTTTGCATTGACCGGAATCATTTTTCCGCAGTCTTCATTAATGCATTGTTTTCTCTGCAGCGGCGCTCCGCATACAACGCACTCTGTAGTCCCCTCAATATTCTGTGCGGAACATTCCGGACAATAGATATATTTTGGAGCAGGCTTTTGATCGGCAGCCTCTACAAGTTTCCACCACTCGGAGTCATCATAATATCCCGGAACTCTATCTAAGAATTTTTGATAATACTCATCGATAATTGATCTGCTGATTCGTTTTCCCTTATCGTCTTTCGGATCATAATAACCCATGTACATATCACCACGGCCGATGTCTTTTACACGTCTATAGCCCTGATAAAGCTGGAACATTGGCGAGTGGTTCTCGGAGGCTCCTTCTTTGGACGGCTGCAATGAACTGTTACCACGTAAAAAACTCATTGCATCCTGCCATTCCGCACTACTTCTCTGGAAATCCTGCTTAAGAAAATCGACAGGCACAAAATCCATGTGTATTTCTCCCACAATACGTCCAAGACTCATAGTGCTATCAATAGGGTAGTCCAGTTCCTCATTTCCGAATTCATCAACGTATTTGAAAAAAGCGTCCTTTTCAAAAGTACGGATTGCACGGCCGTTTCTAATGAGATCAACACCATAACGGGTCTTGTCTTCGAATCTCTGTATTCCTATCCAGCCTGTTACCTGCTTCTGGATAGTACGGAATGTTGTACTCCCGCATTGAGGACATTTATCTGCACCCATCGGAATGATGGCAGTGCATTTTGAGCATCGCTTATCGGATCCGAGAGTCTGATCAATATGAATCACAGCCGGAATCTTTTTCCCTTTTTTAGTGACATATCTTGTGTCTGACCACACACAGTGCTCAAATGGAACGCATTTCTCTCCATCAACAAGGATTTTTATCTCTCCTCCTCGCAGAATAGTTGCATAACGTCTCCCCAATTCCTCACGTATCTTGTTCCCGCCATATCTAACAAGCTTCTGAACAAATCCGTTATTATCGTTCCCCTTTGGCCACCAGTCAGACACCTCAACAATCGTACCGTGTCCTCCTGGTTCAAATACAGCACCCTGCGTTTTATCGATTTCGTCTACTTCCAGCTGATAATTTTTTGTGCTGTTTATTTTCTCCAGATTGATAACAGTGCTAATATATTTGTTCTCATCCTGCCGTGCTGTCATCAGAGTGGTTCTATTACCTAACTTCCCTGTGGAAATATTGAAGCCCATACCAAAAAGGCCAAGGCTGTCATATGGATTGTTACCGGAAAAGCCAGCTCTTATTGCTCTTTCTGCAGCCTGGGCAGTCATACCAGGACCATTATCCTGGACACGTAGTACACCAGTCCCATTATCCAGCTGTTTTTTCTTTGGCAGTGTTATGCTGACGATTGGGTTGGATACAGGTCCCACTGCTTGCAGCTTTGCAGCATTAAACGAATCGATAGCATTATCGATAAGCTCGCATAAAGCATCAAGGGGGCGCATTGGTGTATGCGTCAACGCAATTAATACTTTCGGATCGGGAGTAAAATCAAAATACATACTTATTCCTCCTCAATTATTATTCCGAGAGAAAATCTCTTATAGTTTTCGCGATGCCGTTTGCCAAGATGAACGGAACACCATTTCCGATAGTTTTGAATTTATCTGTCAGACTCATATCCTCCGGGAGGCAGAACTCTTTCGGGAGAGTCTGAAGAGACATTGCTTCAGCGGCAGATAATCTTCTGGTCTTGTAAGGATGGAGATGCACCTCGTTATTACCATATGCTACTGTAGGTGAATATCTCCAGCGGTGCAGCCTCTTATATGACTTTTTGCTGTCATCACCCTCCTTGATCACCTTCATCTTCACCAGTCCAGCTTTTGGTTTGAAGAAATCATTAGCATTCGGATGGTTCTCAACATCATTTTTTCTGAACCAGTACTCGACAGTCAGTTCTTCTATTATGCCATCCGGGCATTCCCTTACGCTGCCTTCTTCATATTCTTCTTGTCCAGGCCAAGGAAGATCTTTTATAGTTTCAAGCTCATATTTCTGATACTTGTCCCACGGGAAATCTTCTATCTTTTTTTTGCCTGAAAAACATTTCTCAACAGTATCTTTATGAATCCCGAACATTAATATCCGGTCTCTGTCTTGCGGTGCTCCATACTCCAATGCATTAGTCAGTCTGTCCGTAATCTCGTACCCTGCATCTGAAAGCATCCTTTTTAATTCATCATAAAACTCACGGTGACGCTTTGTTCTCCACAACCCCTTCACATTTTCGAACAGGAAAAAGTCAGGTTTCATAGCAAGAATCAGTTTAATATAACTTAATGACAGCCTACCGTTTTCGCCTTCCTTTCCAGCTTGTTTCCCTGCAATAGAAAAGTCAGGGCAAGGCGGACCACCAATAAACCCTATCAAACTCCCATCAGCTTTTGACGAATCAATATACCCTTGCAGTTCTTCCCTTCTGTTGCCCAAAAAATCATTTACATCGATATTGAAGTATCCATGTTCCGGTTGTGGAATACCCATCTTACTACGAGAGTATTGATATGCCTTCATGAACATAGGCTGAAACTCATTCACGATTTCTATCTCATATCCGGCCTTTTCAAATCCAAGATCAAGGAAACCGCTTCCCGAAAAGAAAGAGAATATTTTCAGTTTTTTATTGTCCATCGTTTAAATCTCCCTTTCTGTATTTTCCGGTCTTCACCCTTGCATCTGCCGGTTTGTCAAGGTCTGCTGGAATGGCCCACTGTCTGCCAAACTTAACAGCACCCTGAAGCCTCCCCTCAGAACAAAGCACCTGTATTCTTCTGCTTGATATCCCCCATTTTTCGGAAGCGTCCTGAATAGTCATATATTCCATGATTCACCTCTTTTGATCAGCATTTTAGCTTCTATTTTATTTTATACCACCAAGCGAATAAAATCAACAGTATTGTTCGCTCAAAGGCACAATGTAAAAAAATCCCGGAGGCAGTCCCCCCGGGAAGTATCTTTCACTATATACCAGTTACTATACATTTTTCATTATTTTTTCTTCGACCGTTCTCATCGTAGATTCAAAGTCATCTTTTAGTTCACACTCCCAAATGGTTATGACATGCCATCCCATCTCCTGCAGTTCGGTCCTATGACGCTTATCGTTCTCAATGTTTCGGTTAAACTTTTCCATCCAGTATTCCGTATTTGACTTCGGCGTGGTAGCAATTTTGCAGTCCTTATGATGATGCCAAAAGCAGCCATTTACAAATATGACTGTCTTATACTTAGGCAGCACTACGTCCGGCTTCCCAGGATATCTCTTGTCATTCTTTCTGAATCTGAAGCCACGGGAAAACAGATAGCTTCTTACCATCTTCTCGATATCAGTGTCCTTTCCTCTGATCCGGCTCATATTCCAGCTTCGATGCTCTTTTGATATCTTATCGGCCATAGCACCCTCCAAACGATCAATATACCCACTTCTACTTTATCATTCTTCAGCGACCCTTGCACTAACCATTATCTGAAATCAGTCGTCCGTTTTCGGTGTAATGGTAATCTTCCCTTCTTCGCAAACAACATCAACATATTCTCCGGCCACGATTCCATACTGGCTCAGCCACTTTCCTTTGAGCAGGATCTCCGGAATCGACTCATCCCACTTACTGTTTTTTCTTTCGTGGACTTTAAGTTTCCTCTGGTTCTTCATAGAACACCCCTTCCTACGCTCTGATTAGCGATTTAAAGGCCCTTTATGCCCTTCAAGGCATAAAGACCTATCGTTAAATGATACACATGGTAGAATCGTTTATTCTGTTTTCTTTTGTTTGGGGATCGGATAAGATACCGTCTTGAAACGGCTGCAGTTAGATTTATCCGCTAAACCCCTTGGAATCAAGGACTTCAGCGGATAAGCATAATCGTTAGATTGTATTGATATTGGCGTGGCAACGTC
>JNKK01000085.1 GCA_000702845.1 Lachnospiraceae bacterium FE2018
CACCGTTCAATAAAGCTTTAAGAATTGTTTTTCCTGTCATGATTTTTTCCTCCATCGATTTATTTTTATTTGTTGTTTGCTGTGTTGTTATCTTTTGTGATTGTAGAATAACAGACCGGGTCTAACGGATGTCCAACAGCACCGGAAGAAAAATTAAGCAAAAATTAAGAAGGATCCGGATTACTCCGGATCCTTCAGAATGAAGACAAAGTCGTGTTTAAGCCACAAGGCTGAGCACGACTTTTCTTTTACCTTCAAGGATTATTATATAAAAACGTGAAATCGGAGAAAAAATGAAGTGGGTGTACCTGGCAGCCATCCCCTTCTCTTCAGGATCCTGGCCAGTTTTTCAGGTTCATGCACGCATAGGTAATTCAGACCTTCATCTCCATCCGGGCTTTTCCGTATTGCTGTGTGTATCGGAAACCATGGTTCTCTTTGGCGAACTCAAAGAGCCTTTCGATGGTCTGTTTCCTTTGTTGATACAGCCCCTTCATCCCAAGGGTATGGCGGATGTCCTCGTGCCTAAAGGCGTTCTTTCATGCCATAGGTCATGCCATGGAAACCGGCTGCACCTTTTGTGTGATGTTCCTGTGACTATCTGTTTGCTAGGATATATATAAGAAAAAAATGTACAGGCTGTCATTATACGAAAGGAGAACAGTCATGAAAATAATAGTGGGAATCATTATAACTACAGGAATATTGCTGACATCTGGAATTGCAGTATTTGCAGGAAACAGGGAGCCTGACTTCATGGAAAACCATGTGGAATATGGAATTGTAATCGAGAAGAAAGGAACTGAGACTGACACAGGCAATGGCGGCGATATATACGGGGGCGGAAACATCTCTATAGACCATCCCGATGACGGCGACACAGGCAACGGCGGCGATATATACGGGGGTGGAAACATCATTATAGACCGTCCCGATGGCGGCGACACAGGCAACGGCGGCAATATATACGGGGGCGGAAACATCTCTGTTTAGACCATCCCGATGACGGCAACACAGGCAACGGTGGCAATATATACTGGGAGGCAGTATAGGAAGTTGCTGAAACCCAAAGATGAAGGAAACTACAACCGCAGGCTAATGTGCCCTGGACTTTGTCTATTCAAAACACTGAAAATGCCGTATTCATGCGGAATAATCAGTGTTTTTTTTGTATAATGTAAGAGTAATGAATTCCCTTCTTCTCTTTCTTGAGGATCTTACTATGCTCACCCAGAATCAGGATAAAAACAGGCATCAGATTCAAATGTTCTGTATGGACGACCTGGTCCCGCAGAACCATCTTCTTCGCCTCATTGATGGCGCAATAGACTGGTCATTTATCTATGATCTTGTGAAGGAGAAATACTCTCCCGATTTTGGCCGGCCCAGTATCGATCCGGTTGTTCTGATCAAGATTCCTTTTATTCAATACCTCTATGGGATCAGAAGCATGCGTCAAACAATGAAAGAGATTGAAGTCAATGCTTCCTATCGATGGTTTCTGGGGTTGGAGTGGCAGGACCCGGTCCCACATTTTTCTACATTTGGCAAGAACTATACCAGGCGTTTCAAAGATACGGATCTGTTTGAACAAATCTTTGCCCGGATTCTGTCAGAATGCTACCGGCATCAGCTTGTCGATCCAAAAGAAGTCTTTGTAGATGCCACTCATGTCAAAGCGAGAGCCAATAACAAGCGAATGCAAAGACGGATCGCCCATGAGGAAGCAAGGTACTATGAGGAACAGTTCGCAGATTTCATCGTCGTATGGTCGGCTGTATACAGTGAGGACATCCTCCATCGCTGCAACGAATACAGCACTATGATCAGGAGGAATGCACCAGCACTTTTCAGGTGAGGCTTAAATTCGTTTTTTTTAGAACGCGGGACACTGTCATATGAGACAGTGAATCCACGTAATTAAGCTCAACACATTTATCTGCAAGAAGGCGAACGGTCCAACGCTCATAACCTTCAGGAGGTTCGCTGCAGGCAAGAGCGACTATGTACGCCTCGACATCCCCGGTCACTTTGGCTGGTACAGGTGGAGTCTCTCTCTTCTTCCTGTAGATCGTTGATTCAAGGCCGCTGTTCACATATGATGCCCTGACGGTCTGAACTGTTGTCGGTGATGTGTGGTACGCATCGGCGATCTGAGCAACGGTCATCCGCTGCTTGGCGTTGCGATCCGAGGCGAGCAATATGTTTGCTCTCAATATCGTTTTGGCAGATGAACTGCCCTTTGCAACGATATCCTTAAGAATTTTCCGATCGGCATCGGTCAATTCAATCAAATATTTTACTGATGGCATATGACTATCCTCCCATCTCTTCTAAGATGAGAATATCATATACCAGAACAACATTTTATACAAGTATTAGATGTTACAAACTACTAGAGGCAAAAACTGAGCCGCCGCTTGCGGTTTACCCTTGACGGGTTCCGGAAGAGATGACACAATCTATAGTTCCGACGGTGACCCTGCGGAGCTTGTACTGTTCCTGAGTCTGTCACCATCGGCATGTTTATGCCCGGCATCTCTTCCGGGTTCAGTCAAGGGCGGCGGAGCCTTAAGTTAAACAACAATGCTATAAATAACAAAAGCCCAGGTATAAACCCGGACTTTGTCTACAGTCTGTGAAATCCGGCCAGGCGGCCGGATTTCTCTTATAAAACAAGGCCTGTTTAAACTTCTATTGCGACAGACCCAAAAAAGGAGACGGTTTCCCGTCTCCTCTTGAAAATGCATCCGCTTCAGTCAAAACCGTGATCCTTATGCTCCCAGAGTTCAGCAGATGAATTGCGTGTCAATATCCACTTGTAATCCTCATAAGTATTGTTAGGCTCAAGACCGTTCTCGTGATTCTCACCATCGGTCGTAAATGTGGATACCAGCACCATGACCTGCTCAGGTGCAAGGCCCCGGGATTCTGCCTCTGCCTTCACCGCCTCATCTCCGGCGTATCCGATCTTCTTCATTGTGCATCCCTCGAACCCCTTGAAATAAGTCATCACTTCCTGCACTGCCGCGTCATAATCGTCGCCGTTAAAGTATTTGGAGGAAAATGCGCCGATACTGACCGAGTTACCGCACCCTGCTAAACTGAACACCATTGCCATTAATAAAACGATTGCTGTTATTTTCTTCATGATTAAATATCTCCTCTCTGTCATGTTCCTTATTATCAGTATTATATGTTTAAGACCCATCGCCTGTAAGGGGCAGATCATTTACAATGAGAAATATTAACGATTTCTCTCCCGGCGTGAGGTAAGCATCTTTTGCAGCGAGATCAAGATAGCGGCCACGACCTGTTCATGCTGTGTCTGATATAGATCGATGCTGTAACGGTCGTGGACCGATACTATCTTCTGCCCAATCGCCGCGATCACTTCGTCGTGCTCATCAAAGAGCGTGAAGTTAAGACCGATGATGTTGCCCTTAATCTTCCAGTTAAGTCCCTGGATATTTGTAATATCTTTAAAAATGTGGAGCAGTTCATTGGAAAGAGTGAACTGCCGCCCGTCCGCCATCGTGATATAGTGTTTCTCATGAAGGCTTATCGGCTTTTTCTCCAAATGTGCCACCTGCTTACCGTCAGCATCAAAGATATCAGTCTTGCCGCGAATGACGACGATCGAAGACTTTGTCCAATACAGAACCTGTCCCTGTTCGTCCTTTACTTCAATTCTCTGGTGCAGATCGCCCGGATCCAGTTCGGTATACAGCGTGCGGATCGGTGTGCCGAATTCTGTTTCAATATTCTCATTTGTGTGCTCATCCACGCTGTGATAATTCTGAATGTCTGAAAAGAATCCCATAACAGCCCTCCTTCAAAAGGTATTCTTCAAATCTTAGTATGGATTCATTATAATCTGGGAAACTGCACAAAACCATCACATAATCGGCCACTGGGACAGGAGTCATAGTCTAATTATCGGAATACTTGTTTCAATCACAATGGCAATTTATTACTATTATCGCATTTTCGCTTATGCTGCAAAAAAATGCCGGGGCCCAGGCGGGCGTTTTAACATTTACAAAGATGCAATAATAAGCGAAGCATTTATTTATAAAAAATCGATTCCCACGGTCTGTGCCAGAACGAAGCGATGGACTGCCTGATCCGTGAGACGAAGCAGCCCCGGTATGTTTGTTGGTCGTATGGCTTCACCAGTGGGCAACTACGTAATCCAGTGCTTCCTGCGTACAGCCATGATTACGCAAATCGGAAAGAACCTGATCCAGAGTCTTATCTGCCCTTTTTGCATAAAACATAACCCTTGTCAGATAATCAATGTAATCATTATCGAGTACACCGCCAGTTACTATTTCAAGATCACAGGGGTTGAGCATTGTCATTGTATTTTCCTCCTTAGATGAGTTGTTTTTGTTTTGTTGAGACTATCTTATCAGACGTTTTGTCACAGTAATGTCACAGTGGAAATAACTCCTTCTTGCGCGGTTACTTGAGAGCCCGGACCTGATTGCAGTTCTATCATACCGATGATCGTTGAGTAACTTTGCATTGTGCGCTCCTTTCTCAACTGAACTCTGTGATTTATTTTTTAAGATGTTTGTTCGGTGTTGTTTAACTTTTGTGATCACAGAATATCAGGCGAAGTCTAGCAGATGTCCAACAGTCCGGAAG
>JNKK01000086.1 GCA_000702845.1 Lachnospiraceae bacterium FE2018
ATCTGACCATGACCTGTCTTCGGCTTTATCAGTTCCAGATAAATACCTTTAACTCCTCTGTCATCTGATACCTCTACAGAAAGCGTCACGGTATCACCTATGGTTGCTTTGTCCTTTCCATCCGGGTAGGTGACTCTGAGGCTGTTCAGATCGATCACAGGTGGTTCAGTATCCACATCCGCTTCCGCAAACACCGTCCCCGCCGTCATCGGCATCATGGCAAACACCATCAGTATGGCTGCGAGTATCAGTAATAATCTCCTCTTAGCTATCATCTCGTATCCTCCTTCCACATCGGAGTATAAAAAAAGCCGAAAAGTATCGCGGCAGATCATCTGTCACAAACTTTCCGGCCATAATCCAATACTGCCTGTTATTAATATTTTAGCATAAGAAGATAGATAATTACATCTATATGTATGTTTCTTTCCGGTTCCCGGAGGGCTTTAATCCCATTCCAGATAGGCGCCGCCTTTTCCTGTGATACAGTTCAGTCCGAATGATGTGTATCCCAATCCCGGCCCGTAATAATGCAGCAATCCTTCAATTTCTTCTTGCCCGATATTTGAAAACGCCCAGCCGGGATCAGAGCCGCCGAACCAGATTGCTTCTTCTGATCCGTCATTGATAATCTGTCCTTTCAAGTATAACCATCCGCTTTTGGGCAGCTTTACGCCTTTCGCAGGAATCGGAGTCCAGTTTTTGTTGTCCGTACTGTAATCAGTTAACCTGATTTTGTACATATGCCCATTATCTACTGATGCACCTTTCTGACCTGCAGAATAGCTCGCTTCGCTTCGGAGTATCATGGTCTTGCCGTTGTTTTTACTTGCATTCTTCAGCCGCAGCTTTACATCCAGAACGCTTCTGTCCGTGAAAACACCGGCAGGTGTTAGAAAATTCACTTTATATTTTGCGGTAAAATTGGAAGTTGGTATGATTACGGGTTTGGATTTTTTTGACGACCATGTTTTTCTGCCGTCATTCTTTACCACTTTCACCTTATAGTAATATGTGCTGCCCGGTTTTACCGTTTTGTCCTTGTAATCCACATAAAAATTATTCGATTTGACTTCTGCCAGCTTCTTGTATTTTTTACTGCCTTCTTTCTTCCTGTATATGATATACTTTACGTTTGTCACAGAAGCCGCGGCATCATCCTGATTCATACTGAGATAGATTTTCTTCGGGCCATTCGTATTATTCTCACCGTAGCCGTCATTTCTTATTTCCGGCTGCCCCAGACCGGCACAGCCAAATTCCAGATAATCAGGCTCATACGTACTTTTGACCAGTCTGCCCTTCTTGTCAAACGCCTTTACCATGTACGTGTAGTAGCGGTTCTGCCTGACTTTCTTATCCACATAAGAACCTGCATTTTTTACTGTTTTGATCTTCTTATAGTCTTTTTCTTCCGGATATTCGGCGTCGTATATCTTCTTCTTTGTCACATCCGCCCGGTAGATTTTATACTTCACCGCGCCTTTTGGCTGCTTCCAGGATACCTTTATGGATGTCAGGCGCATTGTCAGCTGACACCGGAACGGCTTCTCTTTTGCATGCGCATCCTGCGAGTGTGACAAAACAGCAGCGATCAAAAACAATGCAAGAATCAGTCTTATAATTGTTTTTTTCATTATTCAGACACCTCCTCATCAAAATAGCTAAAAAAAATCGCAACCTCTTTCTGATCAGCAAATTGGGGATAGGCATTTAAGTTCCGCCTGATCATACACTGTTTACATTCTTCTGTAATACGCATTACTGTTCTCCAATTTTCTGCAGCTGTAAATGTCCCATATTTACCTTCCAATTACACTTAATGCATTTTTAATTTGTTTATAGTAGTCTCTCCATCCTGAAACAATCAAAAGTATCTCCATGAATCAGATTCTGATCTGACACTGCATAACCGAGCTTTTCATAAAATGCCACCGCAACATCACGGCTCTCAACAACCGCTTTTTTATAACCGAGTTCACAGAGCCAGTTTTCTGCTTCTTTCACAACCTGCTTTCCCAGACCGTTTCCACGATATTCCGGCAGCACGACAACCCGTCCAATCATGGCAGATTCAGAATCAATCCGGTAAAACCTGCAGGTTGCAACCGGAAAATCATCATCTGTTAACACAATATATTTCGTATCCGGTGTATCATGCATGTCAAACTCACGACGAAGCGTGATTCCGTGCTGTCTTGCCATACCCTGAATGCGGACATAGTAAGCACCTGCCTGCTCCCATGTTTCTGCTGCTCTTATTACCTCTATCTTCATTCTAAATGATCCGTTCTCGATATAAATCTTGTTTCATGCGATCGTATTTCTTAGCATCACGACGTATTAATCTATTTAGATAATATGAAGTGACCTCACATTTGTAGCTACGTGGATTTACCTGTATACTGATGATTGTCAAGATCAATGGTAACAGGGATTACCGCATACAAAAGGAGGTCACCTAATGAATAGAATACTCAAAATCGGCATGGATGTCCATAGTACAAACTACACTTTATGCGCAATGGAACCGACAATCGGAGCTGAAGATCGTATCTTCGGTGAAATCCAGGTTGCTCCGGATTACAAGGAAGTCATTTGCTTCATTGAATCTCTGAAACTGAAACTTGGACTTGCCGACAATTATTCTATTGAATGCGGTTATGAGGCAGGCTGCCTCGGATATACCCTTTATCACCAGCTCGAGGGAGCCGGAATCAAATGTGTCATTCTGGCGCCAACGACGATGCTTACCCAGCAAGGTCAGCGCGTGAAAACGGATAAACGTGATGCTCGCCTGATCGCCCAGTGCCTGTGCTATGGTGGCTATCACCCGGTATATATCCCTACCGGCGAGGATGATGCCGTCAAAGAGTATCTTCGGATGCGTGACGATCATAAGCTGGCACTCAAGAAACTGAAACAGCAGATCAATGCATTCGTTCTCCGGCATGGTCATCAGTATACCGGAACTAAATGGACAATTAAGCATGTCAGCTGGCTGAACAAGTTGGAGCTCGATCCGATGTATCGGGAAACACTGAATGAATACATGGCGTCCTATGAGGAACAGGAAGCCAAGATTGAGCGTCATGATAAACGGATTGAAGAGATCGCAGCTGAAGCCCGCTATCAGGAAAATGCCAAACAGTTGGGATGCTTCCTGGGTATCCGTACACATACGGCGCTGTCTCTGATCGTGGAAACTGGCGACTTCAAACGTTTTGCAAAAGGAAATACCTATGCGGCATTTCTGGGGTTGGCTCCCGGGGAGCATTCCAGTTCAACGAATGTAAACCGGCTTGGTATTTCTAAAGCAGGAAACTCGCATTTGCGCTGTCTTCTGATCGAAGCAGCAAAAGGAATCTGCAAAGGAGCAATCGGACATAAGTCCAAGGAACTGCGAGCAAGGCAAAGTGGACAGTCGGCTGAAGTCACTGCTTATGCCGATAAAGCGAATACCCGCTTACGCAGTAAGTATTACAGAATGATCCGCCATGGCAAAAAGAAAAATGTGGCTGTTGCTGCCGTAGCGAGAGAACTTGCATGCTTTATCTGGGGTATGATGACCGGCAATATCAGCATCGCTTCCGTGGCAGGTACATCAGCTCCGGCTGCCAGTCAAGGGTAAAATGAACCGCTGACGCGGCCCTTGACCGCCATCCGTCACTGATGTTTCGGGCCGTCAAGCAGCAATCAGCAGTAAACTGCAGCTTGCTGCCAATCAATAACAACTGAATATCTGTCAGTATCTGAAAGGAGCTGTGATCACTGTAAGGTTCGAGCTATCTGCGTCTGGTCTATGTTGGCACTTCGGTGATCCACGCTTTTAGATCGCAGAGCTCACGGCGGAACCATTAGCCTGTCGGTAACCAATCCACGAATAACAGAGTGGCCACAAGCCTGGAACTGTTAAATCAGGGCTCCTTCCAGATGCTGACAGATCACACAAATGTGACAGTCGAGAGAATAACTTGGGTCGGACAAGGCCGACCCGAGAAAGTTTGCTGGGTGCTCAATTTACCTCTTGACAAAGGTCACTTCATAACAGATCATAATATAATCCGTACTGCGAAATCAATCCGGCAAAGTGTCAAAAAAACAGAGCCATGACTTCGTTTGTCATGGCCCTGGAGAGAACTGATTAAAAGGATTGGATAGATATAAAGGTTTGGCTGCTATCGCTTTTATATAACTCAGCGCAGATTCGGAAGTTCTTCTATCTGCGGTATATTGAGTTCGTGATAGTCAAATGACGCCATGATTTATTTCTATCTCGCAGAGTATTTTTATTTTCTTACAAATGTCATCTCATCATCAAATGAATCTTTGATGATAAGTGTATTCGAATCTTTGAAACTGAATTCATTGTCGAATACATCTTCCTCAGT
>JNKK01000087.1 GCA_000702845.1 Lachnospiraceae bacterium FE2018
ATTGAGCCTCCGGCGGCGCATGACGTCCAGTGGACGTCTGGTTCTGCGCCGACCGAAGCGAAGCGTAGACATCGCAGAGCTGCGCAAAGGAAGACGCACTTCGTGCGTTGCGCAGCTCGCGCGCGATCGAAGATCGCGATTTACAAGGCAAGAGCACTGTCGTCGCCATGAAACCTGGCGGTGAGATCGTATTCCCGCCTTTTGATGTCACTCACTCCGTCAATGCTCTGAGGGATTTGGCTGACTCTCTCAGAGCATTAGGCGAAGATGTACGTATCGCTCTTGAACACACTGGGAAGTACCACCAACCCATTGCCCGTTACCTGAGCAATGCCGGTTTGTTCGTCAGTGTCATCAATCCAAAATTGATCCATGATTTCGGAAACAACTCTATCCGCCAAGTCAAAACGGATCCTGCCGACGCGATGAAAATCGCCAGCTACGCTATCATCCATTGGAATGATCTTGAACAATACTCTTCCGAAGATGATACCCGTTTGTTGCTGAAAACATATTGTCGACAATTCTACAAGTATTCCGAAATCAAAACTTCACTTAAGAACAACCTCATCTCGATTTTGGACCAGTCTTTTCCAGATTGCAATACCTTTTTCACATCACCAGTCAGGTCTGACGGACATCAGAAGTGGATCGATTTTGCCGGCAGATTTTGGCACTGTGACTGTGTCAGAAAGTATTCGCTCTCACGCTTCACTTCTGTCTACAACAGCTGGTGCAAACGTAATGGATATTCTGCACGCGAAAAGAAAGCACTGCAGATCTACACTTCTGCAAAAGGATCTATTCCGTCCCTGCCCTGCAGCGAACGAACAAAGGTCCTGGTGAACGATGCCGTTTCTCAATTCAATTTCATCTCAGCATCCATGATGTCTCTGCTCCGCGTTATGGACGATCTGGCTTCCAGATTGCCAGAATATCCGGTCGTCAGTTCTATGCCCGGAATCGAACCGGTTCTGACACCTCAGCTTATCGGAGAAATCGGTGATGTCAGGCGTTTTCACAACAAGAAAGCACTTGTTGCCTATGCCGGTGTTGATGCCCCTCCATATCAATCAGGAAAATACAACAGCAGTCATCGCCACATCACAAAACGCGGTTCCGGGAACATACGACGGGTGACTTTTCAGGCTGCAAGGTGCATTTTACTGGTTAAAGATGCTGATGATCCGGTCTTTCGGTTCATTGACAAAAAACGGGCTGAAGGCAAGCCTTACCGCGTTTATATGATTGCGGGATGCAATAAATTTCTGCGCGCCTATTATGGACGCGTCACAGAATACCTGAATACTATTAGCTGATACAGCCGCAGCTACATAGTCATACGCTGTCAGAAAGACTACTTCAGATATTTCCAAAGCAGCCTTCTGTTAGTGTACTCATTTTCAGGTTTACCGAAATACTATTTTCCCTATTGACATTTATTAGCGAACTTTAACTTTCAACGTAACTGTTTTTGATCCTGCCAGGTAATTACTATTACCGGCAGCTGTAACTGTTACTTTGAGTTTATACGTTCCTTTCTTTAATCCTTTCCTGACTGTGATCTTTCCGGACCTGGCGTTTATCTTGAAGAACTTTTTGAATTTCGCTTTCTTCACACCTGTGATCTTATAGGTAATTGCTCCTTGTGCGTTTTCGATTATAAATGTCTTTTTTGGTTTGATTGTCTGTTTCTTCTTTTTAATCTTTGCCAGTTTAATCTTTACAGTTTTCGCCTGAACCATCATAGGGTTGACAAGTTTTTTGCCTGTTACCGCGCCCGGATTCGTGCCGGCGCCGCCGGATGCAGGACCGGCACCATTTCCACTGCCGCCGGATGCAGGATTGGCACCGCTTCCACTACCATCGTCCGGTTCGGATGGGATCATGATTTCCACCTGAACATCACCTGCTGAAAGATCTGCTGATGGCATTGAACTATCATCAGCTATATTACTGTTAACAATAGATCCGACATTACCATACACATCTTCAGCTATGAAACCATATACCTTCCACAGACCGGGAATTGCCTGGTCTGTAACGATACCAGACCACTCCCACTTACCGGTTTTCTCGTTATACACCAGATCTGCTGCTGACTGCTGTGACGCAGGAGACATCAAATACAAATCTGCATATTTCAACGCTGAATCATCTAAGATTTCGATCGAAATTGTAATTGTATCGCCGAGCAAGGCGGCTTCTTTACCGCCGGAAACGGCAACAGACAGTGATTCAACATTGAATTGAGGCGGAGCGGTATCTGACGGTGTTTCGCTGCTCTTCTTAAATACAGCACAAAGAACCACGTCTTCAATGGGATTGAACTGTCCTGATGGTTCAGCAGACCCGACTTCTCCAACCGGCTCAATCCGGAGATCATCGGTTCCCTCTGCAATACGGCCTTCATACCAGCCAGCGAATTCATATCCGGCAGCCGGAGCAGCAACTAATTCTACAGATGACAATTTCGGAACTGTATGCTTACCAATGGTATGAGTCATATCTTCGGCATTGAAAGTGTAAGTACCGCCCTGTCCGCACACTGCATTGGTCTGGTCGTAAACACCAATAGAAATAGTTACTTCAGCGACTTCATCTTCGATCCATTTTGCATACAATGTTATATCTTTATTGACAGATGTTTCAAAATCAAAAGGTTCTGTCAGTGCTTCATCTGCATACCATCCGCCGAACACATAATCGTCTTTTGCAGGTTTTTCCGGCTCAGTTGCCTTTTCACCCGGAATGACATACTGCGGCGCGATCTCACTACCGCCATTTGTATCAAAGATGATCCTGCAGTTTTGGGTTACTGTGAAGTCGCCGGCAGACAGATCGACCGCATCATTGTTCGTCGGATAGAATCTGCTGTCATATAGTTCTGTCAGGTTGTAGGACTTATCGTATATTTTGATGTACTTCACCTGCCAGCTTCCGGATTCGGCAACTTCATCTATTTCCTTTGTATAAACCACTTTTCCGCTCGCGGCATTATAACGGAAATAACCTTCTGTGTTTTTGCCTGACTGCGGCATTTTATAACAGATGTAGCTTGTTCCCATGCCGCTTCCATTCTCCTCATCTGCCACTGACATGCTCACAGTGACAGTCTCTCCTGAAGTCACTGCTTCTTTCCCTTCCGGATATGTTACACCAAGTGTCTCCAGTTCAACTGTCGGTGGTGTAAGATCCGGATTTGTTCCCTCTACCACGAAGTCGCCGGCAGACAGATCAACTGCATTATTATTCGCCGGATAGAATCTGCTGTCATATAGTTCTGTCAGGTTGTAGGACTTATCGTAAATTTTAATGTACTTCACCTGCCAGCTTCCGGATTCGGCAACTTCATCTATTTCTTTTGTATAAACCACCTTTCCGCTCGCGGCATTATAACGGAAATAACCTTCTGTGGTTTTGCCTGACTGCGGCATTTTATAACAGATGTAGCTTGTTCCCATGCCGCTTCCGTTCTCCTCATCTGCCACTGACATGCTCACAGTGACAGTCTCTCCTGAAGTCACTGCTTCTTTCCCTTCCGGATATGTTACACCAAGCGTCTGCAGTTCTATTGTTGGTGATGTCGTGTCAGCATCTACCGCATACACTGTCCCTGCGCTCACCGGCAGCATAGCAAGCACCATCAGTATAGCTGCGAGTATCAGTAATAATCTCTTCTTCGCTATCATCTCATATCCTCCTTATATATCAGAATAATAAAAAGCCGCAAAGTATCATGGCAGATATCCTGTCACAAACTTTCCGACTAAAATCCACACTGCCTGTTACAAATATTTTAGCACAAAAAGACTGATAATAACATTGAAACTGGTATTTCTCAGCTTGTCATATAGACTCTATCCCTAAGTCAGAAATATTATTTTCCATAACGAAAATTCGCCGGAGCTGGCAGTCTCCGACGAATTCTCGCATCTTTTTCGTTTTTGCTTTTTGCTTTTGATAAGGAATGGATAGATTTAAAGGTTTGGCTGCTATCGCTTTTATACTCAGCGCAGATCCGGAAGTTCTTCCATCTGCGGCATATTGAGTTCGTAGATGTGATCTGCGATTCCTGTAACTGCTGCGAATACTGCTAATGTGATGATAAGTGTTGTCATTTTGAACTCCTCTCCGCAGAACGTTCCTTCGTCTGCTCTTTCAAGATTTTTGTTTGTTTTTAATTGGTTTTGTAAGGTTGTTTTTCTTTTATGACCCGGCTTGTTGTCTGCCGTGTCGTTGTTTGTTTTGTTGATCTTATAATAATAGATTTATGGATTTTTCAAAATAAATCGGACGCCGTAAAACATGAAAATGGCGCCATGTCTGACTTCGCGATAGTCAAATGGCG
>JNKK01000088.1 GCA_000702845.1 Lachnospiraceae bacterium FE2018
ATCAGATGTCCTGCGACCCAGCCGTAATCATAAGCGCCTGCCAGGTTGATCTCATACCAGTTGAATCCGTTGTTGAACACGACTCTGCCGGTCGGATATACTTCTGTTCCATTTGGGATCGTGAAGAAGACTTCGGAGTCGAGGCTCGGCTCTCTTCTGCAATTCACATAGGAATATCCCTCGTGCGGGTTGTATACTACATTCATCTGTCCGCCTGCTACCTTTTCGAGTGCCTCTGCATTTAATTTGTTCATATCTGTCATTGTTTTGTTCTCCTTTTCTTTTTTATTCTGAATTTTGGTTTTTTGCTGTGTTGTTATCTTTTGTGATTGTAGAATAACAGGCCGGGTCTAACAGATGTCCAACAGAACCAGAAGAAATTTTTGAATCGGCTCATTTAACTCTTACTTTCAACACCGGAATGCCGATAAAGGAGCTCCAGATATTCCTCTTCAACGTCGATGAAACATTACTTATACATTAGACAATCCTTTATCTGCGTAACTGTCCGAAGTACCGGTTGTCTTTCCTTTCCCGCCCAGGTATGTTTTCAGATTTGCAGATGATACCGGATAGAATTTCGGATATTTTAAGTCCGAAAGGTATGTGGTTTCCATCTGCGCAGCCTCGTCTTCCGACAAATAAGGGGTGAAAAAGCCCGTTACTGATTTCACTCCCTCTGCTCGCGAGAAGGAATAAATGGAAATGATCGCTTTTCCCCGCGTCCTGCCAAATACCAGCTGTTTATTTGAATTGATAGCTTCAAACGTATCGAGGGCCGGGCCGTACTGATACCGTTTCAGTCCATTCTCATAATATAAAATGACGCCCTTCCGCTCCGGATGAAAGTCTGTCCCGTTCGGAACAATATCCTCGACTATCACCTCGTTAATACCATTTCCGTCAATATCCACAACAGCAAAGACAGCAGTGGGCCAGTCCAGCTTCTTAATCGCTTTCCGGTATTTTGCATAAATCTTTTTTCTGGACGCTGTGACCGTCACCTTACATTTCAGGCGCTTTTTACCCACTTTGGCGGTAATGACCGCTTTGCCTTCCTTTAACGCAGTGACTTTTCCGTTTCTGTTAACCTTAGCCACACTTTTTTTGGACGAAACCCATTTTACTTTTTTCTTTGTTCCTTTAACAGACAGCCGCACCGTTTTTCCTGCTTCCAGCGTGACCGTCTTCCTGCTGATTTTTGCAGCCGCCTGCGCCGGCTGCGGTGTGATTGCCAGAATCACCGCCAGCATAAACATGACTGCCAGTATACGGGATTTCTTCAATACAGTTGCTAACTTCATACTTCTCCCCTCTCACACGAAATTCTTATGTTTCTATACCAAAGAACTATTTCAATACAGCTCTTTCAGCACCAGCACCGTAATGCCCGGATTATCACCCGGCATGATCCTTTTTACTTTCGGCTCATACTGGTACCAGTCGTATATCATAGATCGAAGACTTGTTCCACGATTGTATCCATGTATCAGCTGCAACTGATAGGCAGTTGGGCCCGCAGATGCAATTGCCTTATCTATCACTTTAATCGCTTCTTCCTGCCGTAACCCATGGAGATCAATTTTAACAAACGCTTCACTCATATGAACCTTCCCTCTAAGTAATCAACTTCATTATCTGTTGCAAACATCACTCAATACTTTTTATGAGATTTATCAAACGAACTGAAATAATGAATTCCTTTAGGAATCACTTTGTCAACCGCATCATCTAACACTTCGAGTATTTCAGTCGCTTGCAAGGCGACTTTAAATAATCTGATTCATGCCGCAAAACCTGTTTCTGTATCTCACTCATCTTTATGTCAAGGACAATCCAAATATCCGCAGTTCCTTACATTTTTCCACCAGCAAATCCGGATCATAACCATTTACCGTGTACACACCCAGGCCTTCCAGCTTCAGGAAATCCAGAAAATCCCCCTGATAAGAGAACAACGCACCGTCGTACATATCAGGTTCTCCGGAACTCAGAAACATAGCCACTTTTTTCAGTTTTGAAGGCTTAACCGGATATGCCGCAGCATAGAAGCGATCAATCGCGCATTTCAGCTGACCGGACATATTATGATAGTAAATCGGAGATGCAATCACGAGCATCTCGGTCTCAGGAAGCTTCTGATAAATGTTCAGCATGTCATCTTTCTGTATACATTGTCCGTTCCCTTTTGTGTGACAGTATTCACACGCAAGACATCCGTGAATGTTCATTTTGCAGACATCAAAAACATCCCATTCGTGACCGGCTTCTTCCAGTCCTTCGCAGAATGCCTGAATCATCTGCTTTGTATGCCCCTTTGGTCTGGGACTTCCGTTTAAGATCAATACTCTCATCTTACTTCTCCTTCTAAAGTGTTATTACAACGTCTCCGTAATCTAACCACCGGAGGAAAGTGAATGGTTTCTGGAAATCATCTCATCAGAAACCAAATAATTACAACCTGCAGAATCAATATCACCGGTATCCCATACTTAAATGCCGGTTTTCGCGTCTTATGATGAAATAAATACATCGCCAGCAGTCCGCCAACTGAACCACCACAGATGGAAAAACCAAATAATACCGCTTCCCTGACCCTCCGCTGATCGTGAACCGCTTTCCATTTATCAAGCCCGAACAGGATAAACGAAGCAATATTAATATATGCAAGATACGACAAAATGAGCTTATTCATTGTTCTTATATTCCCACGATCTATTCTTCATCTGTTTCAATCGCGATCTCTGATCGCGCGCGAGCTGCGCGACACACTTGTGTGTCTTCCTTTGCGCAGCTCTGCGATGTCTACGCTCCACTGAGTCAAGTTTGTTTCAAAGCCCCCCGCCTATAGGCGGGGGACTCCCCATCTGAGTTGAATGATCACTGCTCGATTTCTTTCTTATGCATCAAATGAATCCCGATATGTCCAATCCCTAAAACCAGAACGGCAACTCCAAGAAACCAGCACTTCTCCGATTCTCTCGAAGGCCAGCAATACTTTATTTTCATTAACAACATATTTTTCATAATTTTCCGGCTGATTCTTTGTCCATATGAGGTTTGGCAGCAGCTGCGGCTCATTACGTTTTCCGCCGCCCCAAATAGGACCCACTGTATGAATTACATAGTCACACGGAAGTTTATAGGTATATTTCTTTTTTCAAATATACTGTATTACCCATTTAAAGATCAACCCAAGTATTCCATAAAATAAAAACATCAAATTCGGATCTCCCGCTTCAAATCTTTCATCCGCCCTCTAAAGTCCGGAATCTCGATCCGGATTTCTTCCGCACCCAGATCCTTAAGTGCCTTCCGTACCAGAACCTCAATCTCCGAAAGTTCCTTACCATCATTATGTCCATACGCAATCTGTGTTCGATGCCATAACAACTGCAATTGTTCCTGACGGTCAGTCTCCGGATTGATATCAGGGTGGATCAGCTTTGTAATCCTGCGATAGAGCGTCTTTGACCACTGTGCCTCATAGTGTGTTGCTCTTCCTGCTTTTTTGCAGATCTCATTCTCCCGGGTTTTTTACAGAACGGCAAAACCCCGCTGGAGCTGGCAGTCTCCGACGGGGTTTGCAACATCATCTCGTTTTTTACTTTAAGAAACATAGTCCCTTTGCTCTGATGTAAATGATGCCGTCGCCGATCTTCTGGCATTCCGGGAAATTATAATAGGCACCATCCGTGAAGTTGACAGGAACAATGTTTTCAATTCCCTGCAGCTCATCAGCAGAAACCTCCTCGGCATTGACATAGATCTTCGCATCCGGAAAAGATTTCAGCTCGCCGGTGAATAATCGCAGTTATCCACGATCTCTTTAATGGTAATTTTGTCAACCGGGCGATTCTCTGCCAGTTCCCTGAAGGATTCTGCGAGAATCTCCTTCGTTGTTTTTCGCTTCATATGATCACCACCTCGTAGGATAAAACAGCCTGCATAAACCCAGGCTTCTTTTATGATATCACGCCGTCATATTATATTCTAGTACATCCCGGTTTGGTAACAGCCCATACAAGCGAAAGCCGGCGGCATCGCTGCCGCCGGCTCCGCTGAGGGGGATATTTTTTACCAGTTTGTTCCGGAGATCTGGTAAGTTGCATCGTATGCATCTGTGAAGGTTCCGTCTTCATTCTCGTAGAACTCGAC
>JNKK01000089.1 GCA_000702845.1 Lachnospiraceae bacterium FE2018
TCAATCAGGTATTCTGCCTGCAGCTGACCGGAATAGTAGTGGTCAGATCCTGCGAAGAAGTGGTCAACTTCCGGACATGCAACGTCGGAGTTTACGACTACGAGCGGAACATTGTTCTCACGTGCTGTCTCACAGATAACGACGCATCCGTCAGAGTCGGAAGATGACAGCATCAGCACGTCAACGCCCTGTGTGATAAAGTTCTCCGCCAGCTGAACCTGACGGTTGACATCCTGCTCACCGTCACCGACCAGAAGTTCAACATTCGGATAAGCCTTTGCAACGTAGTCTTCAATACCGGAAGTAACTGCCTGTGAGAAGGTATCCTTGAAGTCCTGTGAGATAAATGCGAAGGTGTATTTGCCGTCGCCGGTCGGAATATAGCCGTCGTCTACATACTTCTGCTCCCAATCCTTCATTTCCCCTGCATCAGCTGCTGCAGATGCATCGCCGGATGCTTCACTCTCTGCTGCAGAGGAAGCTGCCTCAGATGCTTCTGAAACTGCCTCGGATGCTTCCGAAACTGCTGCAGAAGAAGCTGCTTCAGAAGAACCGCTGTCTGCCGCGCCGCCGCAGCCGAACAAGGATGCTGTCAGGATACCGCAAAGTACCAGTCCTAATAATCTCTTTTTCATGTTTCTTGACTCCTTTCAGATCTGTTCCCTTTTCCTTTGTTTCTGGTCTGTTTTACTGTTGTGTTTCGTCTGCTGTGTTGCTTATGAATGCACTATAACACATCATTTCACAGAAAAACGCGATTTTCAGGATTAAGTAGTAAATCGTTTTACTGTTCGTTTACCGTTTTTGTTTACAATTTACGAAATCATCATTATAATCTTGATAGAAGGTTTTTATTATTGAATCAGAAAGGGAATTCTATGGCGTCGATTAAAGAAGTGGCAATGTTGGCCAGGGTCTCGCCGGCAACTGTTTCCAATGTACTGAATCAGACAAAGCCGGTCAGCGCCGAAAAAAGAGAACGTGTTCTGGAGGCCGTGCGTGAACTGAACTATCTCCCGAATGCAAGCGCGCGGGATCTGAAACGGAAAACCTCAAAAACAATTGGTATTATTCTGACCGACATTAACAGCCGGTTTCATACGGATCTGTTTAATGCGCTCTCTTCTTCCATACAGCAGAAGGGGTACTCTATTCAGGTTGCTTTTACAGATGATGTAATCAATACAGAACAGGAACAGATCAGGAGGATGCTCGCACAGGGCGTAGACGGAATCATCCTGACAAGCTGTCAGTCAGACCGGGAGGCAGACTTCTGGAAGGGTGCACTTGCATTTCGGATTCCTCTTATATTCGTAGAACGGCGAATTAAGGATGTGACGGTCAATTACACCGGATATAATAATTACAAAGCCATTTTCGATCTGACTTCCACATTGCTGGAAAAAGGTTATCAGTCCATTTCTCTCTTCTGCGGCCTGCTTCAGTATTCTTCAGAAACAGAATATGTCCGCGGATTCCGGGAGGCGCACAGTCGTGCAGTTCGTTCTGTTCCGTCAGATGCGATTATGCCTGTCGATATGATAAAAGAGCGCGCCATGGAAGCCTGCATGAAACATTTGCGCAGCATGCCGCAGGTTCTCATTGCAACCAGCCATGAAATAGCGGAAGGACTTCTTCTTGCTGTCAGATACTATAACCTGAAGCCATTTGAAGATATATTAATCATTGAATTTGGAAATGAAGGGTGGGATTATTCTTTTTCATCCGCTGATTCTCTGATCATATCACGGCCAGCTGCAGATCTTGCCGGGATCACTGCAGAAAAACTCTTCCATTTGATTGAATCTCCCGCTTCCTCGGACCCGTTCTCAGTGGAACTGGAAGATTATCAGTTTGATCCGGACGCGATTCCGCCTGCATCTCATTTACGTATACAGACCGCCGGTCTGCCCCGCCGGAAAAAGGACCGGAGCCTGAATGTACTGCTGATTCAGGATGCCTCCGAATATGCGCTCACTTTAATGCTTCCGCATTTCGAGCAGATGTACGACGTTACAGTCAATTATTCCATCGTACCGCAGACGCAGGCACTCCAAGTAATCCGCGAAATGTATGACGGCACCACAGAAACCTGTGATGTGATCATGTATGACAATCACTGGCTGAATTATCTCGTGCAAAACCACTATCTGCGTGACCTGACAGACTGCCTGAATGAAAAAAAGTTTTCACCGGATCAGTTTGTCACGGAGCTGCAGCGCAATTTCATAACAGAAGGCAGGATCTATGGGATTCCCTATACCGGCGGAAGTCAGATGCTGTTTTACCGGCAGGATCTTTTTGATGACCCGCTGCTCTCCGAAGGCTACCGCAGACTTCATCATCTGCCGCTGCGCCCGCCGCGCACCTGGACAGAATTCAATCATATTGCGCAATATTTTACACGTTCTTTGAATCCCGCCTCCCCCACGCCATTCGGGACAACCTTTGCGGGCAATACCGATGAAGTCATGAGTTGTGAAATACTTCCGCGCCTGTGGGCGCTTGGCGGAAAACTCTGGGACAGCTACGGACAGCCGACTTTCCAGTCCAATGCAAATCAGAATGCATATAATCTCCTTCGAGAAACACTGCAGTACGCCAGAGAGACTTCTTTTGAATCCTCACTGGATGCCACAGTTGCAGACTTTATTGAGGGAAACACAGCGATGCTGGTCGCTTTTTCTGAATACACGCCGCAGATTATCAGAAGTGAAAAGTATGAGTTTCAAAGAAAAATCGGTTATTATCACCTGCCGGGAAGAAAAACCGTTTCGGCAGGCTATTGTCTCGGAATCAATCCGTTATCAGAGGCACAGGATGCCGCACTGGATTTTCTGGAATGGATCTGCAGCCGGAATACAAAATATCTGTTTACCATTTTCAACGGATCTCCGCAGCTCACAACCTCATTCCACAACTATGAGCTGCAGCGTCTCTACCCCTGGCTGTATTATACAGAGAAAAGCATCCGTTTCTCGCAGGAGCGGACCCCGCCGCTCTGGCGCAACAGGCTTGTGATACCCCCAAACCGGTTTGAACAGCTGATCTGCACACCGCTGCGCAGGATGATCACAGAAGGTATATCAGTGCAGGAGGCACTGACAGACGCACAGGAAGAAGCTGTGCGGGTCTTTACAATGTACGGAACGCCGAAAAGAACCCGGACCTGACCGGATACTTTTCAGTTGCGTTGACGCTCCTGTTTTGTTTCATTTTACGACAAAAAACCGCTGCAGCTTTACCTGCAGCGGTTTTTATCGGGCGGAAGCACATGTCATCCTATGTGCTTCCCTGTGACCGGTCAAAGATACTCGTCGATATTTTCAGCAGAGACAGGGAGGAACGGAACATCGAGGTATTCCGGTGTTCTGCCGGTTTCATCGCCTGTGTACGCTTTGATCGCGGTCCCCATTTGCCCTGACTGACAGCAGTGCCTGTATCAGCTGCTGCAGATGCAATGTGAAAGCTTCACTCTCTGCTGCATGCCGATACGCAAAAGGACCGCCGCAGAAGCGGCAGCCCTTTTTGAAATGAAACATCAATCAGAACGTGTGTCTTTTGATCCCCCCTGATCAAAGATACTCGTCAACATTCTCAGCGGTAACTGGCAGATACGGAATGTCGAGGTATTCCGGAGCTCTTCCGGTCTCTGCAACTGTGTATGCCTCGATTGCGCCCCACTTACCCTGGCTGACAGCATCCTGGAAGACGGTCATTGCAAGGGATCCGTCTTTGACTGCCAGACGTGCGTCTTCATTTGCATCGATACCGCAGATGATAACATCATTGATGCCTGCTGCCTGCAGTGCCTGCATTGCGCCCATTGCCATCTCGTCATTTGCAGCAACGATAATGTCAATATCTTCTCCGAACTGGATGATCCAGTCTTCGGTGATGTCCATTGCCTTATCACGGAGATATTTGCCTTCCTGGTCAGAAAGCAGCTTGTAGTTGAATCCTGCTTTGTCGAGTGTCTCATAGAGACCTTCGCGGCGCAGCTTTGCATGTGTGAATCCGTTTGTTCCGCCGAGGTAGCAGAGGTTCAATGTTTCGCTGTCGTCTACGTTGTCAATCAGGTATTCTGCCTGCAGCTGACCGGAATAGTAGTGGTCAGATCCTGCGAAGAAGTGGTCAACTTCCG
>JNKK01000090.1 GCA_000702845.1 Lachnospiraceae bacterium FE2018
TCATACGCAATATTCAGTTCTGGTGTTGGGATTACTGTACGTAACTGCCGTTGACCCAGCCTTCTTTGTCGATGGTGCTTGCATATGCCCATACATAAGCGCCGCTTCTGACATCCGGACGGATCTGGATCTTTGTTCCGTTATAGACTTTTCCGATTTCATTTTTATCATCGTATGTCGGTGCGGTTCTGATTGCCAGATAGTGCTTGGTACCGGTAACGGTTACCCATTTCCATGATCCTGCTGATGATGCGCCGCCTGCTACCTGTTCAAGTTCCTGTGCATTGATTCTGTTCATATCTGTCATGGTTTTGTTCTCCTTTTATTTTGAATGTTTTTGCTGTGTTGTTATCTTTTGTGATTGTAGAATATCAGGCCAAGTCATACGGATGTCCAACAGCGCAGAAAAGAAAATCAAAATTTTTTTCAGATGGATTTTTCTAAGGAGAATCAAGTCCGTTTCAATGCTGCAGGAGATGGTTTTCAAGAAGGGTGATGTACTGTAAAATGATGAAGAGGTAATAAGGATGGCAGGAGCATATATCTATGGAATTTATCAACGGCGAATTTTACATGAAAGGCTGTGAATGGAACAGTCCCAAACGAATTCATGATACGGAAGAACTGGTCTCCAAAGTGCAGGAGATCGGTTGTCTTCCGCTGTTTTCAAACACAATACCCGGTTTTTCGGTTGAGGAACATGCACCGGCCGGCGTATGGTGGACCGGTGATCCCGGCACAGATCCCTGGGAGTGGCGTCAGATTCTCGCAAGAGATGAGAGAGTAGCCTACGGAAAATTCTTCGGAAAAAAGGCCGGGTTTATAGCAAAAGAATGGTTTCCCGTGTTTGCAAATTATCGCCGAAACGGATATGATTATGACTCCCTGTTTGAAGATGAGCTGGCGTCATACCGGTCGAAGAGAATTATGGATACGTTTCTGCTGGATGAGAAAATGACTGGTCGTGAACTGCTGTCTAACGAGTTGAAAGAACGGGCAGGATTCGGCAAAGGCGGAGAGAAAAACTTTGACGGTGTTCTGGCAGACTTGCAGATGCAGACATATTTGATTATGTCGGATTTCAGGCAGAGACGAAATAAGAAAGGACAGACCTACGGATGGCATATTGCCGCCGTGAAAACGCCGGAGACAAAATGGGGATATGATTTTGTGACTTCCGGGTATGCGGAAGAACCGGCTGAATCATGGAAGAAGATAGCAATGTCTGTTTTGGATGCGTTTCCTGACGCGACTGACACGGCGCTGCAAAAAGAACTTGCGATCAGATACCCGGGAACCGGAAAAACCTCTGTGACCACAATTGAAAGAAAAACGAGCCTTTCCGCATACTGCACACAGTAATATACTCAGTCGCATCCTTGGTTTCGAGGCAGCTCGCAAGGTTCGACACAGGATCTTACAGTCAGGCCGTTTCCATGGTACTATATGTATGAGAGTATACAATTGTAATTCAAATGACCTATGAGGAGGAGTCAAATGCAAAAATCAAAAAGAGTCATCAGGTTATTATTGATTATGATGCTGGCGGTGTTTCTGTTCAATGTGCACGGAACAACAAACGTACAGGCGGCAAAGTTACCGAAGAAGTTGTATAAGCTGGTAAAAGGAAAATGGTACACACAAGCCTCGTCCGGAGGATATAACATTAAATTTACAAAAACACGTGTGAAGTATTATGACCGTCAGACAAACAAGGTCGTTTACAGTGGTAAAATTAAGAAGGTAAAGAAAATCAAGAGTGGGTATTACAAAGGACGTTATCGTATTGTATTCAAGAATGCGAATGGGACATCATCATTTATAAATGAAGATAAGAAAGCAACTTCGTTCAACTACTTTGATGGAGCCAGCGGATATAATGGATACTCAGGAAGTGCCAGTATCGCGCAAGGGAAATGGTAATAATTGTTCATCGAAAGCCGGGACAACGCCCGGCTTTCACTATGCCTGAACATATCACCGGCCACCATTTCCAGCATCTTTTTCAATATTATTCAGAAAGTCAGTTGTACAAAAAATGTGGGGATAGTACAATAGATTATATATTTTGGCAGAGAAGTTTTAGCCGGAGAAATGCATGTGACAGCAGTCTGCCGCATGGTTTTCTGCGGCTTTTTCTATGCATATGAAGAGAGAAAGTTGATTTTGAAAAAACACTGTGTCTGATAGAAAGGAGTCTGGTTATGTTTAATGATACGAGGAATATTAGAACAATTATTCTTGGTTTGATTCTGTTATCTGTACTGTTATTCGCTGCGCCGGCGATCGTCAGGGCAGAGGCTTCTGGAAATTGCGGAGACAACGGCAATAATGTGACGTATGTGCTGGCAGATAATGGAGTAATGACGATAAGCGGCACAGGGAGGATGAAAGATGGTGGGGTATATCTTTACACGAATCAGATTAAGGAAGTTGTTATTGAAAATGGAGTAACCTATGTTGGAAAAGAAGCCTTTAGTAGATGTTACGAATTGAAAAAAGCTACACTTCCGGCCAGTGTTAAAGTGATCGGCGAAGGTGCATTTGATCAGTGTAATAATCTGGAACAGGTCAATTTACCGAATGGTCTTGAACGTATAGAGGATTTTGCGTTTGAGGGTACTAAACTGAGATCATTGGAAATTCCGGCAAGTCTTTCTTTTATCGGAAATTATGCGATTGCAAAGTCCAATTTGACTGCAATTAAAGTGTCAGGGGAAAATAATACATTTGACAGTCGAAACAACTGCAATGCGATCATTAACACTGCTTCAAACAAACTGGTCATTGGATGCTCAGCCACCAGGATCCCCTCTTCCGTGACAGAGATTGGTGACAGTGCATTTGCGGGAGTCAGTCTGTTAACAAGTATCACGATTCCTTCCAGTGTAAAATACATAGGCATTGGAGCGTTTAAAAACACCGGATTAACAAGCGTCACGATTCCGGGAAGTATCAGAAAAATACGTGGAGATACATTTTGTAATTGCAGTAGTCTTGGAAGTGTAACTGTTTCAGAGGGTGTTACACATTTTGATGAATATGCATTTGATACGTGTAAAAACCTCAAAAGCATTTCATTGCCAAAAAGTCTTTCTGAAATCAATGTAAATGCCTTTTTACGTTGCAACAGTCTTAATGACGTTTATTATGCAGGCACCAAAACACAGTGGGAGAAGATCGTTGTCTGGTATGAAAACACAGTCCATCCTTTGGAATCTTACCGCAAGACGATTGCTATATTAAAGCAGGATGGTGACATTGAATCTTTAAGCCCGCTCTTCAAAGCAACGGTGCATTTTCAGACAACAAATACAAACACCGGTACCGTCTCAGGCAAAGCATCGGTAAAGAAAGGGAGTGTTCTGAAAAACGGTTCCGCGTACTATGAGGCTCTTGCGGGGTTAAAGACAGTTGCTTTCAAGTCACCGGCAAATAAAACTGCAAAGACAGTGTCTGTTCCGGCAACTGTAAAAATTTCTGGAAAGACATACAAGGTAGTTTCCATAGCTCCAAACGCTTTCAAAGGCATGAAGAAACTGACAACCGTAACAATCGGCAAGAACATAAAGTCGATCGGCGCCAAAGCATTCTACGGATGCAAGAAGCTGAAAAAAATAACGATCAAATCAACCAAGCTTACAAAGAAAACAGTTGGCTCAAAAGCCTTCACCGGAATCTACAAAAAAGCAGTCATCAAGTGTCCAAAGGGAAAGAAGGCGGCATACAAGAAGATCCTTTTGAAAAAGGGTATGAAGAAAACCATGAAATTCAAATGATTACGCACATGCGTACATGAAGACAAAATCTCACCCCGCTTTTTAATGGAGAATACCATGAAAAACGGGGTGAGGACCTCATACTCAATATTCAGTTCTGGTGTTGGGATTACTGTACGTAATTGCCGTTGACCCAGCCTTCTGTGTCGATGGTGCTTGCATATGCCCATACATAAGCGCCGCTTCTGACATCCGG
>JNKK01000091.1 GCA_000702845.1 Lachnospiraceae bacterium FE2018
AGTGGGGACGCAGATAACTCGAACCTTACAGTGATCACAGCTCCTTACAGATACTGACAGATGTTCATTTGTTATTGTTTCGGCAGCAAGCTGCAGTTTACTGCTGATTGCTGCTTGATTACGAGTAACATCAGCACTGGATGGCCGTCAAGGGCCGCGTTAGCGGTTCTTTTTACCCTTGACTGACAGCCGGGACTGATGTACCTGTGCTGCCAGCTGCGCTGATATTACCGGTCATCATACCCCAAACAAAGCAGGCAAGTTCTCTGGCTACGGCAGTGACCGCTACATTTTTCTTTTTTCCATGGCGGATCATCTTGTAGTACTTGCTCCGCAGCCGGGTATTCGCTTTATCAGCATAGGCAATAACCTCAGCTGACTGTCCGCTTTGCCTGGAACGAAGTTCTTTGGACTTATGTCCGATGGCTCCTTTACAAATGCCTTTTGCTGCTTCGATCAGAAGGCGGCGCATGTGTGTGTTTCCGGCCTTGGAAATACCGAGCCGGTTCACATTGGTCGAACTGGAACGTTCACCGGGTGCCAGACCAAGAAATGCCGCATACGTGTTTCCTTTTCCGAAACGCTTAAAATCACCGGTTTCTACGATAAGAGACAGCGCCGTGTGCGTACGGATCCCGAGGAAACATCCCAGCTTTTTTGCGTTTTCCTGATAACGTGATTCTGCAGCAATATCTTCGATCCGTTTGTCGTAACGCTCGATCTTCGCCGTCTGTTCCTCATAGGAAGCCATGTATTCATTCAGTGTTTCGCGATACAGAGGATTAAGCTCCAGCTTACTAAGCCAGATGCCATGTTTTATGGTCCATTTGGTCCCAACATACTGATGGCCATGTCTGAGAACAAACGCATTGATCTGCTGCTTTAGCTTCTTCAGAGCAAGTTTATGGTCATCTCTCATTCGGAGATACTCTTTGACGGCATCATCTTCGCCGGTAGGGATATAAACCGGATGATATCCGCCGTAGCACAGACATTGAGCGATCAAACGAGCATCGCGCTTATCCGTTTTGACACGCTTTCCCTGTTGTGTAAGCATTGTTGTCGGCGCAAGAATAACACACTTGATCCCAGCATCTGTGAGTTGGTGATAAAGGGTATAACCGAGGCAACCTGCCTCATAGCCGCATTCAATAGAATAATTATGATAGAGGCCAAGTTTAACCTTGAGAGATTCAATAAAGAAAATGACTTCTTTATAGTCCGGAGCAACCTGGGCTTCTCCAAGGATCCTGTCTTCCACGCCGATTGTAGGTTCCATCGCGCATAAAGTGTAATTTGTACTATGGACATCCATGGCAATTTTGATTATTCTATTCATTAGGTGACCTCCTTTTGTATGCGGTAATCCCTGTTTACCATTGATTTTCGTCGATCATCAGTATACAGGTAAATCCACGTTGCTACAAATGTGAGGTCACTTCATATTATCTAATAGATAGTTTTCCATTTTCGTCCAGTTCCCATGTGGCATTTTCTCCACAGGTTCCTGAATCAACAATAGTAGAATCACCTGATTCAGTTTCCCCTTCATTGGCCGCTTCAAATTGAACGACATCCTCCTGTCCTTCTTCTATGATAACCTCCATTTCTTGATCGTTCTGTGTTGTTTCAGGAGTACTCGGAGTTTCTTCGGATATAACAGGATCAACTTCTGACTCAGAAGACTCTGTTATCACCTGAATCTCTGTATTCTCAGGTTGCGGATCGGAAACTTCTTCTGTCTCTTCCTGAATCACCTCTTCTTCAATCTCAGACACAGCAATCTCTGAATCACTACTCATTTCTTCAGCAGATACGATAGTCATATTTGAGAACACTAGCCCGATGCACAACAACAATGCGACAGCTTTCTTTATCATGATTGCCCTCCAACACTGATTTAATCCACATCAAATACACATTAATTGTACCAGAGACAACCCATAAATAAAAGTCACAGAAACGTCCTACGCTTCATGAAAGCCCATTTTCCTGTCAGTCAGAAGTAGATCTATTTCTACCTAAAAGTATTTTCCTTGTTTAACAATCAGAGATAGTAGAAACATTTGTCATTCTCTGGAGTCCCAAGAATTAAGTATCCGTGGATTTATTGATAACCAGCACCCGCCATGGATAAGCCGTGGACAGAGACATTGACAGCAGGACGTCTGCCAACGTCCTGCCCACACCTTACCCACAGCGTGCAGTCATGCCGGTTATCAACAAACCCACGGCTACGGCGGATAAGAAAACCTCTCTCTGCCTCTATACACAAACATCCACATCTGAATCTCTTCTAATAAATCCCCTTACACAAAGAAAGAAGCCATCGGATTGACAGCTTCTTCCATAACTCCTTACTTATTTGACAGATACTTTCTTCCCGGCAACTTTCTTAGTAAAGATTTTCTTATATGCTTTTATGAACTTTTTATTCAGTTTCTTAGCTCCAACCTTTACCTGAACCGTTTTGATCTTGGATCCTTTCAGCGATCCTTTGACGGTATTCTTCTTCAGCAGTTTCGATTTTACAATCAGCTTTGTCGCCTTGCTCTTCCGTACCAGTTGCTTAACTCTCATCGCTGTCCTCCTTTTTCTTGTCAACAACCAGACCCCAGTCAGTTACGCCTCGCCGGATCCAGTATTCACGGGATGCATCCAGAAGACGCGCTGTTTTCGGACGTGGAAGATTCTTTCTATACACACATTCCCTGACCATCAGGTCTCCGTTTGTCTTCACACAGACAAAATCAGAGCAGTATTCGCCTTCCGGGAAATCATCAAGCAGGACATTACAGCGTAAGGACTCCACCTCATCATCTTCCTGCAACATATCAGCAAATCTGGATTCCAGAGTATTGTAGGTCTTCGCAATTCCGTCAGAGCATTTGCTCATTGTTCTCTTTTCACATCTGGTTCTCTTGTATCCTTTTGGCTTCATTGGCGTCTCCTTTCATTCAGCTCTTTTGTGACAAACAGTTTTCTTTTAACGTATGAACTTCTACACTACCTACACCTCCGTTCACAATTTCTTAATGCCCGTTTAACTGCCCCGTAACGCCCCGTTTTTGCCCCGAATTCAATACGGGCGCCCGTTTTGCTGTTTCGGGCGGGATTTCGGGCAGAAATCCCGCTTTTTCTTTTAAACTTTGAAGATATACGCCCGTTTTGCCCGCCCCGTTCGCCATTTTCAAAACATACTATGTCCCCGCAGAACTTATTTTCGCTGCTTAGCAGATTTTCATTTTCGCTGCAGCGTTTTTACCGCCGGTTTAAAGACGGCAATTTCTACATTTCCATTTAAATCTATGTTTCTCCGGGTATACGTTTCTTCTTATATTCCAACGTTTCTTCAAGCTTCCCTTCTCAATCCATACAGATCCGAATAGATCAGAGCAGAAACACCAGCACCGCCTTCGTTTCTCTCTTTTCCATCTGTAACGATCCATGTCAAATCAGGATCCCAGTTCAGACAGAAACGGATGGTTCTGGAGAGGCAGGACCTGCTCAGGCTACTTGCTTCTCTTCCAGTTTTTCCTCTGCACTCCATATAGAAATGCCAGGAAAAGCCGCGGATTTACTGCATTTTTCAGGCTTTATAAGATGGTTGGAACTATAAAAAGAATTAGGATAGGCATTGAAAGATGCGGATAAGAATCTTGAAAAAGAATATGATTTAATAAGGATACTGGCTGCGACCTGGACAAAAATGGACCTACATGGATTGGGCCATTTCAATCTCGATTCCTCTTCTGGATCGTTCCTTCTTTTTCTGTTTCCTTCCGGCTTCTTTGATGTGGTCGAGATGTGTATGTCCTGCTCAAGATACAAAAAGACCTTGCAAAATCGAGAGCAAA
>JNKK01000092.1 GCA_000702845.1 Lachnospiraceae bacterium FE2018
TATTATCTGCACAGAATGAGCGGTGTCCCGGTAGAAGAGTTGTGTTTGTCCTTTTCTTCCGGTGCTGTTGGACATCTGTTAGACCCGGCTTGTTATTCTACAATCACAAAAGATAACAACACAGCAAAAAACAAAAATTCAGAATAAAAAAGAAAAGGAGAACAAAACAATGACAGATATGAACAAATTAAATGCAGAGGCACTCGAAAAGGTAGCAGGCGGACAGATGAATGTAGTATACAACCCGCACGAGGGATATTCCTATGTGAATTGCAGAAGAGAGCCGAGCCTCGACTCCGAAGTCTTCTTCACGATCCCAAATGGAACAGAGGTATATCCGACCGGCAGAGTCGTATTCAACAACGGATTCAACTGGTATGAGATCAACCTGGCAGGCGCTTATGATTATGGCTGGGTCGCAGGACATCTGATCGGACGCTGATCTACATCCATAAACGAGGTCCATCCTCCATCACAGAGTATAATTGTTCTGTGAGATAGAAATAAACCTTCCCCCTACGGAACCGGCGGCAGAAATGCCGTCGGTTTTCGCTGCGTTCAGGATACAGATGAAATATACGAAAGAGATAGAAAGCCATCAATTATAAAAAATGCTAAGCAGGGGTAATTATGATACAATTTTGGCGGGAAGGTGTGTGAAAGGATATTTGCTGCGATACTTTGCGGCTGTTTTTGTACTCCGATGCGAAAGGAGAGGAAATGGAAGAGAATAAAAAATCAGGCTTTGATGCGCCGGCTATTGGCACGGTTTATCCGAAGGGAACCTCAGTTCGCAAAAATCCCGACGGCACGGTTGAACTAGTACCCCCGGAGCGAATGGGAGCAGCGGAGCGACAGCTTGTAACAGAATATGCATGATGCGTTTTACAGGTATCTCAGCAACGTAAAGAAAGAGGGACATGATAATGGAGATGCATGACATGAATAAAGAGATCAGAGCCGTAATTGGAACAAATTCCTGGGGCGATGCCATTTACGGAAAATTGCTTCGCGGAAGTTATGTGGAAGAGGATATCATCCGGAAAGCCGCACAGACTGAAAAATCCTCAGGTGGCCATGTGCTATGCTGCTTCCAAAGGCATCGTTCCGGTTTGCGGTAAAAAATGACAGATGACTGTATTATTGACTGATTGAGCATATCATCAAGGAGGAAAACAACATGAAATCTGGAATCAGTAAAATGTTGATTGCTTTATTAATATCATCTCTCATGATCGGTGGCTGTGGGAGCAGAAAAACCACAGAGGCTGAACAGCCGGCGAATCAGGAGGTGAGTGAAATTTCTGAAGCTGCGGAAGACAGTGCAGAAAGTGTTTCGGATGAAGCAGATCCGGAAACATATGTGCTTCAGGACAGTGATGTGACTGTTTCAGAAAGTCAGGAAGAGGAGGCATTCCGGGAGATTGCACAAGGTATTGATGAGGGATTTACATACGCCGGTCTTTCCGGTATGGAGTTCTATTTTTCCAGCGGAGCAGGCGGCTGGGCAACCACTATGACGATCGATTCAGATGGAACATTCTCGGGGAATTACCATGATTCCGACATGGGAGATACCGGTGATCAGTATCCGAATGGCACTTTGTATTACTGCGATTTTAAAGGAAGCTTTGGAGAACTGACGCGCATTGATGACTATACTTACCATACAGAATTGAAAAACATCGATTTTGCAAATGATCCGGACACGGAAGAATACAAGGATGGTGTCAGATATATTTATTCGACTGCCTATGGACTCGATGACGCCGCAGATTTATATTTCTACCTTCCGGGAAAGCCGGCAAATGAACTGCCCGAAGCATTTATCTCCTGGGTTCCGATGGCTTCAGAGACAGCAGAGAATGGCAATATCACGCTTTATGGACTGTATAACGAGAAGGCCGAAACCGGATTTGGCGGATATCCGGCATATGAAGATACAGAAGATGCCGCTGTTGATGAAACGTCTCCTGAAGATGTGTCATCGGAACAGATCAGGGCGCATGTTGAGGAAGTACAAAAACAAGCTGACGAACTTGAATACAAGCTGGAGTATGAAGATCTGAGCCAGACGGAAATGAATCAGGTTTCCGCAGAACTGTACACCCTTTGGGATGATGAGATAAATGCAGTCTGGCAGTACCTGAAAGGAAAACTGCCTGAGACTGAGATGAAAAAACTTACTGATGAAGAGCGCGCCTGGATCAAAGATAAGGAAGCACAGATTCAGAAAGAAGGAGAGCAGTATGAAGGCGGCAGCATCAGACCAATGGCAGAAAACAGCATTGGAGCGAAACTGACAAGAGAACGCGTATATGAATTGCTGGAATACGTTTAGAATAAACAATCATAAGCATATGAACGACAGTGGAGAAATCCGAAGAAAGTGTTTACTTATTATGATTGACGCAGTGCGGACGAAAGCAGCGCGGGCGATGGCTGCCTGAATGGACTATTACCGGAGACCACTTATGAATACTCGAAAAATAGAAATCACGGAGAAAGGCACAAGAGAATACTACAAGGAACTGGTTAATATTACGAGTCAGTACCGCAGCCTTATAAAAAAACCGGACATGAAACTCCGGAACAACTTCAAACTATACAAGTCATATATCATTATATGTGCTGCTTTTTTGATCACGCTTTTGTTGATGGCAGTTTTCTGGGGTGCGGATACTATGATGGTCGTCGGAATCATATTGATGGTGATCGTGATAGCTTTCTGCGGGGTTTTCCTGCATAGCATGAACAGTATGGTTAACAGTTATCTGGCAGATGAGAGTCCTTCGATCCTTACACTCGACGATAATGGTGTTGAGCTTGATCAGGATGGTTCCAAAGTGGTAAGGCTTGCATGGGACAATATTTCGTTTGTCAGAGCATTCAGTGAATCCGTCTGTTTTTTTGCAAAAGACGGTTCGGGATTTATTATTGGTGTATATCATGTGTATAAGCAGGAGATTCTGACTTATCTAAGAAGCAGCAAAACGTCTGTAAAAGTGATCGAATGAAGACGGAACCTTCACAGATGCATACGATGCAACTTACCAGATCTCCGGAACAAACTGGTAAAAAATATCCCCCTCAGAGAAGTCAGCGACAGAAATGCCGCCGGTCTTTTTTCTGCTTTTATGGTTATAAATCCTGGCGTCATTTGACTATCACGAAGTCAGAAATGGCGCCATTTTCATGTTTTACGGCGTCCGATTTATTTTGCAAAATCCATAGATTTATTATTATAAGATCAACAAAACAAACAACGACACGGCAGACGAAGGAACGTTCTGCGGAGAGGAGTTCAAAATGACAACACTTATCATCACATTAGCAGTATTCGCAGCAGTTACAGGAATCGCAGATCACATCTACGAACTCAATATGCCGCAGATGGAAGAACTTCCGGATCTGCGCTGAGTTATATAAAAGCGATAGCAACCAAACCTTTATATCTATCCAATCCTTTCAAAAGCAAAAACGAAAAGGATGCGAAAATCCGTCGGAGGCTGCCAGCTCCGGCGGGTTTTTGTTATGG
>JNKK01000093.1 GCA_000702845.1 Lachnospiraceae bacterium FE2018
GTCAATTCGGATATCACACTGTATGCCGACTGGATCACATCTATGTGTGTCGGTATTTATAACGAATCAAATCCTGATAAGTATGCGTGCGGAACGATCGATATCGTGACATCGAAGCCGGATGACAGCCATTCAGAAGTACAGACAATGAATTTCACAACACATGAAGGTACTGTGAAGTTTACGGCAAGACCGGCAGAAGGATATTCCTTCAAAGGCTGGTATAAAGGTGTTATCGGAAGCAGTCACTATGTGGAGACGCCGTCTGATGAACTGCTCAGTCAGGAAAAAGAATATACCTGCGAGGCTGAAGAAGCGGCAATCTGTGCTGTATTCGAATGCGCCGGACATCAGTGGGAGCAGCATATCCAGAAAGCCACGCCTGACGCAGAAGGCCATACCTGGCAGCAGTGCACGATCTGCGGCGCGGAAGAGACGGGAATGCCAATCCCTAAGGTCAGCAACATCTGTCTCGAGGGAACGTCCTTCACATACACCGGCAAGCCAATCACGCCGAAGGTCACAGTAGCCAATGCAGGTGAGCCGCTTTCTGATGATTACTATACGGTCACTTATTCCAATAACACGAATGTCGGAACAGCGACTGTAAAGGTTACTTTAAAGGGAGATCTGTACGAAGGAACCAAAGAACTGACATTCACGATTACCAAACCGGCTGATGAAGGTGAAGATGGCGGAAACAGTGGTTCTGGCACAACACCGGGTGGCTCCGGCAATACGCCGGGCGGTTCCGGTACGACACCTTCCGGCTCCGGTGTTGCTCCGGGCGGTACCGACACGCAGGTGACAAAATTAGTAAATCCGATGAAAGTCAAAGCAACAACAATAAAGGTCAAATATTCCAAACTCAGCAATAAGAAACAGATTATCAAAACAAATAAAGTCTTCACGGTTACTGATGTCCGGGGAAAAGTCACTTTCAAAGTCGCGAAATATGACAAGAAAGCAAAGAAGAGAATCAAAGTTTCCAGGAACGGAAAAGTCACGGTAAAGAAAGGACTGAAAAAGGGAACGTATAGATTGAAAGTCGCAGTCACAGCGGCAGGTAATGCAAAATATAATGCTGCAACGAAGATAGTAAAATTGAAAGTGAAAATCAAATAATCAGGAGAAACCCCGGATGCCATAAGACATTCGGGGTTTCGTAATGTAAAGGCCGATTCCTTTTTTGGCTCTTTACAGCGGGAACGCAACTGCGTCAGAATAGAGCTTTTTCAGGATTCCAAGGAACGTTTTCAGACTGTCTCTCTGATCTTCTTTATGGGTACATAGAACGCAGGAGAAGCTTTCTTTGCAGTCGAACGGTATCCACGCGAACTGTCCGCTGTGGTCGTTCAAAAAGCCGGGAGCAAGGCAAATGCCGCGTCCGGCAGCCACGTTCGTCAGCGTGGTGTCATGGTCAGCGCTGTTAAAATAGTTGACTTTTCCAGAACCGATCAATCGGTGCTGAACCGCTTTTAATGTCTGCGGAGAGCCGCCGCCCACCATCAGTGTGCGGCCGTAAATATCCTCTTCACGGATCATATCCTTACCGGCAAGCGGATCATCCCTGCCTGTAATCAGGTAGATCCGGCTCTTGAACAGGTCATGGACCTGTACGCCCGCGACCTGTTTTGTCTGTTCCTTCAGCGCAAAGACGATATCTGTGTCATTCCGCAAAAAGTTTTCCATGCTGTTTTCATACTGAAAGATGGGAGCGATCTGGACGTTTGGCTCGGATTCTTCAAACATCCGCATTGCTTCGGGAAGGAAATATACAGCCTGCCGTACCATCATGCAGATGGAAATGCTGTCATGATACTTTGCGCTGAAATTCTGCCCCTGTTCGATGGCGCGTTTCAGGTCCTGCCGCATGCCGGTCAGGAACGATACAAACTGAGCACCTGCGGGAGTGAGTGCAGCGCCTTTGCCGCTTCGCTCAAAGATCGCAAAACCGATCTCGTCCTCCAGAAGCCGGATCTGATAGGAAAAAGTGGGCTGGCTTACGAACATGTTATCGGCGGCGCGGCTGAAGTTCAGTGTATGGGCAAGTTCAATACAGTAATCGATCTGTTTGGTCGTCATCATTTGTCTCCATTATTTAATATTTAAATCAAATATAACATGTTTCAATTGGACTATGCAATATTGCGCCGATATAATAAAGCCATAAAGCAAGATCAAGAAAAAGACATCTGCCGGATAAGAATACAAGGAGGAACCAAACATGGCAAAGACACTGATCGCATTTTTCTCAAGAGCGGATGAAAACTACTTTGGCGGAGCAATGCGCTATGTAAAGGTCGGCAATACGGAAATCGTCTGTAACTTCATCAAAGAGCTGACAGGAGCGGACAGTTTCAAGATCGAGATGAAGGATCCTTATTCCCCCGTATATATGACCTGCATCGAAGAAGCAAAGAAAGACCTGCGGGCAAAAGCCAGACCGGAGCTAGCCTCCATGCCCGAGTCTGTTGACGAGTATGACACGATCGTTCTGGCTTATCCCAACTACTGGGGAACGATGCCGATGGCCGTATTCACCTTCCTGGAAACCTTCGATTTCACCGGGAAGACGATCCTGCCTCTCTGTACGAATGAAGGCAGCGGCATGGGCAGGAGCGAACGGGACATCAAAAAGACCTGTCCCGGCGCAGATGTTAAGGCTGGACTTCCCATTATCGGAAGCCAGGCGGCAGGTGCCAAAGCAAGTGTGCAGAAATGGCTTTCTGCCAACGGACTGCTGTAAGTAACAGACATAACTATTTGAGAGATTCGCGGATTATTGATGGAGGAAGTTTATGAAAAAGAGAATGCTTCGGGATATCGAAGTATCCGAAGTGGGCATGGGATGCATGGCCTTTTCCCATGGATATGAAAGGATCCCGGAAGAAAAATACAGTATCGAAGCAATCCGGAAGCATCTGGAAGGGTCGCCAGACCGTCTGCAGACTGATTATGTCGATGTTTATTATCTGCACAGAATGAGCGGTGTCCCGGTAGAAGAGTTGTGTTTGTCCTTTTCTTCCGGTGCTGTTGGACATCTGTTAGACCCGGCTTGTTATTCTACAATCACAAAAGATAACAACACAGCAAAAAAAAAAAATTCAGAATAAAAAAGAAAAGGAGAACAAAACAATGACAGATATGAACAAATTAAATGCAGAGGCACTCGAAAAGGTAGCAGGCGGACAGATGAATGTAGTATACAACCCGCACGAGGGATATTCCTATGTGAATTGCAGAAGAGAGCCGAGCCTCGACTCCGAAGTCTTCTTCACGATCCCAAATGGAACAGAGGTATATCCGACCGGCAGAGTCGTATTCAACAACGGATTCAACTGGTATGAGATCAACCTGGCAGGCGCTTATGATTATGGCT
>JNKK01000094.1 GCA_000702845.1 Lachnospiraceae bacterium FE2018
ATGGTGCTTGCATATGCCCATACATAAGCGCCGCTTCTGACATCCGGACGGATCTGGATCTTGGTTCCGTTATAGATCTTTCCGATTTCATTTTTTTCATCGTAAGTCGGTGCGGTTCTGATTGCCAGATAGTGTTTGGTACCGGTAACGGTTACCCATTTCCATGATCCTGCTGATGCTGCGCCGCCTGCTACCTGTTCGAGTTCCTGTACATTGATTTTGTTCATATCTGTCATGGTCTTGTTCTCCTTTTTATTCTGATTTTGTTTTATGTTTTCGTTTTTCTTATTTGATTGCTGGTGTTATCTTCTTAAAAAGTTTGATCTTTATTGTTTCTGATTGAGAAACCGATCAGGCTTCCTATGAATCCGGCGATGCCAAGGTAAATCGGATACATGGCAGTCAGTCCCTGCATAAAAGTCATGTCTGTGTTTTTCAGACTGAAAATAAGCGCCACGAGAATCCAACTGATAATGCCGTTTGCTAATGATTTAAAAATGATATTCCTTGTCATGATTTTTTCCTCCATAGATTGTTGTATTATTATGGTTTGTTTGCTGTGTTGTTATCTTTTGTGATTGTAGAATATCAGGCCAAGTCATACGGATGTCCAACAGCGCAGAAAAGAAAATCTTTTGCTTTTTGTAAGAGAAAGAGTGGATTGTTATTCGGATTGATAGGAGAAGTGCAGTGAACAGGATAATAGCCATCTCACATAAGAGGGTAACGGTACTATTCCTCATCGTCAATTTTGTAATGATGATAACACTATCAGGCTGTTCCAAGACAGAAAAGGTTGATGTTTCCCATACACAGGAGACTGTATCGATAAGTGATAGTAATGATACCGAAGTCTTTTTGGATTCAGATTCATCTGATGTGGAAGAGGATTCAGAAGGTACAACAGCACAAGTAAATGAGAATGAAACAGAGGTAACACATGCCAATAGTGAGTCTTCTGATACGAAAGCTGAGGAAACGCCAGAACCATCATCTGAATTAACACCAGAACCGACAGAAGCGCAGGAACCTGGCCGGTTTGAGGTGCATTTCCTTGATGTCGGACAAGGCGATGCAATCCTTGTAATCTGCAATGACCATGCAATGCTGGTAGATGGTGGGAAAAGCAAAGAATCAGATAAGATATATTCTTACCTGAGGAATCACGACATTAAACATCTGGATTATATTGTGGCAACGCATCCCGACGCTGACCACATTGGTGGTTTGGCTGGTGCTTTGAATTACGCGACTGTTGATGTGGCATTGTCGCCTGTTACGGATAATGAGACAGAGACATTCCAGAACTTCAAAAAGTATCTCACAAAACAGAATATTGAGATTACCGTCCCGGAAGCGGGAGAAACGTTCGTGCTTGGAGATGCAGACGTTCAGGTCATCGGACCCAAGACGATCACGAATGAGGACAATAATAATTCCATCGTATTAAGAGTTATCCATGGAAACAACAGCTTTCTTTTGACAGGTGATGCGGAAGAGGAGGAAGAACAAAGCATTCTTCGTTCAGGTGCTGATTTAAAGAGTACTGTTTTAAAGGTGGCTCATCACGGCAGTGCATATTCAACAGGCCGGCAGTGGCTTAATGCTGTCAGTCCGCAGATCGCAGTAATTTCATGTGGCAGTGAAAATGAGTATGGACATCCGACAGAACAAGTGTTGAATCATCTGAAAGAGATGGATATATCTGTTTTGCGGACAGATATGCACGGTGATATTATCTTTCAGGAAGTTGAAGGAGAGCTTCGATACGGCGTTTCCTTTGACACCAATGAAGATGTTTATACACCGGGAATCATTCCGATATCAGAGGAACAGCCGGAACAAACCAGCAGAGTAAGTCCAGAGTCAGATAATTCTGAAAGCACAAATGAGCAGACTTATATTTTGAACACAAATACAAAGAAATTTCATTATCCGGATTGCAAGAGTGTAAAACAGATGAAAGATAAGAACAAGCAGGAATATTTCGGAACGCGGGACAATGTGATCGCAATGGGATACGCTCCTTGTGGTAACTGCAATCCGTGAGATATAGCACATCTTTCGGCATTATTTTCAAAATCATTCAAATGCCTGGTTGTGTGAAAAAAGAGTGGGTAGTACAATAACAATATATAGTTTTGGTAGGAATGTTTTAGCCGGAGAAACATGTCTGACAGAAAACTGCCGCTTGTTTTCGATGGCTTTTTCTGTTTTGTTAACGAGAAGGAGGTTCGTATAGAATGAGAAAAATAATGTCTCTAGCAATAGCACTTCTGATACTGGCAGGTGTTGTAATCACGCCTGAAAGTACCTATGCGTACGAGTATACAGGCGGCACTAATTCAGGTTCCTCTTCCATTACTATTTCATGGGATCCGAATGGCGCATGGAATGAGGATTTAGAATTTACCAACGACAGCAGTATTTTTACTGTCAATTCTCCTTCGGCAAATGATAAATATGTTGTGGGACAGGCGATAATGCTTTCGGTTACACCTCATAAGTATTCAAACTATATTTTTCCGGGCGGTATTTCATCTAACTTAGCGGATAATTTTGTCATGACAATATTAAAGGGAGATTCTATCAAAAAAGAATTTGAGTTTTCTTATAAAAGCAGTGACGTAGGAGAAACATTTACTGATTCATTTACACCGACCGAAGAAGGAACTTATAAAATTAACATTTTCTTCCGTGGGAGTACTGCCAGGGGATCGAACTTTGGAAACTATTATATTCAAGTTGTAAAAGCTGCAAATACCAACGCATCCAGCGTAATCAAAACCAAAGACGGCACATACACTATCCAGAACGGATCCGCAACACTCAAAACTCCGAAGAACAACACCCTTACGAAGCTGGCGATTCCAGACACCATCAAAGCCAATGGCAAAACCGTTCCGGTCACAGCGATTGCGAAAAACGCGTTCAAGGGAATGGATAAGCTGACAACCGTGACCATCGGCAAGAACGTCAAATCCATCGGTGCCAAAGCTTTCTACGGATGCAAGAAGCTGAAAAAAATAACGATCAAGTCAACAAAGCTTACAAAGAAAACAATTGGATCCAAAGCCTTCACAGGAATCAACAAAAAAGCAGTCATCAAGTGTCCAAAGGGAAAGAAGGCGGCATACAAAAAAATACTTCTGAAAAAAGGCATGAAAAAAACCATGAAATTCAAATG
>JNKK01000095.1 GCA_000702845.1 Lachnospiraceae bacterium FE2018
GGGGAGAGAAATGTTGAGATTTCTGCACTGGCCTTTTATCCCAATACGCTGGACCGGGATCCCGAAAAACGGGCAGGCAATGTGGATCACCTGCATAAGGTAATAGATGCTGCGGCATTATTGAATGTCAATATGGTCACGACCTTTATCGGGAGAGATCAGACAAAGAATATTGACGAAAATCTGGAATTGGTCCGGGAGGTATGGCCGGAGATCATACTTCACGCTGAGCAGTCCGGAGTACGCATCGCAATTGAAAACTGCCCTATGTTGTTTGGAAACGATCAATGGCCCGGAGGACAGAACCTGATGACGTCTCCGGCTGTCTGGCGGGAAGTATTCCGGATCCTTCCCAGCGACAATATCGGCTTGAATTTCGACCCGTCCCATTTTGTGTGGCAGATGATGGATTATATACGTCCGGTAATGGAATTTAAAGACAAGATATTCCATGTTCACTTCAAGGATATCAAGCTGAAAAGAGAGAAGCTTGATGAAGTGGGCATACTGGGAGCACCTTTGGATTATATGACCCCTAAGATTCCGGGACTCGGTGATGTCGACTGGGGCAGATTTGTATCGGCCCTGACTGATATCGGATACGAAGGGTATGCCTGTATTGAGGTAGAGGATCGTTCCTTCGAGGGGAGCCGTGAAAGAATCATCAGCAGCCTTGTACAGTCGAAACAATATATGCAACTGTTTGTGAGTTGAAGCAATTAAGGAGGAAACCATATATGCTTGCAGCAAAGATTCCGAAAAAAGAAACGGTCATAGTTGTAGAAGAACCGAAACCGGTTCCCGGAAAAGGCGAGGTTCTGATCAAAATGAAAGCCTCTGCTCTCTGCAGGAGCGATCTGCACCGTTATCACGGGACCCAGATATTTGATGAAGATGAGTCGGCGGCCAACATTACACCCGGACATGAGCCCTGCGGGATTGTGGATGCCCTTGGGGAGGGTGTGGAGAACATAAAGATCGGCGATCGTGTAGCGGTCTATCTCGGTCTGGGCTGCGGGCGTTGTCCGCACTGCTTGCGTGGAGATGTCATGCTTTGTTCAGAATTCAAATGTATCGGATTTGAGGCAAACGGCGCTCATGCTGATTATATGACGATACCTGCTGAGAATTGTCTGCCGCTTCCGGATGAGATGGATTATATCACGGGCGCGCTGGCGACAGATGTAGGAGGAACACTCTATACAGCCTGCAAACGGATTGGCCTGAGTGGAACGCAGACAGTCGTCATTATTGGCTGCGGCCCGATGGGAAGCGGCGGAATCCTGATCGCAAAGGGGTTCGGCGCGAGAGTGATTGCGGTCGATACAGATGAGGCGCGTCTTGCCATGGCTCTGGATCTTGGGGCCGACGAGGTGATCAATCCAATAAAAGAAGACGGTACGGCCAGAGTAAAAGAGCTGACAGGAGGGGCCGGTGCGGACGCGGCCATCGTGACAGCCGGCGGCAATATTCCGTTGAATTCCGCATTAAATTCCATCAGGCCGCGCGGAACGGTTGCCCTGATAGCAGAGTCGAACAGTGCGACAATTGATCCGAGCAACCAGTTTGTCCGTACATTGATCGACCTGAAAGGCTGTTGGTATTTTAACCGCAGCGACTGGGAAGAGATCAGTTCATTTATTATGAACAAGCCGATCGAGTTAAAAAAGATCTGCAGCAGTACATATCCGATCTCGCAGGCGGCGGAAGCATTTCCGCTCTTTGATTCGGGAAAGGTGCAGAAGGTCGTTTTTACATGGGACGAGTAAAGCGTTCGCTTTATTATCATAAGTTTAGAAAACAGGAGGAACAACATGAAAAGAAAAGTAATAGCAGGATTGATGATCGCGACAATGGCATTAGTGTCCTTTGCCGGCTGTGGCGGAGGGGAAGTAAGCGTTTCCTCATCGGCATCTGCGGGAACATCTGCGGCAGTGTCTGAGGCTTCATCTGCAGCATCCTCTGAGGTGTCTGCAGAAGCAGCTTCATCCGGAGCGGCCGGAGATTATGAGCAGATCGATTTTAATAACACACAGGTCTGGGGAGATGTCGGACCGGACGGAAGCGTTCCTGCGGGATTGGCTGATGTGGAACTTACAGAGGAGCAGAAGCAGCAGGTACGGGATGGAAACTTCCGTGTTGCCATCTGCTATCATCAGCTTGATAACCAGGTCAACCAGAGTAAGCTTGCGGCCTGCCAGAAAGTATTCGAAGATCTCAATATTGAAGTGGTATGTGTGACGGATGCGCAGTCAGATGCAAATAAGGAGGTCAATGACCTTGAGAGCGCGCTGGCACTGAAACCGGATCTTCTGATTTCCATGCCTTATGATGTCGAAGTAACCAAGGCTGCATATCAGGAGTTTATCGATGCAGGCATTCCGATCGTCTTCATGGAAAATGCATCTCCTGATTTTGTACCCGGCAAAGATTATGTGACGATCACAAACTCGGACTCTTACGGGAACGGAAAATATGCCGCAATGTTGCTGGCGGAGGCGATCGGCTATTCGGGCAAGGTTGCGACCGTATATTACGATGCTGACTTTTTCACGACAAACGAGCGCGATCGTGCGTTCAGGGAGACGATTGCCAACTATCCGGATATTGAGCTTGTTGCGGAAGCGGGCTTTACCAGTATTGATAATGTGGGAACGGTTGCAGACGGTCTGTTTGCCGCAAATCCGGATCTGGACGGTGTGTACGCATCTTGGGACATTCCTGCTTTCGATGTGATTTCTTCGGCAAAGGCTATCGGCCTTGATGATCTGAAGGTAACGGGAGTTGATATGGGTGACCAGTCTGCATACATGATCGCAAGCGGTGATATGTATTACGGAACAGGATGCCCGAAGGCGGTCGAGACCGGTACGATTGAGGGATATGCATGCGCGAGAACCCTGATCGGGCTGGACGTTCCCACCTATCTGTGTTCATCCTCTCAGCCGGTAGGTCCCGATAACGTTCTTGAGGCTTATCAGACCTGTTTCCAGGTAGACGCGCCGAAGGAAGTTCAGGACGCGGTCAAAGCAAAATCTTAATGTAGGCGGAAACCCCGGATGCGGCAATAGCTGCATCCGGGAGCACTCTGGAGAAAACAGATGAAAGATACAAAGATCGTTTCATTAAACGGAATCTGTAAGTCATTTGGCGGCGTTCCGGTCTTGAAAAA
>JNKK01000096.1 GCA_000702845.1 Lachnospiraceae bacterium FE2018
AAAAAGCAAACCGTCATCTCCTCTACCGACGACAAAAAAGTTATTCTGGTCAATTGCCCGCAGGGAACAAATCCTTTCTATGAAGAAATCATACGGGGCACTATCACTTCCGCAGAAGCGCACGGATACTATCTCGTGCTGAACTACGATCATATTCATCCCGGGACCATTGATACTTTCATCAGTCTGATAAAAAGAATCAACGCTTCCGGTGTCATTCTTCTAAGCCGGCTGTCCGAGGAACTTCTCAACCATCTGCACAATGTCGTGCCCCTTGTCCAATGCTGTGAGTACAATGCCGATGCAGATTATCCATATGTCAGCATAGACGATTACGCAGCCGCATTTCAGGCCGTCAATTATCTGATCTCCGCACAACGCAATAAAATTGCCTTTGTTAACGGACCCGGTCATTTCAAATATGCCCGAGAACGTCTGCAGGGCTATCTGGACGCCCTGTCAGAAGCGGAACTCTCTGTCCCTTCCGACTGGATCCTGCAAATACCTCAGATCGACTACAATATGGCCTACTCAGCTGTCAGCCAGCTTCTCAGATCGGATGAATTGCCAAACGCATTCTTTGCTGCATCTGACGTATTCGCCGCAGCTATTATTAACGCCGCCAGGAAATTCGGCCTCCGCATTCCGGAAGACATTATGGTTGTCGGCTTTGATAATATTTCTATCTCCCTGATGGTGCGTCCCACAATTACGACTGTGAACCAACCTAAGCTGCAGCTGGGTTATACTGCCTGCGAAATGCTCTCTGAAATCATCGCGCGTCCGAAAAATGCAGCAAAATCCATTCTGCTCTCTACGGAGCTGATCATCCGCGAATCTGCAGCAAATTAGAACGGATCTTCCGTGATATATAATGTAGCAGACATATGGTATAACCCCGGGTTAATATCGAGTAGGAGGGGGTGATTAGCCCCGTCCTCTCACACCACCGTGCGTACCGTTCGGTACACGGCGGTTTCAATAGTTGACGTGCACAGACTGATATGCGATGGCTAAATCATAAAAGCCAGAGCGTATCAGTCTTTCTTTTGACAACGCTCGTTTGACCGTTGACGTGTTGACCGTTCTCCAGTAGCCTTTCCGACTGTTAGCCGCCATGCGTGCAAAGTAATCCGGTATCCCAAGACTGATGAGATATCGTTTCTTCGTCTTCGGCAGTTTCCACTGCTTCCAGATACACATGCGGATTCGTCGGTACAGCCATCCGTTGAGGTCATCAATCGGGCTCTTCATTCATCGTCTGTTATCTGTTACACTAATACTCTTTGTTGTATATATTTCTATGTTCCAAAGTCCTGTGCGAAAATCAGCCCGGTACCGCCAGCGATATACTCCATTTTTACCACCGAAATCCTGATATTCTCCATTCTGATCCACGGGTACATATTCCACACAGCCCAAATCCAGTATAATACCGTTCACAAACAAATCCTTCTCTATCTGTTCCAAAACGACTTCTATAGGTAATCCTGCATCGTACGGTGTCTGTATGACTGTTTTCCAACACTCAGCTGTTCTTTGTTCGATTCTAAGCAAGCCATTGCCGAGAGCATACTGTCTTTTCTCATCAGACTGGTATTTTCCCGGATCAATGTCTTCATCCCATACATCAACGCCATATCTCTCTGTCCACTGCGAACTAGACAGTACAATATAACCGTCATGTTTTTTCTTGGGATGAATGCCACGTTTCTGATTCGCACGTTCACGCATGATACGAATCAGATTTTCATTCATTTTTTTCATATTCCGGGATTCCTGCAATCGGGATCTGTATTCCTCCAGCGACTCGATATAATAATCCGCTTCAAAATCAGCACTGAAAACAGATCCTGCCGAATCAGCAGGTATTCTTTCGAAACCCGCTTCTGTTTGCTTAATGAAAAATCCCATATACTCAACCTCACAATCCACGGAGATAATTGATTGCGACAACATCGATTCTGTTATGCCCCAGTGCCTTGCTGCATTTGAGCATTGCCTGCTTATCGAGCCGCTTCCCGGCCTCGTCTTTTCTGCAAATGTAGACTTCTGACTGAATCCAGGCTCCGAGACCGTGATGATATGTATCATACGGAATTGAATCGACGTCCCGGGCAAACATCTTGTAGATGCGATTTGCATAGTCTGCACGATATCCATGTACATCTGCACCGGAATGGATATACATCCATACCTTTTCATGTTTACCTGTATCCTTCATCCGCTGAACAATCTGATTCTTATCCGGTCCGATAATCGGCGCAAAGCGGTATCGACCGTTCTTATCTTTCCGATGATGTACAAAATAATCCTGCTCCGGAAATACTGTCAGTGCATCCTGTAGTGCCGCCAGATGTTTCTTCTCATTTCCCGAGAGATCCGCTCTCTTCTCCAGAAGCTCTACTTCTGTCATCATTCGTTCCCGTGACCACAAATCCCTGCCTTCCAGTTTTTCCAGAACACCTCTGCGGCATCCTGTCCCGCGGCAGAATTTGATCAGTTCATCATTATTTGTAACAGAAAAATGTTTGTCACGGGCCGTTGATACTCTGCTTCGTATAATGTCTTCCCGCCTGCGCTTTGGCGTCTGAAATCGTTCCGGATCGCTTCTGTCGACCTGAAACAGCTTGTTCATTGCCGCAGCTTCCGTATGAATAGTCCAGGCTGACAGTCCCTGATCTACACGCGACTGCAGCCACTCATTCACATATTTCTTCGCTGATTTCATCGTCGTACATTCCGGATGGTTCAGTTTCATCCATCGCAGAAAATACTTCGTATGCTTCCAGTATGTTTTATATGTTTCATAACTGAATATTTTGTCGTATGCCGTTTCGTCAGCAACAGCCGCCCTCTTACTCTCGCCGAACGCCTGCATGCCGACAAATCTATCATACGCCTGCTGATGCAGACTCTTTGAAAATCTCTTATCTCTTCTCCCCATGATTCACAACTCCTTCCATCTTTTCCTTTTGCGCTAAAACAAAAGTCGCATCACGCCCGCATTCGAACGATCTGCCATACACTTTTTTTGTACGCCTCCGAAGAGGTGGGTCTTATGTGTGACCAGATGGAAATCGCTGTATTTTACTTCCCGCTTCGGAAGGTTCCCGGTTCGTCCGTCA
>JNKK01000097.1 GCA_000702845.1 Lachnospiraceae bacterium FE2018
GACTTTACCGTTCAAAGAACGGCACGGTTATTAACGCGGACCTTAATGGCGCGGCCAACATTCTTCGCAAGGCGGAGCAGGACGCCTTTGAAGGAGTGAAAGACTTTTCGTTCCTTCAAAACCCTACAGTAATCAGATTTATTGACCTGCATAAACGTAATCCCGTCAAAGGGATAGCGGCTGTGTGAACAGCCTTAATTCGCCGTGGTAGACCCCAAGGTTTATTTGCGACGGTTAAAAGATACCACTTCCAAGCAACCGCATTGGTGGTGGAGTCTTCATTGTCGAAATGTTTTATCTTTGTGAGAGCTTCCTGCGGATAATCTTGACAACGGTTAAAAACTCCTGTAGTATTACATTATGTATACAATCCATTGGATAATTCAGTGGCTCATAATTAACATCTGGCTTGAGCAAAAAGATAAGAGAGGGAAGGGTTTCATGAAGAAAAACAATGGGGATTTTGTAAAAGAAGCGCAGGGCGCATACCAATACCGGAAACAGGATGTAGACGATTACACGCTGCAGCCGATCCTGAAATCACCCGAGTTTCCACGGCAGGGTGAGTATACGATCGAAGATTACCGCGCGCTGCCGGATGACGGCAGACGGTTTGAACTGATTGACGGATTCCTGATCGAAATGGATTCCCCGTACTGGATTCATCAGGAGATTCAGATGCAGCTGGTTAAGCAGCTGCTTGTATGCGTCGATCAGTCAGATCACGACTGCGAAGTATTTGTCGCACCGCTGGATGTACGGATTGACGAGGATGAACGAACGGTTGTAGTGCCTGATATCATCGTGATCTGCAATTACGAAAGACCAAGGGATCACGATGTCATGGGCGCGCCGGATTTCGTGATCGAAATCCTTTCGGAATCAAACCGCGCGCACGATCTGGTTCGAAAATACAGGAAGTATAAAAATGCGGGGGTCCGCGAATACTGGATTGTCGATCCGCGGGACAGGGTCGTGCGCGTGCATTATTTTGAAAAGGATGAACCGGAAGAAGTCTATCCGTTTGAGTCAATTGTAGAAATCCGCATCTCAGAGCGAAAATGTAAAATTGACTTCCGTGTGATCAACGAAAAACTGAACCGCTATCAAACCGGGCACAGACGCTATCCGGCACTGGCACCGGAAGGTTCCGTGCTTCTGCGGGAATCGCTGTCCGTGTATCAGCACAGTATGGAAGCCGATGATGATTATATACTGAAACCGATCCCGAATACTTCGGAATTTCCGCGGCAGGGTGAATATACGGTGGAAGACTACATGAATCTGCCCGACGATGGCAGGCGGTTCGAGCTGATTGACGGATACCTGATCGAGCTGTACAGTCCGACTGAGCTGCACCAGACGATCCTTTTGGAATTGTCATATCAGATTCATTCCTGTATCAAACAGAATAATGAGGGGCAATTCAAACAGTGTAAGCTCCTCTTTGCCCCGTTCGATGTACGCCTTGACATGGATAACCGGACCATGCTGCAGCCGGATCTGCTGGTAGTCTGCGGAGACAGGGCGGTGAACGGACATGCGGGCGAGGGCGCGCCCGACTTTATCATCGAGATTCTGTCGGAGTCCAACCGGGCGCATGACCTGGTCCGGAAGTACAGGAAATATAAAAACGCCGGCGTGCTGGAATACTGGATCATCGATCCGAAGTTCCGCCTGGTGCGCGTATTCTCTTTTGAGCGAGGGGATGCGGAGCAGGTATACCCGTTTGATTCGAAGATCGAAATCAGAATATCTGAGGGAAAGTGTTCCGTTGATTTTTCTGCAGTTTACGATGAAATTCGAATGTTCTATGAAATGTGAGTATATCGCAGAAATACCATTTTGACAGGTGTCTGTCCCTATGTTATACTGCATATGATATAATGTAGGATGTAGGATAGGACAAGATAAGAGGAACAAGTATGGGGTTTAAACAAATCAAAAGTGAATCCGTCGTGCAGCAGATTATCGACGCGTTTTCCGAAGAGATCATGAAAGGCGAGCTCCGTCCAGGTGATAAGGTCCCGACAGAAATGGAGCTGGCAGAAAAATTTGGAGTCGGTCGTAATTCCGTGCGGGAAGCAGTCAAAATTCTGGTCTATATGGGAGTGCTCGAAATCCGCCGCGCAGAAGGGACCTTCGTATGTGAAGGATTTCAGGAGAGCATGATCGATCCGATGGTGTTCGGGATTATTCTGGATAATGCCAAAGACGGTAATAATCTGATGGAACTGCGGGAAATTATGGAAGCAGGTGTGATGCACCTGGCCATGCGCAACGCAAGTCCGAAAGAATTCAGTGATCTCGGAAGAAAACTGAACCTTCTGAAAACAGAAATAGAACTCGGCCCGGAGAACATAGAGAACATCTTTGAAGCAGATAATCAGTTCCACAATGAGATTTCAAAGATGGGACATAATCCGCTGCTGACAAAGCTTGAGGATGTCGTGCGCGTGCTCACTTACGCCATGCGTTATCAGTCTGTAAAAGACATGATCGAGAGCGGACGCGGAGATGAGTTGTATAAAGCTCACGCGGATCTTCTGGAGGTTCTGAAAACCAGAAATACAGAAAACCTGAATATCGCTGTTCGTAATTCCTATTTTGACCAGATCGAACCAGTAGAAATCTGAAAAACCGGGGATCCGGTAAGGATCCTCTGGTCTTATCTATGTACAATTAAGACTCGCCATGATGAAGCAGCATTGAAACCACCGACTCAAGAATGTGGTGACCCCAAAAAGTTAGACTTTTGCTCCAGCGAGAAATCGCTGGAGTTTTCTATGCAGCTGTCATGTAGTCTCTGTACTCGATCGGACTTCGGTACCCAAGGGATGCTTTGCTGCGCTTTTCGTTATAATAACGAATGTATCTGTCTATTGCTTCCTTCAGTTCGCTAAAGCTATTATAGATTTGTCCGTAATACATCTCCTGTTTCATTATTCCGAAAAAGTTTTCCATCGGAGAGTTATCATAGCAATTCCCCTTCCGGGACATACTCTGAAAGATTCGATGCTTCTTAAGTGTCTGTTGGTAAATTCCCATCTGGTATGCCCAGCCGCGAT
>JNKK01000098.1 GCA_000702845.1 Lachnospiraceae bacterium FE2018
CACCGTTCAATAAAGCTTTAAGAATTGTTTTTCCTGTCATGATTTTTTCCTCCATCGATTTATTTTTATTTGTTGTTTGCTGTGTTGTTATCTTTTGTGATTGTAGAATAACAGGCCGGGTCTAACGGATGTCCAACAGCACCGGAATAAAGAAGGATCCGGATTACTCCGGATCCTTCTTTCTCGCGCGATCAGAGATCGGCGCTCACTTCACCTTAATCTTCACTGTAACCATTTGGGCCAGCGGTTCATAGTTTGTATTGCCAGCTGCCGTGACGTTGACCTTTAGCTTGTACGTTCCCTTCTTCAAGCCCTTCTTGACGGTGATCTTTCCTGCTTTTGAAACCTTGATTTTCTTCTTGGCTTTCTTGTCGTATTTGGTGACCTTGTAAGTAACTCTGCCCTGAGCGCCGGTAATTTTGAATGCCTTCGGCGCTTTTATCGTCTGCTTTTTGACCGCCAGCTTTTCAGCTTTGATCCTGACAGTATTTGCTTTAACTGTCATCGGATTGCCTGCTTTGTTGACCGTGATGGTGATCGTCCTTGCTGCAGCTTTATAATTTGCGGTTGCTGCTGCGCTGATCGTGACATTTGCAGTACCGGCACCCTTAATCGTCACCTTGCCGGTGCTGTCGACTGTGACCACATTCGTATTGGCAGATTTATATGTGAGTTTCCCGTCTCCGCTCGTTTTTGCATTCAGGTTAAAATCTGCATTGCCGTAGGTTTTCGTAATATTAGATGCTGTGATTGTCTGCGCAGCAGGCTTCGGCTGCGGACCCGGCTGTGGCTGCGGATCCGGATCCGGCTGATTTGATTCCCAGATACATTTGAATATTACGTCCGAATTATAGGTATGCGCTGTGCTGTGGAGATCTGCTGCTGTGATCGTATATAGTTTGCCGCCCGTCGTCATTTCAACTGAACTTAAGACTTTCCCGTTCGGCGGCGTAATTTTATCAAATTCATAGCCGATCGCTGTCTCGACTGAACCCTTGCTTACAAGCCGTGTGCTGCCCAGCCAGTCATCTCCCGTGGTACCTCCATTCAGGTCGTATGTGACCCTGACGGCCTCATGCAGTGAAACAGAGAACGCATAACTTTCACCCTCCGCAGGCGTGAACGTGATAGTATGGATCCCGGTCTCCTGATCTGTCCAGGATCGGAAATCAGGCACCTCCCATACACGCGGAGATCCGTTTACCGTAACACCCTGAACCATATATCCGGCTGCCGGGGCGATGCTGATTGTTGCCGTCGCCCCGACAGGCACCTTTGTGGACCTTGTATCTGTTCCGTTGATCGTCGCTGAAGTAATATAAGTGTCGTTATCCGCATCGATCCAGGTCTCAGTCTCTTTCTTATAGAACGACAAATTCAGGCTGACATCCGCCTTCGGATCTTCTACTCCAAAATCCACAAGTTCAATAGCAGGCTTGCCGCCGCCTGTGATAGCCTCCCACTGAGATCTCGAACCGCCGAAATGAACGGCGGTAAGTGAATCGCATCCATAGAATGCAGATTCTTCTATTTTTGTCACGCCTGCCGGAATCGTGATGCCTGTAAGTTTTTCGCACCACATGAATGCACCTTCGCCTATGCTTGTTACACTTGCCGGAATCGTGATGCTTGTGAGTTTATTGCAATCGATGAATGTATCTTTCGCAATACAACCAAGGTTACATCCTTCAGCAAATCCCACTGTTTCAAGGTTTGAGCATGCACGGAATGCACCTTCTCCTATGCTTGTTACGCTTGCCGGAATCGTTAAGTTTTTGATCGCTGATCCCTGGAATGCACCATTTCCTATGGTTTTAAGATTACTGCCTTTTTCAAATACCACTGCTCCAAGACTTGAGCATCCATAGAATGCAGCTTCTTCTATGCTTGTCACGCTCACCGGAATTGTGATGCTTGTAAGTTTTTCGCACCCCACGAATGTACTATTTCCTATGCTTTGAAGATTACTTCCTTCTTCAAATACCACTGCTCCAAGACTTGAGCATCCATAAAATGCGCTCTCTTCTATGCTTGTCACGCTCGCCGGAATTGTGATGCTTGTAAGGCTGTCGCACCAGCTGAATGCGTTCTGCCCAATGTCTGTCACAGTATAAATGACATTATTAGAAGTTACAGTGCCGGGAATAACGACTCCTTCTGGAAGATCGTCAGTTCTCCCGCTTACTGTTGCGGTTTCATCTGCATTCAGGGTGTATTCAACACAATTAACAACAATCTTTGAATCCGCATGCACTGTCCTCGCAGCGATCAGCATCATAGCAAACACCATCAGTACAGCTAACAGTATCGGTAATATTTTTTTCCTCGCTATCATAATTGATCTCCACTCCTTTCAGGTAAAACATCTCTAAAGCCAAAAAGCCGCAAAGGTATGTGGCAGACTGCTGTCACATAGTTTCTCCGGCTTATACTTCTCTGCCAAAATATATGTTTTATTGTACTATCTCCACATTTTTAGTACAACCAGCTTTCTGAGTAATATTGAATAATTTACTCTGGTTTTATAACCACATCTAACGTTCCTCACTCTGCTCAAAGTTCTGCAAGAAACGCTTTCTTCAAATATGGTTTCCAGTGTCCGTCAATCACAGTCCTGACATCCAATGCCCGAATCTGCTGTTCCAGCGCTTCCAGACGTCGGAAATTCATCCGCCATGACGGAAATTCTCCAAGCTGTGCATCGCCAATATAAACCACTCTGTCCTCCGGCACATAGATCAGCAATGCATCCTCTGTATGCGGAGATTCCGCATAACAGATCTGAGCATGTACACCGCCCAGATCGATACAGATGTTTTCCGTCACTTCTTCCTGCGCAGAAACCACCTTTAGCGGAACTCCTCCTGCATATTCTCTGCGGATACATACATCACTGTTTATAAATCGCTTTGCATATCCCTGATCGTCCCG
>JNKK01000099.1 GCA_000702845.1 Lachnospiraceae bacterium FE2018
TTTGAGAAAAGCGGCACACACATGCTGGAAATGCTGACGAAGTTCAGAAATGAAGGTATAATAGATGAAACAGGAATAACTCGAAGGAAGTTTTGACTCTTTTTAGTTTCAATCTGTCGACTTGTCCTGAATGGCCGTCAGGCCACGGTAGGGTATGCACCTGAAGTCTGGAAGGCATGGCAATGAAATACGGAGAATCTGCATTTATTATTTTTTATCTTTTGACAACTGTCATAACAGGTGTGCTGCTTGTAAGAAAAACTGCGGATCAGACAGGAAAAAAAGCGGGAATCGCGGTTCTGGTTCTTGGCTGTGGAGATGCATTTCATCTGATCCCAAGAGTGCTGAATTATTTTCTGGATGCAGATTTTTCCGCCGCATTGGGAATCGGAAAACTTGTCACGTCCATTACAATGACAATATTCTATATTCTGCTGTACCAGACAGGATGCAGTTATTACCAGATACGTGAGCAGAAATCTTTTCAGATGACTGTGTACTTACTGGCGGCTGTCCGGATCATTTTATGTTTGTTTCCGCAAAACGGATGGATCCGGAATGAAAGCAGTATTCTATGGGGAATTCTGCGGAACATACCGTTTGTCATGCTGGGAATGCTGGTGATGCGCTTGTATTTTCAGAATCGTATGAAAATCAGACGGCTGCGCCATATATGGCTGTGGATTCTTCTGTCGTTCGTGTTTTATATTCCTGTGGCAATACTGGCAGGAAGTGTTCCGGCTCTGGGTATGCTGATGCTTCCAAAGACGGTCTGTTATCTGGCTATAATATTTGCTTTTTGTAGTGAAGAGAGAGTGTTATTATGATAATTATCACCACATAAAGGAGGAGAAAAGTTGATCACCAGGAAAGAAAAGAAGTCCACAATTATATCAAAAGAACCCCGATGCAACAGAAAGCCCCGCAAAAGACACCATCTGTCCTGGTTATGTCTTTTGGTTTTGCTGACGATAGCCGTTTCGTCTGTTCCGGCGTATGCGATTTCAGGGAAGACAAAATGCTATAAGATCACACCTTCGCTGACGAAAGAAGCGTTTTCCTATCTTGACAAAGTGTATACGAAAACGTATCCCTCTCTTGGAATGCATGTGAAATATGGTTCAGAGGGAGATATCCGGAATCTCAGAACGATGGCAAAACAGATCACCAAAAAGAAAAAATCGCCTTCGAAGAAAGCGGAGGCAGTCATAAAATGGTGTCTGGCTAATATTTCCTGTAGCGGAGAGTCTTCATTTCCGGCAGATTCGTTCTACAGCAGAAATACCACTATATTTGGCTTTTCTGAACTGACGGCGGATTTGCTGAGGTTGAATGGTATTCCCGCAGCGGTATGTGTCGGCTTTCGGGATAATATGAAAAAGATGAAATGTTCCCAGATCAAGGGAGAGTTCCCGAACAACAGCTGGATATTCGCATATTTGAATAAAAAGTGGGTGATGTTTGATCCGCTCAGCTCCGGATCAAAACCGATTACAAAACAATCTTATATTGCAAAATGGTACTACCCGGTAAGGATTGACGGAATTCTGTTTTCGAATTTGAAAGACAATTTGTCTCTGCTTGGCAAAGATGGTTTTGTTTATGAGAACGGTCGCTTTATGAATTACAATTATGGCGAAATTTTTCCGGGAAATTCAGGATTCGTATGGGGTGGATTTATCTATGACGGAGCAGCATATCATAAGGACTGTGGATATCAGTATCTTGACCCCTCCCGATCGACAGCAGGTATGAAGGAAGGAGAATTGTTCAATGCCGGTTGGTTCGGTCTGGAAGATCTTACAAAGGATTATGCTTATGAAAATGGAATTCAGGCACATGGAACGATCCTGACATATCAAAACGAAAAGTATTATTTTAATCAGGGGTCGAGTTATAAGATCATGGCCGGTGAAGGAAAATACTGGCTGCAGAATGGAGATTTTACTGTTGCACCTGGATTCAGAGGATATGTATTATTTCCTCCTGATTACCAGGTTTTGAGCAAGATGGATTCTAATTATTCAATAGGGTTTACAATAGAGTCTGGTGACACAAAATACGCGTCTATTACAAAAGCGGGGTACTTTACTGCAAAAGCGAAAGGAAGAGTATCTGTCAATTATCAGATTTACTATGAGGGTCGCCCGGAATCCGGTATGGGAGGATTTTCCATTAACATTTCCGACAAAAAACCAATACCGAGTTACAAAACAAAGAAATTGTCCATAGCCTCCCGCTCTAATGCTGTGATCAAACTGAAGAAAAAAACCTATAAATACACTGGATCTGCAATAAAACCCAAAATTACAGTCAGGCGGGTGACTCTATTTCCGATCGACGGAAAATACCCCGTGCTGAAAAAAGGCGTAGATTACACCGTAACCTATAAAAACAACAAAAAACCTGGGACAGGGACCATTATTATTAAAGGAAAAGGAACTTTCAAAGGGAAGAAGAAACTGCATTTCAAAATCAAACGGTGAGGAGTCACGGGCACACATTCTGAACCGATGGCTGCGGTCCCCGGTTTATTGCGTATTAACACCTTTTTGACAAAACTTAAGTACATAAATCATGGCGTCATTTGACTATTACGAAGTCAGAAATGGCGCCATTTGGCATGCCTCAGGTTGCTGAAAAAATTTTTAAAATTCCTTCCGGAATGTTGGACATCTGCTAGACTTCGCCTGATATTCTGTGATCACAAAAGTTAAACAACACCGAACAAACATCTTAAAAAATAAAT
>JNKK01000100.1 GCA_000702845.1 Lachnospiraceae bacterium FE2018
CGGCACCGAAGCAGGAGCAGACACCGGCACCGGCGCAGGAAACAGTAAAAGAGAAAGAGCCGGAAGTTGTCACAACAGAAGTACCGGACAGCCCGGCAGAGACCTATCTGGTTTATTCTGAAGGTTCAGGACGCCCGGTTAACATCACCGGAAGCGAAGGCGTATTCTACGACGGATCCGGAAACAGATTCTATGCCAATGGCGGCGGCGTATTCACTGATGAAGACGGATGCACCTACACAACATGGGAGAACGAGAGCGCACCGGAAGATGAAGTAATCGGTCTTGTCTCCGACGGATCAGGCCGTCCGGTAACCATCATGGAAAATGCAGACGGAGTCTATACAGATGAAGATGGCGTCGAGTTCTACGAGAATGAAGACGGAACCTTCACAGACGCATACGATGCAACCTACCAGGTTTCCGGAACAAACTGGTAAAAAATATCCCCCCTCAGAGAAGTCAGCGGCAGCGATGCCGCTGACTTCTTTTTTTACACAAAGTATTGTAAAAGTTGGAAGTAAAAGAAACAAACAAAACATGCAAATAATATTTTTAAGGTGGTTGACTAATGGAAATTATATGATAGAATGTGTATAGTTGCTAAACAGTATTCGAACTAAACAGGATTGAGTATGAAGGATTATAGAGACCTTGCATGGCAGATGGAGCGTACGATTCATAAATACGTGCTGTATGAAAAGAAACCTCAAAAGTATTGTGGGGATATTATCCTGACACAGCCGGAGATCCATACCATTGCGATTATCGGTGATGATGAAGGAATCAGCGTGACACAGCTATCAGAGGCGAGGGGAGTTACCAAAGGCGCCGTCTCACAGATGATCTACAAGCTGGTGGACAAAGGACTGGTTGAAAAACGGATTTCGCCGAGTTCCGATGCGGAACTCAACTTGCATCTGACAGAGAAGGGCAAGGAAGCATTTCATGAACACAGAAAGAAGCATGAAGCTATGGAAATGCGATTTGCTGAGATAATGAATGACATTCCGGAAGAGATGCAGCAATACATGACAGAGTTCCTGAAGTCTTTTGAAAAAGAACTGGACAAACTTCTGTAATGAAAACTGACCGATGATAAATCGGTCAGTTTTATGGCCAAAGAGTATAGATGCTAAACAATATAGATGGTATACAGAAAGGGAAAGTCACAGAAAGGGAAGACAACATGAATTGTAAAATTGACTTTATCAATGAAAACACGAGCCGTGCATTAGTGAAGATGTTCATTCCACTGTTCATGGCGATGATACTGACGATGATCTACAGCACGGTAGACAGCTTTTGGGTCGGGAATATGTTAGGAGAGCAAGGGATATCCGCACTGACTGCCGGAACGGCCATTGTACTTATTCTCAATTCATTATCCATGGGCATGGGAAATGGAATATCCGTGATGTTGGCTCGTATGGTGGGAGCAGAAGAAAAAGAAAGGATCCCCGGAGCGGTCGCGACGATTCTTTTTCTGGGTGCAGTGATTTCTGCGCTGCTTTTTCTTGTGAGCGAGCTGCTTGTTGATCCGCTGTTGGCGATGCTGGGAACGCCGGTGGCAATAATTGCAGATGCGTCTCTGTATTTGAGAATCTATCTGATTGGTAATATTGCGTTGTTTATATATATGCAATTTACTTCTGTATTCAGAGCTTTCGGTGATGCGGGATTTCAGATGAAGGGTATGATTCTGACGGCTGTTTTCAATGCCTTAGCTGATCCACTCCTGATCAGCCTGTACGGACTGGCGGGAGCCGCTGCTGCAACGGTGGTCTCCGAAATTCTGTGTTTGATATATGCAGAAATCTATCACAGAAGAAGGCGGATGTTTACGATTGACGCAAAAGCTATGAAATGGGAATACGGGAAAGAAATGTTCCGGCTTTCTATCCCGACGACGATTCAGGCGATCATGCCGGCTGTCAGTTCCGCAATCATGATTTCTTTCATTGCGCCGTTTGGAATGCTAGCGATGGCAGGATATGGAGTGGCGAGAAATCTGGAACTGATCATGTTCATGCCGACGACCGGAATGTGCATGGCTGTGACGACTATCGTCGGTCAGTGCAGCGGTGCCAGAAGACTGGACAGAGCACGGGACTATTTAAAAGCAGGAATGTTGATTGGCGGAGTTATGATTGCGGTCTTTTCTGCGGCAGTAATACTGTTCTCAAACGCCCTGACAGGTTTTTTCGGGCAAGGCGAAAATGTTGCAGAAATTGTCAGAGCATTCTTTCATATCATCAGCATAGGTTATGTATTGTATATGTTGACCAGCTGTATGCAGGGATATATCACGGGCCTGGGGAAACCGGGAATGGCGATGACCCTTTTGATTATGTACTATATCATTATTCGGATTCCTGCTGCATTTTTTCTAAGGGGTTGTATGGGATTGAATGGAATCTGGTTTGCGTTCCTGATCAGCCATGTTCTGGCTGTTGTCATTGCAGGTATGATGACATATAAGGAGAGCGCGGGATTATCAGATGGTAACCGTCACTTTTTATCCACGGGTCGGCATGCCCTCAGGTTGTTGAAAAAAAATTAAAAATTCCTTCCGGACTGTTGGACATCTGCTAGACTTCGCCTGATATTCTGTGATCACAAAAGTTAAACAACACCGAACAAACATCTTAAAAAATAAATCACAGAGTT
>JNKK01000101.1 GCA_000702845.1 Lachnospiraceae bacterium FE2018
TATTTATTGCATAATGTAATTACCCAAAATTGCAGAACCTGATGGAAGAAATTGCATCTCCAAAATGGAGAAAATTGCAGAGGGTTCTTCCTGAACCATCAGGCTGTGAAAAATCCATTGCAGACATACCACTTAACCAATACCCTTATGTTATTGAGACCAATCAAAGACATAAGGAGGAAGGAGTATGTTAGCAATGGATCAGATACATCATATCAGAGCCCTGTATTATGAGCAAGGATACAACATATCCGAGATTGCAAAAGCTACAAACCATGACTGGAAGACAGTGGCAAAGTACATTGACATGGAAGATTTCAATGAGACATCACCTCTTCCGGCATTACAAAAACAGATTTGCCCTAAGCTGGATCCTTATAAATCTTTGATCGACAGTTGGCTGGAAGAGGACAAAAAACACCACCGTAAACAACGCCACACAGCCAGAAAAATCTATGACCGGCTGGCTGCAGAGGTTTCGGGTTTCGATTGCTCATACCGGCTTGTTGCCGAATATGTCAAGCATCGTAAGGAAGAACTTAATCTTAAACGGAATGAAGGCTTCCTTCCTCTGGAGCACCAACCAGGCGAAGCACAATCCGATTTTGGATCAGCTGAGTTTTACGAACACGATAGGCTTCTTTACGGAAAATATCTGGTAATGTCGTTCCCCTGGAGCAATGCAGGATTCATGCAGCTGTTCTATGGTGAAAATCTTGAGTGTCTTCTTGAAGGCCTGACATCCATCTTCGCACACATAGGCGGAGTACCGCATGAAATCTGGTTTGACAACGCATCCTCCATGGTAACCAATGTCATCAAAGGTGGCGGCCGTAACCTTACGGAACGGTTTGCCCGTTTCATGGAGCATTACGGGTTCAGGGCCTTATTCATGAATCCTGCGGGAGGTCATGAAAAAGGCAGCGTCGAAAACAAGGTTGGTTATGGAAGAAGAAACTTCCTTGTGCCGGTTCCGGAGTTCGAAAATCTCAAAGACTTCAATAAGCAGCTCCTTAGAGATCTTGACGGTGATCTGGATCGTCAGCACTATTACAAACCGGCTAAGATTTCTGAACTCTTCATGGTGGATAAAGCAGCACTGCTTCCGCTGCCTTCCGTGCCGTTTGACACGAGCAGAATTATAACCGGGCTAAGGACAGATGCCTATGGACGATTCACTCTGGATAAAGGCAAACATGAATACTCTTCGGCTCCTGGTTATGCCAATGGTTTTGTAAATGTAAGGCTTACTTCTCAAACAGTAACTGTTTTTGACAGTAATAATTTCGAGATCGTAACACACCGTAGACTATATGGCGATGAACAGCAGTCCAGCATGGAATGGGTCCCGTATCTTGATTATATTTCACGGCATCCTCGATCTCTTAAGAATACCGGCATATACGGTATGATGCCGGAAACGATGCGGAGCTATCTTAACAACTGCGAAAGCAGTGAAAAGAAAGATGTACTTCATGTGTTATCCGAACTGACGAACCGCTCCGGCTTTGAAAGCGCCGTGAAAACGGTGGATCAGGCGATCCGCTATGAAGCACATGATCCTGATAGCCTGAAGAGTCTGTATAACAGTCTCTATTCCGGTGTGCCACAGCTTCCGCCGCTTACAGACAGCAATGAAGTGCCTGTGCTTAAACCGATTCCGGTTCATCTCGAGGACTATGACCGCTTCCTCAAGAGAGGAGGTGCTCAGCATGCCTGAGGATTATCATGAGGAACTTATCATGTTTTGCAAACGGCTCAAAATCGCGTCATCAATGGCAGACAGAGCCGCGACTACTGAAGGAGAAACACACATTGAGTTTCTTTACAACCTGCTTAAGCGGGAAATCGAGCTTCGCGATCAGGCACATATAGAAAATCTCATAAAGGATGCAAAGTTTCCTGTCCAGTATACATTTGACCAGTTTCGCTCGGATGAAGTAGAGTTCCCGGATGACTGTTCAGTTGCGTCGCTTAAGTCACTTGAGTTTTTGCGCAATCACAAGAACGTCATCATGTATGGTGGAACCGGCACTGGAAAGACGATGCTTTCTATATGCATTGGTTTAACTGCCTGCAAGCGTGATATTCCTGTCAGATTTTTCAGGACAGCCTCGCTGGTAAATGTTTTGTCTTCCGGCATGCAGTCCGGCCGGCTGGAATCATTCAGGAATAAACTCAGTAAAGCATCGATCTTTATTCTGGACGAATTCGGCTATGTCCCTTACGACAGGGATGGAATCAATATACTGTTTGATTTTCTTTCGGAGATCAGCGATGATCCGACAAAGGTCGTTATCCTCAATACAAATCTGGAATTCTCCAGATGGGTAAATGTATTATATGATCAAAAAATGACGGCAGCTCTCATCGGAAGGCTCACACATCACTGTCACCTGATACTGTTTCCGGGTGAAAACAACCGGCTTAAAGAGTCCAGCATCAACATGATTTACAGGAATATCGCCGACCGTCAAGAGCGAATGCAACGATAACTATTTACTTTATGATATGTCTGTAGTGCTGTGAGACGACACTACAAAAACGCTGTCAGGCAGCCTGCATTTTTCTCCAAAATGGAGATGCAATTTTCTCCATTTTTGCCTGCAATTTTTGGGATTTCATGCTTGCAAAAAACA
>JNKK01000102.1 GCA_000702845.1 Lachnospiraceae bacterium FE2018
ATCGACACGAGATTGCAGCCACTCATTCACATACTTCTTCGCAGACTTCATTGTCGTACATTCCGGATGGTTCAGTTTCATCCAGCGCAGAAAATACTTCGTATGCTTCCAATATGTTTTATATGTTTCATAACTGAATATTTTGTCGTATGCCGCTTCGTCAGCAACAGCCGCCTTCTTACTCTCACCGAATGCCTGCATCCCGACAAATGTATCGTACGCCTGTTGATGCAGACTCTTTGAAAATCTCTTATCTCTTCTCCCCATGATTAACAACTCCTTCCATCTTTTCCTTTTGCGCTAAAACAAAAGTCGCATCACGCCCGCATCCGAACGATCTGCCATACACTTTTTTTGTACGCCTCAGAAGAGGTGGGTCTTATGTGTGACCAGATGGAAATCGCTGTATTTTACTTCCCGCTTCGGAAGGTTCCCGGTTCGTCCGTCATTTCGGTTGCTCTGCCTGCTTTCAATCAGATTACTCACAGCATTGCCTGACTCCCTACTGCTCCATTCATTTCGCATGGGCTACTGTGGTGCGTTCAGGTCGTCCGTGGCCAGTGCCATTGCATCGCATCTATGTAAAACTTAGAATATAAGTGATAGTTTCAGTTTAGCAGGATTATCGGGAATGACCACCAAATACAGATTTTGCTGACCCACAATACACTTGGGGATGCAAACATACGAAGACTGGAAGCATGAAGGTTTTTGGCGAATGTCATACTTTTTTGACTGAGAAACTGCGTCGAAAAAGGATCCGGATTGCTCCGGATCCTTCGTTCTGGCGCGATCAGAGATCACGATTTACTTCACCTTGATCTTCACTGTAACCATTTTGGCCAGCGGTTCATAGTTTGTATTGCCAGCTGCCGTGACGTTGACCTTTAGCTTGTACGTACCCTTCTTCAAGCCCTTCTTGACGGTGATCTTTCCTGCTTTTGAAACCTTGATTTTCTTCTTGGCTATCTTGTCATATTTCACGACTTTGAAAGTAACTTTTCCCCGGGCATCGGTAATGGTGAAGGCCTTATTTGTTTTGATGATCAGTTTCTTATTTCTGAGTTTGGAATATTTGACTTTTACTGTTTTTGCTTCAACCTTCATCGGGTTGACTGATTTTGTCACCTGCGTGCCGGTACCGCCAGGTGCAACGCCGGAGCCGGAAGGTGTTGTGCCGGAGCCACCCGGTGTCGTGCCGGAATCACTGTTTCCGCCATTGCCTCCTCCATCGGCCGGTTTTGTAATCGTGAATGTCAGTTCTTTGCTTCCTTCGTACAGATCTCCCTTTAAAGTAACCTTTACAGTCGCTGTTCCGACATTCGTGTTATTGAAATAAGTGACCGTATAGTAATCATCAGAAAGCGGCTCGCCTGCATTGGCAACCGTAACTTTCGGCGTGATTGCCTTGCCGGTGTAGGTAAAGGACGTTCCCTCAAGACTGATGTTGCTGACTTTAGGAATCGGCATTCCCGTTTCTTCCGCGCCGCAGATTGTACATACACGCCAGGTACGGCCTTCAGCGTCAGGCGTGGCTTTCTGGATTTTTTCCTCACTCCACTGATGGTCTGTGCAGACCTCGAACACCGGACAGATGACGGTATATTTATCAATGACGAATGCGTATTCCGGATCGGATGAGAGTAGATTGTCGGGATCAGACATATCAAGCGGGCGTGAAACCTGTGTATGCCGGTCGTCTACCATCCCGATATATTCGCCTTTGAACCAGCCGGTAAATTTGTACCCTGTATCCGGAACCGCTTTCAGTGTTATGGCATCCCCGTCATAGAGTGTAAAGTTACATCCTCCATAACATAGATCATCTTCTGTTGCACCATGCAGTAACACCATATACTTGCCGCCATCATAGTCAGCGTTATTCGTTTTGTCATAAGAGCAAACAGAAAATACATATGCCCACTTTGCATAAACCGTTGTGTCTTCCGTGATTGGATTATTAAAGATGAACTCCTGCGTGAGGGCTTCATCCGCATACCAGCCGGAAAAGTCTCCGCCGCCCTGCCATGCACCGGCGCCTTTCGTCGGATCGTCAGGACGTACAGCATTTTCACCAGGGAGGACATCCTGAGCTGTAACTTTGCTGCCGCCGCGGGTATCAAATGTGACATGGCAAGTCCGCACTACTGTGAAATCAGATGCGGAAAGATCCACTCCCTGCGGATCATATCTTACATCGTACAATGATGTACCGTTGCTATTTGTATCGTATGCACTGATGTATTCTATTCTCCATAACCCCGGTGAGGTGTTTTCCGTTATATTAAAAGAGAGTTTCCATTTGTTGTCCGGCTGATCATATGCGGCCCATCCGTCTAATATTTTTTTACTCTCTTCGTTCCAGCAGTAGAAATATACTCCATCAACCGCTTTATCATCTGTAACTGTTGCCGACAAAGTGACTGTTTCTCCGGCTTTTACTGTCTGCTTATCAACAGATACTGCCGGATCAATTACCGGCGGGGTCAAGTCGGGATTTGTTCCTTCTACAGTGAAATCACCTGCGGAAAGGTCC
>JNKK01000103.1 GCA_000702845.1 Lachnospiraceae bacterium FE2018
ATTTATTTTTTAAGATGTTTGTTCGGTGTTGTTTAACTTTTGTGATCACAGAATATCAGGCGAAGTCTAGCAGATGTCCAACAGTCCGGAAGGGATTTTTAATTTTTTAAAATAACGTTTATTCTCTTAGATAAATATATGCACTAAGCGTTTGAACGAACGTTACAAAAAGCATATAATAAATCTTAGAAACTGTCTTAGGATTCATTTTGGCTGCAATGCCGGCTGAAGGGAGGATTTATGAGAAGAATCAATACATTATTATTAACAGTATTTGCAGCATTTGCAGTAATGATGCTGCCTGCAACTGTCAAAGCTGCGGCGGTAGGACCGGAACAAAACATGAACGATGGTCCTGTGGTTTTAGATTTTTTCTCCGTGGAGGATGAGGACTTCGAAGAAGGTTATATTTATCCGATGACTTACACAGCACCAGAGAGCGGCTGGTATAATGTAACAGCTGAAGGGGCTAAGGGGTTAGTATTGGGGTATAGTGAGTATTGCGATACTTCAGATGAGGATGATTTTGATACGTATGTAAATGATACAGCCACATTTAGTGATCCGGTTCTCGCATATAAAGATGATCCGTATCGTTCTGGTGCAGTCTGCAATATTGTTTATTTGGATAAGGGTGAAGAATGGGGTTTTAGCATAATCGGAAAGTATTTTGGTTCCTTATTTGCAACTTCGGCAAATTTTAAAGTAAATCTTGTACGTAAAGTACCGAAGATTACCGGAGTATCTGTAAACAAGGCCAGTGTGAGTCCGGGGGACACCGTTACTTACAGTATTGTCTTTGATCAGAATATGGAATCCTGGGGCGTTACAGATGTTAATCTTTCTGAGCATATATACGGTCCAAATGGAAATGATATATTTACTATGTCTACTTACCATAGGGATTGTAACTATACAATAACAGGTAATACGATCACATACAGCTACCCGGTTACCAAGGACGATTATAATCGAGTTCTGAAAATAGATTATATTTACTTATCATCCAGCAGCGATAATGACCTTACATATGCAAATGATACCTATCGCGCATGGAATGGACAGAACATATATCAAGATGCGGGATATATTCCCGGTGTTCCTGCCGTAAAATTTGTAACTGGTAATTGCTATCATAATATACTTCCCGGGTGGTTATATACTGCCGTAGAAAATGGTAACGAATATGAGCTTTGCGAACTCTGTGACTATAAAAAACTCTTAGGTCCGGCTGCCCCCTCTGGAAGTTCCGGCAATCCTGTTCCTTCGATCCCGGTATGGTTTAATAATGTGGGATCAGCCGTAAAGAATGGTACTGGAAGTTACACAGTAAAATCGTATACAGAAGCTGAATATAAAGCACCGGCATCAGCGAAAGCCTCGAAAGTCACAGTTCCGGATACCATAACGGTTGCCGGACACAAGCTGAATGTAACATCCATTGCTAAAGATGCATTTAAAGGAAATAAGAAATTAAAAACGCTGGTGATCGGAAAGAACATAAAACAGATTGGCAAAAATGCTTTCTTCAATTGTAAGAAATTAAAGAAAATAACGATAAATACTTCACAGCTGACCCTGAAAAAAATCGGGAAGAACGCATTCAAGGGGACAGCAAAAAAAGCATCCGTAAAAGTGCCAAAGAAGAAACTTAAATTATACAAAAAAATCCTCAAAAAGAAGGGGTTATCCAAAACAGCAAAGATTAAATAAAATAGAAAAGGCCGGCGGCATCATTGCCGCCGGTTTTTCTTGAGGGGGATATTTTTTTTACCCGTTTGTTCCGGAGATCTGGTAGGTTGCATCGTACGCGTCTGTGAAGGTTCCGTCTTCATTCTCGTAGAACTCGACGCCATCTTCATCTGTATAGACTCCGTCTGCATTTTCCATGATAGTTACCGGACGGCCTGATCCGTCGGAGACAAGTCCGATTACTTCATCTTCCGGTGCGCTCTCGTTCTCCCATGTCGTGTAGGTGCATCCGTCTTCATCAGTGAATACGCCGCCGCCATTGGCATAGAATCTGTTTCCGGAGCCGTCGTAGAACACACCTTCGCTTCCGATGATGTTAACCGGGCGTCCTGAACCTTCGGAGTAAACCAGATAGGTCTCTGCCGGGCTGTCCGGTACTTCTGTTGTGACAACTTCCGGCTCTTTCTCTTTTACTGTTTCCTGCGC
>JNKK01000104.1 GCA_000702845.1 Lachnospiraceae bacterium FE2018
AATGACCGGCGCCTCAACATCCGGATCTGCGCTTGTTCCCTCGACCTCAAAGTCCATACAGGAAAGATCAGCATTCCCCCCTCGGAACGGACTTCGCGGCATTGTACTATTACCGCTTTGATCCCGTACGGAAACATATCCGCAGCGCCACAGACCGCTCTCTGTTTCATCTGTAACCGTAAAGGTCGCTGTCCAAAGCCCGCTTTCTTCATCATAGGCTGCGTAATTGTAGTTTTCACGACCCGACAACGGAGAGTAAAACCCAAAATTCACATAGCTCACTTCCCTGTTATCTGTGATCGATGCCGAGAAAGTGACTGTATCCCCTACCGTTACTTTCTCCTTTCCTTCCGGAAGTGTAGTCGTCAAACTATCCATGTCAATAACCGGCGCCTCAACATCCGGATCTGCGCTTGTTCCCTCGACCTCAAAGTCCATACAGGAAAGATCAGCATCCCCCCCTCGGAACGGGCTTCGTGGCATTGTACTATTACCGCTTTGATCCCGTACGGAAACATATCCGCAGCGCCACAGGCCGCTCTCCGTTTCATCTGTAACCGTAAAAGTCGCTGTCCAAAGCCCGCTTTCTTCATCATAGGCTGCGTAATTGTAGTTTTCACGACCTGACAGCGGAGAGTAAAAGCCAAAATTCACATAGCTCACTTCTCTGTTGTCTGTGATCAATGCAGAGAACGTTACTGTATCCCCTACCGTTACTTTCTCCTTTCCTTCCGGAAGTGTAGTCGTCAGACTATCCATGTCGATGACCGGCGCCTCTGTGTCCACATCTGATTCCGCAAACGTCGGCGCCGATGTCGCCGGCAGCATGGCAAATACCATCAGCACCGCCACAAGTATCGTTAATATCCTGTTCTTCGCTATCATCTCACAACCTCCTTCCACATCGGAGTAATAAAAAAGCCGAAAAGTATCATGGCAGATAATCTGTCACATACTTTCCGGCTAAAATACACACTGCCTGTTACAAATATTTTAGCATAAAAGGACTCATAATAACATTGAAACTGGTATTTCTAAATAACCGATTGGATCGGGTAACCTTGAAAAGCTGGTCTGCTTCACACATTGTTCGTCCGGATTCTGACCAGACGATACAGAAAGGCCAGCCCGATGCAAAGCACCGCGATGATCGCAAACCACATAACAATGACTGAAGCCGGCTGGTCGTAAACCTGCAGAAAGAAATACGGGCCGTCGATCAGCCGCAATGCATTTAGCAGCAGGCAGATCAATCCATAGAGCATCGTCGCTGAGGCTGGAAGAATGGTTACTGCTTTTCCGGGGAGTTCAGATTTCTCCAGAAACAGAAGTGACACAATTGACAGAACCGGTGCAATCAGATGGTTGACTGGCGCCACATTTTTCAGAAAATAATATGCAATGCCGCCCTGCGGAGCCAGGACAAATGCCGCAATCAGGAATGTCACTGTAAGCCCCACCGCACTGATAAAATGTATCGCTGTCAGCTTCTTTGGTATCTCCTCTCCTCTGTACAGAATCAGGAGAATTGAGGCGGATACCAGTAACTGCAGCACATTGCTGTCTATCGTATACCACACAAAAAGTCCCACCCCGAACGCGTAGATATCATGAATCAGGGCAATCACTTCCAGGATTACGAGTATCAGATTGATTATAAATACAGGTTTTTTTAACATGATTCCCCTTTCCTGTAAAATATTTTTCTCTGGTTTTATAACCACCTATAGCGTTTCCCACGCTGCTCAAAGTTCTGCAAGAAACGCTTTCTTCGAATATGGTTTCCAGTGTCCGTCAATCACAGTCCTGACATCCAATGCCCGAATCTGCTGTTCCAGCGCTTCCAGACGTCGGAAATTCATCCGCCATGACGGAAATTCTCCAAGCTGTGCATCGCCGATATAAACCACTCTGTCCTCCGGCACATAGATCAGCAATGCATCCTCTGTATGCGGAGATTCCGCATAACAGATCTGAGCATGTACACCGCCCAGATCGATACAGATGTTTTCCGTCACTTCTTCCTGCGCAGAAACCACCTTTAGCGGAACTCCTCCTGCATATTCTCTGCGGATACATACATCACTGTTTATAAATCGCTTTGCATATCCCTGATCGTCCCG
>JNKK01000105.1 GCA_000702845.1 Lachnospiraceae bacterium FE2018
GGTACCAAGCACTATCTGGCAATCAGAACCGCACCGACATACGATGATAAAAATGAAATCGGAAAAGTCTATAACGGAACAAAGATCCAGATCCGTCCGGATGTCAGAAGCGGCGCATATGTATGGGCATATGCAAGCACCATCGACAAAGAAGGCTGGGTCAACGGCAGTTACGTACAGTAATCCCAACACCAGAACTGAATATTGCGTATGAAGTCCTCACCCCGTTTTTCATGGTGTTCTCCATTTAAAAGCGGGGTGAGCTTTTTCTTTTCGATTATAACGGTCTTTGGAAAAAACTACGGGCGTAAAAAGAATTGTCAATTCTATATGCATATTTATATTCATAAAGAATCAGAAAATAATGATTTAACAGCGCCAACTCCGGCCCATACATTTTTTGGCCCTTTTCAATGGCAATAGCATAGTTTCCTCATTTGTTAATAATATCAATCTCGTCATAAGATATACTTCCCGGAAAATCTCTCGTTCCTTCATGCATATATTTTGATTCTCCTTACTTTCTTTTTTTCACTTTCGATGCTGATTCCGGCAGGAGTTGAATAGACTACGCCGACAATCAGTTTCTGTTTTTTCTGTATTGGGGTCGGCATGTTTTTCTCCACTTTGTCTTATGATTCATATTCCAACTGCTTTTTCTGCAACACAGAAATTACAGATAATGCTGTCTTGTTTTGCCGGACAGTGATACATCTTCTTTCCATCTTTTTCCGACGTGATGTACTTGACTATTTCCTGTGGATGCATCGGTATTTCATAGAGAAACGCAAGCGCCAGACAGGAAGATATGACATACTTGTGCGCCTCCGGTTGTTCTGACCATACCTCCGCCAGATATTGCTTTAACGCATTCGAAAACTTGATGACATGTTCCTCTTCCACATTTCCAGTGAAGTCTGCATCTTGTTCCCTCAGATTCAGCAATATTCTTCTGTTAAACTTACTCACAGGTATCTGTCCCGGTTTTTTTTCGAGCAAATCCCATTCCGAATCCTTGAAGGATGTAATAATATGTTTTGCTAAGGATTGCTTTGTCATTTTCATATCATAAATCACACACTACCTCTGAAATATGTGTCGGCTTAATACCATACTGTCTGACTTCCAGAAGTGTCGAAAGTGTATCCTCTACAAGTTCACAGTCTGTCAGCTGTGCACCGTATCTCTCTGAAATGATTTTGATTGTATCTAACTTCTCTTTCTGAGACGCAACTGTAAGCACTTCCTCAAACAAACCAGGATAATACTTTGATAAGAACTTTCTTTTTGCCTGTGTTTCCGCACTTGACTGTGTTGCTGTGAGTGCAAATAAAACGACTCCTTCTGCCTGTAAATGCTCTGCGTAACGTTTCACGGGAAGTACCGGCTTGCAATACTGGTAAGTGTATTCTCCATGCTCCATACAGTACGCTTTCCAGATCTCTGCTGTAAATCCGATAACAAATTCGTCTTTCTCCTTGTAGATCGGGACGCTCAGCACGCCATCTACATCAAAGAATGCAAGTCTCATTCTTTCCTATTCTCCTTTATTGCAACACCTGCCATGACAGAAGTAGTGGCAATGCCCTTCCGGCATCTCTGTATTATCACATCATTATTTGCGTTATTCTATAATGTTTCAATCTTACCAAATCCCCATCTTCATGGTCAACCAATTACACTTCCTGCACCGTAGAACTATTGGTACACGACATATCGAAAGCCGGGCGTTGGCCCGACCTTCGACGTTGTTTGTTTTGTTGCAGGCAGATTCAGGAAATCATTTGAATTTCACTGTCTTTTTCATGCCTTTTTTCAGAAGAATCTTTTTGTAAGCCGCCTTCTTTGCCTTCGGGCACTTGACAACTGCTTTTTTGTAGATTCCGGTGAAAGCTTTTGAGCCAACAGTTTTCTTTGTAAGTTTAGTTGTCTTGATTGTTATCTTTTTCAGTTTCTTGCATCCATAGAAAGCTTTGGCGCCGATGGATTTGACGTTCTTGCC
>JNKK01000106.1 GCA_000702845.1 Lachnospiraceae bacterium FE2018
CAGTAGAAATATACTCCATCAACCGCTTTATCATCTGTAACTGTTGCCGACAAAGTGACTGTTTCTCCGGCTTTTACTGTCTGCTTATCAACAGACACCGCCGGATCAATTACCGGCGGCTTTGTATCTGCATCTGCAAACACCGTCCCCGCCGTCATCGGCATCATGGTAAACATCACCAGTATGACAATCAATAACGGGAATATTCTCTTCTTCATGGCAAAACCTCCTGATCAAGATAGCAAAATAAAAGCCGCAGAAATCCATGCGGCAGACTGCTGTCACATAGTTTCTCCGGCTAATCCTTGCTGCTTATTATTATAAAATAAGTATACCATGACTATTATGCTAATAAAACATGTAAGGAAATGATAACACTATAATTTGTATCTTCCTTACCATCCTTCCTCGCGCATACATCGGTTTACCCGTACATGATAATAGACGGTCCGTAAGGGCCGTCTATCATCATATTCGGATAAACCGATTTTTTTATTTGACTTTGACTTTTACTGTGACATCCTTTGTTCCTGCGAGATAATTACTATTCCCTGCCGCTGTCACATTGACCTTCAATTTATATGTACCCTTCTTCAGTCCCTTCTTGACGGTGATTTTGCCAGATTTTGAAACCTTAAAGTACTTTTTGAACTTTGCTTTCTTTACGCTCACAAGCTTATACGTCACTTTACCCTGCGCTTCTGAAACAGTAAAAGCTTTCTTCGCTTTTATCTTTTGTTTCTTTTTACTCAGCTTGCTGTACTTGACTGATGGCTTTTTAGCCTTTACCGTAAGGGGATTATTCGCTCGACTAATGGTAAATGTTTTCTCGACTGTTCCTGTATAGTTTCCCTTGCCTGCTATCGTCACAGTTGCAGTACCTGCATTGGTATTGTTTGCATAGGCAACGGTGTAATCTGACGTCTTCAATCCATTGACCGTCACAGCCGGTTTCTTTGCTGATCCATCATATGTATACGCAGAAGCAGCCAGTACCACTGTTTTTGAGCTGATGGAGGCAGGTGTGATTTTAAATGTCAGTTCTTTTGAGCCCTCAAAACGATCCCCTTTGAATACAACTTTTACAGCAGCCGTACCAGCATTCACATTATTAGAATACTCTACATCGTAGTTTTCTGCTCCAATATCTCCCTGCTGTGTGTCTGTCACCTTAACAGAAGGTTTCTTCTCTGCTCCATCATAAATAATTGTGCCTTCTTCAATTACAACAGTTGGTTTTCCGATTATTAAAGATATATGTTCAGCCCCGCAGATAGAACACTTCTCGTTGATGTATCCGTCTTTATCCGGGGTCGCCTTTACCGTGATTGCTTCATTGTTGTGATTACAGGTGCTTGAATCAGCAGAAGAATTATAATAAACTGTTGTATTATTTGGTAAAAGATCATTGCCTTTTATTGCATCCCATTCTTCTTTCGATCCCGTAAAATAGACATCATTTAATGAATTGCAACCTGCAAATGAATTCTCTTGAATATTGTTTATTGTATTGGGTAAAAAAACTGTCTCAAGACTACTGCAGCCGTTACATATAAAGCTTATATCAGTCACGTTGCTCATATCAAATCCACTTATATCTAAACTCGACAAGTTTCTACAACCATCGAACATGTAATCCATTTTCGTCACTTTGCTCGTATCAAATCCGCTTACATCCAGACTTGTCAGGCTGCTGCATCCAGAGAACATGTAATCCATTTTCGTCACTTTGCTCGTATCAAATCCGCTTACATCCAGACTTGTTAGACTGCTACATAAAC
>JNKK01000107.1 GCA_000702845.1 Lachnospiraceae bacterium FE2018
TCTCACACCACCGTGCGTACCGTTCGGTACACGGCGGTTCAACCAACTTAACAAGTGACACGCCTTTCTGCGTAGTAGTCAGCCATGGAGATTAGCCCAAATTCGGCTAATCTCTTGTTGTTTATCGCCACATTAACCGCCCCCTTATTGCAAACAAAGGCAATTCTACTCCCAGTGTAGGCAACTCGGTATGCAGTATTGCGGTCGATTCCAAGCTTCATCAGATTCTTTGCTCTGTTCTGCGGAGTCTTCCAGTGCTTCCAGATACACATTCTCAGACGGTACCGGATGTTACTGTCGAGCCGCTCACACAGCCCTTTCATGCTCCCGATTTTGAAATAGTTTATCCATCCTCGGACGAGCTGGTTGAGTTTGTACACCTTATAGGAGTTGCTTACTCCCCAGCTTCTGCATGTCAGTTTCTTCATCTGTGCCTTGAACTTCGCTACTGCTCTGGGGTGTGGTCTGGCTTTGTATGCTTTGGCAAATGAGTCAAAGTAAAATCCAAACCCGAGATACTTGATTCCCTTTGGCCTGTCGACTCTGCTCTTTTCGGCATTCACTTTCAGTCCAAGTTTTTCCTCGATGAATCGTGTTACACTCTTCATGACTCTGTCTGCCGCCTGTCTGCTTCCGACCATGATGATAAGGTCGTCCGCATATCGGACAAAATCCAGCCCTCTTGCTTCCAGTTCTTTGTCAAGTTCATTGAGCATGATGTTCGCCAACAGCGGTGAGATGTTTCCTCCCTGGGGTGTGCCGACTATCGTATCTTCATACTCGTCATCGATCATCACTCCGCTGACAAGGAACTTCCTCACCACTGAGATGACATCTCCGTCCTTGATTGTGCGTCCAAAGATCGTCATCAGCTTGTCGTGGTCTACTGTATCAAAGAACTTTGCAAGGTCGATGTCCACGATCCAGCTATGTCCATCGTTCATCATCTCTAATGCCTTAAGGACTGCCTGCTGTGCACACCGATTGGGTCTGAAACCGTAGCTGTGATCGTGGAACTGCTCCTCAAAGATCGGAGTGAGCACCTGTGCCACCGCCTGTTGTACAAAGCGATCGATTACCGTAGGTACTCCAAGGTTCCTGACTCCGCCGTCTGGTTTCGGTATCTCCACCCTTCTGACTGGCTGCGGCTTGTATTTCCTTGTCCGCAGCTGCTCCCTGATGCTTTCGCCGTTTTCCGAAAGGTATGCACCAAGCTCTTCAACGGTCATGCCGTCTACGCCTGCCGCCCCTTTGTTTCTGACGACTTGCAGATACGCCGCATTGAGGTTGTCTTTGCTCAGTATCTGCTCCATGAGACTACTTGTGTCCATGCGTTGTTTCCTTTCTGCCCCTTTTGCCTTTGCCGCCTTTGACATTATCGACAGACGTTGCTCCGGCTACGAAGTGGAACGTACTTCAACTGATTGATTGTTCGCCCCTTCGCTCCATCCCCATTACAGGGACTTCTTCACTACTATGGGCTCTGCTGACTTCTCACAGTTCGTTGTTACTACGGCTAATGAGACCGCCTGTGAGATCTCCACGCTTAAGGTGCACGCTCTTTCCCCTCATCTACCTGCCACATTTACTGGTACTTCCAGCAACTTTTGGACTTCATCGCTCTTTGCCGACTTATCCCTATTTCCCAGCCTTATATGTGGTTCCTGTTCGTCAGGCCAAGGGTTTGCCTACAGCTTCCTTCAGATTCCACCTCGTGGCGGACACCCTTGCTGTTCAGCTATGTACTTCGTCGTTGCCTACGCGTACTCGGGACTTTCACCCGTAAGAGCGCGCCCATGGCGCGCAAACAAAGAAA
>JNKK01000108.1 GCA_000702845.1 Lachnospiraceae bacterium FE2018
ACAGCGACCTTTACGGTTACAGATGAAACAGAGAGCGGTCTGTGGCGCTGCGGATATGTTTCCGTACGGGATCAAAGCGGTAATAGTACAATGCCACGAAGCCCGTTCCGGGGAGGAAATACTGATCTTTCCTGCATGGATTTTGAAGTGATTGCCCCGGAATGTCCGCTCGATCTCACAACAGAAGGTTACAGCATGATGCTGGACGGTGCAGGGGCGACTGCATTATTCGGCGGAAACTATTATGTCAATTATTTAGATGAGACCGTAACACCGACCGTCAAGGTGCGCTTCGATGCCGAAGACGGCACATGGACGACTCTTTCACCGCGCAAATACACTCTTAAGTTTGAAAAGAAGACGGGTGAGGACAGCTGGGAGGATTACACAGGCGACACCTTCGGTGTGAATGAAAGCGGAACTGCTGCATACCGTGTTTCCGCAATCGGAAAGGAATCTCTGTATTACTCAGGCACTGTCGGCCCGGTCGAATTCAATGTTACCAAGAAGGCAAAGGTCACTTTTGACTCCCGCGGCGGCAGCAGCATCGATCCCCAATATATCATTCCCGGCGAAAAAGCAGATGAGCCGGAAGCACCAGCAAAGGACAACAGCTTCTTCGACGGCTGGTACGCGGATGAGGAGCTGACAGAACCGTTCAGCTTCGATACAGCTGTCAATGAAGACATCACAATATACGCAAAATGGAAAGACGCGATCACGCTTACAGTCGGCGTATACGATAAGACAAATTCGAAGAGCGGGCAGGGTGGAACTTATACCTTCAATGATGAGGATATGACGCACACCATTGCCAAACATACGGTACCTCTTGGAAGTGAAGTGACATTGGCCGCGGCACCGGCTGACGGTTACAGGTTCGAGGGATGGACGCTGGGCAGAGTAACAGGCAGCGGTGATGAGATGCTCATTCAGCCGCTGGACGGAGATCTTGTCAATACGGAAGCATCGATGAAGTTCGAAGCCGGTCCGGTTTACGCCAGCTATGCCATCTGTGCTGTATTCAGGGAGATCAGTGATACTCCGCCGGTGATTGATATTTCTACCCTGCAGATCCAGCCTCCGGAAGAAAGGCAGAGTGACCGGATCGTGACTGCAGGAGACAGTATCAATATATCTGTAAAGATCACGGATAATGGCACTGTCAAAAAAGCCCTGGCATGGTTCCTGAACGACTATAAGCCTGCTTCAGAAGAGGATGAATCCTATCTTGCGGTCAAAAAGGTCAGCTTGTCCAGACAGGATAATGATCTCTGGACCGGCGTGCTGAAAATTGACAGCAATACAGAAACAGGAGAATGGAATCTCGGCTATGTGGAAGCCGATGATGATAACAATAATCATGCCGCTATTTACAACAGCGCAAGCTATTACGAAGAAGACTTCAGCCCATATACAGATCTGTCCGAATATGATTTCTCAGTAGAGAAAAGCTATACAGTCACTTTCGATTCCCACGGCGGCACCGGGATACCTCCGCAGACAGTGATCGCAGGCAGGATGGCAGCGAAGCCGGCTGATCCTTCCAGGGAAGGCTGGTATTTCGAACAATGGTATTCGGATGAAAATCTAACAAACACGTAC
>JNKK01000109.1 GCA_000702845.1 Lachnospiraceae bacterium FE2018
TTTGTAACAGAAACAGATACGATCAAGGGACCGGTAAGAGTAGAAGGCGAACTGACGACAACACATCCGATCCATCTCAGACCTGACAGTTATGATTTAGGTACAGTGGCTGTACAGGGCTCAGAATCATATGCCATGACAGAATCAGATGCATCAAAGTTCAGGTTGGTGGCTGATGCACCGGAGGGATGCCTGCTCAATTTCGATCAGTCCAGAAATAGAATTATTATTACATACAGAACACCAATATTGATAGAAGCAGAAGCTTCCGCGTCAATTATATATGATAGCGAGGCAGTAGCTGCCGGTGATGATTTTACTGTTAAACTGTTTGACTATACTGATGATATTAAAGGCGAGGAAATAACAGACAACTATACAGTTGGAGGCGGCAGCTTAGGAGTCAGCTATAAATACCGCAGCTTAGATTTTGCGGGAGCATATACAGCAGGGCTTCCGGCTGATGCAGGTTCATATGAAATAATCATAACTGCGGCTGCCGATAATGTAAATCTTAGAGCGTCTGGTTCCGCAGTGATGCAGCTGACAATCAGACCGAAAGTAATAGATTTTACTCTAAGCAAGCCGGATGATGTCTACTATAACGGAAATGCACATACGCCTGTACCTGAAGTAACAGGAAGCGATATAGGCGATTTGACCAGTGGAACGGACTATGAATTCAGCTATTCAGAAAATACTATTCCTGGAGAAGCAACAGTCACTGCGAGTGGTATAGGCAATTACGAAGGAAGTACGGGCAGCACTACATTCAACATACTGTACATCCCGATACTTGTTGTAGCTGAGGCTGAGTTAGAAGACGGCGTCATGTACGATGGACAGCCGATTGCCGAGGGCGAAGACTTTGATGTGAATATATTTACCTTCCTGGATGAGACCAAAGGAGAAGATATCACATTCAGATACAAAGCAGGCGGAGGCAGTATGGATGTAAGTTATCAGTATAAGACAGCTGATGAATCAGAATGGACAGACGGGCTCCCTACAAATGTCGGAGCATACACGATTAGAGCTACAGCAGCGAAAGATGACATGAACTATTGTGATTCCGGAACTGCGGAATTCGAATTCACGATCACTAAGGCATATACGGTCATCTGGAAGAACGGTGATGAAACTCTGGAAGAGGATGAGAATGTTCCGAGAAACACTTCCCCGTCATACGATAGTGAAGAGCCGGAAAGAGCCGCAAGCGCTGAGTACAGCTACATTTTTGCGGGCTGGGCAACAGAGGATGGCCAGGAAGAAGGTGTTTCTGCGGAAGCGTTGCCGACAGTCAGCGGCGATGTAATCTACTATGCTGCATTCAGCAGGACGAAGAACAAATACACAGTCAGCTTTTATGACGGTATCGAAGGGCATGATGAGCTGCTGAAGATGGAAGAAGTGGAGTACGGCAGTGCAGCTGCTGCTCCGGAAGATCCGTCTAGGGAACACTACGTCTTCAGTGGTTGGGATAAAGACTTCAGCAACATTACAGAAGACCTGACAGTGACAGCGCAGTGGAAGGAAATCGAGAAATACACGGTGACCTT
>JNKK01000110.1 GCA_000702845.1 Lachnospiraceae bacterium FE2018
TATGATGCCACCGGCAATGGCAGCGGCTATTATGATTCCGCTATGAATCCGGGCATGGGTCCGGCTGCAGATCTGAGTGCTCTGCGTTTTGAAGTCATCGCCCCGGACTGCCCCCTTGATCTCACAACAGAAGGTTACAGTATGATGCTGGACGGCGCAGGAGCAACAACCACTTTTGGCGGCAGCTATTACGTCAATTCAGCAGAGGACACAGTAACACCAACAGTTAAAGTCCGCTTTGACGCCGAGGATGGTACCTGGACAACGCTCGCTCCTCGCAAGTACACCCTCAAATACGAGAAGGAAACCGGTGAGGGCAGCTGGGAGGATTACACGGGCGATACGTTTGGCGTGGATGAAAGCGGAACTGCCACATACCGCGTCTCCGCGACAGGCAAGGAGTCCCTTTACTACACAGGTACTATCGGGCCGGTCGAGTTTAATGTAATCAAGAAACATAAGGTTACCTTCGACACCTGTGGCGGAAGCAATATCGATCCGCAGTTTGTTATCCCGGGTGAAAAGGCAGCTGAGCCGGAAGCACCAACAAAGGACAATAGCTTCTTCGACGGCTGGTACGCGGATGAGGATTTGACAGAACCGTTCAACTTCGATACAGATATCAATGAAGACATCACAATATACGCAAAATGGAAAGACGCGATCACGCTTACAGTCGGCGTATACGATAAGACAAATTCGAAGAGTGGGCAGGGCGGAACTTATACCTTCAATAATGAGGATATGACGCACACCATTGCCAAACATATGGTACCTCTTGGAAGTGAAGTGACATTGGTCGCGGCACCGGCTGACGGCTACAGGTTCGAGGGATGGACGCTGGGCAGAGTAACAGGAAGCGATGATGAGATGCGCATTCAGCCGATAGATGGAGATCCTGTCAATACGGAAGCATCGATGAAGTTCGAAGCCGGTCCGGTTTACGCCGGCTATGCCATCTGTGCTGTATTCAGGGAGACCAGTGATACGCCGCCTGAGATCAATATATCCTCTCTGCAGGTTCAGGTCCCGGATGTGAGACAAAGTGACCGGATCGTGACCGCAGGAGACAGCATCAATATATCTGTGAAGATCACGGATAATGGCAGCGTAAAAAAAGCCCTGGCATGGTTCCTGCACGACCATAAGGCTGTTTCAGAAGAGGATGAATCCCATCTTGCGGTCAAAAAGGTCAGCTTGTCCAGACAGGATAATGATATCTGGACCGGTGTGCTGAAAATTGACAGCGATACAGAAACAGGAGAATGGAATCTCGGCTATGTGGAAGCCGATGATGATAACAATAATCATGCCGCTTTTTACAACAGCGCAAGCTATTACGAAGAAGACTTCAGCCCATATGCAGATTTGTCCGAATATGATTTCTCAGTAGAGAAAAGCTATACAATCACATTCGATTCTAACGGCGGCACCGAGATACCATCGCAAATCGTTATCGCAGGCAGGAAGGCAGCGAAGCCGGCTGATCCTTCCAGGGAAGGCTGGTATTTCGAACAATGGTATTCGGATGAAAATCTAACAAACACGTAC
>JNKK01000111.1 GCA_000702845.1 Lachnospiraceae bacterium FE2018
TGTGGTGACCCCAAAAAGTTAGACTTTTGCTCCAGCGAGAAATCGCTGGAGTTTTCTATGCAGCTGTCATGTAGTCTCTGTACTCGATCGGACTTCGGTACCCAAGGGATGCTTTGCTGCGCTTTTCGTTATAATAACGAATGTATCTGTCTATTGCTTCCTTCAGTTCGCTAAAGCTATTATAGATTTGTCCGTAATACATCTCCTGTTTCATTATTCCGAAAAAGTTTTCCATCGGAGAGTTATCATAGCAATTCCCCTTCCGGGACATACTCTGAAAGATTCGATGCTTCTTAAGTGTCTGTTGGTAAATTCCCATCTGGTATGCCCAGCCGCGATCTGAATGGAAAGTTCTTCTGAATTGACAATCGTTCGTTGCATTGATCGCTTTCTCCAATGCAGTCAGAATACTTGGTGCGGAAGGCCGATCTGAAATACCGTAGCTCAGGATTTCCAGATTCCACAGATCCATAAAAGGATCAAGGTAGAGCTTTTTGATCGAAACGTGTCCTTTGCCATCTATCTCATAGTACTTAAACTCAGTTGTATCTGTTGTGATCTTCTGATGCGGAATGCATGTGCTGAATCGCCGGTTTATTCTATTAGGTGCGATCCTTCCTACGACCCCTTTGTAGGTGCTGAATCTGCGGCTTTTCCTTGTAAAAGAGGTGACCTGCATCCCATATGCTTGGACTAAACGCTGGACACGTTTCTTGTTGACCGAAATGCCTTGTTTGCGTAGTTCCCCGCATAACCTGCGGTAGCCATAATCCTTATGTTTTTCCCTAATGCTCCGCATGGCCTGCAGAAGATCCTCATTAGGATCTTTACGGTCAAAACGCTTTTGCCAGTACATGTAGGTTGCTTTTGGAAATCCGATCACTGCGAGAATGTCTTTTAGTTTGAATTCTCCTCGGAGGCTGTGGACGATTCTCGCTGTTTTCTCTGAAGAGCTTCCTCTTCTAAACGCAGCCTCCTCACTTCTTTTAAAAAAGCATTCTCGATCCGTAACTTAAGATTTTCTTCCTGCAATTGCTTGAGAAGCTCCTTTTGTTCATCTGAATCGCCGCCATTAATCTCCTGGATGATCTTTTCCGTGTCCATTGTCCGTTTTCGGCCTTTCTTTTTGGGCATTAGAGCCTTAGGGCCGGCAGCTCTGTATTCATTCATCCATCTTGCAATTATTGCGGGGTTTGGAATGCCTATTTGCATGGCTAGCTGCCGGTATGAGAGTTCACTTGATAGATATAACTCTATCACATGCAGCTTGAATTCAGTAGTATAAACTTGATTTTGTCTGCTTCGTCGCAGACTGTCTTCCCCAAAACGTTTATAATTGTTGACCCATTTTTGAACGTCCGTATGATGAACTCCGTACTTTCTTCCTATGGATCTCATGCTCCCATGGCTATTCAGAAACTCTTGAACCACTTTGAGTTTAAACTCAAAACTGTATTTTGCCATAACAAAACCGACCTCCAATCGTTAGATTCTTGGTCTAACTTTTGGGGGTCGGTTCA
>JNKK01000112.1 GCA_000702845.1 Lachnospiraceae bacterium FE2018
CCTACCTCGCTTGCACGCGGCTTTCCATTCCGCGCCTGCGCTCTCCACATATGTCCCCACAGTTCTGTTGCACTGCAGTGCAGGAATCTCAACCTGCTGTCCATCGGCTACGCATCTCTGCCTCACCTTAGGCCCCGACTTACCCAGGGAAGATCAGCTTTACCCTGGAAACCTTGGATATTCGGCCGGAAGGATTCTCACCTTCCTCTCGCTACTCATTCCGGCATTCTCTCTTCAATACAGTCCACGGCTCCTTACAGTACCGCTTCGTCCCGTATTCAATGCTCCTCTACCGATCACATACGTGATCCCTGAGCTTCGGTGACGTGTTTTAGCCCCGGACATTTTCGGCGCAAGACCTCTCGACCAGTGAGCTGTTACGCACTCTTTGAATGAATGGCTGCTTCTGAGCCAACATCCTGGCTGTTTTGGAGATCTCACATCCTTTTCCACTTAACACGTACTTTGGGACCTTAGCTGCAGGTCTGGGCTCTTTCCCTTTTGACTACCCAACTTATCTCGTGCAGTCTGACTCCCATACATCGGTATTACGGCATTCGGAGTTTGATATCTCTTGGTAAGCTTTGACGCTCCCGCAAGAATTCAGTGCTCTACCTCCGCATATCTTGTATGAGGCTAGCCCTAAAGCTATTTCGAGGAGAACCAGCTATCTCCGAGTTCGATTGGAATTTCTCCCCTATCCACACCTCATCCCCACCCTTTTCAACGGATGTGGGTTCGGCCCTCCACTGCCTCTTACGGCAGCTTCAGCCTGGACATGGATAGATCACCCGGTTTCGGGTCTGCCGCATCTGACTGTTTCGCCCTCTTAAGACTTGGTTTCCCTTCGGCTCCGGACCTTTAGTCCTTAACCTCGCCGGATACGGCAACTCGCCGGACCGTTCTACAAAAAGTACGCGGTTGCGCTCTTAAGGCGCTTCCACAGCTTATAGACACAGGGTTTCAGGTTCTTTTTCACTCCCCTCCCGGGGTCCTTTTCACCTTTCCTTCACAGTACTATCCGCTATCGGTCACTGACAGTATTTAGCCTTGGGGGGTGGTCCCCCCTGCTTCCCGCAGGGTTTCCCGTGTCCCGCGGTACTCTGGTGCCACTATGGCTGCTCACAATTTCGCCTACACGTCTTTCACGTTCTCTGGATGGCTTTCCCAAAACCATTCGGCTATCATTTACAGTCCAACGTTGTGGTCCGCAACCCCGGCGTGCATGCACACCGGTTTGGGCTCTTCCCCGTTCGCTCGCCGCTACTCAGGGAATCGATTTTTCTTTCTCTTCCTCCGGCTACTTAGATGTTTCAGTTCACCGGCTTACCTTCCATACACTATGGATTCATGTATGGATACATGGAGTCTGTCCATGTGGGTTGCCCCATTCGGAAATCCCCGGATCGATGGATATTTGCTCCTACCCGAGGCTTTTCGCAGCTTATCACGTCCTTCATCGGCTGTCAGTGCCAAGGCATCCGCCCTGCGCCCTTTTTGCTTACTC
>JNKK01000113.1 GCA_000702845.1 Lachnospiraceae bacterium FE2018
GGGTCATCCAAGTTTAGTGGGGTTTCACCAACTTTAGTAGGGTCTATTAGTAGGGTCTGACCTATCTGGACCTCCAAGTTTATTAGGGGCGAACAGTAGGGTCCCGGATTTCTTCCAAGTTTAGTAGGGACGATCAGTGGGGTCTGAGATTTTCCAGAAGCTGAGACCTATAAGGATGATTAATCTGGCAATTAAATTGGAATTTTATACAACCGGTCTGGCATTTGCCAGGCCGGTTGTGCAATGAAAATCAATCTTCGTTTTGATAGTAGGAAACTGGATGTGAATTAGAACTTCCTGTAATCACTGGATTTCTACGAGCCGCAAAAAGAAAGCGGGAACGGAAATGCTCAAAGTTCCGGTATCCTCGCCCGGCTCGTTTCAAGTCTTTTACTTTTCTGTTGATTGATTCGATGGGGCCGTTGGAGAGCCGGCTGTCATATATTTTTCCTGAACCATGACGTTCTGCCATGACGAAAGAATTAAGGATGTAATCATGAAACCGAATCAGCAGGTCGGCAAAATCAATAAAGATAGGATTGCTGCTCTGTAAGTAAACGCTGATTAATTCATCCAGATCCAGTCTTGCGTCCATGGGATGACCGGCATTGCGTGTATTAAATGTAATATAGAGTTCCTTGAGATCTCTCAGTTCCCGAAGATTGGGATCTATCTGAAAAAGAGCGTCTTCATAATCATAAGTATTCATCAGGCAATTGAGGTGTTTGTCCCTGCGGAGCTCATTGTGATAAGTGATGTTGGATTGGTTTGATAGAATCAGCCAGCGGAACTTCTGGAGCAGATATACTTCACGTGACTGAGGTATATAGGCAGGCATTACCTCTGGATGCCATTGCTGTTCATAGTTTTCACGATCGCGCTGCTTGTATTTTTTAGTCAGGTTCCGGATATACATCTCAATAGAATGGTTGATCCATTGAATTACGTGGAAGGAATCAACGACAGAGACGGCATTAGGAAAGTACTTATCGACATAGTTGATATAAGGATTATACATATCAGAAATCAGGTACTTAACATTACGTCTTTCTTCCATGGGGATAGAAGTAAAGTAGGGTTCGGTGGATGTAGACCTTCTGCTCTGCAAAAGATCGATTGGATCGCCGGTGAAAAAATCCTGAATGATAAGTGCATACTTGCAGAATGGATCTAAATCCAGATGCACCTCGTCCACGGATATAATATCGGTTAAAGGAAGACGTTCCAACTTAACATACTTATCAAACGTTTCCAGTGCATAGGTATCGGACACTCCGAATTTTTCAGCAATGCTGACAGCAGAAGCTGAGAGATCACGAAACGCATTAATAATCAGCATGTCAGTTGCATTAGTATTTCGTTTATGCTTGTCGACGAAGTTAAACTCTTCATTTGCTGTATATCTGCACAGAGGGTTAGAGCAGCGCCATCTGCGTTGCCTGAGTTTCAGGACAAG
>JNKK01000114.1 GCA_000702845.1 Lachnospiraceae bacterium FE2018
TGGTGTGCGACCCGTCAAGTAGACAATTGAAAAAACAAAAAGTTTTTCCTGCCCGGTATTCCTGCCGGGCAGTTTTCATGCTGCTTCCTTCAACTTAGTTTCGTGGTATTCCATTGGTGTCATTACGTTCAGGTTTCTCTGTACGCGCTTGGTCGTGTAATAGATCATATATTCTTCAATGGCCTGCAAAAGTTCTTCTTTCGTCTTGAACTTATGTCCATAGTACATCTCTCGTTTCATGATTCCCCAGAAGCCTTCCATGGGGCCATTATCTATACAATGAGCCACTCTTGACATGCTTTGCGTCATTCCTGCATCCACGATTTTCTGCCGGAATTCTTTTGATGTGTATTGGTACCCTCTGTCACTATGGAAAATAGGGGTTGCTCCCGAAGCGTTCTCCATTGCCTTATCAAACGTGGAAAACACAAGTGGATTATCATTATGATCACCATAGATATATGCAACTGGTCGCCTGTCACACAAATCCAGTATAACGCTCAGATAAATCTTTCCCTTCCGTTCGTCTTCACCGGTACCATACTTGAACTCGCTGACGTCTGTAACCCATTTCTCATTGAGTTTGTCAGCATGGAATTCCCTGTTCAGTATGTTTTCTGCTATATAGGCCGGATCTGACGCTGGCTTCGTGCAGCAGTTATAACGATGTTTTATTATGGAACGGATTTTCTTTTTCCGGCATATACGAAGGACTCGCTTATCGTTGACTTTGATATCGCAGTCGTGTTCCAGAGTATCACGGATACGTCTGTACCCCATGTCCGGATGTTCATCATGGATCTGCTCCACCTTTTCTGCTATTCGCTTATTAAGAACATCATTTTCATTATCCACCCGAGTTTTCCATTTGTAGTAAGAAGCCCTGGTGATATGGCCAAATTTACACAGACGGTTTACCGGATAATCAGGATGTTCCTCAATAAGCTCTTTTATTGTGATATAGATATCCAGATGCCTTGTTCGCTTCAGGGTCACCTCCTCTCGACGGCATCGAGTTTTTTTAAGAAGTCGATCTCCATTTGCTGCTGTTTGGCCTGAGCTTTAAGCAGCCGGTTCTCAGCCTGCAGTTTCTCCAACTCCGTAAGCTCATCCACAGGTTTATTCCGACCGCGCCGGTCATATAAACCTTCGACTCCCTGTGCTTGATACTTTTTTACCCAGGAATATACCTGTCCGTAAGAACAATTGAACTCTTTTGCAGCAAGTGCATAATTGTTTGCGTTGGCGATGCAATACTCTACAATTCGGATCCGCTCGTCTCGAGTGGTCTTCCTTGGCTTGTTATCCTTCGTCATGAGATATCCGCCTCCTTCTGGCCTGGAATCGGTCAATTCCTCATGACTATTATACTGCCGTATCCATTTGGAAACAGTACTTTCCGCACGTATTCCATGCTTATGAGCCA
>JNKK01000115.1 GCA_000702845.1 Lachnospiraceae bacterium FE2018
GTTTTCTTTGTAAGTTTAGTTGTCTTGATTGTTATCTTTTTCAGTTTCTTGCATCCATAGAAAGCTTTGGCGCCGATGGATTTGACGTTCTTGCCGATAGTCACAGATTTCAGTTTTGTATATCCCTTGAATGCCAAACTGTCAATCGCAGTAACGGAGATTTTCTTTCCCTTATACTGAATCGTCGCAGGCACGGTAATGCTGGTTGCATTCACATTCTTCGGACCGTAAAATGTCGCCTTATTATTCTTTATCACATATACGCACTTACCCACAATTGCATAAGAGCCATTTGAAGTGTTGTTTCCCGCATCACCGCTGTCTGATCCTGTTTTCTTCAATCTATACTTCCATTCGCACTGCCCAAACCCACGACTGCGCAAATATATCGATATTGTATCTCCTTCGCTATAACCGCTGTGACTCATAGTTCTTCTTACAACCGTTTCTTTATCTCCAAATCCCCCCGCATAATTACCCCACGAAAGAGCAGAATAATCATCCGGTGTCATTGAATAACCCGCGTTGAGCGTGGCATCCATATCTAAATCTGATGGCGCCACTATGACATCACAGGACATATAAATTCCCCTGTTACGGTCATTGCGAATCACAGTTCCATATAATTTAACTTTAAGTGCAAGTTCCTTATCGGCAGGAATCGATTTCGGTGGTATTTGAAGTGCACAGTAAAGATCTGCATAATTCTGTTCACCATCACTATGTGTTTCATTAATTTTTTGATGCATCACCCGCATATCGCCTTCTTCTGTTCCGCAGAAGGATCCTCCAACATACTCCCATGTATATGTTGTTTCCGCTTTCACGGCAGTTGCAGAAATCCATGATGTCATAAAGAGTAAAAATGACAACGCAAATATACTGATTCTTCTTTTCATAGACACCTCCTCTTCGTTTTACTCTCCATTGAAACAGAAAAAGCCGCAGAAAACCATGCGGCAGACTGCTGTCACATAGTTTCTCCGGCTTATACTTCTCTGCCAAAATATATATTTTATTGTACTATCCCCACATTTTTTGTACAACTGGTTATCCGAATAATATTGAAAAATATGCTGAAAAAGATGGGCCGGTCATGTGTTCAGGCGTAGCGAAAGCCGGGCGTGGGCCCGGCCTTCGATGTTGATTGTTTTGTTGCAGGCAGATTCAGAAAATCATTTGAATTTCATGGTTTTTTTCATACCTTTTTTCAGAAGGATTTTTTTGTAAGCCGCCTTCTTTGCCTTCGGGCACTTGACAACTGCTTTTTTGTTGATTCCGGTGAATGCTTTTGAGCCAACAGTTTTCTTTGTAAGTTTAGTTGTCTTGATTGTTATCTTTTTCAGTTTCTTGCATCCATAGAAAGCTTTGGCGCCGATGGA
>JNKK01000116.1 GCA_000702845.1 Lachnospiraceae bacterium FE2018
ACAGCTGCATCAAAGGTGTTCATAACCAATGGATTGTCATTGTGGTCTCCGATCTTGTAAGCTACGATCCTGCGGTCATAAAGATCCAGAATGGCGCTCAGGTATACCTTGTGAACTTCGATGCCGATGTAATACTTGAACTCTGTCACATCAGTAAGCCATTTCTCGTTCGGTGCGTCAGCATGAAAATCCCGGTTCAGATAGTTCTTTGCGATATGTGCCGGATCATTGCTGTTCCTAGTGCAACTCTTAGGCTTCCACTTAATCGTAGACTGGATATGCTGTTTTCTGCAGATTCGAAGGATCCGCTTATCATTGACATCGATATCGTGATGCCTTTCCAGTTCGTCCCGTATTCTGCGATATCCCATATCAGGATGTCTCTCATGGATGGTCTTGACTTTTTCTGCAATCTCCTGGTTCCTCTTCTCGCTATAACTGACCGGGTTTTTCAGCCAGCGGTAGTAGGCTCCCCGTGACAGATGCAGATATTTGCAGAGCCGCTGTACAGGATAGTGCTTAGTCTCTGATAGTTCCTTGATCGCCTGATACTTATACAGATGCCGAGTCAGAGATAGCGATCTTTCATCTCTAACTCTCTGACTTTTTTTAACAGATCATTCTCCATCTGGAGGTCACGGTTCTTTCGCTCCAGTTCTGCGATTTTATCCCGAAGTTCTTCTTCAGGTGTCCGCGCAGGCTGTGTGCCTGCGCGCCTTCCACGCCGGTCTTCCAGACCAGCTGATCCCATCTTCTCATAACGCAATACCCAGTTGCGTACCTGTTGATAGGAGCAGTTGTATTTCAATGCAGCTGCACCATAATTCTTATTATTGGCAAGGCAATCCTGTACGATCTCAAGACGTTCTTCCGGCGTCGTCTGTCTGGCTTTCCTCATGTAGCTACCTCCTCCGCTTGTGCGGGATTTGATTCCTCCATGAGTATTGTACTCCTTAAGCCACATTTGTAACTGCCTTTTTGAACGAAGTCCATACCGGGCTGCTATAACCATCTGAGATCCCTTTCCGTCAAGATAATCATAGACAGCCTGCAGTTTGGTTTCTTCAGAATAGCGCCTGTTATGACTTTGTTCCAACAAGCCTGCTGGTCCCTCATTACGATAGATATTGACCCATTTATGGAAAGTATCTGCCCCGTTTCCGGCTAGCCCTGCCAACCGCCCGGCCTCTTTGACGCTAATCTCTCCTTCAAGATACCTTTCTACAAGTTCAACCTTTAGTGATGGATCGATCTTACTTTTTCTGGACATAGAAATACCCCCAAGTAGGTTTTATATTTCAGTGTCCTACTTGGGGGTAGCATATCA
>JNKK01000117.1 GCA_000702845.1 Lachnospiraceae bacterium FE2018
AGAGGGATTTGCCGGGATGCAGATGCCCAAAAAGAGGAGAAAGCTTCTGGCCGGGAACAACAAATCAAGAAAAGTGCATCCGCAAGAGAGGGATTTGCCGGGATGCGGATGCACAAAAGCTGAAAACAAACGCCGGCCGAAGGAAAGAAGTCAAGAAAAGTGCATCCGCAAGAGAGGGATTGGTCGGGATGCGGATGCACAAAATCAGGAGAAAACGTCTGGCGGGAAACAACAAATCAAGAAAAGTGCATCCGCAGGAGAGCACTTGGCAAGGGTGCGGATGCACATTATAAATCAGGTTTATATCAGAGTTTAGATTAGAGCATATGTAAGGATTAGAGTGCTGCGAGCACCTCCTTAAGCGGCATGGAGCCGCCGAAGAGATCGAGTGCGCTGCCGATGGTGACGTTCAGCCGGTTTCTTCCGGCGGTTTTTAGTATGTCAAGATCTTCAAAGCTGCCGACTCCGCCTGCATATGTTACAGGGAAGTTTTCAAGCTGTGCAAGAATCCTGATCAGGTCCTCGTCTACGCCGCCTTGTTTTCCTTCTACATCTGCTGCGTGAATCAGGAATTCATCGCAGTAAGAAGAAAGTGTACGGAGTGTCTGAAGAGATATTTCAGTGTCTGTGAATTTCTGCCAGCGGTCTGTCACGACGTAGTAGTTACCATTTTTTTGTTTCCTGCAGGACAGATCCAGTACAAGATGTTTCTTTCCCACAGTCTCGACCATGCGTTCCAATCGCGCATAGTCGATGCTTCCGCTGCGGAATACGTAAGATGTCACGATAACGTGACTTGCACCGGCGTTTAGGAATTCCTCTGCATTCTCCGGTGTAATGCCGCCGCCGGCCTGCAGTCCGCCCGGCCATGCCTGCAGTGCAGAGATCGCCTGGGATTTTGTCGCCTCATAATAATCGGACGTGGCAGGATTCAATAAAATCACGTGTCCCCCACGAATTCCCAGTTCCTGATACAGACGTGCGTAAAAGGCGGCATCCTGCTCGGAGACAAAATTTTCCGTTGCCAGATCGCCGGTATCCCGGAGTGAGCCGCCGACAATTTGTTTCACGGCACCGTTATGAATGTCAATGCAGGGTCTGAATTCCATTTTTGTTTCTCCAAATACATGTATAATTCTTTTGTGTAATGATACAGCATGCCTTTCAATATCTGAAAAGCATGCTGTTTTTCTGTTTTCAATAAAACGCATGCCTCATATGTCCGGGCAGGCATGCAGATCTTCCGAGATTCAAGAAAGTGCATGCTTCC
>JNKK01000118.1 GCA_000702845.1 Lachnospiraceae bacterium FE2018
CATTTGAATTTCATGGTTTTTTTCATGCCTTTTTTCAGAAGTATTTTTTTGTATGCCGCCTTCTTTCCCTTTGGACACTTGATGACTGCTTTTTTATGGATGCCTGTGAAGGCTTTGGAGCCTACTGTTTTCTTTGTAAGCTTGGTCGACTTGATTGTAATCTTTTTCAGCTTCTTGCATCCATAGAATGCTTTGGCGCCGATGGATTTGACGTTCTTGCCAATTGTTACGGTTGTCAGCTTATCCATTCCCTTGAACGCGTTTTTCGCAATCGCTATGACCGGAACAGTTTTGCCGTTGGCTTTAATGGTGGCGGGAATTGCCAGCTTCGTAAGGGTTTTGTTCTTCGGAGTTTTGAGTGTTGCGGATCCGTTTTTGACTGTAAATGTTCCTGCCGAGTTTTTGATGGTTTTTGCACTGCCGGATGCTTTGGTATTTTTAGCTTCACTGCTTTCAGATAGAGTCTTTACCATAAGAACATCGCTTGGATCGCCATAGAATACATCTAAGCCCACCCGCGGGTATGCACTTTCAATCTTTACAAAACGAATGCGGATATAATACATGGTATCCGCAGTCAGATTTTCGAATTTGTAGTGCGGATTGTCATAATCATTGGAAGTAATCCATGTTTGTTCTGTCGGAAACTCAGGCGCTATATTTGCCTTATCTGAAATTGCCACCTGAAAAGCATGATGTTCTGTGTCCGGAGTCCAGGCAACTGTAATCGAATCAGTCGAAATCGTGTCTGCTTTCAATCCGGTAACCTTTGGCAATACTATTTCTTTATCATTACTTGAATCTCCACCCAATTCTACTCTGGCATATACAGTAGTTGTGGTATTAATAAGGAAAAAGCACATAAAAAGAAAAATCCACCAAACCATTTCGTGACTTCTATTTTTCAATTTCATTCACAACCCCTCCTTTATTTTCATGAAACAGAAAAAGCCGCAGAAACCCATGCGGCAGACTGGTGTCACATAGTTTCTCCGGCTAAAACTTCTCTGCCATAATATATATTTTATTGTACTATCCCCACATTTTTTGTACAACTGACTTTCTGAAAAATATTGAAAAAATGCTGAAAATGAGGGCCGGTCATGTGTTCAGGCGTAGCGAAAGCCGGGCGTGGGCCCGGCCTTCGATGATTCATTATTCACCGCTTTCCTCGTGTTATGCAGGCGCCTCCTGAATACCTGCTACCTCCG
>JNKK01000119.1 GCA_000702845.1 Lachnospiraceae bacterium FE2018
GTTTTCTTTGTAAGTTTAGTTGTCTTGATTGTTATCTTTTTCAGTTTCTTGCATCCATAGAAAGCTTTGGCGCCGATGGATTTGACGTTCTTGCCAATTGTTACGGTTGTCAGCTTATCCATTCCCTTGAACGCGTTTTTTGCAATCGCTGTGACCGGAACGGTTTTACCGTTGGCTTTGATGGTGGCGGGTATTGTCAGCTTTGTCACAGATGTATTTTTAGGAGCTTTAAATGTAGCGCTCCCGTTATTAATCGTATAAGTACCTGCATTTGTATTTACATTGCTTACAGTACTTGTTCCTGTTCCAGTGCTCTTGCCTGCTTTTCCACCATCAGTCGTAGTGTCTTTAATCTCTGACGCTTTCACAACCTTGAATGTATAAGAACCAAGATAATTCAGATCAGTGATTTTATTGTATCCTACCTCAACACATTTCTCTCCTCTATCATATTGACAGAAGCCAACTTTAACCGTGTATGTCCCCAGTTCTGTCGGGGTGAAGGTACTGGTCATATTCATTCCGACTGCATATACTCCCATTCCGGATGTTGTGCTAAAACATAAACTGATAGTTTTTTTACTGACATCATCTTTCAGAATTTCAAGAATTACATAGTTGTGCGTACTGGCTTTAAATCCATTTATGTACGTCTCAATAAACTTGTCTGCTCTGACCGTAACTGTTAAAGCTTCATTAACCGGATACGACTGGTTTTCAGCAGGTGTTATGATCGTAAACGCTTCATGCTTAACACCGGCTTTAACCGTTTGTGGTGTTGACAAAAACACCAAACTAATCATAACGAACACAACTGCCAATGCAAGTATTCTGTTTCTTTGTTTCATAGACACCTCCTTGTTTCACTCTTCATCTGAATAGAGAAAGCCGCAGAAAGCCATGCGGCAGACTGCTGTCACATGGTTTCTCCGGCTTATACTTCTCTGCCAAACTATATATTATATTTTACTATCCTCACATTTTTTGCACAACTGGTTATCCGAATAATATTGAAAAATATGCTGAAAAAGATGGGCCGGTGATGTGTTCAGGCATAGCGAAAGCCGGGCGTGGGCCCGGCCTTCGATGATTCATTATTCACCGCTTTCCTCGTGTTATGCAGGCGCCTCCTGAATACCTGCTACCTCCG